>VGMT01000004.1 GCA_016866335.1 Bacteroidota bacterium | reverse complement strand
GGGGAACGCCCCGTTTCGGGTAAGCAGAGTTACATCGTGTATTTCCATGCCAAAACGCAGGTCGGGTTTGTCGGAGCCATAGCGTTCCATGGCTTCGTCGTACGACAGGCGCAGGAACTCGGGCAATTCAATGCCTTTTACCTGTTTAAAAACGTGGCGCAGCAAACCTTCGAAGGTGGCGAGCACATCTTCTCGGTCCACGAAAGCCATTTCGCAATCAATTTGAGTGAATTCAGGCTGCCGGTCTGAGCGTAAATCTTCGTCGCGGAAGCACCGCACAATTTGGTAATAGCGGTCGTAGCCCGACACCATGAGCAGCTGCTTAAAGGTTTGAGGCGATTGGGGCAGGGCGTAAAATTGACCGGCTTGCATACGGCTGGGCACCACAAAATCGCGAGCGCCTTCGGGGGTTGAGCGGATCAAAAATGGGGTTTCAATTTCCATGAAACTGGCCGAGTTCAGGTAGTTTCGAACGGCCTGGGCAGTGTTGTGCCTGAGCATAATTTGGCGCTGAAGGCTGGGGCGGCGCAGGTCTAGGTAGCGGTACTTCATCCGCAGTTCGTCACCGCCATCGCTGTGCTCTTCAATGGTAAATGGAGGTGTTTCGCTGGCATTTAGAATTTGCAGCTGGGTAACCCGAATTTCGATATCGCCGGTGGGCATTCCGGGGTTTTTGCTTTCGCGTTCGGTAACGGTACCGCTGACTTGCAGCACAAATTCCCGGCCCAGTTTTCGGGCTTGTTCGGTGAGTTCGGGGCGGGCCTCGAGGTTAAAAGAAAGTTGGGTAATTCCGTACCGATCGCGCAGGTCAACGAAGGTCATTCCGCCCAGATCTCGGTTGCGTTGCACCCAACCGCTCAGGGTAACTTCTGTGCCAACGTTGGCTAGGCGCAATTCTCCGCAGGTGTGTGTTCTATACATGGTGGGCAAGTTAGGCACAAAGGTAAGCAAGGGCGGGTTGATGTCAAAGTACAGCGAACAGATGTGTGTGCTGTATAGATGTTAGTGTGGGGCGGCAGCCGGGCTTTCCGGGCAACTCCGCAGCCTGAAAACGGGCCAGCCCTTGCCCGGCAGTAGCTCCTCGCGTCGCTCTGCCGGTCGGGGGCCGGCTTCCGTTTCAGGCCTTGCGGGGTAGCCTCGTCAATCCCTGCCGCGGGCGGCTTGGTTTTAAAAGGCAACTGGATTCAAATGGGGCGGAAATGCCGGAAAGTCCTGAGGAAAAATGGCGGGCTTGCCAAAAAGTCGTACGAGAAAATGGCAGGATTGCCAAAAAGTCGTACGAGAAAATGGCAAGGTTGCCAGAAAGTCGAGGGACTTTTGTACATTTGAGAAGCAAAGTCCGTACAAATGGAGCGAAACTTAATGATAAAACTGCTGCAGTGGAAGGAAGCCGCGCATAGGAAACCTTTGTTGTTGTTCGGAGCCCGGCAAGTGGGTAAAACCTGGCTTATGAAGTCGCTGGGGGAATTGCATTTTGAAAACTACGTGTATGTGAATTTTGAAAAAGAGGCGAAGTTAATCACGCTTTTTGAAGGAGATTATAACCCCGAACGAATCATTAAACTCATTGAAATTCAGACTCAGCAAAAAATTCAAGCGGGGCGAACATTGTTGATTTTAGATGAAATTCAAGAAGCCGGCGGCGGCTTAACTTCTTTGAAGTATTTCCATGAGGAAATGCCCGATTTGCATATTGTTGCGGCGGGTTCGCTCATGGGAATCACCATTTCTCAAAAAACATCGTTCCCTGTGGGCAAAGTGGATTTTCAATTTGTTTTTCCACTCAGCTTCGATGAATTTTTAAAAGCCAAAAATCGAACGGATTTAGCAGAACTTGTTTATTCTGGCGATTGGGATGCGATTGCATTTTTAAAGGAAGAATTCATACACTTGCTGAAACAGTATTTTTTCGTTGGGGGCATGCCCGAGGCCGTATCTGCCTTTACTGAAAAATCTAGCTATCCTGAGGTTCGGAAAATTCAGAATTCCATTTTAAAATCGTATGAGCTTGATTTTGCGAAGCATGCCCCTGGGGCAATCATTCAGAAGATCAGCTTGGTCTGGAACAATGTATTAAGCCAGCTATCGAAAGAAAACAAGAAGTTTATTTACAATGTACTTCGAACAGGCGCCCGTGCCAGGGATTACGAAATTGCCATAGATTGGCTTCAAAATTATGGGCTGATTCATAAAATTTATTGCGTCAACAAGGTAGCCAAACCTTTAAAGTCGTATCGAGATGTGTCCACCTTTAAAATTTATCATTTGGACGTAGGTTTGTTGGGCGCTATGGGGGGTATATCTGAAAAAACCATCCTAGAAAACGATGTTCTTTTTCAAGAGTTTAAAGGGGCACTCACCGAACAATTTGCCATTCAGCAACTGCTTCCCTTTCATTTGGATAACCTGCATTATTGGACCAATCAAAATGGAAGTGCGGAAATAGATGTTCTTTTTGAACATGGGCATTCCATTGTTCCCCTAGAAGTAAAAGCATCAGAAAATCTACGATCTAAATCACTCAGAACATTTTTTGCTAAACATCCAGAAATCAGATGCTACCGAACCTCTATGTCAAATTACAGGAATGAAGATTGGCTAACAAACATTCCATTGTATGCCCTTTTTTATTTTGTTGGTTCTAAAGATTAAAAAAATTCGTCCGTTCCCCTCAACCCCGGCCAATCAAAAACGCGTATTCCAAGGCCAATTCCTTTAGGCGTTCAAACCTACCGCTTTGACCGCCGTGCCCGCTGTTTAGGTCGGTGTAAAAAAGCAACTGGGGCATGCCCTGGTTCAATTGCCGGAGGCGGGCCACCCATTTGGCGGGTTCCCAGTACTGAACCTGAGAATCGTGGTAGCCAGTAGTAACCAAGACCGGTGGGTAGGCGGCTTGCCGAACTTGATCGTAAGGAGAATATTCCAGCATGCTGGCAAAATACGCTGGGTCGTTGGGATTGCCCCATTCGTCGTATTCACCGGTGGTCAGGGGAATGCTATCATCAAGCATGGTAGTAACCACATCAACAAAAGGCACCTGAGCCACCACCGATTTCCATAAATCGGGACGCATATTTAAGCAGGCGCCAACCAAGAGGCCTCCGGCACTTCCGCCCATGGCATGCACATTCCCCGATGCGGCAAAGCCTTTTTTTACTAGGGTTTCAGCGCAGGCAATAAAATCTAAAAAGGTGTTTTTCTTCAGATGTTTTTTCCCGGTTTCGTACCACTGCCGGCCCAAATCTTGGCCGCCGCGAATGTGGGCAATGGCAAAAACCCAACCTCGGTCTAAGAGCGACAAGCGTGCCGAACTGAACCAGGGGTCTAAAGAAATACCATAGCTGCCATATCCGTACAGCAGGCAAGGCTGGTTTTCGGGTTTAAACAGGTCTTTTCGGTACACCAAACTGATGGGCACCTGAACTCCGTCGTGGGATTCGGCCCAAACCCGTTCGCTTAGGTAGGCTTCGGCATCGTGCCCCCCCTGCACCTCTTGTTCTTTTAGCACAAAGGTTTCTCCTGTAAACAGGTGGTATTCAAGTGTAGAAACCGGACGGGTAAGGGAAGTGTACCCGAAGCGAATGGCCTGGGTCTTAAATTCGGGATTAGCGTCCAACCATAGGGAATACACCTGTTCGTTGAAAGGCAAACAATGGTCAATAAGGGAGTTGGAATTCAAGGGATAGATGCGGAGGCGCTGCAGTCCTTGGTCTCGTTCTTGAACCACCAAAAAATCAGCGAAGGCCTCGGCCGCTTCGATCAACACCTGAGGTCGATGAGGAATTTCCTCTTTCCATTGGCTTAGGTCTGGGTTGGAGACTTCGGCCCACATAAGTCTAAAATTGAGGGCTTGGTGGTTGGTAAGAATCCAAAACCGATCAAAACGGTGGCAGGGATAATAGAGCACATCGGTTTTTCGGAGGCTAAGAACTTTAAAATCGGCTTCAGGTTCAAGGGCGTGAATAAATCGGCTTTCAGAGGTTTGGGTGCTTAGGCTGTGAATAAAAATAACCTGTGCATCGCGGCTTTTTTCCAGCTGGCAATAAAAGGTCTCGTCGGGTTCGTAATACACCTGAACCGGGGCATTGGAACTTGCGGTATCTACTCGAAACACCTGGCAGGTGCGGAGGGTTTCGGGGTCTTTTCGTTCAAAAAATAAATGCCGGTTGTTGGCGGCCCAGGCATAGCTGCCATCGGTATCGTCGATGCTGTGTTCCAGCACCTGTCCCGAGTCGATGTGCTTTATAAAAAGGCGGTATTGCCTTCGTCCAACCAAATCAAGCCCGTAGGCCAGGTATTGGCCATCGGGACTAACGGCGAGTCCAGCCTCTTGAATGTAGGGTTGGTTTAATGCTTCGACGTTAACATCGAGCAAAAGTTGTTCGTGGTCAGAGCCCTCCTTTTTTCGGAAGTATTTGGCATGTTCTAGGCCCTCTTCAAAACGGTGGTAATACCAGAAGCCAGCTTTAAGGTAGGGTACGCTGTTGTCGCGGGGGGCTAGGCGGCCTTTCATTTCTTGAAACAGGGTTTCCCGCAGGTCGTTCAGGGGATTCATTTGCTGTTCCAGGTATTCGTTTTCGGCCTGTAGGTAGGCCAAAACATCGGGGTGGTCGCGTTCTCTTAGCCAAAAAAAGGGATCGGGGCGTTCGATGCCATGTTCGGTATGGACATGGTTTATCTGTTTTGCCATTGGAGGCAAGGCGGATGAATCAGGCATGCAACAAAGGTAATTGAAACAGAACCAAGGCTAGCAGAAACAGGATTAGCGCAGTCGTATTTTGGTTCCGATTTCCAAAGGACTTCCGGCTCCGGCGCGGTTTTTCTTTAGCAGGGCTTTGGTTTTAATGCCGTATTTATGGGCAATGGAATGCCAGGTATCGCCTGCCTGAACGGCATGCTCGTTTGTTCCAAGGGCGGCCGAATTGCGTAGGGGTTCCAAAAAGACAATTTGGCCTGCTTTTAAAGCGTCGTTGGGTCCGCGTTCGTTGTACTTCATCCATTTTCGTTCTGGGAGTTCAAAGGCTTGGTTGAAGAGGGCTCGGTCAAAGTCGCTCAGCAGTTCCACCGCCCTTAATCCATTGATGTACACCAACCGATACGACTGGCTTTTATTGACTCGGGGGTTGGGTTTGGGTTCTGCAGCAGGTTTTAGTTCTGTTTCGGTTTTAGGGGCTTTGGGTATAGAAGCGCCTGGTTGGTCGTATTTGTGTAAGGAATAGCGTTCAATCAGGCCAATAAGAAGTTCGGGGTATTGGGGATTGGTGGCATACCCAGCGGCTTTGAGTCCATTTGCCCAGGCTTTGTAATCGGTGATAGGCAGTTCAAAAAGGGAGGCGTAACGGGGGCGGGTACGCAGAAATTCGGCATGGTCGCGGTAGGAATCCAACACCTTGTCGTAGGAGCGAAAGCATTCGTTGGGGGCATCGTCGTCCATGTGGTAGGTTTTGCCGGTCCAACCGGCATGGCATTTGATTCCGAAGTGGTTTTTAGCGCTGCGGGCCAGGTCGGAATTGCCCGAGCCGCTTTCCAAGATACCTTGCGCCAGGGTAATGGAAGCTGGGACTCCCGATTTTTTCATGTTTTCAATGGCGGCCTCGGCATACTGTTCGATGTAGGATTCGGTGCTTTGCTTTTCTTGGTCTTGTGCGGTTAGGGGCAAAGCCGAAAGGAGCAGAAAAAAAAGAAAGGGAAGGCGCATAAAAAACCGATTTTACCAAAGGTAGAACTCGGTTGAGGGCGGTTTGGTATTTGCTTGGGTATATTTTTAACACATGGGCGTGAATTAAGAGCGGGCCAGGTTTAGGGGGCGGGGTGAGTTTTTTGGGCAATGCGGCAGCAAAAACAAGCTAAACAAATAAACAAAGGCTTGCCAAGGAGGGAAGCTTGATAACTTTATATCTTTGGTTTAAATCTATCTAGGTATGGAACAACGTCCTGGCCATGAAGTGCCCGAATGGTTGCAAAAATTGCAAGAAAACTCTTGGGAGTTGGAATTGCTTATTTCGGGTGGAGCGATTTTCTCATTGTTCCAGTTAACCGATGTTTTTTTAGAATGGATGAATGCCTTGGGCACCATCAATCGCATTCCAGGCACTTTTTTAATGATAGTCATTGGGGTTGCGATTATAAAAACATTGACGTTTGGCTTTTCGGTGCATTTAATTTCCAGGGCCTTTTGGTTGGCGCTGGTGTGCATAAATTATGTGCACCCGAATGGAATAAAAGGGAGAATTCGCGCCTCGAGGCAACCTTTTTCAACACCATTTAAAACGGGGGACGACCTGCACCGACAAATTTTAATGGTTGACCGTTTTTGTGGGGTGGTAATTTACACCACCATATTGGGTGCCATCATTGCATTTGGTTTGCTGTTGGGCTTTATGCCGATGCTTTTATGGGAATTCTTAATGGGCAACATTTGGTTTTTTGCGCCCAACATGTTTACCGGCTTTTTGCTTATAACCTATTTGGTGTACCTACTTGATTTTTTTCTGTTTGGGTTTTTAAGGCGGGTTCCCCTGCTATCCTACTTGGTCTTTCCGTTTTTCTGGCTGTACGACAGAACAACCCTGAGGTTGTTGTTTCATAGGTCATTGAAACTATTGATATCGAATACCCGGTGGTGGAAAGTGGGCCTAACCTTTGTAGTATTGATTGTGGTGGTTTTGGTATCGACCTATTCCACCCTTTACCGAAGGATGCATTGGCCCTATGTATTTGATACGCGCGAAATGAAATGGCAGATGGCAGAAGGTCCATACATAACCCATAGGAGTTACCGGAAAAATCTAGAGGAGGGAGAACTTCCAGATGTGGTTTCGATTGAATCGAGGGTGGTTACCACGGGTTATTTGAATGTATTTGTTCGGTACTTTAAGAAAGCGGATTTAATAAAGCAAAAAATACATGGTAGCGATTCGAGTATTTACTTTAGTGACCTTCTTATGGTAGGAATAGACGACAGCGTGTATAGCGATGTAAAGTGGTATCCGACCTGGAATCAATCATTAGACAATTTAGGGATTTCGGCCATGATTCGAATTGACCATTTGGCACCTGGGGAGCACCGGTTTCAGGTTCGGTGCAGGGGTTCAGAGGAGGAAGATGTGATTGAACTTTGCGACATGTACAATGCCGAAATTCCATTTTGGAGGGACATGTACAATTGATTGGATTTTGTGGTTTCTGAAATAGCCCCAATTTTTTAGCGTTTGAGGCCCATTTTAGCAATCAAGAAAACGTCAAGGTTTTAAGTAGGATACTTATTGAATGATTGATTGGGCAACGAATTGGGGCCTTGCGGCAGGGATTGAACCGGGTTGCCCGCAAGGGTGGCGGGGCCTGGCCCGCGAGGCGCGGAGGCGACTTTAGGAGCCACCGCAAGCCCGCTGGGGCAGAGCCCGGCAACCGCGGACAACCGGTGAAAGCCCGCAGCCGCCCTAAAAAATAAATGGAATTTGCCTGGCAAGCGCGAAGGGAAGTTAGCCCTCTAAAAAAACCAGGGGCTGGCCGTTGTGCATTTCGACCTGAACGAACTGCCCTTTCAGGGTAGAAATTCGGGCTCCGGCGATGTCGGCAGAAATGGGATAGGCCTTGTGCATGCGGTCAACCAGCACAAGCAAGCGGATAGCGGCCGGAAGGTTTAGCGCAGCAGCGGCAATAACAGCCATGGCTGTACGGCCGGTGTTCAGTACATCGTCAACCACAACCACTTGACAGCCTTTAAAGTCAAGATGTTTCAAGGCCTGTGCCGCGTCGGATTCTGGATTGGACTTGTTTAAACGCACCGAAGCGAAGTGAATACGGAGCGAGGGCTGCTGTTCTTCAAGGTGTGCTTGAAGTTGAAGGGCCAAGGGGCTGCCGTTCTTTTCAATTCCCAGCAAAAAAACAGGTTGATTTGGGTCGAGCAATTCCAACAATTCAACCGAGATTCTACGGAGGGTTGTGGGCAAATTCAGGTTGTTAAGTATTTGTTGTTTCATAGAAGTTCAAACGGCGGTTTGAAGCTACGCATTTTTGAGCATCTTTGTGGTGAAAAATCTGTTCTTTAGGTAGCATGGGTGCTGAAATCTTTGCAAAATCATAGCAAGAATTTAATGCGAGGGTAATTTAGTGTTCATGGGCTTGATTTACCTTTATTTAGGTAAATTAACTGGAGACCCAATCATGAAAATTACGGTAATGGGAAGTGCCGGGGAAACTACGGTGCCGGCTATTTTCAGTCAAAAGCATGGGCATCAGCGCGCGCTGGAATTGGGGGATAAAGACATTCGTTCCCGCAGTGCCTTAATGGTAGATTCTCACTTGAAGATTGATTTTCCGGCCGACACGTTTCACCAGGTAGTAACGCAGGGTTTGGAACTGCAGCATTTAAAGTACGTTTTTATTACCCGTTCATCGTACCCCAATTTTGCGGCCGAAGAATTGGCCAGTGTGTTGCCCTACATTGGAGAACGAAGAAGCGGAGAGCATTTGCGCATATTTGGAAACCAAGAGAGCATACAGAAAGCCAAACAGGTGTTTCAGGGCATTCATCCGGTAAGTTTTCATGAAATTCAGCCATTTCAGGTTTTGAACTTAGGGCCATATGTAATTCATCCGTTGAAGGCGAGCAACAATGGGGATTTAAATCCCTTCAATTATGTAGTTCGCAAAGGGCGAACCTCGGTATTGTATGCCACCGATACGGGCTTGTATGATGAGCGAAATTGGAGGTACTTAAAAAGCGGAAGTATTTTAGATGCGGTGGTGCTGGGTTGTTTGCATGGGGCAAGGCCCTCGGCCGATATGTATAGAATGGGGTTTCCTGAATTAAAACGGTTTAAAGAAAAAACCGAGGAATTGGGTATAAGCAGTCCGCGAACCCGTTGGCTCATGACACAGGTTTCGGCCAGCGATGGCTTTTTGCATGAGGAGTGGAGCAGGTTGGTAGAACCTTTTGGGTTTGAGGTTGCCTATGACGGGATGCAGGTGATGTTGAACGAACGTTGAGGAGATTTAATTGAATCGACAGGCCAAAAAAGCGATGTCGTCGCGGTAGGGAAAATCTTGCCGAAACTGTTCCAATTTTCGAACCACCACGGAGTTTAAATCTTTAATAGCCAGGTTGTGGTTGTCTTGGATCAACTCATGTAGGGCTGCTTCGCCGAATCGAAGGCCTTCGGGCGATTCCAGGTCGGTGGCTCCGTCGGTGTAGCAAACCAAAACCGTTTGGCTTGGCAAGACGGCGGATTGTGGGGTTGCAGGGGGCAGTTCATCGAACATTCCCAAGCCGACGGTATTGGCGGGCAGCAGTTGCATTTTGCCTTGAACCAAGAGCATGGGGGCGTTGTGGCCGCAGTTTAGGTAATCGAAGGTTCGGGTGGCGGTATCGTATCGACCGATGAAACAGGTGATGAATTTTTCGCCTTTGGCTAGGTCGTTCACCTTGGTGTTTAAAATAGTGGCCAATTTAAGCAGGTCCGATTCGTACACCGACAGGGTACGGAAATTGGCTTGAAAATTTGACATTAAAAAAGCGGCGTCGACCCCTTTGCCGGAGACGTCGGCCATGCACATCATGTATTGATGGGGGTGTGCCTGAAAGAAATCATAGTAATCACCACCTACCTCGGCATGAGTTCTAAAGAATCCATCTACTTCAACACCACCGCCCGAGCTCATTTCTTCGGGAAAAAGTTGCCTTTGAAGGGCAGCGGCTACTTCGAGTTGCCGGCTCAAAGCGGCCTGTTCAGAACGTTGTCGGGCATATTCCCGAGCCATGAATTTATTTTCGAACGAAACGTACAGGATGTTTGCCAGGGAAAGGATAAAATTGGCATCATCGGCATCGAGTCCATTGGCGTTTTTTAGGAGCAAAGCAGCGAGCAGGGTTGTTTTGTGGAAGACGGGGATAACCAAATCGAAGGGCCAAAGGTCTTCGCCGAGCAAGGCGACCAGGTCTTCGTCGGGTTCCAATCGGCGAAGGTAATCGGCCAGAGGGAGTCCTTGTAGTTCGGCGGCAAGGTTGCAGGTATCGTATTCCAAGTAAGGTTGTTGATTTCGCAGGGAATACACAGCGAAGCCTTCGATGCCTAGATGGTTTCGCAGAACGCTTTCAAGCACCTTGAGCAGTTGAGACCTGGAATAATTGTCTTGTATGGCTTTGGTGACCTGTAAAACGATTTGAAGCCGTTGCTGTGGGTTTCGAACCACGGCTTAGATCTTTAATTTTCGGATGATTTGGGGCAATTTCCGAATGGCAATCCATTGCCGCATGACGGCTTTCACTTCTTCGGCGGGGGCTCCCAAATAGGCTTTTCCACCGGCAAGGCTGCGCATAACGCCAGATTTTGGAAGAACAACGGCGCCCTTTCCGATGGTCAGGTCTTTGGCAATTCCAGCTTGCCCCCAAATTTGGACAAAATCTTCAATTACCACCACCCCGCTGATTCCAACCTGGGCGGCAATTAGGCAGTGTTTACCTAAAATGGTATCGTGGCCAATATGAACTTGGTTGTCGATTTTGGTCCCTTGTCCCACCCGAGTGATGTGGGTAACTCCGCGGTCAATGGTACATCCTGAACCAATTTCAACATCGTCTTCGATGAGAACGCTTCCGCAGGAGGGGAATTTTTCGTAGCCATTGGGTCTGCGCTTCACATAAAAAGCATCGCCTCCGATGGTAGAATTGGCATGAATAATAACGTTGTCGCCGATCACGGTATTTTGATAAATACTGACATTGGCATGGATAAGGCAATTTTTACCAATTCGAACGTTTTCACCGACAAAGACGCCGGGTTGCAGAATGGTACCTTCTCCGATTTCGGCTGATTCGGCCACCAATTGCCGAGAGGGCTTCATGGGGCTGTATTGTTCGATTAAGGCCTTGAAAATGGTAAAGGGGTCTGGAAAAACGATCAGGGTTTTTTCGTGAGAGATTTCCGGAACTTTATCAATAATAATAACCGAGGCATTTGATTTTAAAGCCTTTTGGTAGTATTTGGGGTGATCGACAAAGGTAATTTCGCCCGTTTGCACCACATGAATTTCATTGAGCCCCAAAATGGGGAACTGTGGATTTCCGATGCAATCTGCCTTAAAGGTAGAGCAGATGTGCTGAGGGGTAATTGGGCTTGGGAAACGCATTTGAAAAAAAGGGCCTTATTTAACGCGTTCGTTGTAGGCGCGTTTGCGGGTATCCACTTTAATGCGATCGCCTTGGTTTACGAACAGAGGCACCCGGATTTCGGCACCGGTTTCAAGGGTAGCCGGCTTTAAGGTATTGGTGGCGGTATCGCCTTTGATTCCTGGTTCGGTGTAGGTAACCTCCAATTCAACAAAGTCGGGCAGTTCTCCGTACAAAACCAATTCTTTTTCGGCATGAAAAACGATGTTCATGGTATCGCCGTCTTTAAGCAGATCGTTGTTTTCTACCAATTCGGGTTGAATGTAAAACTGGTCAAAGTTATCGTTGTTCATCACAAACATGCCGCTTTCGTCGCGGTATAAAAACTGATGGCTACGGGTTTCAATACGTGCTGTTTCGATTTTTTCACCTCCTGTGAACGTATGGTCGATGATTTTTCCGGTGTTCAAGCTTTTCAATTTGGTGCGGACGTTTGAAGCGCCCCGCCCTGTTTGAAAGCGTTGGAATTCGAGAATAATCATAAGGTCGTTGTTCATTTCCAAACACAAACCATTTCGGAAATCAGAGGTAGTAGCCATGATTAAAATTTAGAGTTCATATATTTCTTTTGCGTCCAGCAGTTCCGATTCGGGTTGATTGGAAGCCACCAAAATTAACCTTATATTTTTTTCCTGACCAACAATATGGGAATAAAATTCAAAACCGGCTTGGTCAAGGTTGGAAGCCGGTTCATCGAGGAGCCAAAAAGGGACATCGGACAAAAATGCCAAAAGGAGCCGGACGCGCTGTTTCATTCCCGATGAAAAAGCTTGAATAAACTGGTTTTGCTCGTTGAGCAGGCCTGCCAAATCCAACAGTTTTGATTCGGCCGTAGTTCTATAGAGCTTCCCCAACAGATGTTTATGGAGGGCGAGCAATTCTTTGAGGCGGATTTGTTCTGGCAAATCGATGTAGGGTCCGCTTAACACCAGGGATTTTGGCCATTGGTCTTCGGCAAGGATCAATCCGTTAACCGAAATGGAAACATGCCCTTGATCGGGGCGCATCAAACCTGCTAAAATTTTGAGCAAGGTTGATTTTCCCCGGCCATTTACACCGGTAATGCCAATAAGGCCTGGTCCTTTAAAAAGGATGTTTTTTTCTTGAAAAATAATTTTGGGCCCGAATCGGCGATGCACATTTTCAAGTTGAATGACCAATTCGGCGGTCGAAGTCATTGGGCGTTTCGAACCAATTGGGCCATCATTTCGCCTTCCATCACCACCTTTCCGTTCACATAGGCTTTCCCTGCCATGTGGCAAATGCCCCTGCGAATGGGCGAAACCAACTGCAAATCAAACACAAGGGTATCGCCGGGAACCACCTTTTGTTTAAACTTTACCTTTTCAATCTTAATAAAGTAAGGGGTGTAGTTTTGTGGGTCTTCAAGGGTACTCATAACCAAGATACCTCCAACTTGGGCCATGGCTTCAATTTGCATGACACCGGGCATAACGGGATTTCCTGGAAAATGGCCTTGAAAAAAAGGTTCATTCATGGTAACATTTTTAATTCCAACCACAGAATCGGAATCCAAATAAACCACTTTATCGACCAATAGAAAAGGGTATCGGTGGGGCAACATGCTCATAATGGCATGTATATCGTGAACCGTTTGACTTAAATCAATGTCAGAAATGTTGCGCTCAATCATGGGGGTAAAGTTCTCTCAATTTTCTCGCAAACGCAACATTTATAGAATGACCTGGGCGATCTATGCTAATAAAACCTCGAATTCGTCGGCCCACCAAAGCCAAATCGCCCAAGGCGTCGAGCACTTTATGGCGTAAGGGTTCGTCGGGGAATCGTGGGTTAAGGGTATTTAAGAGCCCCAGATTGTTGCCGGTTAATTTATTGGGGCCAAAGCGTTGAATCAGCCGTTGGAGTTTGGAGTCGGGAACGGGGTGTTCGGCGTACACCAAGGCACAATCTAAATCGCCGCCTTTGATTAAGCCTTGGTCCATAAGGTATTCCAATTCATGAAAAAAGACGAAGGTTCGGGCGGGAGCCAGTTCGGACAAAAAAGATTCTGGACTGGAAAGAGAAAAGGTGCCCCCGGGCACTTGTTTGCTTTGAAAATCAATGCTGCATTCCAAGGCAAATCGGTTTGAAGGAGTAGCCACCACCACCGAACTGCGTTTTGAATCCATGACGGTAATCGGCTCAGCGATATCAAGGAACTGCCGTTCTTGGCTTTGAAGTTGAAACTCAGCAGTTCGAAGGACGTCCACATAAGGTTGGGCACTGCCATCGAAAATGGGCATTTCAGGTCCATCGATTTCAACCAGAACATTGTCAAAATCTAAGGCCCAAATGGCGGCGAGGCTATGTTCAACGGTGGCAACACTTTGTCCTTCAAGTCCTAAAACCGTGGTGCGCTCGGTATGGATAACATAATCGGCCAAGGCAGGAATATCTAGGGCATCTGGCTGATCAATTCGACGGAAACGAATTCCGGTTCCGGCTTCGGCGGGTAAAAAACGCAGGTTCACCTGTTGCCCGGAATGCAGCCCTGTTCCTTGGCAAGAAACAGGCCTTTTTAGCGATTTTTGAAGAACCGGAGCGCTGTTTATTGAAGCTGTATCGAAAGAAAAATCAGGGTTGTTTTTCATGGGCAGTCCAAGTTTTAACCAATTCAGGCAGCCGCCTAAATAAGACAAACGATTTGCGAAATTGTTGTGCCGGCATGGCGGGAGAGCCCCAAACCTTGGCTCCGGGTTCTAAAATCGAATTCATGATTCCCGATTGGGCAGCCACTTCTACCCTATCGGCAATTTGAATTCCATCAACAAAGCCCACTTGTCCGCCAATTCTGCAGGCTTGTCCGATAACCACAGAACCAGCAACCCCAGTTTGAGCGGCAATGACGGTGTGAGCGCCCACTAGAACATTATGGGCAATATGCACTTGGTTGTCGATTTTTACCCCCTGCTGAATGCAGGTGGGGCTAAGCATACCTTGGTCAATGCTGCAATTTGCACCGATTTCAACCTGATCTTCAATGACTACAGAGCCTAGGTGAGGGATTTTTTGCAAACCCGTAGCTGACAACATATAGCCAAAGCCGTCTGAGCCAATCACCGTGTTGCTTTGAATAATGCAATTCTTACCGATTTGGCATGCCGCCAGCAATTGAACTCCTGAACCAACTATGGTATTGGCCCCTACCCTAACCCCATTGGCAATCAAAGCACCCGCATGAACCTGCACTCCCGCTTCAAGCACAACGCCTTCGCGCACCATAGCCCCAGCTTGAACCCAGGCGGTTTCATGAACCTGCGCCGATTCAGACACCAAGGCTCCAGGCTCAATTCCTTGATGAACTTGTTGGTGTTCGGTGGCCCTTTTTAGCAAAAGCAACAGCGATTCGCGGGGATTTTGAACTCGAATAAAGGCTCTGTCTCTGAATTTTGAAAGGTCAAATTGGGAAGAAACCAATATTAAGCCTGCTTGACAGGAATCGAGTTGGCCCAAAAGCTTTTCATCGTCTAAGAAAGAGAGTTGGAATTTCTGGGCCTGATTCAATGCGGCAAAGCCTGAGATGTATCCATTGAGGTTGCCAACCAATTCACCTTGTACCCAAGTGGCGATTTCGGAGGGAAGCCATGAAAATGAGGGCAAGTCAGTGGGGGTCTTCACGCAATCTGTACTTCTTTGGGATAGCAAACAAAATGCTTCCTTACTTTATTGAGGGCATTTTCAACCGAAAGGTTGTCTGAGGCCGAAAAAAAATCTCGAATTTCACCTGATTTCATGAAAAACCGGATGGGGCCCTTTTCGGCATCGTAGGTTTGATTGCTTACTGAACCTTGAGAAACAAAAAAACCTGCCTCGTCTAAAGAGCAAGAAAAATGAGCAGAAACGGTGGCTATGGCGGTTTCAACAAGGCTTTGAGAAAGCGGCTCAGATTGAATGCGCACCTTTAAAAGTTGGCGGTTTAATAGGCGGCTGCACAGTTGCGATAAAACCCGGTCGGGATGGGAGCTCCAAACCTTAATTGCCGCCATGGCATCGTAATCGTCTAAATGAGCGAAAGCCTGAATTAAATCAACCTCAAGACCGCTGTGTTCATTAAAATTCAGAACCCTAATCAGGGCTGGGGTTCCGAACAGGTCCACCTGGTTGGCGGCCAATTGCCGAGCGCGTCTAAAAATCTGATGCATCAGAGCCTCGGCACCCAAAACGGTTTTGTGCAAATATACCTGCCAATACATAAGCCGTCGGGCTATCAGGAATTTTTCAACGGAATAAATGCCTTTTTCTTCGACCAGAAGTTCGTCTTGTGCCACCACCATCATTTTAATGATGCGTTCCGAGCCAATTACACCTTCAGCAACCCCGGTGTAAAAGCTATCGCGCCTTAAGTAATCCAACCTGTCTACATCGAGTTGGCTAGCGATAAGTTGATTGAAAAATGGACGGGGATGGGTGCCCAAGAACATTTGGATGGCCAAGGTGAGAGCTCCGTTAAATTCAGCGTTCAACTTTTGCATTATTTCAACAGTCAAGGTCTCGTGGTGCACCCCCGGAATCAAAACCCCTTCAAGGGTATGCGAAAACGGACCATGTCCGACATCGTGCAGCAAGACCGCGGCCATTCCGGCTTGCATCTCATCGGGAGAAATGGCCGTACCCTTGCGTTGAATTACCAACAAAGCCTGTTCCATTAGGTGCATGGCACCCAAGGCATGATGAAAGCGGGTATGGTGAGCGCCTGGGTAAACCAAGTGCGACAACCCGCCTTGGGTAATTCTGCGCAGCCGTTGAAACCAAGGGTGGTTTATAATTTGCTGATGCAAAGGGTCAGAAACGGTAATAAAACCGTAAACGGGGTCGTTGAAAATTTTTGAGTAGCCTGCTGTGGTCATAAACGCAATTTTGTGCCTACCTTGGCGTTATGGGAAAAACCAAACTGCATTGGCAAGCACCACAAAGGTACATTCCTTCGGCGAAGGATTAAAAACGAAGATACGGCATGGAACATGTTTCAATTTTATGGGCTGACGACGAGATAGAATTGCTGAAGCCACACCTGATTTTTTTGCAAGAAAAAGGGTACCGGGTACATACCGCCACAAATGGCCAAGATGCCCTTGACCTGATGCGCGACACCCATATTGACCTGGTGTTTTTAGATGAAAACATGCCCGGAATGGGGGGGCTGGACACCTTGGCCGAGATAAAGGCCCAACGGCCCGAGTTGCCGGTGGTGATGGTAACCAAAAGCGAGGAAGAACATATTATGGAGAGTGCCATAGGCGGAAAAATAGCCGATTACTTGATTAAACCTGTTCGGCCGAACCAATTGTTGATGTCGGTTAAAAAAATCATGGACAGCCGACGTCTGGTGCAAGAGCAAAGTTCCCAGCAGTACATCCGCGAGTTCCGAGATATTGCCATGCGTATTGGTGGCCGTATGGATTTTTCAGATTGGGACGATGTGTACCGAAAGCTGGTATATTGGGAAATGGAATTGGCCGAATCGAAAAACACGGCCATGCTCGAAATATTAAGCGCTCAAAAGCAGGAGGCCAACCAGCAGTTTGTGCGCGCGGTTCAGCGCGATTACCCAGATTGGCTGTTAGGGGGAAAAGGGGCGCCCTTGACCTCTCATCGGATTTTCAAAGAAAAGGTGCAACCCCTGTTGCGCAGCGATTCCCAACGCCCCGTATTTTGGGTTGTGATTGACAACCTAAGGTGGGACCAATGGCGCATTATTTGGCCCATGATGAACGATGCGTTTCGGATTAAAGAAGAAAGCATGACCTGCTCCATTTTACCCACCGCGACTCAGTATGCACGGAATGCCATGTTTGCAGGCATGATGCCCGACCAAATCAAACGAAAATTCCCACAGTGGTGGATAGAAGAGGAAGAAGAAGGATCAAAAAATGCCCACGAAGAAAGTTTGCTGCGCGAGCAGCTGAAAAGCTTGGGCTTAAATCTGAAAATGGCTTACCATAAAATCACCAACCTGCAATCGGGAAAGCGTTTGTTGGAGCAGTTTTCAAATCTAAGCCAAAATGCCTTAAACGTGATTGTGTACAACTTTGTTGATATGCTGTCGCATGCCCGTACCGATATGGAAGTGATTCGGGAATTGGCCGCCGATGAAGAAGGATACCGAAGCGTAACCCGGAGTTGGTTCGCCAATAGCCCTCTTCAAGAAATGCTTCGTAAAGCCGCAGAAATGAAAGCCGTGGTGGTTATAGCAACAGACCATGGAACCATTCGGGTAAACACTCCCATTCAAGTGGTGGGCGACAGAAACACCAGTACAAACCTGCGCTATAAAATGGGAAAAAACCTAAGGTATAATCCGGCAGAGGTGGTTGAATTTGAAAAGCCAGAGTCGATTGGTTTGCCTAAGCCAAACATGAGCAGCCGGTATATTTTTGCCGACACCGACGCCTTTTTTGCCTACCCCAACAATTACAACTATTACGTGAATTTGTACCGAAACACCTTTCAGCATGGAGGGGTTTCGCTTGAAGAAATGTTGGTACCTTTGGCTGTGCTCGATTCAAAATGAAAACCCTAGATTGGACCATACGAAGTGAAGAAGATTGGGATATTCCCGCTGAATTTCTGGCCCAAGCACTGAAACCCGGCGATTTAATGTGGCTTTTTGGCTCAATGGGGGTTGGAAAAACCACCTTGGTTCAGCGTATTTGCAAATTTATGGGATGTATGGAATCGATACAAAGCCCCTCATTTGCCATCATGAATCAGTACCTTTGTAAGGGTACAATCGTTTACCATGCAGATTTATACCGAATTGAACATGAAGATGAACTTTGGGATACTGGAATTTACCCCTTGCTCGACGCATCGTCGGGCATCTTTTTTGTTGAATGGCCCCAACGCATTCCCGAGCGCATTCGAGCGCAGTATGAGCCGGCCTTCAACGCAAACCTCGATTTGCTGCCCGATTACGAGCGCAGTTTTCATTTAATTTTACCCGAAAGATGAATCTAAGCAAGGTCCCCTTTTCTCGGATGCAAGGCAATCTAGGCCTAATGCCCCAGGAAGAAATGCTGGAGGTATGCAGAAATTCCGCCCGTTTGACCATAGGCATTCCAAAAGAAACCACCTTTCAAGAAAACCGAATTCCGCTTACTCCGGCGGCGGTAGCCTTGCTGGGCGCACATGGGCATGAAATTGCCGTTGAAGCTGGTGCTGGAGACAATGCCCACTTTTTTGATAAAGAATATGCCGATGCTGGAGCCCGTATTGTATATGAAGCCAAAGAAACCTTTGAAGCCGGTATTGTTTTAAAAATTTCGCCGCCCACCCTAGAGGAGTCTGAATGGATTCGGCCTAAGCAATTCATTTGTTCGGCAGTGCAATCAACCAACCAATATGGAGACATTGTTCGAAAACTGGTAGAAAAAAAGGCCACTGCCTTGGCCTACAATTACCTGAAAGACGACGATGGATTTTATCCAGTGGTTCGCTCTATGGGTGAAATAGCGGGTTCGGCAAGTTTACTGATCGCTGCCGAATACCTGTCGAACGTCAATCAAGGCAGGGGAATTATGCTGGGCGGAGTAACAGGCGTGCCACCGGTCGAGGTCATTATTATTGGTGCAGGCATTGTGGGCGAAAGCGCCTTGCGTACAGCGATTGGCTTGGGGGCCCAAGTTCGGGTGTTTGACAACAACCTAACCCGGCTAAGCCGCTTACAGCAGCATTTGGGCGGTCAAAGAGTCTTCACTTCGCTGATTAGCGGCGATGAGCTAAGCCGTAGGTTGACCGCCGCCGACGTCGTTATTGGAGCCCTTCGGGCTCCTGAGGGCAGAACCCCCATGGTGGTAACCGAAGACATGGTGCAAAGCATGAAACCTGGTGCGGTTATCATTGATGTGAGCATTGACCAGGGGGGCTGCTTTGAAACCTCGGAAATCACCAACCACCAAAAGCCCACCTTTAAAAAATATGGAGTTACGCACTATTGCGTGCCCAACATTTCAAGCCGGTTTGCCCAAACGGCCAGCATTGCTTTGAGCAATATTTTTTCGCCCATGTTGATTGACATTGGTCAAGCGGGGGGATATGAGGATTATTTGCGCTACCATCACGGCTCAAGATCAGGCATTTACGTTTTTCACGGCATGGTAACCAATAAATATTTTGCCGGATTGTACGATTTACCCCTTCGGGAACTTGACTTAATAATGGCTGCCCTGTAACTTTGCAGCATGAGTTGGAAGAAAGGGTTTGGCCGGCGACTAAAATTGTACGGCATTGGTTTGGGATTGGGCAGCCTATTGGCCTGGGCTTTGGTTTGGCGAAACCATACCGATGGCCCGGCGCTGTGGCCCGCAGATAAGATTCGGGAATCCATTCGGGAGCGCATATTTACCGCCGATGTGAACAGCTTAACGCAATTAAACGGCATAGGACTGAATGCAGCAAACTTGGATGCTTGGATCGATTCGTCGAAGGTGCGCCTATCAAAATCAGAACCTAGAAATGAGCCGCGCATGTATTTTCTGGAAAATCCGTCGGAAACAACAGGAATGTATGTAGAGCTTGGTGATTCCACTTTTCGGATTGCACGTGCAGTACGCTTGAAATAAAGGTTTGATCGGAGTTTTGGGCGGCGAACGGGCTTTCCGGGCTTGTCCGCGGTTGCCGAAAGGCTGGCCCAGCTGGTTTGCGGGGGCTCCTAAAGTCGCCTCCGCACCTAGCGGGCCAGGCCTCGGCACCCTTGCGTGCAAGCCTCGTCAATCCCTGCCGCGGGCGACCCAAAGCTAAGGGTGTAATTTAAAAAGGCTGTGGCCTGCGTTTCCCCGGGCAATTTCCTTTAGCAGTTGGGCATCGTCCATAAAATGAAGGGACGATATTGACCCTTACTTCTTAAATGGGTTTGGAATAAATCGAGGGGTCGATTTCACGTAATCTTTGTAGTCTGGATATTTTTCCAATGAAATTCCCTCGCTAAAATCTGCGGAGCCTTTAAATAAAATAACAAGCAGCAAAGCGCCAGCAACCGACCAATTGAGCCACCGGTCGGTGGCGGCAACACTAAAGAAATAAAACACCACCCAAATGGATTGCTCGGCAAAGTAATTGGGGTGGCGTGAAATTCGCCAAAGTCCAGTATGAACAAACCCTTTGAGGTATTTTCCGGTGAGGGTTTGTCCCTCCTTCTTTAAACGGTATTTTTCTTGTTGGTAATCCCATTGTTGTTGGTCGGCAACGGTTTCAATAATGAGCAGAAAAATGGTAATGAAAACGGCTGCATAATCGATCCAACTCAGGGGATTGGTTCCAGTTGCGGCAACCATAATGGGCATAGTAAACAGCCAAATTAGCCCCATTTGGTACAAAGAGATAAAAAACAGGTTGAAGGCCATCCATTGCCATTTTCCGCTGAGTTCAGGGCGCTTTCTAAGTACTTCCCATCGATAGTCTTCTTCACCGGTCCAAAATTTCCAGGTATAGCCTCCGCGGCGGGAAAAATTGTACGAGAGTCTTATTGACCAAACGGTAACGAGCAAGGCCATTAAAATAAGGCGAGGTTGGGCGGCGTCGGGTACAAAATCGGCAATAAGGGCAATATGCCAGGCATAAACGGCGGGCACAATACTCCACATTTTATCGACCTGACTGCAATTACCGGTTATGGTACTAACAACAAAAGCAGCCAAAGCCAGCGCCAAAGCAATACCTCCACTTTGCATAAGTAGGTTTAACTGCTCAGGGTTCATGCTGTTTTGGTCAAAATACACCGTAAAAACAGGCACAACGATTAGGGTAAACAGCAGAAGTACAATGGTTTTGACCATGGGTTCGCATTTTTTTATGGGTGTAAATGTACATAGAAAAAAGCAGGCTAAATGCAATTTAGAAATAGAATTCCTAAAGGAGTTGGGGGGACCGGTCTAAGGGGTTAAACGTCCCTTTACGGGTTTACTGTTAATGCCAATGCAAATTTCTAGAAGCTGCGCTTTAGCTTTACCCAAAAAAGGTTGCCACGCACCCTTCGGGTTGCCGAACTTTTCTTCCGTCATTAAGAAATCTTGAAATTTAATTTGACCTCCTCATCCTCTTCCCTCTTCTCCTCAAATCTCCTTTCAATTTACCCTCACCTAAAATGGATGAATATGCCAGTTCATCCTGTCTCATTCCCATGCTCCCGCCTTCTGTTCCAGCAAAGTTACCTTTGCAGGATTCAGAAAGCTTTTCTGAGACTCCCCAAGGCGAACCTAGTTCAGCTTTTCAGCTTCACCAAATTCCCGTAGTTCACTCCAAAAAGTTCCCTAACTATTCCTCGCCACCCCAATACGTGACGAAGTTTTCTTTTTAACGTTTCATCGATGAGCTACGAAGTTACGCGTGTATTTTCAAAGTGTCAAGGGGAAAGGCCAATTTAATGGATTAGGAAAGATTGATTTGAATGCAGTATTGCTGCTTAACGCTTTCTAACTGCAAATGCGAATATTGATTGCCCTTTTCCTGACTTCCGCAGGCTTTTTCTTAATATTTTTTAATCATCTGTATATTAAATAGATAGCTCTGTTGCCTGGGTGTTTTTGGGTGTCCTAGGTGTGTTTGTTTTACTTTTGGGTGATGTTTGTTTGCAAAAAGCTTAATAAGAGTGGTGTTGTCAGTATTCAGGTAATCGATAAGAGCCAGGGCAAGTACAAGGTATTGAAGACCATTGGATCTAGTAGCTATGCTGAAGAAATTGACCGGTTATTTGCCGAAGGCAAGCGATATATCCAGAAGTACACAGGACTTCAAGAACTAGATTTTACAGATCATAAGCAGGCTTATGAGGAAGTACTATCATCCATTTCGTCGCTCAAGTTGGTTGGGATTCAACGTGTTTTGGGAAAAATATTCAACCAAATTGGTTTTGACTCGATTGACGATTCTTTATTTAAAGATTTAGTGCTTTATAGACTCGTTTATCCCAAGAGTAAACTAAAGACAACTGAGTATCTGTATCGCTACGAGCATAAATCCATTACTGAGGATGAGGTTTACAGATTCATGGACAAGCTTCATGGCAGATATAAAGAGACTATTCAACAAATCAGCTTTAATCACACCTTACAGATATTGGGTGGTTCGATACATGCTGTTTTTTATGACGTCACTACAATTTATTTTGAGATTGAGCGAGAAGATGAGATTCGCAGAACAGGCTTTTCAAAAGATGGCAAAGCCCAACACCCTCAAATTATTCTTGGTTTGCTAGTAAGTAAAGATGCTTATCCGCTGGCATACGACATTTTTGAAGGCAATAAATACGAAGGAGATACATTTTTGCCTGTTTTAGATGGTTTTCGAGAGAAGTATTGTTTTAATCAACTCACTGTTGTGGCGGATACAGGACTACTGTCAAACAAAAACGTTGAAGAGCTCATGAGCCGAGGATATGAATTTATCCTTGGAGCAAGAATTAAAAACGAAAAGGAGTCAATAAAACGAGAGATTTTAAAGATTGACTTGAAAAAAGACAAAAGCAAAATTATTAGAAAAGATGGTTTAAGTCTGATTGTGGCCTATTCAGAAGTCCGCGCAAAAAAGGACAGGTTCAATAGGGAAAGGGGAATAAGAAGGCTTGAAAAGCTACTAAAAACAGGCAGACTCACCAAGTCCAACATCAACAATAAAGGCTACAATAAATTCCTCAAAATGGAAGGCGAAGTTACCATCATGGTTGATCAGGATAAAATCAATCAAGACAGAAGATGGGATGGATTGAAAGGCTATCTGACCAATTCCCAGATGAGTAAAGAAGATGTTCTAGAAAACTATCGACACTTGTGGCAAATAGAAAAGGCTTTTCGCATTGCAAAGAACGAGCTCAAGATTAGGCCAGTCTATCACTACAAAAAGCAAAGAATAGAAGCCCATATATGCCTGAATTTTACTGCCTATAAAGTTTACAAAGAATTGGAAAGAGTTCTCAAAGTCAAAAAATCCAACCTGACCGCTGAAAAAGTAATCGAAATTGTCCAAAATATCCATGAAATTACCTTCACGACACCAGACCAGCAAGAAATAAAAAAAACAATTTTACTTACCGAAGAGCAAAAACAACTACAAGAATTGTTCGGGTTTTAGTTTGGGTGTCCCTGTGCGGAAGTCAGGAGGAAAGATTGATTTGAATGCAGTATTGCTGCTTAACGCTTTCTAACTGCAAATGAAAATATTGATTGCCCTTTTAGGTTTTAGGTGGCCTGCGGTAGGGATTGAAGCAAGTAGCCCACAGCCAAAAGCGGCGGAATGCGCAGGCCTTTGTGGGCGACTTTAGGAGCCACACAAAGGACGCAGCATGCCCTGCTTTTGGCGAGGACTACTGCTGAAAGCCCGGCCACCGCCCTCCCAAAAACTAATTTTGAGGGGAATTGGCAAGAAAGTTTTGCTTAATTTTTTCCGAAACCTTTCGCGAAATCGAAGCTGAGCGTAAAGCGCAGGGTGTTGGAAAGGGGGTTTGTGCGACCGCCGACGGGCAATACGTAAGCGAAATCTAGGCCGAAGACTTTGTAGCGAAGGCCTGCGCCCAGGGTTATGTATTGACGGTTGCCTTTGCGGGGTGATTCGTAGAAAAATCCGGAACGAACCGCCAGAACGTTGCCGTACCAATACTCGGCGGCGATGCTCCATACGAATTCATCCATTTCTTCTTCGAAGACGCTACCGTAGATTCCGGTGCCAGGCGCATCGCCCAAGCTGGTAAACATACCGGTAAGAACAGGGCGATCGCGGTCTTGTCCTGCAATAATGGTATCACCAGTCAGGTTGGTTTCGGGGGGAGTGGGTACCAGCAGTTTGCTCACTTCCAGGTTCAGGGCTATGCGGTTGTAATCGTCGATTTTGACTTCTGCTCCACCGCCGAGTCTAAAGTTGACGGGAATCCATTCAGGGCCGCGAGCGCTGCCGTAATCGATTTTAGAACCGATGTTTTGAATAGCGGTTCCAAAGCGATAAAGCATGGGGAGTCCACCGATTTTGCCTCCGGGTTTTTGAAAATAAAAACCAAGGTCTCCTGCGCCCGCCAAGCCAGGTTGGGTGGGTTGACCGTTCACTTGTTGACCTAAGGTAAGGTTTGAACTGATGAATTTAAAGGTTATACCCATACTCCAATACTCAGACAAGAGCAAAGAGCCGCCGGCATCAATGGCCAGTTCATTGGGGGTAAATGTGCCCATGAACATGCCCACTTCGTCGGTAAAATTAATATCGCCCATATTGAAGTACCTTAGGGCAGCACCGACGGTGAAGCGTTCGTTGATTTTTCCATAAAAGCCAACGTAAGCAAGGTTGATGTCTGGGACCAGGTTCCGTAACCAGGGAGTGTAGGAAACGGACATTCCCATGGGTTTTTCAACGAAGGCAAGTTTGGCCACATTCCAATGCAGGGAGTTTGCGTCGGCTGAGGTTGAAACGCCTTGGTCGGCCATTCCACCGGCGCGGGCATCGGGACCGATGACAAGGAAGGGGACAGATGTAGTTACAACGCGGGTAGGGTCGTTGCCTTGGGCCTGAATTGTATTGATTGGCAGCCCCAATGACAGGCCGGCCAAGGCTAAATATTTAGATGTTTGCATGATTTACAATAAGATTCCTGCTGTGCAAATATAGGTCAGTTTACTTAAATATTGGTTATGGATGTCCGGCATAAATAACGCGGGCGTGCCCAGAGATGGTTTGGTTGAACTCGTCTGTTAAATCGACCGACACGATATACATGCCTGGGCTAACGCGGGATCCGCTGCTGTTTCGGCCATCCCAGTTTAAATTTACGCCTTGAAAGCCGTCGGGTTTGCCTGTCCAGTTGAATTCCCTAACGAGGGTGCCGGTTGGGGTAGTAATTCGGGCTTTGACTTGCACTTCGCGGCCTGCCAGGTTGTGTTGAAAGGTAATTGAGGTGGATTGGTCGAAGGGATTTGGCCAAGTTTCAACCCGGATAATATTGGGTTGATTTCCGACCACGGTAAAGTGTAGGGATTTTCGGCTGGCGCGGTTGCAGGCATCCCAAACAAGGAGTTCGGCGGTGTAAAAGCCTTCGGGCAAATTTTTAAGTTGAAATTTAAGCGAACCGGATTGATAGCTGTTGATAGCGGCCTCGTAGTAATCGTTAAGGTAAAAGGTCTGATTAACGGGTCCCTTAAGACTAAGTTGAATTTCGTGGCCGATTCCGCCGTTTGCGGTATTGATTCCACTTTGGTCGAATAGTTCGGCGTAGAAAATGGGGGAATCGTTGGTAATACCTAAATCAACGAAAAGGGAGTCGTTCATAAATAGGTTAATGTCAGGTCCAAGGTGGTCATCTTGGCAATTTCCAGAGGCCCCTCCGACCTTAATATTTGCTTCATAACCATGGGCATCGACATTCCCATTGTGGGCATAGTAGCTAATTTTACCTTCACCTACCAGGTAATTTATGTCAAGAGGCACCTTAAACTGAAGGCTCCACCGTCCATTTTGGACGCTGGCTTGTCCTCGGAAAACAACCGAATTTTGGAGTTCAAAATCAAAATTAAGACCTGCCGCGTCGTTTTTTAATGTTTTAAGTTGTTGGGGCTTGTCAAAAACAGTTACCGAAATGATGCCATTAAAAGAATCCAGCAAAAGGCTATCGCGCGAGGTGATTTTGCCGCTGATTCGCACCACGTCGGTGGCTTTAAGGGTGTCGTTGAAAGATTGGAGGTTTAGTGGTAGGCCGTTGATGCTATCGGTAAGGACCAAATAGCGGGGGTAAGCGGGCCTTAGGGCGGGATCTCCAAACAGCAGGATGTTGTTTTCGCCACCGTCGCAGCTTGGAATGCATTTTCGGGACTCAAATAGAATATCACCAAGGCGAGTATCGTCGGCATCGAATGCGCCAAAGGTAACTTCCGTCCATTTTTTGAGGTAAGTTGGCACAACAGGAATGGCACGCACTGTACTTAGAAGGGCAACAGCTCCTTTATTTTCACGCTGCAGAACACGCACTCCTGCCGATTCGAAGGTAGGGTCATCGAAACGGGTAAAGGTGCAGGTTGCGGTTGAAAAAATGGAGAATTGATTTGAATTGGACCACTTTTCAATGTCATCAATTTGCAGTACGCGTTCGGCTGTAAGGCCGGATTCGCCTCCGTGCCCGATGTAGTTCAAAAACAGGGTCCCCTTGTTGATTCTGCGGTTTAGGTAATCGTTGGCTTCGGGGTAGCGTTGACCAGCGGTGGTATTTTGTTGAAAAGCATCGATGTAAATTTTATCGACGTTCCAAACGGGTTTGTTTGATTTAAGCCAATTGTAAATCCATTCGTTATCAGTTAGGAAACTGCTTTCCCAGGAGGCTTCCATGTCGTCTGAGAACAGGGTGACGGTGTTGCGCCAATCCCCAAGGCATTGGTTGTTTTCCTGGTAGTGAAGAACCTTTCTATTGTAGGCAAAGCCTTCGTTTGCGGTGGCAGCTAGGACACGACCGATTCCCAGCCAAATTGGAGTGCTGCTGTTTACCACCCCATCGCTGCTGGTATTGGGGCTAAAGGAGGCGTAGAAAAAATCGGATGGGTGTGAGCCGCCGCTTCGGCTTCTAGAATCCCAGGTTTGGAAAGATGGGACAAGGTTATGGTTGGGGGCTGACAAGCGGTTTCGGTGAGGGAGGTAATCAAAGCTTCCGGAGCCATACAGCATGAGGTAACGAGGTCCAATGGAATCGCCACGCAGTTGGAAATAACTGCGCACAAAATCACGGATTGCTGTAATATCTTGAGCTCCGCTTGAATACTCATTAAAAATCTGGGTGGTTGTGAGCAAATGGACGGTCATACCATCTTGAATCTGATGCATTTCGGCAAGTTCTTCAGCGGGTTCAAGTAGGGAAGGGTGGGTAACAATGAGCAGATCTGGGACTGGGTCGGAAGCGACCAAAGCGTGAAGGTTTTGGTTTGGAACTGCTCCATAAAAGAGGGGTGTCGGCAAGGAGGAAGGGGAACCAAAAACCGCATATTTTCCAAATTCAGAATTGGGAACCCGAACATAATTGAAAGCAGTTCCAGATGCCGTACTGAGAACCTGCACATTGGCCATATCATCGACTTTCCAAACTTGCAAAGGGATGTTGGGATTGGCAATTCGGTATTCGGCGAATCCTTGTGCCAGGTAATCTTGAAAAACAAACGGTTGACCGGTGAATTGAAGAGTTGGGCGGTAGTGAATGGTAACAAAATCAAGCCAGGCACGTTGGTCTTCGGATCCGGACTGGGGGTCGGTTCTGCTGACCTGAATCGTTAAATTTGAAGCGTTTACAGGAACCTTAGAAGTGAACGTGTTTTCTGTAATGTAATTTCCCGCATAATTGCTTGAAACCTGACCTAGAGTGGAGGAGCCAACAAGGTTGCCGTTTGCAAAAAAGCTGAAGTTTGATGAGCAGCTAACGCAACGGGCGGCGGTAGCGACTCTTAAAACAACCGAATCGCCAGGATTAAATGCCGATAGGTTAAAGGGGTAAGAGTATGAATTGGTGAAGCTAAACACATCACCAAACCATTTTCGACCGGATTTAATCAAGTTTTGTTTATCCTCTTCAATCCATTGAAAAAAATCTCCTTTGGTAGAAACATAAGTAGGGATTCCAGTGGGCATAGGCTGAACAGACAAGCGGGGCCCTGGTTGATTTGGGCTTAAGAAGGCATAAATGGTGTCGCTGTATATATTGTTGTCGTGGACATATTCTTGCCCGTTCCAAGTCCAATTTTTTAATCCGTGGGTATAATATAAGAAATAATCACCTGGGCCGAACTGATCATCACCGCCATCGACCATAAAAATAGGTATAGAATTCAGGTCGTTTGGGCGTGGCTGGTTAAGGTCTTCGGGGAGTCGGTATCCTCCATTTCCAACCAATCCAATTAGAGATGAAGGCAAAGGGGCCGAAATAATTTGCCACTGAAAAAGCTGTTCATAATCTAATCTGTGCACACCTTCATTCAACATTCCAATTTTAAACCAAGCACCTTGACCTATGGCGGAATTGGCGGCCATCGTAGTTTGAATTGAACATTGGGGTAATTTAGTTTGGGCTGATGGGGTCATCAAAACCTCTTTTGGAATCAAAACGTTGTTATGGTCGTCAACCAAAAAAGCTGGGCCAATAATTCGCAAAAAGGATTGTCCTCGAATAGAGAAGGGCAAGAATTTAATTTGTTTAAAAGCCGAATGGACGGGAATAGGGTTTTCAACAAATAAAGGAAAGTTGAGGGTATCGAAGGTCAAAAAAGAAACCGAGGGGGCCGATGCTGTTTGATGACCGGACAAAACGATAGACCAAGCAGGGTATTCGCAATCAAAAAAAGCGTTTTTACCATGAAATTGAACATGTCCGTCAGCATTTAAGGTAGAGGCAAGTGTCAAATCCAATGAAACCGTTTCGAGGCTCTTTTGAGAAAAAGCCGTCAAAAAAGAACAGGACAGAAAAAAAACAGCAATGTTTTTCATGAGGGGTAAAGGTACAACCTGGGCGGCATTAAGGCAAGGCCCAAAGGGATTGAAAAGGAAAAGTTGAAGGGGAGCCATTGACATAATGGAGAAAGTCGTGTATCTTTATGGTACAATTAAGATTAAAAGAGGATATTGAACGCAAAAACAAGGAGTTTAGTATTGGGTAGAAAAAGGGAATTGATGAAAATAAATCGGTATGCAGCCCCTTGGAAAACAAAATTGTCTGCTGTTTGTGGCACATTTCAACATCAAAATGTTAAAATATGTTCTAACTTTACACGATTTTCTTATCTTTGAACCTCATATGACCATTCTTCAGTTATGGTGAATCGCATTTTCAAGAAAATATTGTTTATGTTGGCCGGGGGGTTGACCGTGGTTACGGCTGAGGCTCAAGATCCGCAGTTCACCCAATTCTATGCCAATCAGATTTATTTAAACCCTGCGTTTGCGGGTTCGGTACGGTGCCCGCGCATCTCAATGAATAGCCGTTTTCAGTGGACAGGTATATCTGGTAATTACAGGACGTATGCCGTTTCGTACGACCAGCATTTTGATGCATTGCAAGGCGGTATTGGAATTCGGATGATGCGTGATGAGGCAGGTACCAATACCATTACATCGCATAATTTTGCTGTTTCGTATTCTTATTTGATCAAGCTGTCGCGCAAAGCCAGCCTTCGAATTGCAGCTGAGGTTGGAATATTGCAACGTAGTTTGGATGTGAGCAAACTGACTTTTGGAGACCAGATTGATGACCGGTACGGGTTTATTTATGCAACTCAGGAGGTATTTGATAACGATGAGAAGGTTATGATTGATTTTGCAGCTGGAGCGGTGCTATACAATCAAATTTTCTATGGTGGTGCGGCTATTCATCATATTACTCAGCCAAATGAGGGTTTTTTGGGTGCCAGTGCGTTGCCCTTTAAGTTAACCACTCACTTTGGGGCGATGATTCCCTTGGGTAAACGCCGTAAATATTCTGGCGATTTGTTTATTTCGCCCAACGTATTGTTCATGTTGCAGCAGTCGTTTTACCAACTCAACATAGGTTTGTATGCTGGAAAAGGGCCTGTGGTTGGTGGTATATGGTATAGGAACAACGATTCGTTCATAGCCTTGTTCGGATTGCAGCGCGACACATGGCGCATTGGATATTCGTATGACGTGACTATTTCTCGCCTTACAAACCGTACAGCGGGGTCGCATGAAATTTCATTGGGCTTAAAAATTCCGTGCCGTCAACCTATGCGACGTTTCCGCACTGTCCGTTGCCCATCATTCTAAACTTGGACATACAATAATCTTTCGTACTTTCGTTCTACTTTTAAATTCGCGTTAAACTGCCTTGGCATGAAAAAGATAACCAAAGTTGGATTTTTAGCCGTACTTGTTGCGGCTTTTGCGTCTTGCAAAGACCAACAAATTTCTTCCACCACCGGTTGGGCCTACAACGATGCCCGAAACGGAGGTTTTGAAGTTCCACCTTATATTGAACAAGAAACTGGGCCTGGCTTGGTTTTAATTGAAGGGGGAACGTTCGTTATGGGTCAGGTTGAACAGGATGTGCTTTTTGAGCACGACAACATGCCACGACGGGTTACTGTTTCGTCCTTTTATATGGACGAGGCTGAAGTGGCCAACGTTGCCTACCGGGAATATTTGCATTGGGTTCAGCGTGTTTTTGGAGAAGATTATCCTGAGGTATTGAAAAAAGCATTGCCTGACACCTTAGTATGGCGGTCAAAGATGGGATTTTTCGACAACTACGTGGAGAATTATTTGCGTCATCCTGCGTACAATTATTACCCTGTAGTTGGAGTAAGTTGGATTCAGGCAAACGATTACTGTGCATGGCGCACGGATCGGACCAATGAAATGATTATGGTTCGAGAAAAAATCATGGTTTGGCACCCCCAAGAACAATTGGCAGAAGAGAATTTCAATACAGAAGCCTACTTAGCTGGTCAGTATGAATTGGGGCTGAACAACAAAAAGAAATTTCAACCTGTTGATATATTCACAGGTGAACAACGTAAGGTTCGTATTGAAGACGGATTGCTGTTGCCCAAATTCCGTCTTCCAACAGAAGCAGAATGGGAATATGCAGCTTTGGCCTTGGTAGGAAATACCGATCCTTCGACCGACCGTGAAATCATTAAAGAAAGGCGCCTGTATCCTTGGAGCGGTCACATTTCTCGCAACCCCAACGAAAAATTTAAAGGAGATTTCTTAGCGAACTTCCGTCGTGGACGCGGTGATTACATGGGAAGCGCTGGGCGTTTGAACGATATGGCCGATGCCACGGCACCAATTTATTATTATTGGCCTAATGATTTTGGCCTTTACCATATGGCGGGCAACGTTTCTGAATGGGTAATGGACGTATACAGGCCATTGTCGTTGATGGATTTTGACGAGTTCCGTCCATTCCGTGGAAACGTATTTAAAAAGAAATTGTTGGATGATGAGGGATTCTTGTCTGAAAAAGATTCTTTAGGTCGGATTCAGTTTGTGGACGTAACCAAAGACGACGCCGCCATGCGCAGAAACTATAAGCGCGCCAATTATTTGGATTATGAGGATGGCGACGTTGTATCTTCTTTGTATTACAATGATGCCAGCTATGCCGATTCGGTTTCGGGAACGAATGCCATGTACGATTACAGCAACGCAACTCTAATTAATAACCAAGCACGGGTAATTAAGGGGGGATCTTGGAAAGACCCTGCCTATTGGATGGTTCCTGGTACACGGAGATTTCTTGATGAACAATCGTCAACCGAGTGGATTGGCTTTCGCTGTGCAATGGATAGAATTGGCCCTCCGATGGGTATAGCAAAACACAATCGTTATGTTCACCGAGCTGGAAGCCAATATGCTAAACCAGACAAGCGAAGCAACTAAATTTTAAACCGCGCTAAGTCGCGGTTTTTTTTGCCTATTATTTTATGTGAATCCGTGACAAAAATCACGACCGATGATGTCAGGCTGAGTATCTTTGCCCTATGTTTACCCTAGGCTCCCGAATGTACTCCATCGTGAATATGCGTTGCCCTCGCTGCCACGAAGGCCCCATTTTCAATGGGAACAATATATTCAAACCATCTGCAGCGCTTTAAATGCATGGAAATTGCTCCAGATGTGGGTTTAACTATCAACCTGAACCCGGATTTTATTTTGGTGCTGGATATGTGAGTTATGCTTTAACCACGGCTATAGCTATTGCTGTTTTCGTGATGCTCTTGCCCTTTTTTAGTTGGGAGGAGGAATGGATATATTTTACGGCGATTGGTGGCAGTATTGTGTTGAGTTTCCCTATTGTTTTTAGGTTGTCCAGGTCCATATGGATGAATTTCTTCTTTCGCTATAAAAGCCCAGAAGAACGTGCCTTGGGAGAAAATGCGGATTTCCCGGATTTAAGAAAAGGATAAGCGCAAACTATTCAACACAACCAAGATAGAACTTAATGCCATGGTAACGGCGGCAAGAGCTAAGGGAATAGCCTCTGGTGTATTGACCTGAATTCTAGCTTCTTCTAAGGCATAAGATACATTTACCTGCTCGACGCCTTGGCATTTCAATAAAGCAGCTTCAACAGCAGCTGCACAGGCCGTACAGTTCATTCCCTTGATTTTTAGTTGATACTCCATAGCACAAAAGTACGGGGCATTTAAACAAAAGATTTAGATACAAGAAGGTAAATCAAATTTAATATTTGGGAGGGCCTTCTGTTTTTCCTTACTACCTTTGGGCATGCAAATTTGGTTTAAAACCCCTTCGTTGGAGGATATTAATTCTCTATGCAAAAACACCCTAATGGAGCATCTAAAAATAGAGGTGATTGAGGTAGGCGAGGATTACCTTAGGGGTCAGATGCCGGTAGAACATTACACCGTTCAACCTGCTCGATTGCTTCACGGAGGCGCATCGGCGGCATTGGCAGAATCATTAGGAAGTATAGCGGCTTATTTGACCGTAAATCCAGAAACCCATGCATGCTTAGGTGTCAATTTGGACATTACCCACATAAAAGCAATTCCCGAAAGAAGGGGGCCTGTAATTGGCATTGCCCGTCCTGCTAAGTTAGGCAACACCTTGCAGGTATGGAACATAACTATGGAAACGGAAAGCGGGCAAACTGTTGCTGAATCTAGGTTAACACTTTACGTTCGCGCATTAAAAAAAGCATGAATAATATCCCCGTACAGATTAGCAGAGGCTGGAAGGAGTACGAGCTTATAGACACAGGAGGCTTTGAGAAGTTGGAGCGTTTTGGGAGCGTAATAACCATACGGCCAGAGCCTCAGGCCATTTGGAAAAAAGATCTTTCGGAGGCTGAATGGGAAAAGCAGGCGCATGTTCGATTTATTGGGAGTAGTCCACGGGATGGAAAATGGATTGAACTAAAACCAAGTCCTGATCGGTGGACCTTAGCGTATTCCTTGTCAAGGGGAAAAACCTTAACCTTTCAATTGGCTAGGACCAAATTCAAGCATTTGGGGATTTTTCCCGAGCAATGCTTGAACTGGGAGCGGATTGATGAGGAATTGTCGGCCATGAAATCGCCTGAAAAAAACGTCTTAAACGCCTTTGCATATACAGGTGGTGCAAGTTTAGCCGCCCGGGCTTCGAAGGCTCAGGTAACCCACCTAGATTCCATCAAACAGGTTGTAACCTGGGCAGCCACCAACCTAGAACTATCAAAAATGGATGGTATCCGTTGGATGGTAGAGGATGCCCCAACCTTTTTAAGTAGAGAACTTAGAAGGGGTAAAAAATACCAATGTATCGTGATGGATCCCCCTGCCTATGGACACGGGCCAAATGGGGAATCTTGGGTCCTTGAAAAACAAATTAATGCATTGGTCGAAAAAGCGGTTGCCTTGTTGGATGATTCTGAGGCATTTTTGCTGGTCAACACCTATTCCCTGGGGTTCTCATCTGTATTAATGTACAATTTGATGCGGCAACATGCCTTAGAGGGGGACGTGGTTGAAACTTCGGAATTGTGCCTAGGGGACAAATTCGGAAAACTCTTGCCATTAGGCGTAGTTACCACCCTGAAAAGGGGATAAGTGCCTGGGTAAAAAGTAGGGAGGACAATGGGATTCGAACCCACGACCTTCAGAACCACAATCTGACGTTCTAACCGACTGAACTATGCCCTCCATGTTAAAGAACCCGAAAATCGGGAAGCAAATATAGCAATTCTAATGAACAATACTGGAATTGCTAAGGTTGCTGCCGAATTTTGAATCCTAAATCGAATGCAATTAATCTACGCTGTCGTGGAGAAAGGAGTTGTTGTCGCGCAAACGAATTTCACCGCCATCCATCGACAGGGTTGACTTTGATGCTACGCGATCATCCATGGTTGGAGTAAGTTCAAGTTCTACCTTTTTGCGCATGTAGGCCGGGCTTTGCTCCAATTCGGCAATTCTTGCTGGATTTTGAAGTTTGGCCGTGATGTTTTCGAGCATTTCGCGCCGCTGCCCCATTCCAGTAATGCTATTGGGGGTTGGAGATTCGGCTCTAGAAATTGGAGCCAAAGGCTTTTCTAAGGCATCCTCCTTTTGGTACAAAGTATACTCGGATGTGTTTAATTCCCTTGGGCTTTCATCGCCAAGCAAATCCACGGTAATGGTAGATGGCTCGTTGGCCAAACTGGACTGGGCTTCAGGAATAGCTTCAAGGCTTTCTAGGCGTTCTAATTCAAACTCATTTTGAGGTTTACTTGGTTCAAAATTCGTATCTAACTCCACGTTGAGAGTTTCAGAAACACTGCTTGAGTCGGACTTATTGAAACCAGTGGCAATTAGGGTAACTCGAATGGACTGCCCTAAGGTTTGATCTTGACCCGTACCCCAAATCATATTGGCATTCATTCCGGCCTTTTCTTGGACGTATTCGTTGATTTCGGTTACCTCGTCCATGGTAAGTTCATTTTCGCCGTAAGAGATATACAGAAGAATGTGTTTTGCTCCATGGATGTCTGAGTCATCAAGCAAAGGTGAGTTTAAAACCTGTTCTGCAGCCAGTGCAGCGCGGTTTTCGCCTTCGGTTATCGCAGCCCCCATAATTGCGGCTCCGCCGTTGGTCATTACTGTTTTCACATCTTCAAAATCAACGTTTATGTATCCAGGAACCGTAATAATTTCTGCAATTCCTTTGGCGGCGGTGGTTAAGATATCATCGGCCTTACCAAAGGCATTGGTTAACGACAAATTTCCATAGATCTCGCGCAGGCGGTCGTTTGAAATAATTAGAAGCGTATCGACACTGTTGCGAATTTCTTCAAGACCCGAGGTAGCGTGCATGCCCCTTTTTTTGCCCTCGAACTGAAACGGAATGGTTACAATTCCCACGGTAAGGATACCCATTTCCTTAGCGAGCTTGGCGATAACCGGCGCCGCACCTGTGCCAGTGCCCCCTCCCAATCCGGCGGTAATAAAAACCATTTTAGTGTTATCCGATAGGTGTTGACGAATATCGTCGATGCTTTCAATCGCCGCTTTACGGCCGATTTCGGGGATAGAACCTGCCCCGCGGCCTTCGGTCAGATTTTGACCTAATGGAATTTTAATGGGTACCGGGCTGGTATTAAGGGCTTGGTGGTCGGTGTTGCAGACCATAAAATCTACTCCAGTGATACCCTGGCGGAACATATGGTTAACTGCATTGGAACCACCACCGCCAACACCAATTACTTTTATGATGGAGGCGTTGTCTTTGCGGGGCATTTCGAATGAAAACATGTCGTCTTGATTAATTGAATTCATGGTATAGGGTATTGTTTTGTTTTACTTAGGTTATTAATGGATTTAATTCATGGTATCGTTTGTGTCGTCTTCCAAAATGGAATTGATTTGTTTTTTTATGATATCAAGGAAGCTTGGCTTTATGGAATCTGGAGCCTTCTCTTTTGATTTTTGTTTGACTTTTTCGGTCAAAACCGGTTCTGGATTAATTTGGTATTTCTTCCGAAAACCCATCATCATTAGGCCCACCGATGTAGCATATTTTGGGTGTGCCAGCACATCGTCAGAGGCGCCATGGACATGGCTGTTGGGCAAACCTATTCGGGCATCTATTCCAGTTACATAAGAAGTTAACTGGCGAATATGGCGAAGTTGGGATCCGCCGCCTGTAAGAACAATTCCAGCGCCTAAATGGCTAGCAAAACCACTGTTTCGTATTTCAACATGAACACACTCCAGAATCTCTTCCATTCTGGCTTTGATGACGCTTGCCAAATTTGCCATGCTGATGGTTTTTGAAGCGCCTCCTTGAACTCCTGGAATGGTAATAACCCTATTTAGCATTTCTTGCGAAGGGATGGCATAGCCATGTTTAATTTTAAGGATTTCGGCATAGCGTTGAAGCAATTGACACCCTGTCATAATATCACGTGTTATGCTGTTTCCTCCAAATGGAATAACGGCCGTATGTCGAATAATGCCGTCTTGAAAAATGGCAATGTCGGTTGTGCCGCCACCTATATCAACCAAAGCGACCCCGGCCTCCTTTTCTTCTTCTGTCAGCACGGATTCAGATGAAGCGAGGGGTTCTAAAACCAAATCAAGAACCTTCATTCCACTCTCTTCAACACAGCGGTAAATGTTTTTAGCTGGATTAACTTGCCCTGTAATAATATGGTAATTGCCTTCCAAGCGGGCTCCTTGCATGCCGATTGGGTCTTTGATTTCCGGCAGTCCATCAACCACAAAATTTTGGGGTATTACATCGATGATGCTTTCCCCTGGGGCCAAGGCCATTCTTTGCATTTGCGAGGTTAAGTCATGGATATCGGCTTCAGTAATAATATCGGCATCTTGTCCCCGCATTTTCACACTGGTGTTATGATAACTCCGAATATGCTGCCCTGCTATACCTACAATTACTTGTTCTACTTCAACCTGTGCCGCATCTTCGGCAAGTTCCTTTGCTTTTTTAATGGCCTGAATGGTGTGTACGATATTTGTAACCATGCCTTGTTGAACCCCGGTAGATGGGGTTGTGGCAGACCCGACAATTTCAATTTTGTTGTGTTCATTCAGTTTGCCAATCATCATGACAATTTTAGTCGTACCTATGTCTAGGCCAACCGTTAGGCGTTCGGGATTGGTGGTATTTTTTTGAGGTCTCATAAAATAGAATTATTTAAGGATTGGGTATTGTGGATGTTGTATCTGCTGTAGCAAGCGAATCGCGGGGTTGAGTTATTTGCAAAGGGGGTAAGGAATAGGGTTGACAAACAATTTGTCCTTTAAATCGTGCATCGATGGTCGCATAAGCATCCCAATCGGCGGGATGAAGTCCGTGCATATAGAACAATTTGAGTTTTTTCAGCTTACCTGACAACTTAGTGGCTTTGCCTAAAACAACCTGGTGCTTCCCTATTTTGGGGTTTAGCACAAAGCCCTTGGTTGGATGCAATGAAATTTGGTCGGTAAAAATCCACCAGAATGGGTCAGAATAAAGTTGGTTTGCAAGTTCCATAAGTTCATCCAACAAAGCTGAATCTTCGGCTAAACCACTAAGGTTACCTAGCCCGGTTGCAATAGGTATTCGAGCAGGAATTCCAACCATTGCGGGCATTAAGTGCTTGGTTTTATCTAAATATTGCTGATGACCTAACGAATCAATAAGCCGCAGCAGCGGGTCTCGCTGGTCTATTTGGATTCGAATTTTCCCGTTAATTCCTACCGATGCCTCGACCCGGTACACGCTAGGGTGGCGGCGAAGTCGTTCTTCCATGGAATCAATTTGAGGCCATTGGCTTCCATTTTGCACAAATCCGTCCGTCCAAGTCAACACCGTTGGGTAATCGATAAGCTCAAGGGTATCGTTCTGGTTCCATTCAACCACAGGCACCTTTGTAAGGGCAATCGACTGAGATTGTGCCAGTCCCAAAAGAGCCAGCATAGAGCCAAGCCCTAGCGAAATTCGGACCCATTTAAGCCAACTCTGCATACTGAATTTGGTTTAAATGGTTTGACATTTCAGAACAATGCTTATCGATGTCGCCGGCGCCAATACTTAAAACCACATCTCCCTTTTGTAAAATGGTTTTTAAGGTTAGCATTAGCGAACTATGCGTGGCATTATGAACTTTAATTCCTGAGATTCCTCTTCCCAATTCCAGGCTGCTAACTCCTGAAATGGCCTTTTCGCGAGCGGGATAAACTTCCAATAGAATGAGTTCGTCAAAAGCGCTCAAGCTTTTTTGAAAATCGCTCCAGAAATCTTGGGTTCTGCTGAACAAATGTGGCTGAAAAACTCCGAGTAAACGTCGGCCCGGATAGGCCTCCCGAAGGGCAAGTATAGCGGCATCAATTTCGGTTGGATGATGTGCATAATCATCATAATAGATGTGTTCAGGCCTGCAAACATGCAATTGCATACGCCTAAAAACCCCTTTGAACTGAGCAAGTCCATATTTTAAATCTGATATAGATGCCCCCAACTTCAAGCAAACCGCCAAGGCAGCCAATGCATTATTCACATTATGGCGGCCCAACATGGGCAATTGAAAATCTCCCTGGGTTTCTTGATTATAAATCAGGGTAAAGTAGGTCTTCCCTTCGGCAGATCGAATATTGCGGGCAAAACAGCGGCTATTTTCGGTTCCAAAGGAAAAAATACTGGGGTGGACCGGAGGAATTTCTATTCCTGGTGCCGTTAGGATAAATCCATCCTTTCGAACTGTGTCAGCAAAATAGAAGTAATTCTTGCGAAGTTCTTCTTCGGTGCCATAAATATCCAAATGGTCGGCATCCAAGCTATTGAAAACCGCAACGAAGGGTTTTAAGGTCAGGAAGGACCGATCAAATTCATCGGCTTCTGCCACGGTAAACCTGGCGAAAGGAATGGATTGGAAGTTTCCCTCAATGTTTATAGAATATCCGCCAATCAAAGCATTTGCTGGAATTTTCGAGGCATTTAACAAATGGATCAATAAGGCTGAAGTGGTTGTTTTGCCATGCGTGCCGGCAATGGCTAAAATTTGAGTTTCCTTAAGAAGTTCACCCATTAGTTGAGCCCTTTTCATTACCCTGTTTCCACCATTGGCAAAATAATTCAACAAAACGGAGTTGGTCGGAATGGCGGGAGTGTACACCACCAGGGTGGTAGGGCAGTTCCAAGCGGCGGGAATTTGATTTATAGAATCTTCAAAGACAATTTGAATTCCTAAATGGCTTAGTTTGTCGGTCATTATTCCTGGGCTACGATCGTAACCGGCGACGTTCACACCATGTCCGTGCAGCAAACCAGCAAGTGCGCTCATACCCGCACCGCCAATGCCGATAAAAAACACATGGGTATGATTGGGAAGGTTCATTGAAACAGGTGCTTAAGTATGGATTGGGCTATTTTTTGAGCAGAACCGGCCTGATGTAAGGCCGACAGCTTTTCCCGGATAGCATCTCTTGCTGATTCATTGCTTAAAAGCTGTTCTACGGTTTCATTCAATTTATCATTAAGCAACGATTCCTTTAAATGAATTGCAGCGCCTTGATCGGCGAGAGATTTGGCATTGTGGGTTTGATGGTCTTCGGCGGCCGAAGGTAAGGGAACCAAAATGGCGGGTTTTTTCACAGCCAGCAATTCAGCAATTGCCATAGCCCCTGCTCGGCTCAGAACTACATCGGCCGCAGAATAAGCAATTTGCATATCGGGAATAAAGGCGGATATCCAAATAGAACCCCTTGCATTCAGGTGCTTGTACGTATCGAATTGCCGTTCGCCGGTTTGCCAAATTACCTGATATCCCTTTTGAGTCCAGGTTTGAAGGGGGGTAGCTACAGCGGCATTAATGGCTCCGGCGCCTAAACTGCCCCCCGTTATCAACAATGTTGGCTTGTTTGATTCTAGGCCAAAATGAGACAAGCAAGTATGCCTAGGGGGGCCTTCTGTTTCAAAAACCGAGCGAACAGGATTACCAGCCCGTTCAATTTTTGGGGCTGGAAAAAATCGATCCATGTTTGGATGGGCCACAAAAATTCGAACAGCGAATTTTCCTAGCCAAGAATTTGTTTTACCTGCAAACGCATTTTGTTCTTGTAAAAATAAAGGTATCTGGCGCTGAATTGCGGCGATGCCAAGTGCTCCGGAAGCAAATCCCCCTACCCCAATTGCAGCATCGGGTTTCCAGTTTGCTAAAAATCGGTTTGCCTTCCAAACAGATTTTAACAAAGCCCAGGGTAATCCCAAGTTTTTAAGTGGTTGGGACCGGTTAAATCCCCTTATAGGCAAGCCCAGGATAGGAAAGCCTGCCGCAGGGACCTTTTCCATTTCCATTTTTCCCAAGGCTCCAACAAAGTAGAACTCTGCTTCGGGCAATTCCTGTTGAATTGCTTGGGCGATTGAAATCGCTGGAAAAATGTGACCTCCGGTACCGCCACCACTAATTACGAATCGTTTAGCCATGCGACAACTGGCCCCCCTGCACCGTAGTTAATGGTTCTTGCGAATTCGCTTCGCCTCTTGAAATACTTAGTACAATACCCAAGGTCAAACCGGTAATGATGGTTGAGGTACCCCCCATTGACACCCAAGGTAAGGGCTGCCCTGTAACTGGGAACAAATTCACCGCTACCGCCATATTAATAAAAGCTTGAAGGGCAATTGACAATCCGATTCCATAAGCGGCAAAGGTTCCAAATGCACTTTGGCTTCGCCCACCCACTTTTAAACAACGGTACAGCAAAAAAATGAAAGCAAGGGGCAAAAAGACCGTTCCGAGCATCCCATATTCACCAATGATCATGGCAAAAATAAAATCGGAGTAGCTTTGGGGTAGGCGGTACTTACCAGCGTTATTCCCTGGTCCTTGGCCCACTATTCCTCCCATAGAAATAGACATTTTAGCCTGTTCAATCTGGTAGGCATCCTTGGGTTCGTCTGATGTAAAATTTTCAATTCGGGCTTTCCAAGTTGAAAGGCGGGGCAGAACTCCTGGCAAAGCCATGGCCAAAAGAACCAACAGCATCAACCCTGCAATTCCGGTCCCCACCAAACCAAACAAATACTTGTAGGGCACGCCGCCAATAAACATCATGATTAAACCAATCAAAAACAACAAAGCGGCGGTTGAAAAATTTGCCGGTAGCACTAGAACGGTGACCAAAACCAACGGAATAGCCAAGGGTAAAAAGCCTTTTACAAAATCCGTCAACACCGGCTGAGCGGTGGCTAAACGCTTGGCTAGGTAAAGAACAAGAAATAGCTTGGCTAAATCGGAAGTTTGAATGGAGAATGGCAGCCCTGGAATGCGCAGCCATCGGCTCGCATCGTTTATGTTCGACCCCATAAACAGCGTTAACACCAACAAAGGAACCACCACAACAATACCAAGGGTGCCCACCAACCCATACACCCTGAAAGGCACTTTATGGGCCAAATACATCGTGAGAAGTCCAAGAACTATAAATTTAAAACGGTCAAACAAATAGGCTTCGGCAGTTCCTCCATTGTTTTGATATGCCAAAGACCCAGCAGCGCTGTAAACAGCAAGCAACGAGACGATGGAAAGGAAGAACACCACCAACCAAATAAGGGCATCGCCCTTAAGATATGTTGACCAATTTTTCATTATAAATTGCGAACAGCCGATTTAAATTGACGACCCCGGTCTTCGTAGTTTTCGAATAAGTCAAAACTGGCGCAGGCAGGCGACAGCAAAACGGTGTCTCCTGATTTGCCAAGATAATATGCTGCACGAACGGCCTCGTCCATCGATTGGGTTTCCATCCATTCAGGAACCAATTCCTGGAAGGCCGACCGAATTTTATCGTTGTCTTTTCCCAAACAAATTATGGCCTTTACTTTTTGTTGAACCAATTCCTTCAAGGCCTCGTAATCATTTCCCTTGTCAACACCACCCACAATCCAAATTAGTGGGCCATCGTAGCAATCTAGGGCATACCAAGCGGCATTGATGTTGGTTGCCTTGGAGTCATTGATAAAATCCATTCCTTTTATTTTCAAAACGAACTCCATGCGGTGTTCAATGTTTTGAAAATCCGATAGGGCCTCTCGAATTTCTTCCTTGCCAATTTCTTGAACACGTGCGGCAATAGCAGCTGCCATTGAGTTGTACACATTATGCTGGCCGGGCAAAGCCAAATCAGAAATCAGCATGTCTAGGGTAAGGTGCTTGTCTTTAATATACATATACTTTGATTCTGTCCAGGCCGAAAACCTGGGTTGATAATGAATTCCAAAAGGGTGAGGTTGGCCTTTTAAAAGGTGTTTGTTTCTTTCCAAAGCTTCAAGGTTGCCGGGATCTTCGGCACAAAAAACATAATGGTCTTCAGGCTGTTGGTTGGCCAGCAATTTTATTTTTGCATCGGCGTACAAATTGAATTGATAATGATACCGATCAAGGTGATCAGGAGTAATGTTTAATACAATGCCGGTATGAAAGCGGGTTGTGGGCGTATTGTCCAACTGAAAACTAGAAACCTCCAATACATAATGGTCCTTAGGTTCCGTTTCCTCGGCCAACAATCGAGCAAAAGAAACACCGACATTGCCGCCCATGCCCACGCTTAATCCGGCTCGTTTGTATAAATGATAAACCAAATTTGTGGTGGTGGTTTTTCCGTTGGTTCCTGTAATTCCTGTCAGTTTCGCCGAGCTGAAACCTGCGGCAAACTCAATTTCAGAAACAACTGGAACACCCTTTTTGAGAAATTCCTGAACCAATGGGTTTTCGTTTGGAATACCGGGGCTTTTAACTACGACATCAGGCCCAGAGCTCTGAGCAAGAACATGCCCCAGCTCTTCTAGTTCTGCGCCACAATTATGAAGAAGGTCTTTGCTTGAACTGGCGACGGCTTTCGAATCGGACACCAAACAGCTAAAACCCTTTTTTCGGGCTAGCATAGCTGCGCCTAAACCGCTTTCTCCGGCACCCAAAACCAAAATATTAGGGCTTTTGCTCATCGCAATTTCAGAGTTATAATGGTTAGGGCGGCCAAAGCCAAACCCACAATCCAGAAGCGCGCAACAATTTTAGCTTCATGCCAGCCCAGCTTTTGGTAGTGGTGGTGAAGAGGCGACATTTTGAATATTCTGCGCCCCTCTCCGAATCGAGCCTTGGTATATTTAAAGTAACTCACCTGCAAAATCACCGACAGGTTTTCAACCAAAAACACACCGCAAAGAATTGGAATCATTAATTCCTTGCGCAATGAAATAGCCAAAACGGCAATAATTCCCCCAAGGGATAAAGAGCCGGTATCGCCCATAAAAACCTGAGCCGGAAATGAATTGTACCAAAGAAAGCCAACGCAGGCTCCAACAAAAGCGGCAGAAAAAACAACCAATTCGCCCGAATTGGGTATGTACATGATATTGAGGTAGTCGGCAAATTTTAGGTTGCCGCTTACGTACGCGAAAATGCCAAGAACCAATCCGATGATAGCGGAAACTCCTGTAGCCAAACCATCTAAGCCGTCGGTCATATTTGCTCCATTTGAAACCGCCGTAATAACAAATATGACCATCGGAATAAAAAGAAGCCATGCATAGGCGTCCCATCCTTGATGTACCCACGACATTATGGTTCCATAATCCAATTCGTGCCCTTTAATAAAGGGTAAGGTTGTAAGCAAACGGTGAGAATCCACGTAGGCCCCTTGGTTATTGAACATGCGAACCACCACAGAAGGGTGGGAGTATAAAATGCTGCCCACCAATAAACCCAGACCGATTTGCCCCACCACTTTAAACTTTCCAGCCAAACCGCGTTTATCTTTTTTAAAGACCTTAATGTAATCATCAATAAACCCAATCAAGCCAAGCCAAAGCGTAGAAATCAGCATTAAAACGATGTAAACATTGTCCAACTTAGCCATTAACAGCGTAGGCAATAAAATCGCAGCCAGAATAATTAAGCCCCCCATGGTTGGAGTGCCCGCTTTAGACAATTGGCCTTCCAGCCCCAAATCGCGAACCGACTCCCCTACTTGTTTTCTTCGCAATAAAGCAATCAGTTGCTTTCCAAATACGGCTGAAATGAGCAAAGAAATAAGCAAGGCCAAGCCGGCACGAAACGACAAAAACCGAAACACTCCTGCTCCGGGTAACCCTGCCTGGTCCAATGCATCAAATAGGTAATACAACATAGCGATTAGGAATTATATTCGTTAAGATCGTTACGGGCCTCTGTTGCATCATCGAAAGGCTGCTTTTGACCTTGTATTTCTTGGTAGTTTTCATGGCCTTTTCCTGCGATTAGAATCACATCGTAAGGCATTGCCAATTTAAAGGCTGCTTTTATGGCCTCAGACCTAGATTCGATGGTGAGTACCGACACCTTTTCCTCTAAACTTAACTCCGATTGCATAGCCTTTATTATGGCAGAAGGATCCTCATTCCTAGGGTTGTCGGACGTAAAAATGCTTTTCCAACTGTATTGGGCCGATATTTTACCCATTATTGGTCGCTTTGTGGCGTCTCTATTTCCGCCGCAACCTACCACAGTAATAATATGTCCCTGGCCCTGTGTTGATTCCTTCAAGGTCATCAATACCTTTTCCAATGCATCGGGCGTATGGGCATAATCTACAAAAACGGTGGGGCAACCTGGTTTGCTTAAGCGTTGAAACCTTCCCGCCGGTGGGCCAATCATGCTTAAATGTGTTAAAACAGAATCGGAATTCTGCTTCAATAAAACCGCTGCCCCATACATGGCTAAAAGATTGCTGGCGTTAAACTTGCCAACAAATGGGGTTGAAATTTCCTTTTGCTGTATTTGGAGCAATAAACCGTCAAGGCTATTCTCTACAATTTTACCCTTAATGTCTTCATCGCCACGCAGCCCGTAGGTATATTGGAAGGAGGCCTTGCAATTTTGCAGCATAACCTTGGCATTTCGGTCATCGCCGTTTACCAAAGCCCAAGCCTGGGAAGGCAGTGCATCAAACAATTTTTTCTTTGCCTCAATGTACCGGGCAAAGGTTTTATGGTAATCAAGGTGGTCTTGGGTAATGTTCGTGAAAATAGCGCCGGCAAACTCAACACCTGTGGTTCGGTGTTGATCTAAGGCGTGGGAGCTGACCTCCATAAAGCAATACCCTATTCCTTTATCCACCATACTTTGAAAAAAAGCCTGTAGGCTAATGGCATCGGGGGTGGTGTGGGTGGCAGGAACCACCTCGGCACCTATTCGGTTTTCAACGGTTGAAAGCAGCCCACATGCGAATCCCATTTTGCTAAACAAATCGTACAATCCGGTAGCCACCGAGGTTTTTCCGTTGGTTCCAGTGACGCCCACCACCTTCAGTTTTGAAGATGGATTGCCGTGGAAGTTGGCGGCAACCCAACCCATAGTCGCTGCGGAATTAGCGACCCGAACATAGGTTATATGTGGTAAGAGCTGTTCAGGAAGGTCATCGCAGAGGACTGCAATAGCCCCCAATTCGATTGCCAAAGAAATGTAGGCATGGCCATCGACCTGGGTTCCACGGCAGGCAAAGAACAAGCTGTTTTTACCAACCCGTCGGGAATCGGCCGATAAGCCTTCAATGGCCAGATTGGTAGAACCTACCACCTCAACAATGGAAACCCGAAACAGTATGTCGCGCAGTATTTTCATGGGGCCAATTCCAATAAAACCAATGTATTTTCAGGATAATGCGTACCTGGAGCCGGCGTTTGCTTGCGCACCTTGCCTTGACCTATTATTCGTGGAGAAATGCCGCGTTCGGCCAAGGCCACCACAGCATCAGTAACATTCCAGCCTTGCAAATCGGGCATGGCCTTGGGGTCCTTTGTTGGCCTATGGACTGCCACTTTAATGTTAACAGGCAGGTACTTTTTGAGCATTTTTGCCTGATCTACTGCTCCATTGTACACCAAGGGCAAGGCGGCTGGGCGGGGTGTTTTGGAGTAGTGAAAACGATTGACCTTGTACGAATTGGAATATACTTGGTCGGCGACTTTTTTAAATACTGGCCCTGCCACCACATTCCCGTAATAGGCATTGGCCGATGGATTTGTTACGGCCACTATGCATGAATAACTCGGATTATCCGCTGGAAAAAACCCGCAAAAACTGGCCTGGTAGGTCTTGGTGTAGCCTTGTTTTCCGGCTGAAATTTTCACGGTGCCTGTTTTTCCTGCAATGGGAATTACATGGCCTTTTAAATTGGAGGCGGTTCCATTTTGAACTACGCCCGTCATCATTGCCATGAGTTGAGCTAGGGTGGTGTCTGAGCACATCCTGTCGCCCAAGGGCATTGGAGGGAACGTTTTTATGGCCTTTCCGCGTTCCAAAATAGCCTCTACAAACAGGGGTTTCATTCGTACGCCACCATTGGCGATGCCATTAAACATGGTTAAAATTTGCAATGGGGTTTGCCTGATTTCGTACCCAATGGCCATCATAGGCATCGTGAGCATACTCCAGCCCTCGTCGCCGGGGCGCTTAACCAAAGGATTGCCCTCTCCGGGAATTTCAATCCCGGTTGGCTTGTCGAGCCCAAGTCTGCGGTAGTGTTCCAAGAACTTTTCTGGCTGGTTTTTGTAGTGTTTAAGCACCATTTTTGCCATTGCGATGTTGGAGCTTACCTCAAAAGCCTTGGCCACAGAGATTTTCCCGTGCCCCCCTGTTTTGCTGTCGTGAAGGGTAACATTAGGTGCTAAAACCAGTTCTCCAGAACCGGTTTGAATTGTATCGGAAGAATGTACAAATCCATCTTCTAGCAAGGCCAGCATGGAGGCCAGTTTCATGGTTGAGCCAGGTTCTATGCTCTCTCCTATTGCATAGTTGTAGCTTTCATAGTAGTTCCCATCGTCTCCGCGCTTCAGGTTGGCAATCGCCCGAATGTAACCGGTTTTCACTTCCATCACAACCGCTGTTCCGTGGTCGGCCTGGCTTGCGATCAACTGTCGATTCAGTTCATTTTCCAATACCTCTTGAATTTCAGCATCTATGCTGCTTTTAATGTCTAGACCGTCTTCGGGTTCAACTGCATTTTCACCAAAAACGGGCCTAACCACATTTTTTGATAGCTTTTCCATAAACCGAAGCCCTTGCTTGCCTATCAGTTCGGAATCGTATGCCGCCTCAAGACCTAAGCGTTCTTCGTTGGCCGATACCCGCCCAATGGTCCTAGATGCTAAAATGCCCAAGGGTTTTTCGCGGGTACTTCGGCTTTCTACAATCATACCCCCTTTGTAGGGCGGCATTGACAAAATGGGTAATTTTTTTATGGCTTCTACCTGGTGATGCCGAAGCCCCCGGGCCAGACAAAAGTACCGCGCCGGAATACGTTGTGCCGCATATATGTTGTTCATATAATCGGAGGCTTTGCCCTTTTTTAGTATTTTCACCAAGCCCTCTCCTATGGTGCGCGCATATTTCCGTAGTGAGTCTCTGTGAGCTCCTGGGCAGCTTAAATCCCAAAACACATCGTAAATGGGCAAAGAAATGGCCAAAAAAGAACCATCGGTAGCCAAGATATTGCCCCGCACCGGTTCAATACGTTGAACAAATTCCGATTGTTTCCGAGCGGTTTCTCTCCATTTTTCACCCTCGACCACCTGAATATGGACCACCCGACCTACCACGGCCAATGCCCCAACCAAGATGAACAACGCCACCAAATTTGTTTTCCTTGATATGGTTTGTTTGGTAGACATGTTCAGTATAGTTCTGCTAGGCTATCGACCGAAACGACCATAACATGGGGTGGTTCTGAAGCGATGCTAATGCCCCGCTCCACCAACAAATCTTCCAGCCTTCCCTTTTTCGAAAGCTCCATCAGCTGGTTTTCTTGCTCAATGCTTACCGCCTTTAAAACCTTGATGTTTTTCTCTAGGCCATCCAAACGGCGAATGCTGTTCAATGACATGTACGAGGCTGCGATGTACACCAAACCTAGGCCGGTTAAAAAAAGCACGTAACTGGCATGGGCAAAGACCCAAGCCGGATCAATCAACTCCGCACGAAGGAACGACATCAACCAAGAACCTCCGCCCTTGCCCTCGGCTGTGGGTGCCGCAGTCGGTTTTTTCTCGCGAATCATGCTTTCTGAGCTATTCTAAGTTTTGCACTGCGGGAACGGGGATTCTCGGCAAGTTCTTCTGAATTAGGTACGATTGCCTGCCTATTAATTGGATTCAAGGGGCGCAATGGCTTGCCAAAAAGGTCGGTTGAGGCTTCATCTGAAAAATTGCCCGACCTAAAAAAGTGCTTAACCAAGCGGTCTTCCAAAGAATGGTACGAGATTACGGCAACCCGACCGCCCTGTTTCAAAGAAAGAGCAGCGCTTTGCAAAAAATCTCGAAGGGCCGAAAGTTCATCGTTCACATGAATGCGCAAAGCCTGAAAAACCTGTGCCGCCAAGCGCAACTCCCCGTCTGGGGGACAAAGCCCTTTCAGCATAGGACGCAAATCGATTGAACGCTCAAACGGAAACTCTGCGCGGCGTTCCACAATGCGCTGAGCGAGCCGATAGGCCAATTTCACCTCGCCGTACTCCTTAAAAATACGCGTCAACTCTTCTTGGCTTGCGGTATTTAGCACCTGAGCTGCGGTAAAGGGCACATTGGGCCCCATTCGCATATCTAAGGGACTTTCAACCCGGTGGGTAAAGCCACGTTCCGCGGCATCCAACTGATGCGAAGACACACCCAAATCGGCCAAAATACCATCGACACGTTCTGCTTTGTAAACGTTAAGGTACGAATCTAGGTGCCGAAAATTGGAGGCAATAAAGGTCAATCGTTCGTCTTCCGGAAGGTTCTGCCGTGCGTCCGGGTCTTGGTCGAAGGCCAACAAACGACCGTTGGCACCAAGGCGCTTCAGCATTTCACGGCTGTGCCCACCGCCGCCAAAAGTGGCATCAACGTACACCCCGTCGGGTTTCATGCAAAGAGCGTCCACCGTTTCGTTGAGCAACACGGCGGTATGGTAAACGGTGGCCGACATTATTCTTCAGAGGCATTAAAATTCCCGCCCATAACGCGCTCGGCCAAATCGGCAAAGCTGTCCGAGTCAATTTCCATCATTTGGTCGTAATCGGCCTTTGACCACAGTTCGATTTTGTTTCCGTTGGCCGCAAACACCATATCGCCCGAAATTCCGGCATAGGTCAGCAGCTCTTTTCCAATCAGCATACGCCCGGCAGAATCCAAGACAATGGGCATAGCGCCGTTGTTAAATTGCCGAACAAACTGGCGGTTTTCCTTCTTAAAAGGATTCAACTTGGCCAATTGAGCTGAAATGGAATCCCATTCCTTGCGGGGGTACAGCACCAGGCAGCGCTCAAAACCGCGGTTCAAAACGAACTCTTCTTGGCCCTCGCCCGCCAATTGCTTTCGAAAGGAGGCAGGGAACAATACCCTTCCTTTCGAGTCAATTTTTGCGCTATGTTCTCCGATAAAATGGGCCATAGGTGGGGCTTCTGAGAGGCTAAATTAGCCAAGTTTTCCCACTTTTACCCACTAATTCCCACTTTTTCCCACTTTGTTAATAAATAATGGGGGAAATAGGGTCCATAAACAGCTTAAAACCCTTTATTGGCAAAGGTTTCAGGATTTTCTATATAATTCGAGCCGGAATTTAGGGGCATTTATAGTTTAAACAACTGATATACTACATGTTACCAATGTTCAACTCGATTAAAAATAGAGGTAAAGGGCCTTTTTTAACGGGGGCGCCTGCGGGCTTTCAGGGCTAGTCCGCGGTTGCCGAAAGGCTGGCCCAGCTGGTTTGCGGGGGCTCCTAAAGTCGCCTCCGCACCTAGCGGGCCAGTCTTCGGCTCCCTTGCGGGCAAGCCTCTTCAATCCCTGCCGCGGGCGGCCATAAATCGGACATGTTCCAATAAAAAGAGGGAGCTTAGAATGGGTTGGCCCGGGCCCCGGATAGCAGTGATAGGGCGTGGCCACAAACGGCCAAACTGGGCAGGCGGGCGGAGGCGACCTTGGGAGCCCACGCAGCGCCCAGCCCAGTGCCGTTTATGGCTGCGCCCTAGAACGTAAAGCCGGAAATGGCCCCCAAAAAAAGCAAAAAAAACCGGCAAGACCAAGCTCGCCGGTTGCGTTCATTTATTCTTTGACTTCGGCCAGCAGAGCGTCAAGCTCCTCCTCGCTTAGGTCGTCCACATTGCCCATGAGCGCGCCCGAAGCCTTCGCTTTTTCAAGCAAAGCCGAGGCCAACTGGGTTGTATTTGGACCGCTCAACAGCTCCATGGTGCTCACTTCAAGACCAAATCGGCCTTGAATTGCCCGGCCCAGTTCAACCGCCATAAGCGAGTCGATGCCCAGCAAATTGATGCCCCGGCTGCGGTCAATTTTCTCGACCGAAAGCTTCAGAACTCCAGCCAATTCTTCGGCGGTGGCTTGCTCCATAAAGCCCAAACGCTCGGACTCGCTCAGCACAGTAAGCGCTGCAGCCAATTCGCCCAGCACCGCGTTGGTACCGCTACCAGCTCCTGCGGCAGCAACAAGGTCTTTAAACCTTGAAGATTGAGCCGCCCCGCCGTTCACGCTGGCCCAGCGGTGCCAATCAACGTCAAACATTCCTATTTGCACCGGAGCTTGGTCAAGGACCATTCCCAAGCCGTCTAAGGCTTGTTTGTTGCTAAAGCCTTTGATTCCGCCCGATTCCAAAATGGCCGTAACGTTGGCATCGCGGGCGGCCACGCCCACCTCGCCAAGCACACCCAAATTCACGGTGGTTCCGGCCAAACCCAAGCCACTTCTGTAATGGGCAAAACCATCTAAGAAAGCGTTGGCAGCCACATAGTTGGCCTGTCCGTTGTTTCCAATCAACGCTGAAATGGAAGAGAAAGACAGGAAGAAATCAAGATTCAGATGCTGGGTAGCGCGGTGCAAATTCAAGGCTCCGCCTACTTTAGCCTGGAATGAAGTCATAAACCGGTCGCGGTTCATATCCATCAAGAAACCATCGTCCAACACCACGGCTCCGTGCACAATGCCTTTCAGAGCAGGCATGTTGCCTTGCATGGATTGAATCATAGCGTTTACGGCATCGGCATTGGTGATGTCGAGGGGCTCGGCCCAGACGTTGGTTCCGCGGGCCTGCATTTTTGCAATGGCTTCTTTGGCCTCGTCTGATTTGGCACCGCTGCGCGAGGCCAAGATCAACTGAGCCACGCCGCGTTGGCTTAACCAATCGGCAATTTGCAAACCAAATCCGCCGGTACCGCCGGTAATCATGTAAGAACCTTCCAAATCCAATTCCTTGGTTTCTTGGGTTTTGGCTACTGGCACGGCCTGGTCTTTAAAGTTCATCACCACCTTGCCCATGTGTTTTGATTGGGCCAAGAAGGTAAAGGCTTCTTCGGCTTGGGCCGCACCGAACAAATGGGTGTTAACGGCGGCAAAAATGCCTTGGTCGTAGTAGCGTTCAATATCGCGAAGCAGTCCTTGAACAACGGGAGTTCGTTCGATCATCAACCTATCTACGTCAATGCCGTGGAAGGTAATGTTGCGGTTAAAGGCCGCCATTGGCAGACCGTTGTTTTCAGAGATGTCGCGTTTTCCGATTTCTACGAATCGGCCGTATGAGGCCAACAGTTCGAAGGATTGATACAGGGCTTCGCCGGCGATGGCATTGATAACCACATCTACCCCGTACCCGCCGGTATCGCGGCGAATGTCGGTAGCAAAATCCAGTGACCTGGAATCGTACACGTGATCCAGACCTAGGTTTTTCAAATGCTGCCGTTTTTCTTCGCTACCTGCGGTGGCAAAAATTTCGGCACCCACATGTTTCGCCCACTGAATAGCGGCAAGGCCTACTCCACCGGTGGCATTGTGAATCAGGATTTTTTCTCCTTTCTGGAGTTGAGCCCTATCGCGCAAGCCATACAATACGGTCATGTAAGGAACCACCATTAGGCAATCTTCCCAAGCAATGTGTTTGGGTTTGCGAATGTAGAAGGTTGGCAAGGCGGTAACGTAAGATTTCAAGCAACCGTTTTGAGCTGCAAGAACGATTTCGTCGCCCACTTTAAAGTCGGTAACGCCTGCGCCTACGCGGGTAACAATGCCGCTGGCCTCCATTCCAAAGGTGCTTTCAAAGTAGGTTCCCGAAGTCGCTTTGAGTGAAAGTTGGCCAATCACCTTTAGGACGTCTTTTAAGTTAAGGCAAGAGGCGAACGTTTGAATTTCCACTTCTCCGGCCTCGGGTGCCCGGCGTTCGGTGCGTTCGTAGTGCAAGGAATCGATGCGGCCAATTTGCCCAATTTCGAGCGAAACCGGGGTTTCGGTTGAAACCAGGGTGGTTTTTTCGGCCGAGTCGTCTTTGAACGAAGCCCGCTGCAGGGTTTTAACGTAACGCTGTCCGTTTCGGTAAGCCACATCGTCTTGATTCCAATCGCTGCTCAGTTCGCGCACAAGGGTATTGGCGTTTGAATCGGCAGCGGCCAAATCGACCATGCAGGTTTTAATGTTTGGATGCTCGTTGCTGATAAGTCGAGCCATACCCCAGAACGGGGTAGTTTCGAGTGAAGCCAGGGCTTCGCCCTCGCGCAGTGCTTGGGCTCCTGTGGTTACGCTTGCCCACTTCACTGATTTTCCGCCCCAGTTTGATGCCAAAGCCTTGCCCAAATACACAGCGGGCATGGTGCGATCAACAATGCCATCGGGGGTCAAAGCTAGGTTTTCAGAATCGGGCTGAGCCGACCACAAATACAGCACCCTTGAAATTCCCATTTCTTTGGTATCGCTCATCAATTGGTTAAAATCGGCTTCCTGATTAGGACGTACGGTAGCCAGCATGTCTTCGAGCATGTAATCGTCGGCGGCCATAACCAAGGTGCTGGTTACCCCTTGTTCGGCCAGGGCGCCAATCAAATCGGTTGTTAGGTCTGCATCGTCGCCAAAAATCATCCAATGTTCGCCGGCCACTTGAGAGGCTTCGACTTCAGATGTTTTCCATTGGTATTCATAGAACCATTCGTCCGAAGTGTTGTCTTCGCTGCCGCTGCCCGAAGAAATGGCTTGGCAGGTGATTCCATGAAGAGAAACCAAGACTTCTCCGCGGTCGTCGAACAAAATCAAATCGCCTTTGATGCTGTTTTCTTTGCGTTCGGTAATTTGGCAGTAGCTCCAACACGCCTCGCCAGGGCTGGTATAAAATACCACCTGTGAAATGGAAACAGGGACAAACGGACTTGGGTTGTTGCTGCTTTCTTCAACAATGGCCACCATGGTTTGGAAACCAGAGTCCAAAATGGTGGGGTGCAGCAGGTAATTATCGGTATTGATGGCTAGAGATTCATTGCCTTCAATCCGCACCAGTACCTCGTTGTCTCCTTTAAAAATTTGCTTGATTCCCTGGAACCATGGCCCATAGTGTAGGCCTCGGTTGGCAAGAGTAACATACAAATCGGGAGCCGACAATTCTTTGGTGCATCGCTTTTGCACCTCTCCAAAACCGAAGGTTGGAATGGTACGCGAAACGGTGTCTTTCAGCATGCGACCAGTGGCATGCAGGGTCCAGGGTGATTCGTCTTCGCGGTAGCGGCTAAACACCGAATATCCTTTGGTTGAAGGGTTGTATTGGGTATGGAACATTTGCACTTTCTTTTCATCAACCACCAAAACCTGGTGGAACTCAAGATTTTGCAAAGTACAGGCTTGGTTCTCGAACGTTTTTTCGTGCAAAGCTAGGCCGGCCTCGACGTAAGCGGCTCCTGGGATAACGGTCATGGACTCAATTTTATGGTCGTCCATCCAAGGCATAAAATAACGGTTGATTTCAACCTCCCAAGCGGGGAAAGGCATGCGTAGGTTGTTGTTCAGGAACACATGTCCGGGTACGCCGTGTTTTTCTTCGATCGAGCGTGGGGATTCTTGCCAATAATCGTCCATATCCCAGGCGTAGGTAGGCAATTTCACGAAGTGTCCGCCGGAGGTAAAGTTGGCCCAATTAACTTGGAATCCCAATCCGTGGAGCATACCTAAGCTATTGAGCAGGGTCGCCAATTCTGGATCGCCGCGGCGCAAAGAAGGAACGGTATGGCCTTTTTTATCGGCGGCATTCAAGCACTCATTGATGTTGGTGCGCAAAACAGGGTGAGGGCCCACTTCCAAGAAAATAGAATAGCCGTCGTTCACCAGGGTTTGGGCGGCCTTCGCAAAACGCACAGGCTGCCTCACGTTTTGCCACCAGTACTCCGTGCCAAATTCCTTTCCGTCCATCCGGGTACCGGTAACGGTTGAATACAATGGAATTTTTGCGGTTTGGGGCTTAAGGTTGGCCAAAGATTTCAAAAGTTCCTCTTGCAAAGGATCCATTTGGTAGGAGTGGTAGGCCACCTCGACCGTCAGCATTTTATTGAAAATTTGCCTTTGGGTGCAAACCTCGCCTACTTTTTCTAAGGAATCTTTGGTTCCTGCTAAAGTTACACCACTAAAAGAGTTGATGGCGGCTACCGAAATGGTAGAGGTCAAACCCAGCTCATTAACCAAAGCTTGGGCATCGTCTTCGCCAAGCCCAACGGCCAGCATGGTACCTTGTCCGGCGGTCATTTGCTGGCAGCGAGAGCGGTGGTACGAAACCAGCACACCTTCGGCCAAAGTCAGGGCACCTGAATAATAAGCGGCAGGAACTTCGCCTACGGAATGGCCGACCACGGCGTCGGGGCGGATGCCCCAATTTTCCCAAAGCTCAATTAGGCCGGCTTGAACGAAGAAATTGGCGGGCTGAGCAATTTTTGTTGCGGCCATGCCAGATTCGGCCTCGGGCTTCATCATTTCTTCCAAGAGCGACCAACCGGCAATGCCTTTGAAAATCGCATCGCATTCGTCGAGTTTGGCTTTAAAAAGCGGTTCTTGGTTGTACAATTCACGACCCATGGCCCACCATTGGGGCCCCATTCCGGTAAACACCCAAACCAATTGAGGCTGTTCAACGGTTTGTTGTTGGTTCAATCCGGGTGCGGCATCGCCATTGGCATAGGCCTGCAATTTTTCCAAAAGTTCTTCTTTGCTGCCGGCCACAACGGTCAATCGGTGATTGTGGTGGGTGCGACGGTGGCTTAACGAATAGGCAAAATCGGCCAAGCCAATATCGCCTTTCTTCAAGAAGTCGATGTATTTTACCACAATGCCTTTGAGGGCGTTTTCGCTTCGGGCGGATATTGGGAACAGCCATTGATGGCGTTGAACGTCTTTGCCGTTTGGCTGAAAATGGCTTAGGTAATCGCGGGGAGGTTCTTGAACCACCATGTGGCCGTTGGTACCACCGTAGCCGAATGAATTGATGGAAACCAAGGCTGGCCCTTCTGGATAGGCCTCTAGGGTTAGAGGCACTTTTAAGGCCAGGTTTTCGAAATCGATTTTGGGGTTGGCTTTTTTAAAGTGAAGGTGTGGAGGAATTTGGCGGCGGTTTACGGAAATCGCAGATTTGATGATTCCAGCAATGCCGGCTCCAGCCTCAAGGTGGCCAATGTTGGTTTTTACCGAACCTACAAAAACCTTATCGCCCGGGGCCCTGCCTTCAGAAAGCACATTATTTAAAGCGGTAATCTCAACGGGGTCCCCGGCCTTTGTTCCGGTTCCGTGCGCTTCAACATAGCGTATATCGGTAGGTTTAATGCCCGCACGTTCGTACACCTTTCGGATTAGGGCCTCTTGGGCATCGGGGTTCGGCACTGTGATGCCGTTGGTGGCACCATCTTGGTTTGAACCTGTAGAGCGCACAACGGCATAGACATAATCGCCGTCGGCCATGGCTTTGGAAAGGGGTTTAAAAATAACCACTCCAACACCTTCACCACGCACATATCCACCGGCATCTTCATCAAAGGCTTTGCATCGGCTGTGCTTGCTCAGGAATTGACCTTTGCTCATAGCAATGGGATACTCGGGGCGCAGCATAATATTTACACCTCCGGCAATGGCCATATCGCTTTCGCCAGACCAAATGGATTGGCAGGCATAGTGGGCAGCCACCAAAGCGGAAGAACATGCGGTATCAATACTTAAGGAAGGGCCTCGAAGGTCAAACGCGTAGGAAATGCGGTTCGAAAGCATAACCATTGTAGAGGACGTCGCGGTATGAGAACCGATTAAATCCCTGTTAAGGGGCCCTAGTTGTTGCAATTTATTATCGAAGCAAAATCCGCCCACAAAAACGCCGGTTTCAGATCCTTTCATTTGTTCTGCGGTGTACCCCGCATCTTCGAATGCCTCCCAAGTAGTTTGGAGCAACAACCGTTGTTGAGGATCAAGAACGGCGGCCTCGCGAGGGGACATACCAAAGAAAAGGGGGTCAAATTCTTCGACGCGCAGCTTTAAAAAGCCGCCCTGGAATTGGTGGGACTTCCCTGGCCGGTCGGTTTCGGGATCAAAATACCGGCGATAGTCCCAGCGGTCTTTCGGTACGTCTATAATGCAATCGGTGCCTTCGGCCAATAGGTTCCAGAATTCATCCGGACTGGCAGCGCCACCGGGGAAACGACATCCAATGCCTACAATAGCGATAGGCTCAACTTGGTTAGGTAGGGTTTTCTCCATTTTAAAATATTCCTTAACGCGGCATTTTAGCAAAAATCATGCCACGCCCCTTGTAAAGGGACAAAAGAAATATAAAACAATGGAAATTAGATGTTTGAGTAATTCAAGACATCTAGGTCCCAAGGAAAAAACACGTCAGAGGTCGAGTAAGAAAAAACCATGCCAATTTTGTGTTCAACCAATCAAGAGAGGATAAAAACCTGTTCAATCAACCAAAGGCAGCATATTTAATCTTTTGGGGCAGGCAAATCACGTTTCAGGACAACATTCTATTAACGCAGAAATAAATTTTCCTTTATATTTGTATGGAAAGATGTTTAAAGGAGTGATTTACTGCAATATTTTTGCCTTTTGAACGTCTTTTAATCGTCTTTAAGGGAAATATTTGCCGTAAGAAAAGTTTGAAATTATTCCATGGGAACTGATCAACGAGAATTTAACGATTGGGGCTGGTCTTGCCCGGTTTGTCTAAAAGATTTTTCCCAGCAGCAATCGGAATGTCCGAATTGCGGTTTTGAGGAAGGGCCGGACGATGCAAAAATCACCGAATTAAGAAATGAGTATATTAAATTGCGTCAACAGCGGCAGAAAGTAGATGAGTTTAAGGAAAAGGTGGCTATTGCCATAGCCGTGCTAGGTCTATTGGTGGTTATGTTTTATGTTTTGATGCAGAATTGATTTTTGCAGCTCTGAAAACTATTTTAGACTAAGGCCGCCACACCTGGAAGCATGCGGCCCTCCATGCATTCAAGCAAAGCTCCCCCACCCGTACTCACATACGAAAGTTGTTCAGCGATTCCTAGCGAATTAGCGGCAGCCACGCTATCGCCGCCCCCAACCAAAGAATATGCCCCTTGACGTGTTGCGCCTGCAATAGCTCTTCCCAAAGCGAGGGTACCTTGAGCGAAAACAGGGATTTCAAAAACGCCCAATGGTCCATTCCACAAAATGGTTTTAGAACTTGCTATACAGTTTTCAATGGTTGCGATGGCATTGGGCCCCGCATCTAAGCCCATATGGGTTGGGGGGATCGAATTAGAGGGATAAACGGCCACGGCACCATCGTCTCCGAAACGGGTTGAGCAAAGGCTGTCTTCAGGCAAATACACCTGAATGCCTTTTTGAGCACAGGTTGCCAGAAAATCTTGAGCTATCTCCACCATGCTTTCTTCCACCAGGCTTTGCCCAATTTCTCCTCCTTGGGCTTTGATAAAGGTGAATACCATTCCACCGCCAACAATAAACCGATCGGCTCTTCCAATCAAATTCTTCAGAATGCCAATTTTGCTGCTGATTTTGGCTCCGCCTACAACGGCGGTAAAAGGTCTATGAGCTTGATTCAAAACCTTAGCAACGGCATCAAGTTCTTGCTGCATCAAAAAGCCTGCGGCTTTATCGGCCACAAAATTTGCTACAATTGCGGTTGAGGCATGTGCCCTATGGGCAGTACCAAAAGCGTCGTTCACATAGACATCTGCAAAGGCGGCCAATCTCTGGGCAAAACCTTCATCTCCAGCCTCTTCTTCTGGGTGAAACCTAAGATTTTCTAAAAGCCCGACGCTTCCCTGAGGCATCTCATTCCATTTGGCCAAGGCTTCAGGGTCCAATGCATCGCCCAAAAAAACAAGGGGCAAATTCAAGGCGGCCTCGATGCCCCGAACCAGTTGGACCAAGCTCAATTCTGCCGAGGCCCCCGATTTGGGGCGGCCTAAATGCGATACCAAAACCGCTTTAGCCCCTTGTTCTAAAACATAGTGAATGGTAGGAATAGCAGCCCGAATTCGGGTGTTGTCGGTGATATTGCCGTTTTCAATGGGCACATTAAAATCAACGCGAATCAAAACGCGTTTTCCAACCAAATTTAGGGATTTCAAATCGGCCATTTTCTTTTAAAAATAATTAAGCAAAAAAGACAGGCTTGTCTTTCATCCACCCTGCAATTTCGTGTTCAATCGCCTTTAAAAAAGAATCATCGGAATGGTGATTCAAGGCGTCGTTGATGTATCCTACCACCCGAACCATATCGGCCTCGATTAAGCCACGCGTTGTTAAAGCCGGTGTACCCAAACGAATACCAGAGGTAACAAATGGGCTTTTGTCGTCAAAAGGCACCATATTTTTATTAACTGTAATACCCGCTTTTCCGAAGGTTTGTTCAGCCAATTTGCCATTTAAGCCCTTGTTGCGCAAATCGATCAACATCAAATGGTTGTCGGTGCCTCCAGAAATGAGCTGGTAACCAAAATCGTTTAATGCCGCAGCCATTGCCTGAGCGTTGGCTCTTACCTGCCGGGTATATGCGGCGTATTCAGGCTGTAAATCTTCAAAAAAGGCAACCGCTTTTCCTGCAATTACATGTTCTAGGGGGCCTCCTTGAGTCCCTGGAAATACAGCACCATCAAGCACGGCCGACATACGCTTAGGTTCGCCTTTCGGTGTGGTTAACCCCCAAGGGTTATCAAAATCAGTGCCCATCATAATAATTCCACCTCGGGGGCCTCTCAATGTTTTATGGGTAGTTGAAGTTACAATGTGGCAATGCGGCAACGGGTTGTTGAGCAATCCTGTAGCAATTAACCCTGAAGGATGCGAAATGTCGGCTAACAACAAAGCCCCTACCTCATCGGCGATTGCCCGCAACCTAACGTAATCCCAGTCTCGGCTGTAACTAGATGCACCGCATATAAGCAATTTAGGGCGGCACTCTACTGCCTTTGCCCGCACTTTATCGTAATCTATGGTGCCAGTTTCTGGCTCAACTCCATAAAACGAGGGGGAATACAATTTTCCTGAAAAGTTAACTGGAGAGCCATGGGTAAGGTGTCCTCCATGGGCTAAATCAAAGCCCAAAATAGAATCGCCGGGTTGCAAACATGCTAGCATAACGGCTGCGTTTGCCTGAGCACCCGAGTGGGGCTGAACGTTGGCCCATTCCGCTCCGAACAAAGCACACAGCCGCTCTATGGCCAAATTTTCAACTTGATCGACCACCTCGCATCCGCCGTAATACCTTTTCCCTGGCAAGCCTTCTGCATATTTATTGGTAAGGCAAGAACCTACGGCTTCCATAACCTGTGGAGAAACATAATTTTCAGAGGCAATCAATTCAATTCCTTCCCTCTGCCTGCGGTCTTCTTGCCTAACTAAATCAAACAACAAATCGTCTCGTTTCATGGCTTCAATTTGGCCTCAAAGATAGCACTTTGTCTTCGCAAATTTACAGGATGGGCATAGCCGTAAGGGTTGGGGAAGATAAGGTCGGTAATTGAATGAGAAACCAGAGGGGTTATTGCAATGTAGGCAGCTGTAGAAATTGTTTTTGGGTAAAAAATGTGTTAAAAAACATGAATTTTACTTGACACTTGAAACCCCAGTTCGTAATTTTGAAATTCACTAGTGAAACGTTTTGATGCTTCGTCACGTATTTGGGGTGGCGAAGAACACTTAGGGTTCTTTTAGGAGTGAAGTGAGATTGTGGATTAAAGGAAAGCTGAAAAGCGGACCAATGGTTCACAGGGGGTCTCAGAAATGCTTTCTAAATTGATAGAGGCAACTTTATTGAAGTAGAAGGCGGGAATTTTGGGTATGAGACGGGTGAAGTGGCAGGTCACCCTTAACATGTAGGGTTGAATTAAAAGAGACTGATGCGGGAACAGAAGGAAGTAAGCGCATCAAACGACATTAATGAAACCAAGTTTTTAGAGGGACAACGAGGATTTGTGTGAGGAAGGACCACCGGCCTTTTAGGTTGGGTGGTAGGTGTATTGGTTTTTGGTTCGTTTCCTAAAAGGTTAACGCTTCAAGGGAACTCTTGCGTTTGGCGTTTCGCGAATTTCACCCCTCAATGGAACAACACCAGCCAGCCATTCTACGAATGATTTTCCAATTCAATTTTGGCCTGATTCTTGAGCCTCTATCCTCCAATTGCAAACCCTTAAATTCATCTAAATTTTCGTTTTATGTCAAAAAAAACATTTAATCCAAGCGTAGAACAGTTGGCCGATTACTTTAATATGCGGGTGGAAGGAAACACCCTTTTTTTTACCGCCAACTATGATACCAGTCAGCAAATAGCCACAGAACTAAAAAACATCCAGGCTCCAATTGACAGGCATAGAATTTACGTTGGCAATCAAATAACATTTTCCGAAGAAACGGACTTGAATGCCTTTATTGAATCCGGCAAAATTCGCACACTGCTTATTGCCGATTGGATGAAAAACTATTTAAATCAGTTTATTTCGGGCAGCGAGAAGGGCGACCTGATTCCCCCAACAGGGGCAGAAGGAATTTAAAGTTAAGTGCAAAAGGTCCTATATTTAGGGCATGAAACGATTTTGGTTCGGGCTAGGTTTGGCTTTGGTGTTTCTTTTGGGGCTTGGTTTTTGGCCCCTTAAAACTAAAGCTTGGAATTTACCAGAGCCATCGGCGGCCGAACTAAAAAAGAAGGAAGCGTATTTACAGAGCATAAAGACGGGTCGTGGCAAAACCCCAAATATTGTCTTGATTGTTGCGGATGACTTGGGGAAATTTGATATCAGTTTGTATGGTGGGGTTGCAGCAGAAACTCCAAACATAGATAGAATAGGAAAAGAGGGTGTATGCTTTGCAGATGGTTACACGGCTTCTCCGATTTGTGCGCCCAGTCGAGCGGCTATGCTCACAGGGAGGTCAAACAACCGATTTGGTATGGAGTTTCAGCCCCAAGCCAGATATCCATTAAACAGATTGGAATACTTGGCATTTCGCTACATTGTTCCAACCGACAATTGGCGGGTGGCGGCTCAATTTGAATTCCCTGATGAGGAATCTATGGGAAGGCAGGGCTTACCCAAAACCGAAATCACCCTTGCTGAGGCCTTGGCTGCGGCGGGGTATTCAACGGCAATTTTTGGAAAATGGCATCTTGGGCATGGAGAGGGATTGCGGCCCAACGAACGGGGATTTCAAGAATTTTTTGGGTTTTATGAGGCCTTTTCACTTTTTTCCGATTCCAGTGCCCCAGGAATTGTCAATGCGCCAACCGGAGAGTTTTCAGACAAACACATTTGGAAAAAGGGGCGCAATGGCACATGTGCCCTGCTTCAAAATGGCAAGCCAGTACAGGAAAAAAGGTACCTAACTTTTGCCATTGCGGATAGGGCATGCCGGTACATAACAGCCAACAAAAGCAAGCCCTTTTTTCTCTATTTGCCCTTTAATGCTCCACACACCCCGTTTCAGGCGCCACAAGAATACTATGATAAAGTAAAGGGGGAATCAAATCATGTGCGCAGGGTATATAAAGCCATGATTTTAGCCTTAGACGATGCGGTTGGCCAAATAACCCAAACTTTAGAAAAAGAGGGGTTGCTTGAAAATACGCTTATATGGTTTGCCAGCGATAACGGAGCTGCTCTTTATGCAAGGGCGGGCAACAATGCTCCGTACCGAGGGGGAAAGTTGACGCATTATGAGGGGGGAGTAAATGTACCCTTTATGCTGCAGTGGAAAGGAAGGTTAAAACCTGTTGCTTTTCCCTATCCAACCTCGCTTACCGACGTAATGGTCACCTCAATGGCAGCGGCAGGAATACCTTTGCCTGCCGACCGCACTTTTGATGGGGTAAACCTTCTGCCCTATTTAGATTCCGTAGAAAAAGCTCCGCATGCTGATTTTCGGTGGAAATCGGGACCAAACCGAGCCTTGAGGAATTCCAGATACAAATTGGTAATCAATGACCTGAACCATACAGTTGAACTTTTTGATCTGTTGGCCGACCCAGAGGAGCAGCACAACTTGGCGGGGAAGCAGCCTGCCACTGTTGAAGCATTGATGAACGATTTAGACTCCTGGTTGGAAAGTTTGCCTCCTGCCTTATGGCCAGGAATTATGGATCATGGCATTGAATTCAATGGCAAAGTTTATTATTTCAGGGTATAGAATCTGCATTATGGTTGGCCTTTGCGGGTTGGCCTGCATGCAAAGGAATGAAGGTTTTGGGGACTTTGTCCCCTTTAATGGGAACGATTCCATTCCAGATTTTTATCTAAAAAAGACCGAGGTGAGCAATGCCGATTATTTGAAATTTGTTCAGGCTACGGGGTATACGACCTGCGCAGAATTGGGATTGGACAGCCTTGGACGGGGCAGTTTTAGATTCAACCCTGATAGTGGCCGGTTTTGTTTTGAATCGGGATTGTCGTGGCGGCATCCTGAGAAGAAGGGGTTGCAACCGGCAAATTGGGGGGAACTCCCTGTAGTTCATTTGTGCCTTGAGGACATGAAAGCCTATGCCCGTTGGGCAGGAGAACGGTTGCCTTGCGTAAGGGAGTGGAGGGTAGCCGCAGAAAAAAACAGAAGTCAAAGCGAAAAACAAATTCCGCATGGCAACACATGGCAGGGGTTATTTCCAATTCGAGATTTAGGGGAAGATGGATTTACATATAGGTTGTCGCCGGTTGGAACGTTTGAGTCAATAAACGGGACCTTCGACCTAATAGGAAATGCTTGGGAGGCGACAACAGACCATTGCATGGACGGCCATTTAGCTGTGGGAGGGTCCTATTTATGCGCACCAAACTGGTGCCGGGGGTATTTAATAGAGTCGCCCATTTGCATTCCCCAAGGGGTACCTTATGGCCACGTGGGATTCAGGACAGCAAAAAGCGCAAAATCATCGCAGTGAAAATCAACAAAATTTCGATTGGGAAGGTTATCTTTGCATCAAATACAAAACCAAAAGCAGCATGCATTTCCAATTGACCGAAGAACATGAAATGATAAGGCAGGCAGCCCGTGATTTTGCCCGTGAAGAATTGTTGCCTGGGGTGATAGAGCGAGACGACAAGCAGGAATTTCCGAGGGAACAAATTAAAAAACTAGGAGAGCTTGGTTTCATGGGGATGATGGTACCAGAAAAGTGGGGCGGAGCGGGGATGGATACCCTATCGTACGTGCTGGTAATGGAAGAATTGTCTAAGCTTGATGCATCGGCTTCGGTGGTGGTATCGGTGAACAATTCATTGGTATGTTATGGATTGGATTCGTACGGCAGCGAATACCAAAAAGAAAAATACCTAAAACCTATGGCCTCGGGTGAATGCATAGGGGCTTTTTGCTTGTCGGAACCAGAGGCGGGTTCCGATGCCACCTCGCAGCGGACAACCGCCGTTGATATGGGTGATTACTATTTGTTAAATGGAACAAAAAACTGGATTACCAATGGAATAAATGCGACCTATTACTTGGTGATGGCTCAAACCGATGTAGAGAAAGGGCACAAAGGCATTAATTGTTTGATTGTAGAAAGTGGAATGCCCGGGTTTGAAAAAGGGGCCAAAGAAAATAAAATGGGGATTCGGGGTAGCGATACCTGTACCTTGCAGTTTACCGACGTAAAGGTTCCGAAAGAAAACCGCATTGGAGAAGATGGCTTTGGATTTAAGTTTGCCATGAAAACACTGAGCGGCGGACGCATTGGAATTGCGGCTCAGGCCTTAGGTATTGCCGCGGGTGCTTATGAGTTTTCAAAAGAATATGCCAAGCAACGACAGGCATTTGGTAAACCCATTGCCAACCACCAGGCTATTGCCTTTAAACTGGCAGATATGGCAACGCGCATTGAGGCCGCTCGAATGCTGGTTTACAAAGCTGCTTGGATGAAAGACCAGGGAATGAACTACGACCAGGCCAGTTCTATGGCCAAATTGTTTGCCAGTGAAACGGCGATGTGGGCTGCAACCGAGGCCGTTCAAATTCACGGTGGGTATGGGTATGTAAAAGAATACCACGTAGAGCGTTTGATGCGCGATGCCAAAATTACCCAGATTTACGAAGGCACCAGCGAGGTTCAGCGCATCGTGATTGGCCGCAGTGTACTACAGGGGTAAATCAGAGTCGGGCCCCTATCGGGTTTTGGGATTGATGTCGGGCACCTCGCTCGACGGTTTGGATTTATGCTTATCTGAATTCTGGGAAGAAGACGGAGGGTGGCGTTACCGTATTGAAGATGCGCGAACCGAATCGTATTCAAATGAATGGCTATTAAAACTAAAGAATTCCTTTGCTCTATCGGGAACAGAATTGTGTCGGCTTGACCGAGATTATGGACATTATTTGGGCAGAACATCCAACGCGTTTTTAGCAGGCCGGAACGTAGATTTAATTTCCAGCCATGGGCATACGGTTTTTCATAGGCCAGATCTTCGATTCACCTTGCAAATTGGACATGGGGGAGCAATACATGCGGAAGCGGGTTGCTTGGTGGTGAATGATTTTAGATCGGAAGACGTGGCATTGGGGGGACAAGGGGCGCCATTGGTGCCGGTGGGTGATGCCCTTTTGTTCTCAAAATACGATGGATGTTTAAATTTGGGTGGGTTCTCCAATTTAAGTTGGAAAGCCGAGAACAATGAAAGGCGGGCGGGAGATATAGTGCCTGTGAATTTGGTGTTTTCGCACCTGGTAAGTCCATTGGGTTTGGATTACGATGCTGGAGGCGAACTTGGATTGAAAGGAAAGGTTCAACCTACTTTATTAACCAAATTGCACGAACTACCTATGATGCAGAGGAATTTTCCTCGGAGTTTTGGCCGTGAGGATTTAGAAAGAGAAGCGATTCCCCTACTTAATTCAGAGAACGAATCCATTTTTGATGCGTTGGCAACCTGCAGAGAATGGATGGCGATGGGCATTTCAGATGCCATAAATAAAAACAAAATAAGCAGCTGTTTGCTTAGCGGTGGCGGGAGTTACAATACGGGGTTGGTGGAATCGATTCGGGCGAAAACGGATTGCAGGTTGGAGGTGGGAAGTTCTCAGGAAATTGAGTTTAAAGAGGCCTTGATTTTTGGTTTTTTGGGCCTGTTGCGGGTATTGGGTCGGGAAAATGTGTGGAAAGAAGTAACGGGAGCTTCGGAATCGGGTAGCCGAGGAAGCATTTGGGGGAATTTTTAATTGAGGCATTTCTAATTGTGAGTGGCCCGGGCCCCGGATTGCAGTGGAAAGGACGCAGTTGGGGCGGCAGCCGTACGCGTGGCGAGGAGGCTGAGGAACGAAGCCACCGCAGCCCGCTGTACGGCAGCCGGACCGGCTGTGGACTTGCAGCGGAAAGCCGGAAATGGCCCCCAAAAAAATCACAAATCGAGTCCCTCAGGCCTATTGCGGCCGTACACCTCCCAGGCATTGTGTAAAAAGCCAGCCCCATAGCCCATCAATTGTGTGTATGCGGCGCGGACCGAGAGCAAACCAACAAACAGGCTGCGTTCCTGAATGCTTGCATGGAACAGAATCAGCAGGGAATAAATTCCGCTGATGAGCAGCATTATTAACAGCATTTTAGGTAATAAAAGGGCGGGAATAAGCGCCAAATGGAAAAGCAAAAATGCAGCGGGAAAAACGTGGGTAGCCTTTAACTGACCTTTGTGGGCAAGGTGCAAGTGTATTCGGGCAGCGCCAAAGCGGTAAACTTGACGGTAAAAGGCGTTGAAATCGGTCCGGCGCTTGTGGAAAACCTTGGCTTTGGGAATCAGGGCCGACTTAGCCCCCGCGGCGATGAGCCGCATGCTGAGCTCAATGTCTTCGCCGCATTTAAGAGTGGAATACCCGCCCACGGATTGAAACCAATCCCGTTGAACCCCCATGTTGAACCCCCTGGGATGAAACACGCCCACGCGGGTCTTTTTGCCTCGAATACCGCCCGTGGTAAACAAGCCGGTCATGGAGTATGAAATGGCGCGTTGTACGGGACTGAAAGAAGGATGAGCAGCGTCGGGGCCGCCGAACAAATTCAGGTCTGCGCGGAGCAGGTGCTCGGAGACGATGCTAAGGTAGTCGGGGGGAATTAAGCAGTCGGAATCCAGGAAAATAAAATAACGCCCGCGAGCGACAGCCGCGGCAGCGTTGCGGGCGGCCGAGACAGGAAGGCCAGATTCGTATAAAAAGGTTAAATCCAGGTTGCCACGGTGGTTACGGGCGATATCGGCCAAGGAAATCTGAGGTGTTCCATCGGCCAAGATCACCTCGAAGTGGGGATAGGTTTGGCTTTGAAGGGAGTCTAAGAATTCTGCAACCTCGTCGGGACGACGAAAGGTTGGAGAAATCAAAGAAAACTCAATGTGCTCGCGGTTTCCTTCATGAAACACCTGCAGGTGTTCAGACATCGGTTTGGTCTTTGATGTGGTAACGGTTGCGGTCGGGAGCGTTCCGTGAAACCAATTCGGCAATGAACCCCGCCAAAAAGAACTGAGTGCCCAAAATCATGCTTAGTAGGCCCAGGTAGAACAAGGGATTTTGGGTAACCAGAGGGGCCCGTTCATCTAAAAAATAGGTGATATAGAATTTTTCAGTAACCAACCACAGGGCTAAAAACCCGCCCACCTTGAACATAATCAGGCCTAAAAGGCCGAAAAAGTGCATGGGTTTCTTTGAAAATCTAGAAACAAAAGTGATAGACAAAAGGTCTAGGAATCCGTTGATGAAGCGTTCGAGCCCAAACTTTGATGTTCCGTATTTTCGGGCTTGGTGTTGAACCACTTGTTCGCCAATGTTGGTAAAGCCTGCCCACTTGGCCAAAACGGGAATATAGCGGTGCATTTCGCCATAGACCTCGATGCTTTTTACCACATCGTAGCGATAGGCTTTTAGGCCACAGTTAAAATCATGCAGGTGTATGCCGCTTAATTTACGGGTAGCCCAGTTAAAAAGCTTAGTGGGAATTGTTTTAGAAAGGGGGTCAAAGCGTTTTCGTTTCCAGCCTGAAATCAAATCAAAACCCTCGTCCATAATTTTTGCATACAGGGCGGGGATTTCATCGGGGCTGTCTTGCAGGTCTGCGTCCATGGTTATGACCACCCGACCTCGGCATGCTTCAAAACCTACATTCAGGGCGGCAGATTTGCCGTAATTGCGTCGAAAAGAGAAGCCTCTTAAGGAAGGAAACGAAGATTTGAGCTGTTGTATGACTTTCCAGGACGTGTCTTTTGAGCCGTCATCGATCATAATAACCTCGTAATTCCAAGCATGGGCTTGCATCACTCTGTCGATCCAAGCCATTAATTCCGGAAGGGACTCTTCTTCGTTATATAGAGGAACGACGATAGAAATATCAAGGGTTGCTTCCATGGATGATTACCTAATCGGGCGTAAAAGTAGGGAAGTTTAGCGAATCAGGTGAACTCGGCCTACCACACTGTGGTATTTGTTCCAAATGTCTTTGACATCCACTTTAAAAACATACACACCTTGCATGACGGGCTGGTAGGTTTCAAGGTGGTGTCCTGTCCAACCTTTCAAGGGATCGGTTGACTGGAACAACAGAATTCCCCAGCGGTCGAACACCGACATTTCAAAATCGGAGATACCGACGCCTTTAATTTGGAACATATCGTTTAGCCCATCGCCATTGGGGGTAAAGGCGTTCGGAATGTACAAGCTGTACTCGGGCGCTACCCGATAGCAGGCGGTAGCAGAATCGACGCAGCCGTAATCGGTTGAAAGGATCAATTGGATGCAGTGGGTTCCGGTATCGGAATTTGAATAGCTAAAGCTGGGTTCGGTTTGAATGGTTCCGTCGGGCAGAAAATACATGTACTGGGTTCCGAGCTGGCTGCTGTTTGTAATGGTAACCAGGGGATTCGCATTGGAAACCTGCTGGGGTGTAATTCCAAAGGCTGCCGTTGGATTTGGGTAAACCTGAATCAAGGCTGGGACGGCCGATGAGGCTGTACAACCATCGCTGCTGGTTACTGTCAAATGAATTTGGTGGGTTCCCGAACCTGAGAAACAGGCATAGGGTTGCGCTGTTGAGGCGAAAGATTGTCCATTGTCTTGCCAATCGTAGGTAGCGATGCTGGCATTTTGAACGGTAGATTGGTCGGTGAAGGTTAAGCAAACGGGGCTGCAACCTTCGGCTTGCATTGGACTGAATGCCACCTGAGGCATGTCAAACAGCGTGAGGGTTTGGGTGGCGGTATCGGCACAGCCAAATTCGGTTCGAACAATTTGAGTTAAGGTCCAAGGGCCAATAGAAGGATAGATATACTGAACGTTACCGCTGCCATTGGTTGTGGTGCCATTGCCCAAAGACAGGGTAGTCTGAACCAGTGCACCGTAAGCGTTGCTGGGAGAATTAGCGATGTTCACCGGCTGACCTAAGCAAACAGGAGATACCGTAAATTGAGCTTGGGGGATAGACCCAGCGAGGGCAGAGCCACCGATGGTGCTTTGGCAACCCTGGGCATCGGTAACCGTAACCGACAAGGAATTTTGGCCTTGAACAGCGGTAGCGCTTCCGGTTGAGCCATTGGCGCCGTTGGACCAAGCATACGTGTAGTTGGGAGTACCTCCACTAACTTGGGCACTGAGCGAAAACGTTTGCCCCACACATAGAGAATCGTCGAAAGCTGCAAATTGAGTTTGCAAAACGGGGGGCTGGGTAATTTGGGCTGAAATTGAATCCACGCAACCTTGGGCATCGGTAACCACCACGGAATAGTTTCCTGCAACCAGGTTTGAAGTAGAATTTGTTGTGCTTCCAGTATTCCAGAGGTAAGAATAGGGCGGAGTGGCACCCGAAACGGAAACCGAAGCTTGTCCGTTGCTTAAACCATAACAGGTAACCTGCTGCAAACTTGGGGCAGCGATAGAAAGAGCTGTGGGTTGAGTAAGGGCAACCGAGCCGGTATCGCTGCATCCATTGGCGTCGGTAACAATGCATTGGTAATTGCCGGCAGGCAGGTTGTTTGCTGAGGCTTGGTTTCCGCCGTTAGGAATCCATTGGTACGACAAAGCGCCTGTTCCACCGCTGCCGATAAAGGAAGCGTTGCCGTTTGAAAAACCAAAGCAAGAAGGCATTTGAGCGGTTGCAAACTGAATGTCAAGCAGGGCTGGATTCGCTACTATGACTGTATCGGAAGCGGTACATCCATTGGCATCGGTAGCAACAACAGAGTAGGTTCCTAAACCTGCTGAACCAAAATTGGGCCCTGTTTGGCCGTTGTTCCAAAGGTAAGCATAAGGTGCCACACCTCCTTGGGCCGAAGCCTGCAAAACAGCGTTGGTATCGCCATGGCAGAGTGGCCCTGAAATCATTTGGGCGTTTGCCTGAAGCAGATTGGGTTGAGTAACAGAATAAGAGGCCGATTGGCTGCAGTTGTTTTGATCGGTTATGGTAAGCTGATAGCTCCCTGCCGAAAGGCCGGTAGGGTTAAGGCCATTTCCAATATTGGGAGACCAGCTGTAGGAATACCCGGGCACGCCACCGCTAACTTGAACGGAAAGGCTACCGTTGTTTCCTCCGAAGCAAGAGGTGGGCGTCATTTGTTGAAGAATAGGAACAATGGCTGGAGGTTGGGTAAGCGTTCGGCTTGCTGTTGCGGTGCACCCGCGCGAATCGGTTACGGTCAAGGTATGGGTTCCTGCCGACAAATTGCTTGGATTTGAAACGGTGGACCCGCTTGGCGACCATAAATAGGAGTATGGCGGAGTGCCGCCACCGACCATAGCACTAGCGGTGCCATTGGCAGAATTAAAGCAGGTTAGATTCGTAAAACTAGGGATACCGACCGAAAGGACGGATGGCTGACTAAGTGGGAAACTGACATTCACCATGCAGCCATTGGCATCGATAATCATCAGGCTGTGATTGCCCGCACTAAGGTTTGTTGCTTGGGCTGTAGTTTGGCCTGTTGGATTCCAAAAATAGGAATAAGGGGGCGTTCCGCCCGATACGTTTGAGGTAAGGGAGCCGTTGTTGTTTCCAAAGCAACTTGGTTGAATGGGGTTGATGATTCCCCCAACCAACTGCGTGGGTTGGGTAATTTGGTGGGTTGCTTGGGCCAAGCAGCCCATGGCATCAACAACGTTTAGCGTGTAAAGCTGATTGGCAACGGCATTAAACAGGGTTTGACCGTTTCCTCCTGGAGTCCACGTATAGGTATATGGAGGTGTTCCGCCCGACCCTGTACCTGTAATGGTTCCAGAATTTGAACCAAAGCACAAGGCAGGAGTTGAGGAGGCGATGGTTCCAATCAAAACTGGGGGCTCGGTCAACGAAATGGAATCGGTCGTGGTGCAGCCAGCCGCATCGGTTACCGTAACCACATGGGTTCCAGCGCTTAGGCCAGCGGGGTTAAACACGTTTAAGCCCGAGGGAGCCCATGAATAGGTGTAAGGGGATGTGCCGCCCAAGGTAACGATGTTGGCCGTACCGTTGTTTTGGCCAAAACACGACACATTGGCTCCGGTAACAGTGGTACTGAAAGCTTGAGGACCACCAACCGTGGTTGTGCTGCTGGCTTGCTGACCTACGTTGTCGGTTACCGTTACGGTGTACGAGCCTTGGCAAAGATTTGAAATGGTGGGAGTAGTTTGACCGCCCGGAGACCAGGAATACGTGTAAGGGGGAACACCTTGGGTAACATTGGCCGTGGCCGTTCCATTGCAAGCCCCGGGGCAGGATTCAGGGGTTGAAGTGGCATTTACTAAAGCAGGCTGAATACAGGTAAAGTTATCAATCATAATGTTGATGTACCCTGTACAAGCTCCAGTAAAGTAGGGCGCAAACGAAATGTAACAGAAATTCTGCGTTGGGGTAAACGTAAAGGTGTACGTTACCCAGTTGGGATGGGTAATAGGGCCTGACACCAACAGGGTTTCAGAAATTGCGCAGGCAGAGTTTCCTCCATACATTGCAAAACTACTTGGGCAATTGCCCGGACCTGCTGTATTGTAAATGGGGGAATAGGCCAAATCAACCGTTATGGTGTAGGTTGTACCGCCCTGAAGGCAGGGATTCAACAATTGAGTCATTCCTTCCTTATACCCATTAGGGCTTTGACCGGAGTGTAGAAAACTCACATAGGTATTACCGTTTGAGGCGGGCTGAGTAAAGCCCCAGTTTCCTGGTTGGGTGTCGGGCGAACCATAGCATGCCAGCCAAGGAGAGGGAACCTGGTGAGGCACTGCAGGCCCCTCCATCGAAGGATTTGTGTAGCAGCTGGTTTGTGCCTTAGCCTGAAAGACTATCCCAAATAGGGAAATGGCCAAGAGGAAAAAAAACAGCGAACTCCGCTTTGCCATTTTTATGAGGAAATTTATCGTATTACCTGAACCTTACCAACAAAAGAGTGGTCGTTGCTGTACAAGTCAATGATGTCAACCTTGTACACATACACTCCCTGTGGAACAATCTCGCTTCTGCCTTCCTCTTTTCCATTCCAGCCCTTGAAAATATCTGGAGTTGAGTAGATTAAAGTGCCCCAGCGGTTAAAGATGAGCAGTTGACCGGTTTTAATTCCATGTCCATAAACCCTAAAAAACTCGTTCATGGTATCTTCGTTCGGGGAGAATGTATTTGGAATGTAAATATTCACATCAAGGCGGACGGTTGAACATTTGGTAGTAGTATCAACACAACCACGGTCGGTCGAGGCCAGCAAGGTTACGCAATAATAGCCCGTATCTAGGTAAGAGAAGGTGGTGTGTTCTGCGGTTTGAGTCAATCCATTGGGGAAGGTCCATAGGTAGGAATTGGCTCCTAGACTTTGGTTGATGTAATTTACATTCGGATTGGACATGGTGGTTACCGGCGGATCAATGCTAAAGTCGGCCGTAGGCGTTGGCCAAACTACAATTTGTTGTGCCGCCGAAGTAGCAGAAACGCAACCATCAGACGAGGTTACCGTTAAGTCAACATTAAAGGTGCCTGGATTTTGGAAGCAGTAAAAAGGATTTCCGGTATTGGCAAAAACATTGCCGTTTGAAGACCAAGCCCAGACTTGAATGCTGGCATTTTGAACCGTTGACATATCGGTAAACTGAGGGCACAATGGAGCGCAGCCTTGTTGGGGCGACACCGAGAAGTTGGCCACCGGAATATCGTACAACAAAATGTTTTGCTGAAAGGTATCAACACAACCAAAATCGGTTACTACCACCATGCTTGCAGGCCATGGGCCAATGGCATTGTAGGTATGCGTGGGGTTGAAAACGGTGGTAATCGGACTTCCGTCGCCCAAATTATACCCGTATTGAACAATGTTACCCGTTGTGTTGCTGGCATTGTAATTCAATTGAATGGCATTGCCTAAGCACTCGGGCGTGTACGTAAAACTGGCTGTAGGAATGCTACCGGCAATGGCGTTCACCAAAGAGGTAACGGAACAGCCATTGGCGTCGGTAACGGTAACACTAATGTTGTTTATGCCCTCGTTTGCCAAAACCGATGCATTGGGAATTTGCTGCCCATTGTTCCATAGGTAAGAATAAACGGGGGTTCCTCCGCTTGCAGTTACCGACAATTGAAAATCATCGCCTTCGCACAAAGAATCTTGGGCCAAACTTGTATTGACAGTCAAAACGGGAGGCTCGTTCACCATAAATGGAACGGTATCAATGCAACCCTTAGAATCCATAACAATGGCGGCCTGAAGTCCTGGGGTTAGGCCCGTTGCATTGGTTCCCGTTTGCATGTTGCTCCACGCATACTGGTATGGCGGTGTTCCACCTACCGCCGAAGATTGAGCTTGGCCATTGTTGGCCCCAAAGCAACTGATGTGGGTTAAAGAGTTTAGGGACAAAACCAAATCAGCAGGCTGGGTAATGTTTACCTGACCGGTCGCGGTACAACCGTTTTGGTCGGTTACGGTTAAGGTAAAGGTTCCCGGACCCATGCCTGTTCCCAAAGGGTTGTTGCCGCCTGCGGGAGTCCAAGCATAGCTTAGGTTGCCACTGCCCCCACTCACGTTAAATTGAGCTGTACCATTGGCAGCGCCGAAGCAGGTAACGTTGGTGGATTGAGGCGAATTAATAACAATAGCCACGGGGGTGGTTAGGGTAATGGACGTTTGGTCGGTACATCCGTTGGCATCGGTTACAGTAACGGAATACGTTCCTGTGCCTAGATTTGACAAGGTTGCTCCAGACTGACCATTGCCCCACAGATAGGAATAGTTGGGGGTGCCTCCCGTTGCGCTGGCGGTCAAGGTTGCCGCAGGCACACCAGGACACAATGGAACCGTGGTATTGATGGCAGCAATCAAGTCGGCCGGTTGGTTCACCACCACGCTATCCAATTTAGTACAACCGTTGGCGTCGGTAATGGTTACCACGTGGGTGCCTGGCCCCAGGTTCGAAACCGAGGCGGTGGTTCCCCCTGAAGGCGCCCAAGAATAGGTAAATCCACCTGCCCCGCCCGAGGTACTTACCGAGGCGGTTCCGTTGTTAGCCCCAAAGCAATTGATGTGGGTAACTTGGGTTGAAGAATTAATGGCTGGGGGCGTACCAACTACGGTGGTAGATTGGGCCGTTTGCCCATTGGCATCGGTAACCGTAACTGTGTAGCTTCCAGCGCACAGGTTGCTTACCGTAGCCGTGTTGGCCCCGCCGGGGGCCCATGAAAACGTAAACGGAGGCGTTCCTTGGTTGGTGGTAGCCGTTACCGTTCCATCGCAGGCACCGGGACAGCTTACGTTGGTTGAGGTGGTGCTTACCAAAGCGTTTTGAATGCAACTGAAGTTGTCAACCAAAATATTAATGTATCCCGAACAGGCTCCGGTGTAATACGGAGCAAACGCAATCCAGCAATGGTTGCCTGTAGGAGTGAAGGTAATGTTGTACGTCTGCCAGTTGGCGTGGGTAATTGGGCCTGAGGTGTACAATGTTTCTGCAATAGCGCAAGCGGAACCGCCACCATAAATGGCAAACGAAGAGGGACAGTTGCCGGGGCCCGCTGTGTTGTAAATGGGAGAATAGGCCAAATCTGCCGAAATGGTATAGGTGTTTCCTGCAACCATACAGGGGGTTAAGAGCTGAGTCATGCCTTCTTTGTAACCCGTCGGGCTGTTTCCGGCGTGCAAAAAGCTAACATAGGTATTTCCGTTGGAAGGAGGCAAGGCAATTCCCCATTGGCCGGGCTGGGTATCGGGCGATCCGTAGCAGGCTTGCCAAGGTGCGGGAACAACGTGGGCCTGACTTACTCCCTCCATCGAAGGGTTGGTAAAACACATTTGTTGAGCCTGAACCAACCCAGAAAAGGTCAAAAACAGAACAATTGTAAAACGAACAGTGGTAGAAATTGCATTCATAATCAGGCTATTAACCAATTAATGTGTAAAAATACAAAAACCCATTGGCTTTGCCAAGAATTTTTGCCTATTACCAAACGACAGGCCTAGGCTTTTGACCATGTCCATGCATTTGTGTTCGGCTCATTTTAGACAGCCCCCCAAGCCCCTTTGCTGCATTTGATACCAAAGTATTTGCTTAGCCCATCGAAATAAATTTGAAAAAGCCATTAAAACAACAGCACACCAAGGTCGGGTGCTGTTCAAAAAGAGTTTAAAAGCAAATTTCAGAGCGCGGGGATGAATGAAAAAGAAGACTTAGCCAAGGTTCACAAGGCCTGTAAAAACGAAAAGCCGGCTTTCGCCGGCTTTTCAAAAAAAAGTGTTTTTCGATTATTTCAAAGAGCCAGACAATTCAGCGCCTGCTTTGAATTTAACCACTTTTTTAGCAGCAATTTTAATTTTCTGCTTGGTTTTGGGGTTCAAGCCGGTACGGGCTGCACGCTCAGAGATGCTCCAAGAACCGAAACCTACCAAAGCCACACGGTCGCCGCCGCGAAGAGCTCCAGAAGTAGCGTCGATGAATGCATCCAATGCTTTTTTGCTTTCAGCTTTTGACAATCCTGAGCCATTTGCCATGGCCTCAATCAATTCTGCTTTGTTCATTTTGAAACGATTTAAAGAGTTAATAATGAGATTTGTTTAAGCAAATTTATGTGCATGCATGACTTATGCAAGTAAACCCCTTGTAAAATCAAGCATTTTGTTAATAAAATGGGGGTTTTGTTAATAACTGTGGGCATAAAACAGGCTCTTAGCCCCTACAGAGCATGGATTTGAGCTACATAAAGGGGTTTGGGAAAGGTGGTTTAGAATACCATTTAGGGCGGCAGCCGGGCTTTCTGGGCTACTCCGCGGTTGCCGAAAGGCTGGCCCAGCTGGTTTGCGGGGGCTCCTAAGGTCGCCTCCGCACCTAGCGGGCCAGTCCTCGGCACCCTTGCGGGGTAGCCTCATCAATCCCTGCCGCGGGGCCTTTCGTAAAAAACAACCGTTTAAATATGCCTGCATGGGGCGGGGTGCGGCATTCCTCGTTGGAATATTAGGTATCGAGGGACGAGGGGTATGTCGGGGCGTGTCGTTGTGACGGGGCGAGGGGCGTTGCGGCGGGGCGAGGGGCTACACCCCTCGCTGGGGTATTTCGCCCTTTCAGGGCTGGGCGTGGGGGCCGGCCAAGGGTTGCCAACCCCGAACTGGATGCCTAAGACCACGCAAAAAGGCCGCGGCATCCATAATGCCTTTTCCGGCGGGCTGCAAGCGCAGAATTTCCAATTCGCCGTCAACAAATGCCACTTTTAGGCCTGATTGCCCTGTATCTTTGGGTAACCGAGCCTGCTTCACTTTGATTTCAATCCGTTCGCCCGATTCCAATACGAGGGCCAAGGCAGCGCCCGGTATGGGATCAAAGGCCCGAATCCAGCGCTCGGCTTGCTGAACGGGCATTTCTGGATGCAAAAAAGCATGTTGGCGTTGAATTTTGGGGGCAGGCAACAGGGTTTCATCCCCCGTCCATTCTTGGGGCCTAGGCACAAGGGTGTTCGCCGCAAGCCCATTCAAGGTGTTGAGCAAGAGGCCCGGGGCTGCCTGCATCAATTTTTCATACAAACTGCCCCCGGTTTCATCGACGGCTACAGGCAAAGGAAGCTGTTCAAGAATGTCGCCGGTATCGATTTCATGTTTTAGCCGAAAGGTGGTAAGGCCTGTTTCCTTAAGGCCATGTGCAATGGCCCATTGAATAGGAGCAGCTCCTCGAAGCTGAGGCAGCAACGAAGCGTGAACGTTTAAGGTGCCCATGGGCGGCATATTCCAAACCGCTTCGGGCAGCATTCGAAAGGCCACCACCACAAACAAATCGGCCTGCAGGCTTTTTAGCTGGAGTAGGAACTCCGGATTTTTTAGCCGTTCGGGTTGCAGCAAAGGTATTTTATGTTCGCGGGCATAGGTAGCAACGGGCGAACTGCTCATTTGCTTCCCCCTGCCAGCGGGCTTATCGGGTGCTGACACCACCGCAAGCAGATCGCTTTCTTCTTGAAGCACATGCAGGCAGGGCAAAGCGAATTCAGGACTCCCCATGAACACGACCTTTAGGCGGGTTGCTGTATTTGACATGGGGCAAAGGTAAGGAAATGGGGGGTGTCTTTTTTTGGGGTGTATTTGATAAACGGCCACAACGCCGCAACCGCGGCAGGGATTGATGAGGCTAGCCCGCAAGGGTGCCGAAGCCTGGCCCGCGAGGTGCGGAGGCGACTTTAGGAGCCCCCGTAAACCCGCTGGGCCAGCCTTTCGGCAACCGCGGAGTAGCCCAGAAAGCCCGGCTGCCGCCCAAAATTTATTCCTTTCGGGCCAGCACCACCGAGATTTCAACCCTGGCTCCCCTGGGAAGCTGTGCCACCGCCACCGTTTCGCGGGCAGGAAAGGCGGTATTGAATCGGCGGGCGTAGGCTTCATTCACCGCCGAAAAATCGGCCATGTCGATTAAAAAAATACTTGTTTTAAGGATGTCGCTCCAGTCGGCACCCGCAGCCCTTAGCAAGGCATCAATGTTGTTCAACACCTGCTCTACCTCGACCGCTAAACTTTGGTTTTTCAGTTCTCCCGTTTCGGGATCTAGGGCAATTTGCCCGGAAAAAAACCAGAGGTTTCCAAACCCAACACCCTGGCTGTACGGGCCAATGGCCTGCGGCGCTGCCGCTGTTTGCAAGATCTGCTTTTCCATATTATCGCTTTTGTTTTGCGCCTGAATTAATCCGCTAACCGATAAACCCAGGAAAATTAATGTCCGTAATTGATGCATACATTTTTGGGTTCGGTAAAGAAACGCAAGGCCTCCCAGCCCCCTTCGCGGCCGACTCCACTTTGCTTCATGCCCCCAAACGGAGTGCGCAAATCGCGCAGCATCCAGCAATTCACCCATACAATGCCGGTGTGCAAGGCTTCGCCCAGCCGGTGGGCTCGACCCAAATCGCGGGTCCAGACCTGAGCGGCAAGCCCATAGCTGCTGTCGTTGGCCAGGGCAATGGCCTCGGCCTCGTCGCGAAAGGACTGCAGGGTTACCAAAGGGCCAAACACTTCTTCCCTATTGAGTCTGCACTGCGGTCCTAAGCCTTCAAAAACCATGGGCCGCATAAAATAGCCGTTTTGGTTGGCTTGGGGCAATTCCAAGGGTTCGTTTCCGCAGAGCAACGTACCCCCTTCCTCTAAGGCCAATTGAGCATAGTCTTTCACTTTTTGCAGGTGCCCTTGAGACACCAATGCCCCCATGAATGAGTTGGCCGATTCGGGAGGCCCCACTGTTAAGTGCTTTACCTTTTCAACAAAAGCATCGCGAAAGCGTTCGTACAAGCCTTCTTGAATCAAAATTCGGCTTCCGCAGAGGCAAATTTCGCCTTGGTTGGTGAAGGAGGAACGTACGGCACTGTGGAGCGCAGCCTCAAAATCGGCATCGTCAAATATCAGATTCGGATTTTTTCCTCCCATTTCCAGGCTTAATTTTTTAAACATAGGAGCTGCAAGGCTGGCTATGGAACGTCCGGTCGCGGTACCGCCGGTGAACGAAATGGCAGGAACATCCCTATGCTCCACCAAGGGGCTTCCGACCTCAGGCCCAGTGCCATGCACAATGTTTAAAACTCCGGCCGGCAAACCTGCCTCGTGGGCGATTTGCCCCAACCTAAACGAAGTAAAGGGAGTTATTTCAGAGGGTTTTGCCACCACGGTGTTTCCGGCAGCCAATGCAGGGGCGATTTTCCAGGTAAACAAATACAAAGGCAGATTCCAAGGCGAAATGCATCCCACGACTCCTAGGGGTTTGCGTAAGGTAAAGTTTAATACCCCCTCGTTCATAGGATGGGCCTCGGACTGTTGGTGCTGAATGGCCGTGGCAAAAAATTCCAGGTTTTTAGCAGCCCTAGGGATGTCTACTTTTCGGGTGAGCCAAAGGGGTTTTCCGCTGTCGCGGGATTCTTCAAGGGCTAAATCCTCCAACTGATTGCGAATGGCTTGTGCCATGCGCAGCAAAGGTTCGGCGCGCTGTTCGGTGCTGAGAGCGGACCATGCGGGGAAGGCCTGTTTTGCGGAAGCAACGGCGGCATCAACATCGGCCTGAGTTCCCAAAGGCAATTTGGCGTAGGCCAATCCGGTTGCTGGCTCAATCACATCCATGAAGCGATCTGAACTGACCTGCTTTCCATTAATATAGTGGGTAATTTCCTTCATATGCAGTGGCGAAAGGTATTGAATATGCGGCATAGTGAAAAGGGGGCGGGTAATTTTTATTGAATTTTGGCTGGGACCTTTGAGGGGTTGGAGGGGCTGTTGTGGGAAAGGGCCCTTGGGATAGGGTTGAAAAGAAACACGTTTACATCCGAACCGAATTGCTGGTTGGATGTCGTTTTTACTAAACCTTAAAACGAGAGCAATCCAATTGAAACTGCCTTACTCTCTTAAATGTAAAGGGCTGATCTGCCGCACCAACCCAGTCTCATACCCGAGATTCCCGCCTTCCTAAAAAAATAGGAAGGCATTTCTGAGACTCCCCAAAAGAGCAAACTTCACATCATGAAGTTACCCGAAGTGTTCCTCGCCACCCCGATACGTGACGAAGCAAAAAGAACGTTTCACCAGTGAACTACGAAGATACCGAGGTTAAAATTCAGTGTCAAGAGCAAAACGCATTTTTTTTGAAAATTCTTTTTTAATCCGTTTTTAACATAGAGGCATTTGCGGCAGGGATTGAACAAGGTAGCCCGCAAAGCGAAAGGGTCTGGGGCGCGTGGCGCGGAGGCGACTTTAGGAGCCCACGCAAGCCCGCTGCCCCAGTCCCTTTTGCTGAGGACTACCTGTGAAAGCCCGGCTGCCGCCCCACAAAAAAATAAATCAATCGTACTGGCCTTGGGCCTAATTGTCATTGAACATTACTGGAGAGCGCCAAGCCCGATACAATGTAAGGACTGGGAAAATAAACCAAGCTGCATTGGCGAGCAAAACCCGGGCTAATTGGGGCGAGGCGTGCGGCCCAAAAAATTCTTCGAAAAGTATAATGGTAACGTTGGTTATCAGCATAGAGGCCCAAACAATAGCCCCGAATCGAATCCAGTTTTTCCCTTTCCAAAAAGCGTAGAGTGCAAAGGCGTAAAAGGGTCCAAAAAACAACACATCAATCCAAATGGTTGCTTGCCACCAGGGCGGCCTAGCGATCAACAGAGGGTCGAAATTGTAGCCGTACCAATGAATTAGGTCAATCATAAAGGGCGGAGGCCAAAGAGGATATTCGGAAAGCCCTGGCTGTTTCACCGTAAGTTGTTCTAAATCAATCATGTAAACAACCACCAGGAAGTTTACCAAATAAAAAACCCACAGAACAAGGTCCAGTGGGCGTTTATGCAAAGGTTTCATGGTTTTGAATTACCCTAACTTTTCATTTTCTTCCAAGGCGAGTTCGGCATCAACGATAATACGGCCACAGTGCTCGCATTGATTGATTCGCTTGCGCAGGGCAATATCTAAAATATGCTGAGGAGGCAAGGTGTTAAAGCAACCGCCGCAGGAATCTCTATCGATATGAACCACGGCTAGACCGTTAACTGCATTTGCCCGAATGCGTTTGTAGGCATTCAAATATCGATCTTCGATTTTTGATTCGAAGGCCTGTGATTTTTCCAACAGGGCTTCCTCGTCTTTTTGGGTTTCGGCCACAATGGCGTCGAGTTCTTCTCGTTTGATGTCTAAATTCGCTTGGCGTTCGGTGCGTTTTTCTTCGAATGCAGCGAGTTCTTGCTTTAGAATTTCAATTCGGGCACCAAACTCACGAATGCGTTTTTCGGCCAATTGTATTTCTAAGGATTGGTATTCAATTTCTTTAGAAAGGGAATCGAATTCGCGGTTGTTGCGGACATTCCCTTGTTGTTGCTCATATTTGGTAATAAGCATAGCCGATTCCTTCATGAGGTTCTTTTTGGCAGAAATTTCGGATTCCATAGCCAAAATTTCTTCGCTCTTTCTGGAGATTTGGGCGTTCAGCCCTTCAACTTCATCTTCCAAATCGTTTACCTCTAGGGGCAGTTCTCCACGAAGGGTACGAATTTGGTCGATTTTAGAATCCATGATTTGCAGGTCGAACAGAGCGCGCAGTTTTTCATCTACGCTCATTTCCGACAATGATTTTTGTGATTTAGCGCTTGCCGCAGTTTTGGCCATATCAGTAATAATTTACAGGATTGGTATTTACCTGTGATATAAGGGTGGCAAAGTTAGGAAATTTTTCTTTTAGAAGTGTCGACATATGCTCTGCCAAATGATGTTCTGTTTCATAATGCCCTGGATCTACCACCATAATTTTTCCAATGGCATCAAAATACTCATGGTATTTAAAGTCGGCCGTGAGAAACACATCGGCCTTTACCCGAATGGCATCGGGAAGCAAAAAGCCTCCGGCCCCGCCACAAATAGCTACTTTTTCGATACTGGATTTGATTGGGGCCGTGTATTTTAAGGCATGGGCGGGCAGGTTGGTTTTGATTAAATCCAAAAATTCTTGAACGGGCAAGGCTTTGGGTAAAAATCCTATCCAACCGCTTCCCAAAAACGGGTGTTCATTTTCAAGCAGAACCAAATCATAGGCCATTTCTTCGTAAGGGTGTGCCTTCCGGGCCGATTTCAATACCTCATTAACCTTCCAGTTCTCGACCAATACCTCTACCCTATTTTCTTTAACGAAACTACGCGCACCAAGTTCTCCGATTGTTGGCTGAGCTTCGTTTTGGGGTTTAAAGCTACCTAAGCCCTGGGTTAAAAAGGAACAATCGGCGTAATTGCCAATTTGGCCTGCCCCAGCGGCAAACAAAGCTGCTTCCAGAGTTTCGGTATTTTCTATGGGAACAAAAATGCTCAACTTGCTTAACTGCCCTTTTAATGGGCGCAAAACATGTCCGCGTTCAAGGCCCAAGCGTTGAGCTAGGGACTGATTTACTCCTTTTTGCGAGACATTGTCTAAGTTGGTGTGAATGGCGTAGATGGAAATTCCCCCCTGAACAGCCATAATCACGGCCTGCTCAGTGTAGTGTTGACCCGTAAGGCGCTTAAGGCCTTTAAATACGATGGGATGATGGGAAATAATCAGGTCGCAACCTTCTTGCTGGGCCTCTTGAACCACTTCGGGAGTGCAATCTAGACCCAGCAAGGCTTTTTTAAAAGAATCACTCAACTTCACGATCCAACCGCTATTGTCATAGCTTTCTTGAAGGGAAGGCGGGGCTAAATCATCCAAAAATCCAATCAATTCATTTTGTTGCAAGATGTGCATTTCCTAGTTTTTTAAAAGGGTATTTATTTGGGCATTTGAATACTCCAAAAAACGTGCAAAGCGCAAGCGGGCATGGGGCTGAAGGCACTTCCAGCGCATAGGGTTTCCCTTTAGGGTGGGTTCCAATTCCTTGTCTGGAAAATCAACTTGGGCCAAACAATGGCATATTTTTTGGGGATTCTTAGAGGCGACAGCAACAGGCAGGCACTTTTTCCAGGCGCGTTGATTTTCTAAAATCAGTTGGGTGGGCGGGGGGGGGGGGATCAAGAAATGGGGAGCTTTAACTTGAACGAAGGTCCACATTTCGCCGCGTTTACCGCCCAACCAATGGGCGGGCAGTTGAAGGGTGTCTTTTAGCAATTGCCACTCCCAATCCGCTTCCCGAATGCAAACGCCTTTCCAGGCCCATCGATGGTTTTTCCAAATGGGTGCGGGTAAAACAAATTCTGGTTCGGGTGCAACCCGTGCAACTTCGGGAACAACAATGTAGGCGTCCGAGTAAACCTCAGCCCGTCCATCTCCCAAAAATTCAAGGCGGATGTTCCCATTTACTTGTTTCCAACTGCCCAGGGATAAATCAATTAAATACCTCTCAGGGCTAGGCGAAGCCAAGGCCATAGCCAAAAAAAGGAAAGTGAACACTAAGCGACAACTTTATAGGTTTCCAAATACGATTTCCAGTTCCATAAAAATAGGGCAACGATTTCTGTTAGCTCTTTCATCACTTTGGGATTTGGAGCGTTTAGTTTTTGGAAATGTTCTGTTTGATAATCATTCAGCTCATATTTTTGAAAAATGGCCATAGCCATGCTGTGCACCAGGTTTTTTTGGGTTTTATTTAGATTTCGAAGGAATTCCATATAATCCACCAAAATAGCGTCGGCGGTTTCGGGGTCGGCACCAAGAGATTGGGTGATTTTGGGGATAAAAACCTGCCTTAAATTGTCTGCTTCTTCGGGGCTAAAAAAGGTTTCCAAATTCAAAAGGTTGCCAGCAAAGACTATGTATCTGAACCACAGGTTGGAGTCGGCTTCAATGTGGGGCGAATTTGCGAATTCCATTTCTTCGTTCAACAAATCGGCAATAATGGGGAATCCCTCGGCAGTAGCTTCATAAATCAGGCTCACATAATCGGGGGCAATGTCTTGGGTTGTTTTTTTCTTTTTACCAAACAGTTTTGAAAACATAAGAAGGTTTAATCAAGTGGTTTTTGAGAGTTGAAATCGTTCGCATGCCATATCGCGAATCTGGCTTCCGATGGCCAAAGCGGCCGTTGCGGCTGGCGAAGGCGCGTTGAGCACATGGATGCTGTTGTGGCTAAAATCCAAAACAAAATCATCCAGCATTTCTCCGTCGGGTCCCAAAGCCATGGCACGTACGCCTGCCCGACCGGGCGCCAAGTCCTGCAAGGTCAGGTCTGGAATAAGTCGTTGTAAGGTTTTTAAAAATCTTTGTTTGCTAAAGGCCCTTCGGTATTCATCTAGCCCGAAGCGCCAGTGCTTGGCGAACAGTTTCCAGGTTCCTGCATAGCTTAAGGCATTGGCCGTGTCTGCAAGGTTAAAATCGGTTTTTCCATAGCCTTCGCGTTTGAAGGTAAAAACCGCATTTGGTCCACATTCCACGCCACCTAAGGCCATCCTGGTAAAGTGAACTCCTAAAAAAGGGAAAGCGGGATTGGGTACGGGGTAAATCAGGTTCTTTACTTTATGTTCAGCTGCAGGAGAGAGTTCATAATAATCGCCCCTAAATCCTACAATGCGCATTTGGGGGTTCAGCCCATCTTTTTTAGCTAACCTGTCGGATTGCAGACCTGCACAAAACACGGTAAAACGGGCTTTAAAGCGGCCCTTATTGGTATGCAAATGCTGAACATCGCCTTCGTGGGTAATGCTCAGCACCTCTGTATTTAGGGATATTTGAGATTCGGGGTGAATTTTGCCCAGCAAATCTGCCATGGTTTCGGTAGCACCACGAAAATCCACAATACCTGTGCATCCAACTCGGACAGCGGCTAATCCACGGCAGTGGGGTTCGATTTGCCGAATTTCGTCGGGACCAATTTTTGAAATGCTTTCGATTCCATTTTCAATAGCGCGCTGATAAATGCTATCCAACCTTTCTAGTTCTCCGGGTTCAGTGGCAACAATAATTTTACCGCAAACATCGTGGGCTATTTTGTGCTCGCGAGCAAAGTCAACCAATTCCCTTCGCCCTTGGACGCAGTTTTTGGCTTTTAAAGAGCCTGGTTTATAGTAAATACCGGAGTGAATCACACCCGAATTGTTGCCCGTTTGGTGGTTGGCCAAGGCTGGCATTTTTTCGAGCAAGACGATTTTCAATACAGGGAATGCTTGTTGCAACCTAAATGCGGATGCTGCGCCCACAATTCCACCACCAACCACAGCTACATCAAAGGTTGTTTCCATAGTTTCAAATGTACAATTTCTGATAATCTTAGCCTATTTCCTGTTTTGTTACCTAAAATTCTCTGCCCAACAAATAATCGGCAAATTCAATAAAAAAAGGAGATGGACCTGCTGTTTTAGAAAGAAGGGAAAGGGAATCTAGGGCTTTCTGTTTGTGAAACAAGGCCAAATCCATTGAACGGGCTGGCAAATCCAAGTCGCGAAACAAACCCAAGCTGCGCTTTACCCGCTCGGAATCGTCTAAGGTATCCAATTCGGCCAAGGTGATACCGGCTTCCTTTTGTGCCTGAATCCAAAGCCAGGTTTTTTTTCTGGCCAGCACATCGCCGCCAGGCTGCTTTCCTGTTTGGCTGGGGTCCCCAAAAGCGTCAAGCCAGTCGTCTTTTATTTGAAATGCAATTCCCAGCTGTTCCCCGAAGCGATACAAGGGCGCTGATTGCTGATTTGACCAACCAGCACACAAAGCACCTGCCTCTAAAGCAAAACCCAACAAAACCGCTGTTTTTAGTCGAATCATCTCGATGTATTCATGGGCCTCAACGAGGCTACGCTGTTCAAAATCCATATCCAACTGTTGGCCATCGCAGACCTCGGCAGCGGCTTGGTTGAATCGATTCAATAAAACAGGCAGTGCTGAACTAGGACATTGAGCCAAAAACACATAGGATTGCACCAGCATTCGATCTCCGCACAAAACTCCGGCGGCTAAGCCATTTCGTTCATGAATTGTGGGTTTTCCGCGGCGTAAAGGAGCCCTATCCATAATGTCATCGTGAACCAGAGAAAAATTATGAAACCACTCAATAGCTAAAGCGGCCCCCATGGCCTGGCTAAGTGAAGCGCCGCATTGTTCGGCAGCGGCCAGGCACACAATGGGTCTAAGGCGCTTTCCGCCCAAGTTCATAAAATAATCAATAGGTTCATACAGGCCAGCGGGCGAAAAGCCAGCCAGATTGTGTGCCATCAATGCCTCTTCAAAAGGAAGCCTCCAGCGGTCAAATTTCAATTCCGACATACTCTACAAACGGCTTCCCGGCAAAAATGTTTGATGTCTTATTGTTGAATACGCAATTCTGCAATTAACCTTTGGGCTCCGCCAAGGCGTTCAATACAAAAAAGCACATACCGAATATCTACCGAAATGGTTCTTTTGTACCTAGGATCAAAGACCAAATCTCCTGCCATTCCTTCCCAGTTTCCGTCAAAGGCGATGCCTATCAATCGGCCCTTTCCATCAATTACTGGACTACCCGAATTGCCCCCAGTAATGTCGTTGTTAGATAGAAAGTTGACGGGCAAGTTTCCTTTTGAATCGGCATAGCGTCCAAAGTCTTTGGCCTTCAACAATTTTACCAATCGTGCAGGCAAATCAAATTCGGCATCGCCAGGTTTGTATTTTTCAAGCAGCCCAAGATGGTCTGTGCTGATATCGAAGGCCATGGCATCTTTGGTGCTATACCCCTCAATTTGGCCGTACGTTAAGCGCAGGGTGCTGTTGGCATCTGGATACCAAACCCGATCGGGTTGATAGGCCATTTGGGCTTTCATCCAGGTTTTCATCAAATCACTTTCTTCGGCTCTATAGGCTTCAGCCCGAGCTCGGGTTTCTGCCATCCGATCTTGATAGGCTCTGGCCAATTGAACTCCCGGGTCTTTATCGGCGTCCTTTGAACTGGGCGAAGCCAAAAAGTTCTTCCATTTTTCGGGATTTACCAGAAACGATTCGGCATACAGATGGTCGGCCAATGCCAGATAGGGTTGCTCCTTGTTTTTTCGCAGGATTTTTTGGGCGGCTTTACCGCTGAGCCATTCGGGCCAAACCTGCTCGGGCAAAGAAGACGTAAAGGCTTGCAGTAAAACAGCCAAAACCCTCTTGTAGGTTTCCGATGTTGTTTCATCTAACTCGACCGTTTCTTTTAACTTATCGGCTGCCGCCTTCACCTTTGACGCGTCTTTTTCCTTAAGTGCAGCCATAAGCGGCCCAAGGGCTCCACCCCGTTGAACAATAGGGTTTAACCCGAATCCAATGCGCAAGTAGGCTTCTAAGGTAAGCGTTGAGGCCGCCTTTTCGTTCAGGGCTTGAAGTTTGCTGAGCACCTCGTCGTACGATTGATATGAACTGTATTTTGCCCATTGCTGAAATTTGGCTTCTTCGGCTTCACGTTGCTTCCAAATAGCACTGTCTTTCATAGCCGAAATTACTCCCAAATAGTATTTCTCGGCATTGGCAAAGCGAGCCTGAGTCGAGGCCAAAGCCAATTTTACGGTAATGCTACCCGCCATATCTTTTTCCATAACTCGGAGCATTTTCCCAAACATCGAATTCAATACCGGATATTCATTGACAACCTTTTGTTTTAAGGTAGAGAGGGGCAAATACCTCGAAGTTCGAGCAGGAAAGCCCATAACCATGCTAAAATCACCGGGTTTAACTCCATCAAGGGAAATGGGCAGGTAGTTTTTAGGGGAATAAGGCAAATTGTCGGAACTGTAGGCAGCTGGTTCATTGTTGGAATTGGCATAAATTCGGAAAACCGAAAAATCGCCGGTTTGCCTAGGCCACATCCAGTTGTCGGTGTCTCCACCGAATTTTCCAACTGAGGCCGGCGGAGTGCCCACAAAACGAATGTCGGTAAAGGTTTGATACACCCACAGCAAATACTGATTTCCATAATATATAGGGGTAATTTTTGCTGTGTACTTTCCGTTCGCCTCAATTTCTTCGATTAGGCGCTTTTGAGCCTCTTCAGGGTTTGGAGAATAGGTGATGCGGGTGGTTACGTCTTCCATGCGAACCAAAAAGGTTACAAAAAGACCTTTCACGGGCAATTCATCTTTAAACGTTGGAGCCCAGTATCCTGAATCTAAATAATTTTTTTCAGGAGTAGATAGGCCGGCAATGGCATCGTAACCGCAGTGGTGGTTGGTGAAAACCAAGCCTTGAGAAGAAACAACCTCTCCGGTGCAAAACCCTCCGAAATGAACAATGGCATCTTTTAAACTACCTCTATTTAGGTTGTAAATATCATCGGCCGACAAGGTGCAGCCCAGTTTTTCCATGTTCTGAATGTAGCGCTTTACGTCGGCAGGAAGCCACATACCTTCGTTGGCCAAGGCTGGCTTGACAAAAGAAATCAGGAGAATTAAAAGCAGGGTGCTTAATCGAGAAAAGGCAAATGCATGCATGGTGTAGAAATTGAGAAATGAGATAATGTGCAGATTGCAGCCCAAATTTAGGGCCGAAAGTTCGATCAACCAAAAAGAAATGGATTAATACGTGATTCGAACCAAACCATTTCCCGACCGCAGGCCGTTGGACATGGTTGCATTGGTAACACCGCCCGTATATCCGGACCCTCCGCCACCGTGACCATCTTCACCCGAGCCACCGCCACCATACCAGCCACCTCCACCAGAACCAGAATGGCCAGCGGGATGATTGCCTGCAGCTCCACCCTGTCCAAAACTACCTGGTTGGCCGGGATAACCAGCTACACCTGCAATACCTCCGGCATTTTGAGAACCACCGCCGCCGCTATAAGCCCCATTATGGAGGCCCCCATTCCCGTTGGATCCGCCACCATGTCCGGCAATTCCTGCACAACCCGACCATTCTGCACCGCCTCCGCCGCCTGCCACAATGATTCGATTGTTAAGGGTTTGCCCATTTATGCGGACATCGCTTCCTCCTCCTCCTGCTGCACAAGTTGTGGTGAAATTACAACTGCTTCCGCCACCATTCCATCCGGGGGTATTGCCAGAACCGCCCGCTCCTCCCACATAGATGTACAATGTTTGACCGGCACTAACGGCCAAATTACCTTTGGCATAACCGCCTAAACCACCCAATATACAGCCTGAGTTGTTTGTAGCCGTACCACCTTGGCCACCCCAACATTCAATTTGAAGGGAACAGACCCCTGCTGGAACCGTCCAAGATTGAACGTTACCAGAATAATTAAAATCCACAGCTGTATTTCCAAGCGGAAGACAATTAACGACGGTTAGGTTTTGCTGAAGGCTATCTACGCAGCCATTCGCATCTGTAATGCGATGGAAAACGGAAACGGTGCCCGACTGTGACCAAGTAACCGAAGGACTAGGGGATGTAGAGGTCGCGGGGCTGCCGTTTTGGAAAGTCCAAAAATGGGTGCCCGATTGTGTCAAAGGCAGCATGGTAGTCGCTAAATTTACCGATGCCGTTGTAGGATTAAAGCCAGGATTTGGCAAACCTGAAGAAACCAATAGGTTAAAAAATGACGAAGATCCGCAGGCATTGTTTGCGCGAACCTTAATGGTGTCTGTAAAAGAATTTAAAATACGGACGTACAATGTGCTGCCACCTTGGCCAGAATCAATTTGAATGCCTGGTGGCACCTGCCAAGTGTAGGAGGTTGCGCCAGATACAGGAGCCACAACAATACCATGGCCAGAGGTTCCAGGGCAAAACCCGGAGGGCAATTGAACCTGAGTAGGGGTTGGCGGTGCGGAGCTGCAATCGCAAGCCAAATACTTCCAGCCAGACGGAGTTTTCCCTTCAAAGCATTTCGAATCAACATTGAAAATAATAAGACCTTCTGCTGGATTTATAATAGCATTTCGCTGGGTGGTGGTTAATCTGGGAGGCAAGAACCCCTTCGTTGTATCAGCCAATTCTAAAATGGCCGAAGAATCGGGAACTCCAACCTGATTGGAAATCAAAACTCCTTGGGCAGGAGCAACCAACGAAATCAATAAAAAGGAAAGAATTAAGCAGCGTTTCAGCATCTTTCTTTGGGTATGAATTGCATTCAAAGATAATGGGATTTATTTTTAATCGGTTCACTGACCTTGATGGGTGTTTAGGCCTATCAACCCAAATTTTGATGTTCGGGTTCGATTTAATGTAGGGTGCCGAATAAATTCACATCGACCCCTTATCTTTGCCCAAACGAAGATAATGGCTATATATGTAATTCATGCAACGGTTATGCCGCTTGAGGAGCTGCTTGACCCGCAAGGAAAAGCGGTAGAAAGAGGCTTGCAAGCCCTAGGCTTAGAATCGGCGACTTCGGTTCGAGTAGGCAAACAAATCCGATTTCAGGTGCAAGCAGATTCCCAATCGGAAGCAGAGTCGATGGCCGACAAAGCCTGCGGGTCGCTCTTGTCCAATGCGGTAATGGAATATTACGTATTTCGAGCAGAACTCGCCTGATTCTGCCCGGCTTCCCTTAATCGGGCAGCAAGCTGGGCCAAATCTTCATCTTGTGCGCGTTCGCCTGTTCGATGCAAATTCATGTCTTCCATTTTATTAGAAGGAATCAAATGAATGTGAACATGGGGTACTTCAAAGCCAGCTATTGCCCAACCAATGCGTAAGGTTCCCAATTCCTTTTGCAACAACGAACCTACCCTATGGGCGAATTCAGACAAACGAGCAAAATGTTCAGGGGCCATATCTTGAACATGGTTTATTTCCCGTTTAGGAATAACCAAGGTGTGGCCAATGTTCCTTGGAAAAACATCGAGAATAGCCAAAAATTCAGAGTCTTCAGCTACCACATGGCAAGGAATTTCTCCTTGAATCATGCGGGTAAACAAACTGCTCATTAAGCGTTTATAGAAACAATCTTAAATTGAATGAGTCCCCCTGGGGCGGTAATTTGAGCCACATCACCCACGGTTTTGCCCAACAATCCTTTGCCAATGGGCGAATCAACCGAGATTTTACCCGCTTTTAGATCCGCCTCGCGTTCAGAAACAATCTGATAGGTCATTTCCTGGTTGTTCTTCATGTTTTGAATTTTTACCCGAGACAGCAAATAAACCTTGGAATTGTCCATTTGCCCCTCTTCAATAATCCGAGCATTGTCAATGGTTTGCTGCAATTTTGAAATACGCAATTCCAGCATGCCTTGGGCCTCCCTAGCGGCATCGTATTCTGCATTCTCTGATAAATCCCCTTTATCGCGAGCTTCTGCGATTTGTGCAGATATTTTTGGGCGCTCCTTCACAAGGTCTTCCAACTCCGTCTTGAGCTTTACGTAGCCCTCTTTTGTTAAATAAGTATATGCCATAACGATTGCATTAAAAACAAAACAGAAAGCCTTCGGGCTTTCTGTTAAAGCGAAAATAGGAAAAAGGTAAGATTAAAGCAATAGGTGAACACCAAAGGTGTGGACACCACTAAAGTTGTAGGTAGCTCTAAAAGTATAGTCAACTCCAATTTTAGTCCTACCCTCTTTTTTCAGCGGGCTTTCAAAGGTAAAACCAGCAGAGGGTCCTGTAAAGGCATTCAACAAATCTGCCTGAACGCCATCGCGTTCCCCGAAAATTCCGGTTTCAAAGGCATAACCACCTCTTAACTGCAACATAGAATTAAAGTCGTATTCCAAGCCAAGCAAAAACTGGTCTTTGGTAAAACTGTTTGTAGTAAAATTGAAGGCTGTTGTTACTTTATGCTTTTTGGCCAGGTATTGCACATAGGCAAGCCCAATGTTCATTAGGGCAGGCATTTCGTATTCGGCAGAACGCTGTTGTTGAGAAACAGGAGCTCCAAAAATAGGACTTTCGTTTTTCACTGTTAAACCGTCGCCCGTAGCAATCATTCTGGGGCCTATGTTTTTCAAAGTAATTCCAAAATGCAAATTGTCTTCGCCATATCCGGGTGCCGTCTTTTTCTTGTTGCCAATACTGGTTTTGTAAATGATACCTGCATCAATGGCAAACCCAGCCGCAGATACATTGGCAATGGCCTGATTGATTAGGCGTACCGTTACACCGCCATGAATGGATTTCGAAAAGGATTTGGCGTAAGAAATACCCAGATTCAAGTTGTTCACACTGTACACGGACCCAGTCCCTTCAGGCTGTTCGGTGGTTGTTTCTTGAATATCACCCGAGCCCAAACTGGTTACTGAAAGTCCTAAAACTCCTCGATTCTTACCAAGATTTTGAGCAAACCCAAAAGCATTAATACCAATATCGGACCCTGCTAACCACCGGGTATGGGTAAACAGCAATTCGGTGCGGTCGGTAAATGCCAAGCCGGCTACATTTAAGAATTCTGATTCTAAACCACGTCCAATGGCTGTATTTGAACTCGCCCAACCCGAACTGCGGGCCCAGGGGTTGATCAACAAATCAGTACTTCCTGCGCTGCCAGCTCGGTCTTCGTTTCCTGCTTGCAGAGGTAGGCAAGAAAGAGCAAACACGAAAGCCGCTAGGCTTCCGACTTTAAAGGTTTTAGTTATAAATGAGTTCATCATACTTCAGTTCTAATCGTCAGAAGGAATCCAGGTCAATTGGGCGCATTACACCATACCATTTCACAATCCGCTCTCCAATACCTGGCGCTTTAATGTGAAATAAGTAAAGGCCACTGGCTACAGGAATGTTAGCATAGTTTTTCATGTCCCAATCCAGTGAGGTAATGCTGCTCGTGCCCTTCTCAAGGCGGCGTACCAATGTACCATTCAACGCATAGATGGTAACAGTACAATTGTCGGGTAAATTGACAATTTTAATTCTGCTGTCCACTTGGCTGGTTTCGTAATTACTGGCAGCATAGTAAGGGTTAGGAACAACTTGAATTAAATCAAGCGCTGCACGGGCAGCTGCATTGTCGCCAATGGTTGGAGTCAATTTGTCCATCGAGAAGTTGTACATCGGACGGTTGTTGTTCGACGGATTAGCAACGGTATGAACTCCACTCAAGCCAGTTTGATAGCGTTTGGTTACACGCAAACTCAACCGGATATCGCTGCTCAGCCAATTGGTTCCTTTGGCATGATAAGGAATACCTGCCCAGGCACAGCTTCTCCACAAATTACGTTGGACACTTGATGGCATAACACTGCGGGGTTTTCCTGTATTGTCCAACAAATAATCTTTCATCGTAGCACCTGCGTCATAACCTGGCATGGCAGCAAAGGGCTGTTCAAGAGCATTCGCGCCGAAAACATACACATAGTGTTTTCCAGCCGCAAGAAAATCTCCAAAGTTTGAAATGACGCCTTCCAATGTTGTAAAATCTACCACAGAAGGATTGAACAGCATATCCCGTCCATTGTTTCCAGACAGGTACGAATCTTCGCCAAAAGCCAAATTCAAACGCTGACCTGATTCCACATCAATAGCGTAACCAGGGAACCAAGAATAGCCCCATTCTGAAATATAGTTTGCGGCATCGGGATTGGTACTACTGCCGCCTCCAATCGTTGCAAACTTTCCGTCTTTATCAACGGAAGGACTGTGGCGGAGAGAAAGTTTTTCGGGACCTGTAGCCAAACTTGGATGTTTGTAGGCCAAGGCCGAGAAATCTTGGGTTTCAAGAACAGGGCAGCGGGTCCATTTTGAACGATCGCTGGTCAAAACCAAATCAACCGAAGGCAGGATGTTGGGCATTTTTGCGGCGGTAATGACACGCCCTTCAATGCTAACAATGGCCCCCGAGGCCAACTGGTGAGCCGGCAATTGGTTTTGGTCCTCATCTTGGTAGATGCTGGCCGAACTCGTCAACATATAGGGTACTATGCCTCCTCCGCCAAAGAATGAAATGTTTCGTTCAAAAGAGGCATCGGGGTCCATCCATAACAACTGAGTATTGCCACTTACAACCAACTCAATAAAGTTTGAATTCCATTGAGGATCCTGTTCAGAATCGGTTGTGCCGGAGCGAATCCAGTTTCCGGCATTTCCGGTGTTCTGGTCTCCAAAAAATCCAAGCCAGTTATTTCCAGGCTGAGAATTTGAAGCAGTTGCCGCAATAAATCCGTTTTCAATTTCGCGGCGATCAAACAAAATACCATTAATCACCGTATAAGCTGGCCCTGGATTGGTAACCTGATTTAAGGTAATCGAGAATCCAAGGAATGGGTCCATTCCAGGTATATCTCGGCGATCATACATAATTTGCTCGTATGGGGTTGACATATCTTTTTCTGACAAAGCCACTGTGTCTCCGAATGGACTTCCTGGTTCAAGCAATACCCAACGAGCATTGGGATTAATGGTTCCATCCGCTCCTGAATTTGCGTCAATAACCCGAAGTTGGTAATTGCCACCCCGAACCTTTAGGGGATCTATCACTTTCACATTTACAGGCCCCATTCCGTAGTCGTACACCAACGTGTCGGCCCGATGATTAGGAGAATTCAAAATCTTGGTCTCCGTTTCAGCTGTCAACATTAGGTTGTTTCCACCGTTACCTCGGCCTTCTACCCGAACAATTTGAGGACCTGAACCATACAAAGCATTAAGCACCGTTCCGTTCAACTCCGGAACGGGTATGTGTGGAATGGCCGTTGTAACCTTAATGTTCCTACGGCCCAAGAAGAAGGGTTCCTTTTGTCCATCAAGTTGCAAGGGATCGTTGGGGTCGTAATTCCTGTAATTATTATATCCATAGGCCAAAGCCATGTAATAATACTTCTTATGGTTCACCAACCGCTTATCGCCCAAAGCAAATTGGTCTTCTTTAAGGTTGAAGGAGTGAATAATTCCTTCGTTGCTTCCGTTCACCTTAACCTTAGGGATTGAAAAACCAAGTTCCTCATCAAATTCAAAATTCACAATTCGGCCAATGGGATTTCCATTGGCATCAAAATCCCGAATATCGCACTGAGCCACCAACCTAGCTTTGGTATTTCCATCGCTGGCAAAAATGTCAGAAGCAGTAACGGTTGCATCCTTAATTTGATAAATCATATAACCTTGAAAACGAATCATTCTGTCGTTGAAAACAGAATCAATTTTATTTCCTAGGTTAATGGTTGTAATTACTGGAAAACTAGGATTGGTGTTAAATCCATACTGGGTACCAACAACGTTCCCATTGCCATCGAACAATTGGATGGTTGTGTCGGCATTAAATCCATTGATAGGGGTAGAGTTGAAGACAAACAAGGTGTCGCCATTGTCGATAATCAGTCTTGACCAAGCTGGCGAATAGACCGTCGTATCTTTTGTAACTGGTGTTGTTTTCAATTCAAACTCAGGAATGAAATAATTCAACTCCTCGTATTCTTCTAAATAGTTGTTTGATGTTGCTTTATTGGTTAAGAAAAGAACCAATTCCCTGTCAAGTTCTTGAACATTCAAATCAGGCGCATCGGGACCATTCAAAACTCGGAAACAGTTTTCGAAAAGCGATTGGGCCTTTTGGTCGGCGCTCAACACCTTGATTACCGATTCGTAAGGATCGCCAGAAGATGTCCTTGCCCAAACCACACCGATGGTAATGTCGTTTACCAAACCCGGCTTTAGGGTAAAAGGACCCGCAGATTGCATAAAACGGCGATCGCCAGGTGTGTTGTCGGCTGCACCCGTATTTTGTTCCCTCCAGTCAAAGCCTGGATCAATCCCTTTGGTACCCCAGTTGAATGGGTCGGAATCACCAGGAAACATAAAATCGGCTACAATGTTGGTAGAACCATTACCGGGAGTGGGGTAACCATCGCCACCATAAACCATCCGGGTATTATCCAACCAAAATCCGCGCAAATAATTGTAGTAGTTCGGCGCTGTACTTGGGTCGCGGGTTGGGCCCGTTCCAGGGTTGTTGTAATACACATAGCGTCGCATTCCAAAGCGCTCATTGTCGGCAATGGTGTCGTTGAAACCCAATCCATTGATTGCAAAAGCGCTGCTAAAACGAGTGGTATCTGTAAGGTTTGAAATGTCTAATGGGTTAAAAACCTCTGCAACTCCATTGGAATCCAAATAGGGTCCTTCAAAGAAATCAATACCGATTGCAGGTGGGTTGCTGCCATAACCAAGTTGGCCCGAAAAATTTTCGTCGTTGGCATCTCCATTGTACATGAATCCAAAACCGCGCTCTACATCGCAACCGGTATAGTCATCGTTTGCTCCGCCAATGTCCGAGTCAATATTCACTCCAAAGTAGCAAGAAGACAAAGTGGTCGTTCCGCGGTTAATTAATTCGTAGTTGTAAAAGGTCATGTTGTTGATCTCATCATTGGTGTTAAAACCAAACCCTTGGGCCCGGATTTCCATACCAATAGGATCCCCTTGAGATTCGCCATGAATATTTCCTTTGTCGTTGAACACCCACCATAACGTAAAGTCGCCATACAGGAAAGCCGAACGGTCAGAAGAACAATCCACATTGTTGTCAAGGTCATAGAAAGGATAGTCGCAATCTTCGTACCGATAAACTCCATCCCCATTGGCATCGTAAAACGGAGCCAAAAGCGATTGCATATTCAGGTGCTGCCCGTCGGCCTGAACGACAGGATTCCCAGGCCATTTCATAATAACTTCGGGAACTTGATACCCTTCGCAGCTGGGATCATCGGGATCAATGCAATTGCACAGCCGGAACTGCTCAACCTGAGAACGAGAAATAGCCCACAATTGATCATACAAATCGCAGGTTTCAGCATCAATTTCAGCAGTACCAAGAATGTCAAGAGGACCCGTGTAATAGTCAACACCACCTGAACGATAACGCTGAGCTGCAACCCTAAGGGTTTGAGTATTGGCATCACGACCACCAATAATCAGCGTACCCACATACATAGAGTGGCGACCAGAACCTTTGGGGATTTCATATCGGGCATTTTGAACCAAATCCCACCACATATCGCCCCCTGAATGGATCAAGGCACGAACGTTGTTCACGTTCAATTCGGCCGAGGCAGAAGGCGGCAAACAATCCGCCGCCAGTTTCTTGTCGGGGCCAGGGGAAGCCTTTCCACCTGTTTCTCCTCCGCGCTTATACGCGAATGCAGGTACAGCTAAAGAGGCCGACATTAAGAAAACGAAAATAGACCGGACCTTATTCATAAGAATGGGATTTAACGAAATATACTTCAACATTTTGGAATCAATCAGAAGTTCAAGATGGCGCCAATACGCATGCGGCGTGGAAGGCTAAAATTGCGGGGGTCATTTACTTTCAACGTGTACATGTCGCGGAAGGCAACAGGGTCAATTTGACCGTTGATAAACGGCTGGAATTGAGGGGCAGTCAAATACCCATCGTCATCGGCATTCCCTGTGGCTGCAAATACGCCAATGGTATTTTGAATGTCAAATACGTTTAAGACCTGAAGATAAAGGTTAAGGGTTGACTTTTTACGGCTGTCGTTGTCTTTTCCTTCCTTCTTCTTACCCCAGAAAATATTGATGTCCTTATCAACCATTAAGTCAACACCGAACTCCCATGGCAACCTGTTCCCATTGATTGACCCCTCCAAAGAAGCCTGGCCTCCACCTGAAAGCAACTGAGTACCTGTGAAATTCGATTGACCGCTGTAAGGTACCCCTGAGCCACCCCGAAGTGTGGCACTGGCGCCAAAGTTTTGCAGAAGAAATTTCAAAGATTGAGGCCCGTTGTATTTATTAGGACCTTTTTCCTCTCCACCAAATCGATAAATCAAGAAAGCTGTAAATAAATGTCGGCGGTCATAATTGGTGGGTACTGTGGTGCGCAAGTTGGGCTGGCCCGAGTTTACCAAATTCAATTGCGATGTATTGTCAGAACCTGTTCCATCAGCAAATTGAAGGGTGTACGTAGCAGTAAGCTTTAAATTACCCGTCCGGCGAAGCTCGTATTCAAAGGTTACCCCCTTAACGGTACCAAAGTCGATGTTGTCCCAACCGCCGTAGGTACGAGGATACGCTTCATTTACCCGAACCAAAGCAATCATGTCGCGCAGTTCACGGTAAAACGCTGAAATTTTCAGTGCACTTGAAGGGGTCAACAACTGACGGAAACCCAATGAGAAATCGGTAGTACGCTCAGGACGAAGGTTCGGATTGTTGAAAAAGGTTCCACCTGAGTTGTACGAAGCATTATCCCAAAAGAAATAATCAAGCGGATTCAAGCGAACAGCTCCAGAAGGACGCTGAGTCAACACGTCATAATAAGCGGTAAAACCTACTTTATCTGAAATTGGGAAGCTAAAAGAAACCCGAGGCATGATGTTGATCTGCGGATCGTAGTCGCGGAATGCTCCAGATGGAGTAAAACCTGCACTTTGAATATCGTCAGCAGCATCGACCAAATAGGGTTGAACCCGACCGGAAGTGGTACGAAGTAATGCAGGGTCGTTGATTACCTCTCCGTTGGAATTGTACCAAACATTTTGGTTTCTATAACCCAAAATTTGAGTGGGATTTTGACGGTCGTTCACATAAACCACATAATCGCTTCCTATGTTTCCAGGGTGCGAAATGCTGTTGCCATTCAATTCTGTTACTTCAGCTGCGCTTCGGGTACGGTACAATGAAAAGCGGTCGGCAAGAACCGACTGGTTCGCATCAAAACGGTCTACCCGAACACCTACGTTGAAAATAATGTCTTTAAACGAAAACTTGTCTGAAAGGTAACCAGCCAAATAAATGGGCTGGAACGACCCAATTGGGCGGGTAAAGTTGCCATATTGGTCTTTGGCCGTAAAGAAGTCATCAAAAGTTACATTTTGAGTCGTCCTGTTGCCATAAACATCATATCCCCAATAGGTAACCAAATTGTTTCCTTGGTTTAACAATTCATCGGCGCTAAACATATTGAGGCGGAAGGTAGAAGGATCCAACTCATCTACATCAATGGTTTCAAGACCATCGGCGTTTAAGCCAAGTTGCTGACGCAAATTCCAATCAAAAAAGGCCTGACCAACCCCGAATTTGTATCCGGTTTCTGCTGTGCGTTGCTCGTTTTCTCGGTACAATGCAGGATAGTTGATGGTATCTTTAAAAACCCCTGTTACTGGATCGTACACAGGAGCAGGAGCGGCAGTATCAATTACACCAAGGTGTTGATTGGCCAACTGCCAGCCCAACCGCCACAAACCAACGGGAGCTAGACTGTAAAAATTATCGTTCCGTTGCTCAAACTCAAATCCCAATTGAAAATCATGGTCTCCAATGGTAGCCGAACCTTGACCAACTACCCTAAACTGGTTGTTGTCGGAAATACTGTACCCGTTGAATTGAGTGCCCGGATGCGACCACAGGTTGTAAATGCTTCGTGGCGACTGTCCATTTAGCAATGCCCCGCCTTGCTGTATGTTGGGCAAATTATTGTAAACTCCAAACGGATTGTCAAATAAGGTGTAGTACTGACTTGTAATCGCAGAAGATGTAGGATTCAATGAACCCGGCTGATAAGTAACCATGGTATCAACAAAACCTCCAAAAAGATACCCCGACATGTTGGTTTTAGGATCTAAACCATAGGTTGGATAAACAGGAGCCCGAAAGGTCTCAAATCGACCCACGTACCCATAATTGAAAAAATTATCCTTGTGTAAAACATCTTGAGATGTTCCAGCCCCACGCAGGTAATCAACCTGCAACGATACAAGAGCGTTGCGTAAACCCTTGTTGGATGAGTCGCTAGGATTTGCAAAACGATGGGTTATACGCCCCCAAGCATTCCATGTGAAATCGGTTGATTCTCCATTGTTTTCCCAGTTAAACAAGGAAGAAGTGTAGGTTCCTCCGTCACGACCACCACGACCCTGCGACAAATTCACGAACCCGCCCGCAGTAATTATGGTGCGTTCCGAGGCCAACACGTCAATTTTACCTTGAATATTCAATGAAGAACTGGCCACATTTTGTCGAGCCCGAATGGTTTCAAAATCTTGCTGACGCAAAAACTCAGCATTTAAAAGTGCTCCCGTTCCCGTTTCTGATAAACGAATGGGGTTTTGTTGAATGTTTTGCAGCACATTGGGTTTTACACGCCAAATCTTTCCCGCAACTGGCGAGGGATCTCCGCTGTAGCCTCCCTCAACCGTGCCAAGAAAACCAACAACCGGAACTTTTACTCCTTCCCTGTTTTTCTTTTTAATAAGGGGACCACCCACCGCGCCACTAAACAAATGGTTCTGATAGTTATCTAAAAATTGAGAGGTGCGGCCCTCAACGGTTCCGAACCACTTGTTGGATATTCCGCGCGTTGTCAACAAAATGATACCCCCGGTTGCGTCGCCGAACGCTGCTGGCACACCTCCCAAGATAACCTGAGTTTCTTCAACCGCCTGTTGCGGCAGATTGGCAGAACCGCCCCGAATTTTAACACCATCAATAAAAATAGTAGCTCCAGAACGGGCTCCACGAATGTTTCCAATTTCACCGTCTCGGCTAAACACGCCACCTACTGTGGTAACAGCAGACAATGGACTACGACCGGGCAATTTTAAGATATCTTCTCGACGAATGGTTGTACGAACCATGGTTTCATCGCGCTTTATCAAAGGAACCGTCTCTTCCACAAAATCATAGCCCTCTACTACGATGGTTTCCGAACGCAACTGAGCATCGACGAAAGTGATGTTGCCGCCCGATTCTACTGTAATCCCCTTGGTCAACTTATTGAAGCCAATGGCAGAAAAAACCAATTGGTACTTGCCAGCAGGCACAGCCTTCATCCAATAGGTCCCGTTCATATCGGTAGAGGCACCACGCACCTGAACCGCATCTTTCATTAAAACTACGTTGGCAAAGGGCAACGGTTCCCCCTTATCGTCTTTAACAACACCCTTCAATTCGCCGGTTGAACCCTGGGCAATAAGGCTTCCTTGAAAGGAAAGCAGAAGCAATAGCAGCGGAAGTAATTTTTTAATCATATCCTATATCCTATAAGGCAGGCATAACCTGTCCTAAAATTAGTGTGGGTAAAAGTAGATATTTAAGGGCTTTTAACAATAGGTTCATGCCTGAATCATGTAAATTTTATACCAATTAATGCGTAGGCCTATTCATAATTGCCTGATATATAACAGCATCACGGCCATTAAAGCCCTTAAATTTTAGTTTCTTAACCTCATTTTCGCTAACCTGAAGTTGAGGCAGCGTTTTAGGCCTTGGCTTTTCAACTACCACCGGGTCTTCGTAACTAAATGCGTTCGTTTGAACGGTTTCTTCTTCGTACATCCATTCCTTTTCGACCGATTCCCATGGGTAGGTAGGCTCGGCGGCCGGCTTGCTTGGCGCCATGGGTTCCAAGGGCTTGGGGGACTCTGTTCGCGGTTTTACTTCTGGTTTGGGGGCCTTTAAATCCGGAGCTGGAGCCGTTTTTGAGCCCTTTTTCGAAGCGGTGTATGCCCTGAAAAGCCAATAGGCAACAACACCAATTAAACCAATCCATTGTTGAGTATCCATTCCCCTTTTTCGTTTAGGATTCTAACTTACATTAATTTTATTTGCCTTGCAAATCCAATTCCTCAACTTTAGCATTTTCGGTCTGGATTCTGTTGCAAGAACTGGGTCCATGCGCCCCCCTTTTTGCCAGCCCCAAGACTTTTGTTTTTTGTGCGCTTGGGCAATTCCAATGGCCCTGAATGCCGAAATGAATGGCAAACCGCCACGCCCAAAGCATCGGTGGCATCTTCGGTTAAACCCTGGGGCAACTCGCCCATTAAATGGTGTAGCATGGCAGCCAATTGTCCCTTGGCGGCTCCTCCCCGACCTGTTATTGCTTGTTTCACCTCCCTTGGCGCATATTCATAAACAGGTATGGAACACGATAAGGCCGCGGCAATAACCACCCCCTGTGCCCGGCCTAATTTCAACATGGATTGTACGTTTTTCCCGAAAAAGGGGGCCTCTATGGCCAACTGCCCCGGTTCGTGTGTCCGTATAAGTTCCAATATAAATCGGTGAATGTCCAATAAGCGCTCAAAGTGCTCTCGGCGGGTATCCAATTTAAATTGCCCCATTTGAATTAGCCCGGGCGAACCCTTTCCCTGCCCCTCTATTAGTGCAAATCCCATGATGGTGGTGCCAGGGTCTATTCCGAGTATGCGTTGGGGGTTGGGCAAGCCTGAAGGATTGGTTACTTTTACGCGGTTGAATGCGAAATACAAATATACCGTTCCAAATGGGCTTTTCATAGTCAAGGCATTTCTTGCTCTTTGCTCATTCGGGTATTTGATGTTCATGCTCTCTTCCTTCCCCCACACAATCTGGCCTCAAATTCATTGGAACTGGTTCTGCCTTTTGTTGATTCTGGCACCCCTCAATTGGACCTTAGAAATTTACAAATGGAGGAGTTTATCCCCGCCCTTACTTGGCATTCCTTTTTTTACCTGGTTTAGGGTGTTTTTGGCTGGTATGGCAGCGGCACTTTTTTCGCCCAACCGTACCGGTGAATGGATAGGACGAATTTTAAGCCTTCCCCAAAAGCTCCGTTGGACATTGGGAACCTCGGCAATGGTAGGCAGCCTTGCCCAACTTTGTGCTACCTTGGTTGGGGGAGCACTGGCTTGGGAATACTGGGTACCCGATTCGGTTTTTCCATCCTATTTACTCCCATTTCGGTGGGCTATCCGTTTGATTGGACTTAGTTTACTGGTGTTTTTCCTGCTAAAGCTGCCTTTGGCCATCCGCAAAACCTACCGATGGGCTCCCAATAGATTCAAAAACCAACTCAAGAAGGCAGGCCGAGGAATCCGACCTAATAACTGGCTTAGCGGTTTGAGATGGGCTTTTTTGCGCTACTTGGTGTTTTTGATGCAGTGGTATATCGGCCTGCAGACCTTGGGAATCAACCTGCCTTTATACCTCGTTTTTCCAGCAGTGGCTTTCATCTTTTTCGGAAATGCCCTGCTGCCTTCGTTTGCTTTTACTGAACTGGCCTCACGTGGCTCCCTTTCGGTTCTGTTTTTGGGTAAAATCGGGATTGCCCCTGCACACGCTCTTCTGGTTTCTACTTTGTTGTGGCTTATTAATTTGGCCCTGCCGGCCATTCCCGGATTTTATTTTTTATTAAAAAATCCTCCCAAGGAATGATGCTGCCCTCCCTTTTGATCGCCCTCTGGATTGGCTGGCTTCTCTTCCTGCTTACAGGGAACTTTCGCTTACAACGCCGCTGGCTGCAACCCTCGACACCAAATCCAAACTCCCCCCTCCCCTCTCTTTCTTGGCTGCTGCCTTTCCGAAACGAGGCCAACAACATCCAACGCTTTTTTGCCCATACGCCCCCACACCGAAAATCCCTCTTTTTATGGATTAACGACCACTCCTCAGATTCTGGCCCCTTCCTTTTAGAACAGCAGCAAGCAACCCTGTTTCAAAATGATGGCCAAGGAAAAAAAGACGCGCTCATTACGGGCTGGAAGAACAATCCTGCTGAGTGGAGCCTGCATACCGATGCCGATGTTGAATGGACCGAAGCCTGCATGGTCGATTGGGAAAAGGCCCTGAACCAAGTTTCTGAGCATACCATTTTGGTGGTCGGTTTACCAAGGTTGATGGGGAATGCCCTAGATGCAGAAGATTTTCGAGCCAATATGTTTACCGCCGCTGGAATGGCCGGCTGGGGTTTTCCCTTTTTATGCAGCGGCGCCGCCTTGGCGGTACGGTCAAAACGACTCTCTGACCCCCTGCGCTCCTGCCTAGGCCCCGGCAGCTCAGGCGACGATGTGTTTTTGTTGCACCATGTCATTTCACACTTTGGAACCCACTCGGTCGAAACCCTTCCTTGTCCTAATTTGAAGGTTAGGGGAGCCAAAACCCTAGCCCTTGCCCTAAAACAACGCCTACGCTGGGCCGGAAAATCTATTTTGTTCCGAAACCCTGCAGCCATTTCGGTTTCCTTATTTATCTATGGCCTGCATGCGGCAGGACTTATTTTTCTGCTGCTGCCTGGCTCCCTTTGGCAAAAAATCCTGCTTATTGCTCTAAAAACCATGGCCGACCTATTGCTTTCGGGCGGAGGCACTAGGGGTATTTTTCAACGGATTGCCCTTTCACTGCTGTATTGGTTGTACATTCCCCTGCTGCCAACCTTGGCTTGGATTTGTATGCCTTGGCGCGAGGCCAAGAAAGTTTGGTAACTTGCGCTGCCCATTGTACTATGAGTTCGCCCACACGCCAAGCTTTTAAATACTGGTTGCGCAAGCCGGCCGGAGTGGTGGCGGGTTTATATCTGCTGTTGGTAAGCCTTCTGGCTTTGTTTTCTCCTTGGCTCAGCATGGACCCCAGCCCAAACGCCAACCGTCAATGCCTACCCTGCAAGTTGGCAGCCCCAGGCCAAGAAATCCAATTCGCGGTGCTGCAACGCGATAGCCTAAGCAAAGGAAACCTAATCGATGGCTACCCCGACAAGGGCCCCTCAATCCCCTTTCACTCAAAAACCGAAATGAAGGGCGGCACCTTGTTTCGATTTCATGGCTATTCTGGAACTTCCAGCGAATGGATATCGGCCCAAGAAAAAGTTGAAATCCATAGCCGAAGATTCATTTTGGGAGCCGACCCCCTTGGTCGGGACCTTTGGAGCAGACTGCTGCGCGGCGGGCGAATTTCGTTGGGCATCGGTTGGCTTTCCGTTATGGTGGCCTTAGTCATCGGATTGGCTGTGGGAGCCCTTGCCGGCTTTTTTGGGGGCAAGGTTGATGCCGTTTTAAGTTTTATTGTCAATCTGACTTGGTCTGTACCTACCCTTTTGCTGGTAATGACCATTACCATTGCCTTGGGCAAAGGTTGGCTGCCCACTTTTTTGGCGGTGGGCCTTTCAACCTGGGTCGACATCGCAAGGGTTAGCCGGGCCGAAATTATAGGATTGAAAAAACGGGATTTTGCCTTGGCAGGAAAAGCTTTGGGAATTCCAACATGGAGGCTTATTTGGAGGCATATTTTACCCGGAATCCGCGGTCCCTTGCTGGTGGTTTCGGCAGCCAACTTTGCCGGAGCCGTTTTAATTGAAAGCGGACTCAGTTTTTTGGGCCTGGGGGTACAGCCACCGGCACCAACATGGGGAAATATGATGGAAAGCCACCGGCATTTTTTAGTTTCCGGCAACCTGCACCTTATTCTGGTACCCGGCCTAGCCATTTTATCGGTGGTCTTGGCCTTTATCGTCTTGGGCGACAGCTTAAAAACCCTTCGCAATCTTTAATTTTGAAAATCCATTGGTTGTTTTGGGGCGGCTGCCGGGCTTTCACGGGTAGTACGCGTCCGGCAGCGGCGGGGCCAGCGGCTTTGCGGTGGCTCCTAAAGTCGCCTCCGCAGCTCGCGGCCCCGGCGCTGCCGGCCTTGCGCTCTACCCTGTTCAATCCCTGCCGCTAGCCTACCTATGCCCCCATTTTCGAAATTCAACCCTTGGCATACGAATTACCCTGCCCTTCTCGTTGTACCTGTAAACCTACGGCCATGAAATCCTATCTTGCTCTTTTAATTCTTGCTGCTCTGTTTTGCTCCGGTTGCGCCAGTGCCTACAAATGCAATGGCCAACGGGCCATTAAAACCCCAATGGGTAGAATGTAAAAGTAGGCGGCCTTGTGTAGAAAACGAACCTCAACTTCGTTTGCCTTTTATTTGGTAAAGGGCTTAGCCAAAACAAGCCCTAAAATCGACCTGCCGATTCTGGCCCCTAGGTCCTTGACCCCCATCGCTTGTTTTGTTCATTTTGGCCTATCTTTGAAGCGTTTTTCGGACGCACAGCATGAATAAAAACAACCTTGCCCTGATTCTAGCCTGCTTAGCGCTGGGTATTTCTATGTTTGCCTTTTTTAGAAGCTCCGCTCCCGTTTCGGCCAGCGTTACCGCAGCCGATTCAACGGAAATGGAATCCGAAGAATTGGAGGTGGCCGTTTTGATGCAGCGATTTCAATGGAACGTGAACAAGCTTTACTTTGCAGGAATGGCAGGCAATAAACCCTTGGCCGGTTTTTACCTGCACGAACTGGAAGAAAGCATGGAAGAACTGGCCGAACATCCCATCGAAGAAAACGGGCAACGCCTCGATGACCTGGTCCGCGCCTGGGGCCTTGCTCCCCTTGAAAAACTAGAGGAATCGCTGGAAAAAACAGACCCGGCAGGATTCAAATTGGCCTACAGCGATTTTATTCAAAACTGCAACGGTTGCCACCTCTCTTCGGGGCATCCCTACCTGCGAATTGTGCTTCCTACCACCCCTGTAATGGACAACCAAGATTTTAACCCATGATGCTTCAATCCATCTTCTTGGCTTCGGCCGGCACCTTTTCAAAGGGCTTTATCATTCTGTTTCGCGAGGGCTTTGAGGCCCTGCTCATTTTATTTATTCTGCTCGGTTTTTTAAAGAAATCGGGACGAGGCAGCCAGGCCCCAGCTTTGTATTGGGGCGGGTTGCTGGCCGTGGCAGCAAGCCTGTTGATCGGATTGCTGTTGGGAGCCTTAAAAATCTCCATGGAAGGCACCGCCGAAAAGGTGTTTGAAGGTCTTGCTATGTACGTAACCGCCCTGCTGCTGGGAGGCATGATTCTATGGATGATTCGTTTTCAAGGAAACACCGCCGAATTGAAAAGCCAAGCAGCAAGCCTGGCCGATCAAAACAACCGCTGGGGCTTGGGCTTGCTTATGTTTTTTAGTGTGCTTCGCGAAGGCTTAGAAACCGTATTGCTGTTTATGGGGCCGGTGGAAGATGGCGGAAACTGGTGGGCCGGCTTGGGCGGTGGTTTGTTGGGTTTGGCTTTTGCCGCTGCCCTGAGTTTTGCGCTTTTTAATGGTCTTATTCGCTTGAATTTCGCCCTGTTTTTTAATGTCACCACCGGTATTTTGTTGTTTATGGCTGCGGGCATGGTGGCCTATGGGACCCATGAGCTGATTGAGGCGGGCTGGCTTCCAGCCATTCAAGAAAAAGTATGGAACATCAATCCCGCCGATTTGCCCGACGGAAGCAAGCATGCCCTGCACGACAAAGGTTCGGTTGGCGGTTTGTTGAAAGCCTTGTTTGGCTACAACGGCGACCCCGATTTGTTGGAACTGCTGCTTTGGCTGGGCTATTTGTTGACGGGCGGATTTTTGTGGTACCGGCTGCGTCCTAAAACATCGGCATAATGGCCAAGGCAGAAACCAAAAAACCCATGGGCGGTTTGCGCTCTACCCCCGCTCGAGAACGCATTTTCGAGTACCTAAATACCCATGATCGGGCCTTGGCCTTAACCGATTTGGAGCGCGATTTGTCGGCGGTGGGCGACCGTGCCACGCTGTACCGTACCCTGAAATCGTTCGAGGACGCCGGTTTGGTGCACAAGGTGGTTGGTCTGGACGGAGTTATTCGCTTTGCCCTTTGCGAAACGGCCTGTGGCCTTCACCACGCTCATTTTCATACCCATGCCCACTTTTCCTGCACCCAATGTGGGCATTTAACGTGCCTGCAAGAAATTGAATTGCCGCACATTGAACTGCCCGAAGGGTATCATACCAACGAGGTGCAATTGATGTTCAGCGGCACTTGTCAACGCTGCGCTCAGGCTTAATCCTTAAATTCCCAGCTGCGCACCGTCCGGTCGTCGCTAACGCTTATTAGTTGTTGGTCGCTCAGCCACAGCAAGGCATTCACGGAATGCGTATGCGCTAATTTTAGGGTAGGTTTTCCCAGTCTTAATTGAAAAGACAGGTCCTTGGCCCACCAAATTTTCAAGGTTTTGTCGCGGCTGCAGCTGGCCAATAGGGCCCTGTTTGGCGAAAAGGAAAGTCCATATATGGCGTAGTTGTGGGCTTCAATTTTAGGTTGTATTTCCTGCATCCTGTTGTTGAAACGGTAAATGCAAGCGTCTTTTCCTCCAAAAACCCAGCCTTCATCAGGGTGGCGGGCCATAGAAAATAGAGGCCATTCGCAGAGGGAATACCGTTCGGCGGTGGGTTCTTCCACATCGATTCGGCAGCGCAGCAAACCAGCGGGGTCTCCGGCCAGTAGAATTTCATTGTCGGAAAAGGGATGCCAGCTTCGAGCAGATTGAACGGGCAGGGCGATTCCCTGCAACCACGCTCCGGTTTGCCGGTCAAATTGGGCAAAAAAACCGTCGCGGCTCAACCCCGCAATCCGATGCTCGTCCAGGGCTTTTAGGTCAAAAATACTGCCTTTTTGAAGTTCGTATCGGTGTAGTATTTGCCCGTCGCTGATGCGCAGGCAAAGCACTTCTCCGTTCATTTGTCCAATCCACAGCAGCATGGATTTGGGGTCGGCAAACAGGCTGTAAATGCTCGAGGTGGTATAGGCAAAGGCTTTGGGTTCTGCCTCTGTGGTCCAAGCCGCTGCAATACGGTCGCCACCGCCGGTAAAAAACAGATAAGGCCCGGCTCCTTCACAAAGGGCGTACACCGGTTGGCTGTGCTCGCCCAAAGTTCGGTGTTGCAGCAGTTGCACGGATTAGGGTTGAGGTTCCATCAAAAACACCTTGGTCAGGGACTGTGTTTTGCCCGTTACCGATTTAATAAGAACGGATTCAGATTGAGGTCGGTACCCTTTGGGGGCGGCTTGCAAGGTAAACGACAGGTCGCCGGGAATGCTTACCCGAAATTCTCCGTTTTCCGATGTTTCAATGGTTTGAATCACTTTGCCATTGGCATCGGTTAGGCGCAGTTCTGTTTCAATGGCCATGGCGTTTGATTTGTCGAAGATTTTGCCCTGCAACAGGCAAACGGTAGGTTTTTTGGCCGCGCTGTTCCGGTCAAGGGGCAGCACGTAGTTGCTCAGGTCGATTTCGTAAATGTCGTAGCTTTCGCCCAGGCTTTCTTTTCGGCGGCTGCTTACCCAGCCGGTATTTCCATCGACCGATAGGCTAAAGTACACCTCGTCGCCTTCGGTGTTGATGGGATATCCTAGGTTTTGAGGGGGCAGCCAGGAGTTTCCTTCGCGGCGGGTAACAAAGATATCGTAGCCACCCATGCTTTCGGGGCGGTTTGAGCTAAAGAACAGGGTTTTGCCGTCGGGGTGTATAGAGACGGAATTTTCGTCGTACAATGTATTTACGGGTGCTCCCAGGTTCGTGGCGCTTCCGTATTCGGTGCGTTTTTCTTTTTTTAGCATCCAAATATCGCCGTTGCCTTTGGCACCACGTTTTTCACGTTCGCTAATCAGGTACATGGTTTTTGCGTCGGCCGAAAGGCAGGCTGAGGACTCAAAATAGCTGGTATTGATGTCGCCGCCCATGGGTTTTGGTTCTCTCCAATTGCCCTTTTTGTCGCAACGGGAGTAGAATATATCTCCTCCCTTTTCGCTTTTATACACAAAGAGCATGTCGCCTTGGGGCGATAGTCCTAGGCAGGCGTCGTGTTCTGGGGTGTTCACATTTCCGGGCAGGGGCTCGGGATCTTTCCATTTTCCGGTTAAGCTGTCGCGCCGGCTCATCCAAATGTCTTGAAAATAAATCCCGTGTTCTTCGTCCATGTTGTTTCCGACGTTTTCTTGGCGGGCGCTGGTGAAAAACAAGGTGTTTTCGTCAAGGCTTAAAAAAACGGAACTTTCTACTCCATCGGTATTTAAAACTTCAATGGGACGCAGGCTAACCGATTGGGGTTTGGCTTTTTCGCGTTGGGCGTTTTGGGCATACGACAGCCAAAGTTTGGCGTCGTTTTGGTCTTCGCCTTTAAGTAAAGGTTGGGCGCGCTTAAGCATGGCAATAACCGTATCCAATTGGCCTTCGGCAAAAAGGGTTTTCCCCTCCCATAAATCCAATTCAGGAAGGGGCTTGGTGATGACCTGTCGGGCCCTTGAGAACAGAAAAGAGGCTTCAGAGAACAGCCGGGTTTGGTAGGCTGATTTTCCGGCGGCCAAGTAAATTTCTGGGTTGTCTTTGATTTCAGAAAGCAGGTCGATGTAGCCGTCGTAGGCCGCTTTAAAGTAAGCGTTGCGGTAGTTTTCGTTGGCCGAAGACCATTTGATTAGCTGGCTAGGTTGCCAGCGGGTTTGGGCTTGCAGGCCAAGGCTTAGAAGCAGAAAAAAAAGGAGGTAGCGTTTCATGGGTTTAATTTCGTTTCAAAAGCGCGCCAGGTGTTCATAAGCAAGCCGACGCGGGTCATTGGGCCAACTCCGCCAGGAACCGGTGTAATGGCTGCGCATTTGGGTGCCACCGATTCAAAATCTACATCGCCTTTTAGTCTCCAGCCCCTGGGGTGGCTTGAGTCGGGAACCCGGGTGGTGCCAACATCAATAACCACAGCGCCTTCAGCAACCATGTCGGCGGTTAAAAATCCGGGTTTTCCTAAGGCCGCCACCACGATGTCGGCCTGCTGGCAGATTTCTTTTAGGTTTTTGGTTTTGGAATGGGTAAGGGTAACGGTGGAGTCGGCTCCGGGGCGCGACATCAACACCGAAAGAGGGCTTCCTACAATGTTGCTTCGGCCTACCACCACGGCGTGTTTCCCGCTCAGTGGTATTTGGTACCGACGCAGCAATTCCATAATTCCCCAAGGCGTAGCGGCCACAAAACAGGGAAGGCCCAGGCTTAATTTTCCGATGTTTTCAGGATGAAATCCATCGACGTCTTTTTCGGGAGCAATGGCCTGAATCACGGTTTGGTTTGAGATGCTGGGGGGCAAGGGAAGTTGAACAATAAAGCCATCGACGCCGGGGTCGGAGTTGAGGTTGCTGATGGCCTGCAGCAATTCCTGGCTGCTTACCGAATCGGGGAAGCGAATTAGGCGGGATTGAAAACCCACCTCGGCGCAATCGTTCATTTTGTGTGCCACATAGCTTTCGCTGCCCCCGTCGTTGCCGACCAGAATGGCTGCCAGACAGGGGCTTTTTCCCGTTTGGCTGACTTTTTCGCGCAGTTCAGACCTAATTTCGGCCGCCAGTTTGTTTCCGTCTAAAATCAGTGGAGAATGGCTCATCGGGGCCCCATTTTTGGCATGTTTTGCATGAGTTTGGCCATGTTTTGTTTGTTGCCCATCATCTTCATCATTTTCCGCATTTCATCAAACTGCTTCATGAGTTTGTTGACGTCTTGAATGGAAGTTCCGCTGCCGCGGGCGATGCGTTCTTTTCGACGGCCGTTTAGCAGAGCTGGTTCTGCGCGTTCTTGGGGGGTCATTGAATGAATAATGGCTTCAACGCCTTTAAAGGCATCGTCGTCGATGTCGATTTCTTTCATCATTTTTCCTACACCGGGAATCATGCCCATCAAATCTTTCAGGTTGCCCATTTTTTTGATTTGCTGAATTTGGGAGAGGAAATCGTTGAAATCGAATTGATTTTTTTGGATTTTTTGCCGGAGTTTTTCGGCTTGTTTTTCGTCGAACTGTTCTTGGGCGCGTTCCACCAGCGAAACGATGTCGCCCATGCCCAGAATTCGGTCGGCCATGCGTTCGGGGTAGAAGGCATCGAGGGCGTCGAGTTTTTCGCCGGTACCCACGAATTTAATGGGTTTGTTGACCACCGAGCGGATGGTAAGTGCTGCTCCGCCGCGGGTATCACCGTCGAGTTTGGTGAGCACAACTCCATCGAAGTCCAATCGGTCGTTAAATGCCTTGGCGGTATTGACGGCGTCTTGCCCGGTCATGGCATCGACCACGAACAAAATTTCGTCGGGAGAAAGGGCCGATTTTAGGGCGGCGATTTCCTGCATCATGGATTCATCGACGGCGAGTCGGCCTGCGGTATCGACCAAGACGGCCGAAAATCCTTTTTCGCGGGCTTCGCGAACGGCCCGGCGGGCAATATCAACGGGGTCGGTGCTGGATTTATCGCTAAAAACGGGAATGCCAATTTGATCGCCCAACACGTGAAGTTGGTCAACGGCGGCGGGACGGTACACGTCGGCGGCCACCAGCATCACCTTGTGGCCTTTTTTGTTTTTAATGTATTGGCCAAGTTTGCCGGTAAAGGTTGTTTTTCCGGAACCTTGAAGGCCGGCCATTAGAATCACGGCGGGCGAGCTTTTGAGTTTGATATCGGCCTGTTGCCCGCCCATAAGCTCCACCAATTCCTCGTGCACAATCTTCACCATCAGTTGGCCGGGCGAAACGGCGGTTAGCACTTGCCTTCCCATGGCCTTTTCTTTCACTCTGTCGGTGAAATCTTTTGCAACCTTATAGTTAACGTCGGCGTCAAGTAGGGCACGGCGAACCTCCTTAAGAGATTCGGCAATGTTGATTTCAGTAATCTTTCCTTGGCCTTTAATGGATTTTATGGCCGACTCTAACCTTTCCGATAAATTTTCAAACATGCTTTCGTGCTTTGAGGCAAAGATACCAAAATGATGCCAAGGTTGGGAGGCTTTATCAAAGCAAATCAAGGGGTTTTTCGGCCAAAAATGGGTTTGATTTGGTTGGTTGAATGGGGTGGCCTGCGGCCGGGATGGAGCCGGCACCGACCCGCAACCGGCCCGCCGGAACTGCGCTTGTGGGGGCGACCAGGGGGAGCCACCGCAAGCGCAAAGGGCCGGCTGGGCGGGTAAGGAGAGGTACAGGTGACAGCCCGAATAGCCGCCCCAAAAAAAAACCTATTTTTGAGGCAGAAAATACCGAAACCATGGGCCGCAGTTTTGAAAAACGCAAACACAAGATTTTTGGACGTAATGCAAAGATTTCCAAGATGTTCACCAAGTACGGAAAGGAAATTTCGATGGCCGTAAAGGCTGGGGGAGCCGATCCGAGCAGCAATACCCGGTTGCGAACTGTGGTGCAGAATGCCAAGGGCGACAACATGCCTAAAGACAGGATTGAGGCGGCCATTCACCGTGCGTCAAGCAAGCAGGATGCTGATTTTCAAGAAGTTGTATATGAGGGGTATGGGCCTTATGGCATAGCCATTGTGGTTGAAACGGCCACCGACAACCCTACCCGAACGGTAGCGAACATTCGCATGTATTTTAACCGTGCCGGAGGGAACCTGGGCACCAGCGGCAGTTTGGATTTTTTGTTTCAGCGAAAGGCCGTGTTTAAACTGGCTGCCGAAGGCATGAATCCGGAGGATTTGGAGCTGGAATTGATCGATTTTGGAGCAGAAGAAGTGGTGTTGGACGAGGATATGATTTATGTGTACACGGCGTTTGAGGATTTTGGGGCTATGCAGCAGGGGCTGGAAGAGAAGGGCATCGTGGTGCTGAATGCTTCGACCGAGCGAATACCGGTAACCTCCGCCGAATTGAGTGCAGAGCAGCAGGAAGAAATCGGAAAATTGATTGAGCGATTTGAGGAGGACGATGATGTGACGGGGGTGTTTCACAACCTGGGTTGAGGTCACTTTTTCTTGGCTTAGTTCAATTAATTTGGGAAAGGGCGGATAGATTAATGGTTCTACGTTAAACGGATTTTACCGCTTCCCAGCCGAATAGGCAAGCCAAGCCAAGGTGGCGGTGCCAATAACCAGGGCTTCCTCGTCGATGTCAAAACGGGCATCGTGCACAGAATAGGCATTGGAGCCAGAAGCCGAGGCCGTTCCCAATCGAAAATACACCAAAGGCGCAACGGGGGCATACCAGGCAAAATCATCGGCGGTCATTCGAATGGGTAGCTCGCGGCTGTTTTCGTTGCCCAGCAGTTCTGTTGCTTTGGCTTTGGCCCAAGTTGTCCAATCCTCAGAATTCACTAAGGGCGGGTAGCCCGCACGGATTTCAAGGCTGGTTTTGGTTCCAAACTGTGAGTCCAGCTGATTTGCCAAGGCTTGCAGGCGTTCATGGGCTTGGCTGCGCCGTTCGGGACTTAGGCAGCGCAGGGTGCCGCGAAGCTGGGTAGAATCGGGAATAACGTTGGTGCTGCCCAGTCCTTGAATCCAGCCAATCGACGACACAACGGGTTCTTCGGGCTGGCTTAGTTCCGTGCCCAGAGCATAGATTTGGCTTACCAAAGCGGCTGCGGCAGCAAGGGCATTTTCCGATTGCCGCATTAGGGCGGCATGTCCGCCCCGCCCTTGAATTTGAATCCACAGTTCATCGGTCGAGGCCATGTAAGGGCCCGGCCGAAACCCGAGGGCCCCAACCTGCATTTCAGGAAAAACGTGCATGCCCAGCATCACATCGGGTTTATCTTCCGCAAAAAGTCCCTGTTCCAGCATCATTTTGCCTCCTCCAGGCAACTGTTCTTCGGCGGGTTGAAAAACCGCGACCACTTCGCCCGACCAGTTTTCAGCTAGGTTTGTAGCAATGTGCATAGCGCCAATCAGGCAAGCGGTGTGCACATCGTGCCCGCAGGCATGCATACGGCCAGGGATTTTTGAAGCGTAGGGGGCGCCTGTTTTTTCTTCGATTGGAAGGGCGTCCAGTTCGGCACGGATGCCGACCTTGTTCCCTGGGTTTTTCATGCCTTTTCGTGCCACAATTCCGAAGTGCTGGTCCGAGGTTTGCAGTTGCCAGCCCTCAGGCAAAAATGCCATTACCTTGGCATGGGTTTTTTCCTCTTGAAACGACAATTCGGGTTCGGCGTGAATGGCTTCACGTATGGCTTTTACCTTGGGCAGCATGGCCCTGGCAAGGTTTAAAAAGTCAGAGGGGCTCATTTGCCCAGCAAATATTTAATGGAAACCGCCGCCAGCATCAGGCCAAAAATACGTTTTAGCAAAACCTGGTCTAATTTTAAAGCCAAGGAAGATCCAAAGTAACTTCCGCCAATAAAGGCCAAAGCGATGATGGCAGCGTAGCTGATGTTCACGTTGCCTGTTTTATGGTAATTGATAACGGAAAACAGCAATCCAATTGGAATGAGCAAGGTGGCCAGGCTGGTGCCCTGGGCTTGGTGCTGCGAAAATCCAAGCAGCATAACCAAGGCGGGAACCATAACAATGCCGCCACCCACTCCAACCAAACCGCTCAGGGCGCCGGCAAGCAGACCGATGCCCAGCAATATAAAAAGGGTGCTTATGTCCATAGGGCGTTTCATTTTGAGTTATTGTACTACCATCAGGAATTTACTCTGCCCACTGGCTGGGTGTTGCAGCCAATAGGCGCCGGGGGAAATGCCCAAGGGCAGGGTGATTTCTTCCAAGGAACGTTCAATTGAAAAGGAAAACAAACGCTGCCCTTGGCTGTTGCTCAGTTGCCATATTCCGGCATGGGCATTTTGCAATCGAAATGTGCCTTGGCAGGGGTTGGGGTAAAGCTGAACGGCAGAGGATGGATTTTGGAGGGATTGAATGGGGAATCGATAAATAAATACACGTCCATTCTTGGCCCCGGCCAAAATTTGTCCGTTGGGCAGCAGATGTCCCGATGTTAACGAGGTGAAGGTGTAAGGAACGGGCAGCATAAGACTGTCGGTGGCCGATTTCATTCCACCCGTTCCGAGAAGCCAGTACGTTCCTTGGCGAAGCAGCATAGCGTTCCAGTCTTCGGGCCCGGTTCGAACCACCTGCCAGGTGGTTCCGGAATCGTTGGAAGAAAGCAGTTCTCCATTGAATCCACAAGCCAGCAATTCGGTGCCGTTGCCTTGAATTAGGTCGGTTAGGGTATTGGGGGAATCTTGAACCACAATTTCCCAATCGATGCCGTTGCTGGTTTTTAAAATTACGCCACCGCTCCCTACTGCCCAAGCTGTTCCAAGAGCATCGACCGTAACAGCCAACAACCAGTCGGTGGTTATGGGTAAGGGGCTTTGCCAGTTTAGGCCGTCGTTGTCCGAGTAAAAACATCGGCCATTCAGTCCCACAGCAAGCAGTCGGCCATTGGGCAGGGCAGCCCAATCCATAATCCAATCGGTTCGGCCAAATGAAATGGGAGACCAGCTGCTGCCGTTGTCGGTGCTGCGTAGGCCTTTGCCCTCGAATCCGCAGGTCAGCAAAGATCCTTGGGGTGTTTTTCCAATGGAGTATTGAAGTCCTAGGTCGGAACGAAGGGTTTCAGTCCAGGTTTGGCCGGCATCTAGGCTGCGAAAAATGCGTGCCGAATTGGTGTTTCCAGACACTGCAAATAGGCTGTCGTTGCCTAGGGCAAAAACAGATTGAATGGATTCAGCACTTTCCATTTGAAGCGCTTCCCAGGATTGAGCGAACGCAGTTAGGGGAATAAAAACAGCAAGAATAGCGATGCGTAGTTTCATAGCTCCTTGGCCTTTTCGTTGTTTAGGGATTGTGCGGGGCCATAACCGCGTTCAACCCTTCGGCTCCAAAAAACTATGATTGGAGTGAGTACAAAGGTGGGAAAAAGACACAATATGGGCGCCGGTAGTTCTTCAGGAAACCAGCGGTAATTGACCACCAAAAAGGCCGAAATGGAAGCGACTAGGGCTCCAAGCATGCGCTGCAGGTGCAATTGAATGCGTTTTGCGTTGGGCAAGTGGTGCTGGCGCAACGCTTTCCAATCTTGAACGGCATACATAAGTCCTAAGCCCCCAAAAGCCGCAAGCACCCAGCCCATTTGGTTTCCCCGAACCAAAGTTTGCAGGGCAAACAAAACCAAAACACTGCCCGTAATGAAAATGCCCAAGGCAATACCATGGTCAAGCAGCGTGGCTGAGGCATTTTTACGGCGGGCATACCGATGCCCCATGCCAACCATGTAAAGGGTAAAAAGGCCAACCAGAGCAAGAAAAAGATTGGGGTGAATGCTTGACATAATCAGGGCCAAGCTCCCACAGCTAAGCATGCTGCCCGAAAAAAGACGGCCCAGGCGGCGGTGGGTTTGATGGTCTTTTTTAACGGTAAGCAAAATCAAACCCGAAGCAAGGCCCAAGGTTCCCAAACCTATGTGGAGTAAAAGTAAGAACGAAAATAAGGTTGGCATGGTTGCAGTTGCGAAAAAATGGGGGTAATGGAATAGGCTTACAGCTCTTAATCAAAGGATTTTGGATTTTTTAGGGTAAAAGGGAATCGTTTAAAATTCAATGTGAGGCACACAAGGTTGCCAGGGCAATTTTCATTTTGGGTTTAATTTGTTTGGCTGTCATGTTTACTTGGTTTCGGGGAGAAGCTTCAGGCAGTCAAGGCAATTTGAAATACGCGCAAAATCGGCGGCTGTTTTTCCGGCCTTATTGCTTTGGTTGGGATTTTCTCCCAATTTTAGCAGCAGCTCAATGGCCGGGGCTTGCTCGGTTTGAGCGGCCAGCATCAAGGCTGTTATTCCCAAGGAGTTTGTTAAATTGAGCTTGGCGCCAGCTTCAAATAACATAGGGATTAAATGCATACGCCTGGCGTACACAGCCGCCATTAGAGCTGTTCCTTCTGGGCTTTGATAGTTAAGGTCGGCGCCTTGGGTGATTAACCAAAGGGCCAGGGAATCTTGTCCGCGGTACACAGCTAAAATCAAAGGGGAGAAACCCGATTCGTTGGGTTTGTTTAAGGCTTGTGGATTCCTTTTTAACCACACCTTTGCCTGTTTCAGGTTTCCTTCCCGGCAATAATCGAAAAAGGGGGATTGAGCTGCAGAGCTAAGGGAGCAAAGCAGGATTAAAGAAAAAAAAAGGGCCGATAAGGCCCTTTTATGAAAACGCGTTTTTATTGCAAGAGTATTTTAGCGGTACTGGCTTTTCCGTTGGCTGAAATGCTGAGCACATACACCCCAGGACGGGCATCGAGTAAGTCGAAAGAATTCACATTTTTGCTAGAAAACACTTCTTTTCCTTGCATGTCGGTTACTTCAATGTCGAAACCAGAGGCGTTTGAAACCGCTACATCGAAGTGTCGGTTTTGTTGAGTCCAGGTAATGCCAGCTTTGGCATCATCGATTCCGGTGGTAGATTGCCAAGGCAGGTTAATGCCTAAGGCACGGTTTGAGGGGCCGTGGTTGTTTAAGGTATACGATGGAGAGGCTCCTTTTGCCCAAACAAGCCGCAGGGTTGCGTCATTGAAAGATAGAACGGCATCGTTGTTGTCGCCTGTATTTAAGGCGCGTTTGGCAGATACGGCCCGCACCCCGCCTAGAATGTTGCTGGAAAGAATAAGCCAATCTTGAGATGCGTCTTTGTTTACACCCGAAATGCTACCGCTGCTGTTGTAGTAATCAAACCAATCTTGGGCATGGCTGGCTCCAGATTTTCCTTCCGAGAACATTAAAACATCGGTTGGGCTCATAGAGGTACCGAATCCAAGTGCAATCCAACGGTCAAAAATGCCGCCAAAGGTAACGGTAATGGTATCGGAGTCCATGGTGGCACCGAAAAACATGCCCGAGCCGGTTGCGTTGCCCATGGCATCGGGAAGTTCTTGATAGGCAATGGTTTTGGTTTGTGCCGAGGTCAAAGAAGCGCTGAGAATTATGGCCGAAAGAGAGAGGAAAAGCTGTTTCATGCGGATGTTTGTTTTCTCAAATATACTGCAATTTATGAAAGAAAGGGTATTTTGGCTCTTTCAGGGTTTACCTTCGCGTAAAACAAATCCATTACCTAAACGGAATGACTGCAATTTGGGGAATCAACATCGTGGGCGAGGTTGGTACCCCCCCCCTGCGCAAACATTCCTCCTGACTTCCGCATTTTAACACCAAGGCCAAAATTTATTCTTAGTAAAATCATGGGTTGCAGAAGGGCTTATGAAAAAACGCGGAAGTCAATCGCTATCCGCGGCTAGGTTTTTAGCCACGAATGCACGAATGGGTGTGGCTTTGGCCTTAGCCACTAATTCAGGAATATATGGGGCTACGCTTTTTGCGTCTAGGTTTTTAGCCACGAATGCACGAATGGTTGTGGCTGTGTGGGTAGCCTCAAAAACACCACATTCGTGCATTCGTGGCTACCCTAATTACGCATTTCTAATAACCACCAATTATGAATACCACGCCAATCTCCGCCCCGAAAACATACCATTCGTGCATTCGTGGCTACCCTAATTACGCATTTCCAATAACCACCGATTATGAATACCACGCCAATCTCGCCCCAAAACATACCATTCGTGCATTCGTGGCTATCCCAGTTACGCATTTCTAATAACCACCGATTATGAATACCACGCCAATCTCCGCCCCGAAAACCTACCATTCGTGCATTCGTGGCTACCCTAGTTACGCATTTCCAATAACCACCGATTATGAATACCACTTATGAATACCACGCCAATCTCCGCCCCTAAAACATACCATTCCTGCATTCCTGGCTAATTTATCCGCCCAAGGTTGGTAGGTTAAATTTCCACAGGCGAGGTTGGTAGCCCCCCATGCGCAAACATTCCTGCATTCCTAGCTGCATTTTCCTTGGCTATTTTAGACCATTGAATTATGCCCCGAACGGGCCCCATACCTACAACGGTACGCGAATGGCTAGGAATCGATTTTT
>VGMT01000003.1 GCA_016866335.1 Bacteroidota bacterium | reverse complement strand
TTTTGAAATCAAGCCTTTCACAGCAGTAAAATCAAGGCTTTCAGACTGAAAAATGATAGATTTGTATTTTTATCGGACACTTGTGTTTTTAAAACAAGGGTATGGTTTTCAGCCCATTATTTGGTGGGCGAAAAAAAAACTACGCCGATTCCCTTTCAAATGTAGCGTAAAAACCAATCCAATTGGCTCTCTATCTTTAGGTATTTCAAGCTTTAGCGGTAAAAAAACAGACGGCATCGAATATTAAATTTTCAAATTTAAGCTGAGCGAATCTTGGTTCTTTGTTAAATTAGATTTAACCTTAGCTTAACCTGACTTCTTTTCCTTTGTATAAACATCTGTGCAATGAGCGATACCCTACGCATTTTATTGGTTGACGATGAACCCGATATTTTGGATTTTATTGGATTCAATCTTCGCCGTGAAGGGTATGAGGTTGAAGTATGCTCCAATGGACGTTCAGCCATTACGAAGGCCTTGGAATTCAAACCTCATTTGATTCTATTGGATGTCATGATGCCCGACATGGATGGCATTGAAACCTGCAGAATGATTCGAGGGAATGAAACCCTTACCCATACTTTGGTGGCATTTTTAACCGCTCGGGGCGAGGATTATTCCCAGATAGCTGGATTTGATGCCGGAGCCGACGACTATATAACCAAGCCTATTAAACCTCGGGTTCTCACCTCTCGCGTTGCGGCCTTGCTTCGCAGAATTCAAAATCCCGACGAAAGCCTTGCTTCCGACCGTTTGGTTATTGGTAATTTAATCATCAACAGGGAATCGTATACCGTTGAAAAAAATCAAGAGGTTCAACAGCTGCCCAAAAAAGAGTTCGAGCTTTTGTTTTTGTTGGCCTCAAAGCCGGGTAAGGTATTTGGTCGAGACAAAATTCTTAAATTGGTTTGGGGCGAAGATGTAGTGGTGGGAGACCGCACTATTGATGTGCACATCCGCAAACTGCGCGAAAAACTCGGCGACGAGTACATCCGCACCGTTAAAGGTGTGGGGTACAAGTTTGAGTTTTAAGGGTTCTCTGTACTTTTAACGTATGAAAAACGCCTCCCCAAGGCTACTAGCCCTGTACGTAGCCCTGGCCGGATCGGCCATGTTGGGCATTATGCTTTTGCTGTTGGCTTGGCTGGCCCCCATTTCAGGACCTTGGTATTGGCCAGCCCTAATTTGCATCACCATGGGATGGGCTCTGTATGCCTTGGTGCAATTTATCCTTGAAAAATTCCTGTACCGCAAAATCAAACTGGTGTACAAAACCATTCACCAACTAAAATCCAAAACCCCAGGCAGCAATCTAAAAAACCGAATACGTTCAGGTGGCGATGTGATTGGCGAGGTAAATGCAGAGGTACTTCAATGGGCAAACCGCCAAAAATCTGAAATGGAGGAACTTCAAAAAATGGAGGCCTATCGCCGCGATTTTATCGGGAACCTTTCCCATGAACTTAAAACCCCCATTTTTAATATCCAAGGGTATTTATCTACCTTGGTTGATGGGGGCCTTTACGACAAAGAAATTGCAGAAAAGTACCTTCAAAACGCCGAAAAAAACGTAGAGCGAATGATCTCGCTTATCGAAGACCTTGACACCATCCACAAACTGGAATCTGGGCGGGTGCAAATGGATTTGGAGAAACTGGATTTGGTGACGCTTGCCGGAGACCTATTTGAATTGCTTGAAATGAAAGCCCGAAATCGGGGAGTACGCCTGCAGTTTAAAGACAGCTATTCTGCCCCTATCTGGGTTCGTGCCGACCGAAACGCGCTGCGCCAAATACTTACCAATTTATTGGTAAATTCCATTGCCTATGGTAACGACAACGGTCAAACCAAGGTTTCGTTTTACGACATGGACGACCGCATGCTGATTGAGGTTAGCGACGATGGTCCCGGAATTTCAGAAGAACACCTAAACCGTTTGTTTGAACGCTTTTATCGTGTTGACCGAAGCCGAAGCAGAAACCAAGGCGGCAGCGGTTTGGGCCTGAGCATTGTAAAACACTTGGTTGAGGCCCACAACCAAACTATACATGCGCGTTCCTTGCCCGGCAAAGGTTCCACATTTTCATTTACTATTGAAAAATGGACAGCTTGAACCTAGACCTCCATTGGCTCGCCTTTCCAGAATCTACGAGGCTGAGCGCTCCCAATAGATTGGACTTACCAGCCAATCCTTGCCATTGGCTTGAACTTCAGTTTCAGCAACGGCCTACCTTCTCAAATTACAACGGAATGCGCAGATATGCAACGCTCATCCCTTTTGCTGACCCAGAAAAATGGCTAGGCTTGGGCGAACCTTGCACCCCAGTGGAACAATCGGTGTTTTTTGGACACCCTTTGCAACTTAAACTGGACTTTCTAATGCCTACCGGCTCGTACAAAGACCGGGGCACAGCAGGGCTTATGCAGCATGTCCAATCGGTTCAACCCAAATTATTGCTGCAAGACTCTTCCGGAAACGCCGGAATTTCTGTGGCGGCCTATTCGGCCCGTATTGGAATACCATGCCGAATTTTTGTGCCAGCCGACCTCTCCCCATCAAAACGAAAGCAACTTAAAAGCTATGGGGCCGAAATTGAATTTGTGAACGGAAACAGAGAAGATGTAACCCAGGCGCTATTGTCTCAAGCAGACCAAGGATACCTGGCCAGCCATGTTTGGAACCCTCTGTTTCTACATGGCACAAAAACGTTTTTGTGGGAATTGCTGGACCAAGTAGAACTAGGTCAAGCCACTTGGCCCGATGAAATTCTGTTTCCTGTAGGCAACGGAACTCTTTTATTGGGATGCTATTTGGCCTTAAAAGAAATGGAAGGAGCCCGCTGCTTGCCCTCTCCCGTTCGGTTATCGGCAGCTCAAACCGATGTTTGTGCGCCCTTGCTCTTTGGCCAACCTGTACATTCCGGCAGTTCATTGGCTCCAGGAATTGCCATTGGTAACCCGCCTAGAATGAAGCAAATCAAAGCGGCTGTAAATGAAACCGGCGGGCGCATCGTTTCTGTATCGGAACCCGACATCCTTGCGGCGGGCACGGCGCTTTTTAAACAAGGCTGGTACACTGAATTTACCTCGGCCGTAGCCCTAGCTGCGTGGAAATCCAGCGGTTGCCCATCGAACACCTTGATTCCATTAACCGGAACAGGATTGAAAAACCCATAAACCAAGTTTCGGTTCTCCTTGTTTACCTTTGCACTATGAGTTCCGAAAATCCAAATTCAAAAAGCAAGCCGATAAACTTGGTTTTGGTCGTTCTGATTCTGTGCTCTCTGGCCCTAAATGGGTTTTTATTGCTTCGAACCTCAAAACAAACCACCCAAATTTTGGTCATGACACAGCAGGTTGACACCCTTGCTGAACGAAAAGCCGACCTGCAGAAAGAGGTAGATTTGGCCCTGGCCGATTTAGAACAATACAAGGGCCGAAGCGCCTCATTGGATTCTTTGCTGGCTGAGGCTACCCAAAAAATTGAAGAGCAAAAAAATCAAATATCAAGGCTAATCTTGACAAACCAAGATTACCAGGTTTTAAAACTGAGGTATGCCGAACTGCAAAAAACCAAAAATGAATACCTTCAAAGGCTAGCCATTTTAGAGGAAGAAAACAAGAAACTTCGGTATGAAAACACCGAATTAAGTGTGGCTCTAGATGAAACTAGGGAAAAAAATGAAACCCTGCTTACCAAGGTTGAATTGGCCGCTCAACTGCGCATTCAATCTGTTCAACTGCAAGCGGTTGAACTTCGTTCAAAAGGAAAAGAAAAACCGACCGACAAAGCAAAAAAAACCGACCGAATATCCATCGCATTTACCCTAGCACCCAACAGTGTGGCAGTTCAGGGAAGTCATTTGGCCTACATTCGCTTGTTGAACCCCGAAGGTTTTGTCATGGCCGATGCCGGCTTGGGCATCGAAAAGTTTAAAACCCATCAAGGCCAAGAACTTCCGTTTAGCAAAAAACTGGAATTTGTGTACACAGGAGAAGCTCTACAAAGAGAGGTGATTTGGCAACAAGATGTATTTCCCGCCGGAACCTACTCGGTCGAAATATACGTTGACGGTCATTTGAGCGGCAATCAAAAAATAGCCCTGTATTGAAAACCTGGTTTCTTTTTTTGTTCATCGGCGGCCTAGGTTGCCAAACCGCCGAAACTACCCCTAAAGGAATTCTGCCTCCCAACAAATTTGCCCAAGCCCTTGTAGAATTGTCGGTCATTGAAGCAGCACAACAACAAAAAGCCCTGCCCCCTCAGTACCATAACCAACCCGTAATTTGGACCAGCGATGCGCTTTCTAGATTAAACACCGATACGGCTGAATTCAACCGAAGTTATCGCTACTACTATACCCATCCAGAAAAAATGAAAACGGTTCTTTCTGAAATGCAAAAAACCTTGAATCAACCTTAATTCGATCCACTCTATTTTTCCGGAACAAATTTTCCGTCTTTAATCTTCATCCACAAAGGCCCCCGTTTGCAATACAATTGCCAGGAATCGGGCGATATGCTTTTTAAAAGAATGCGTTTATCTGCCGTACGTTTGTCCCCCGAATTCCAAAGTCCCAGCCAAATACCCGGTCGAATAAACCTTAACTCGGTTAAGGCAAAATGCCCCGGGCGAATAAGATCATCAAACTTCAAGGCTCCCTCTCTTTTCAGCTTGCCAATTTCAACCACCTTGCCAAAGGCATACTGCCCATGTTGTTCCAACTGTAGGGTTAAGCCCAACTCTGGCTGCCGCCAAATCCCCTTCAGAGGCTGAAATTGCCCGATTCCGTTTAACCAACAGAAAAAAGCCAACATCAAAATAATACGTTTCATTGCAGGGCCTAAGATAAGAAAACCGAATGGAGGAAGCCGAGTAAGGCTTTATTTAACCCAAATTGGAAGGCCAGATTTTTCATGAATTTGACCAAAACCACTCATTTGCTCCAACGCCCTTTGCCAATCTTCGGGCAATTCGGGACTGAGCAGCAATAGGTTCATTTGCAAATGCTGAAAACACATCTTTTTCACCAAATTCACCAATTCAATGGCCATGGTTTCGTCGGGAACGGTCTTCCAAAAATCAACGGCTAGCGAACATTTCCCAGAACCAAAATCACCCTCTAAATGAAATCCTCCCAGCAATTCCAATTCAGGACGTCTATATACCAGCCAATGAATTTCAGAGCCCGTTTGGTACCCTTTTATCATAGCATGTATAGCAGCTCTAGCAGCTTGCTCATCACCAAACCGTTCATTACCCGTTCCTTCAAAAAAAAACAAGCCCCTAGCATCTGCAATTCCAGGCCTTCTCAGCACAAAATGGCTGGATTGGGTTTCAGGATAATCCAAATAAGGGGGAGCAAACATGAATCAGGTTGAGTTTGAATCCTTTAAAGGTTAATAAATGTAAAAAAACTTCAGCCAATTTCATGTAACGCCGAAATTATCTTTCCGATAAATTTACACCTTGAACTTTAAACCCAAAAAAGAAACTACCCTAGGCAACCAATAATGTTCAAGCCTATGTATTTCCTGGGCCAATGCATGGGGTTCTCGACCCTCAGGAATAGGAATTGAAAATTGAAACAAAAGGGCTCCAGTATCGTAATCCTCGCTAACCCAATGGATGCTAATTCCTGAATGGGAGTCAGCAGAGGCACAGACCGCAGTATGAACCTGCATTCCATACATTCCTTTGCCTCCAAATTTCGGCAATAGGGCTGGGTGCAGATTTATCACCTTTCCCTGCACTGCCTCTATTAGATTCACAGGGAACCTCCATAAAAACCCAGCCAATACAATGAGGTCCGGGCCAAAGCTCATGACTTGTTCCTGCAAGCCACCCCTTTCTCCCATGTCTGATTTATCGAACAAAATGCAGGGTAACCCTTGCCGTTTACAACGCGCAAACACCCCCGCATCCGAGCGGTTGCAAAACACGGCCAGCACCTGAAAGTCGCCCGTATTCTTTGACCATTCCATCAAGGCTTCTGCGTTGCTGCCGTTTCCCGATGCAAAAATGACTACCCGCATGACCCAAAGGTAATCCAATTTCAGGTTCTATCTGCTCCATTTCATTTACCTTTGCCCCAAATTAGTCCCACCATGTCAAGTTCTGAAGATGTTTTAAAATCCCTTGTTTCACATGCTAAGGAATATGGCTTTGTATTCCCATCCTCTGAAATTTACGATGGGTTGAGTGCAACCTACGACTATGGGCCGTATGGGGTTGATTTAAAAAACAACATCAAGGCATATTGGTGGAAAGCCATGGTGCAAATTCACACAAATCTGGTGGGTCTAGATTCGGCCATTTTCATGCACCCAACCACTTGGAAAGCCTCGGGCCACGTCGATGCCTTCAACGACCCTCTTATCGACAATAAAGATTCAAAAAAGCGTTACCGTGCCGATGTTCTTATCGAGGAACACATTGAAAAATTGAGGTTGAAAATTGAAAAAGAGCTTGAAAAAGCAGCTCAGCGCTTTGGCGATAGCTTTGACCCTGAAATGTACCTAAAAACGAACCCTCGGGTACTTGGCTATGCCGAAGAAATGGACCAGGTTCGGGCAGGAATGAAATCGGCCTTAGAAGAGGGAAATCTGGAAGCCTTGCGCAATTTAATCGTTGAATTGGGTGTGGTTTGCCCCCTTTCAGGCTCAAAAAACTGGACCGAAGTTCGTCAATTCAACCTGATGTTTGCAACGGAACTTGGCTCTGTTTCTGGCGAAGCCTCGACCATCTACCTTAGGCCAGAAACGGCCCAAGGCAGCTACGTCAACTTCTTGAACGTTCAGAAATCGGCCCGAATGAAAATCCCTTTTGGCATTGCTCAAATCGGTAAAGCCTTTCGCAATGAAATCATAGCGCGGCAATTCATTTTCCGCATGCGTGAATTTGAACAAATGGAAATGCAGTTCTTCGTACGGCCTGGCACCGAAATGGAATGGTTTGAATATTGGAAAGCATTTAGAATAAAATGGCATGCTGCTTTGGGATTGGGCGATTCAAATTACCGCTTCCACGACCACATTAAGTTGGCCCACTATGCCAATGCCGCTACCGATATTGAATTTAATTTCCCCATGGGCTTTAAAGAATTGGAAGGCATTCACAGCCGCACCGATTTTGATTTAAAAGCCCACGAAACCTTTTCGGGCCGCAAGCAGCAGTATTTTGACCCCGAACTTCAAGAAAGCTATATCCCTTACGTGGTCGAAACTGCCATTGGCCTTGACCGTATGTTCCTAGCCATTTTATCTGCCTCCTTCAAAGAAGAACAACTTGAAGATGGAAGCATGCGCACCGTGTTGGCTATTCCTCGCTGGCTGGCTCCCGTTAAACTGGCTATTTTACCCTTGGTTAAAAAAGACGGCCTGCCCGAATTGGCCATGCGCATCTTCAATGACCTACGCCTTGATTTCACCTGCCAGTACGATGAAAAAGACGCTATTGGGAAAAGATACCGCCGTCAAGATGCCATCGGCACTCCCTTTTGCATTACCATTGACCATCAAAGCTTGGAAGACGGAATGGCAACCTTACGCGACCGCGACAGCATGACTCAAGAACGCATTGACATTTCTGAACTGAATTCTCGTTTGCACGAACGCTTAGATATGAGCCGTTTGCTGCAGACCTTAACGGATTGATTTTGACCCAACCCCTTAGGCTATTGCATGTTTTTAGTCTGGATGTGGTGCTGGCTGCCATGGCCATGGCGGCCTGGGTTTTTTCGGCACATCAGGCTCCTTTAAACGGACCCCTTATTCTGTCTTTGGGTTTGTTCGTTTGGGCGGTTTATTTATTTGACCACGCCCTTGACGCCACCCGACTTGCTATTCTAGGTCCAAGGCGTCAAACCCATTTTAAGAACAGAAAAGTGTTTTGGCTCTTGGCAACTTTATCCATTCTAGGTTCTGCAAGCCTGTGCCTTCCGCACTTGCCATTGCTGAACTCAACGGCCTTCTTTTTTTTGGTCAGCGCCCTAGTCCTGCTAATTGGCTATTTGACCATTGGTTTGTTGCCCCTTTGTATAAAACTACGGCAACACAAAGAGTTTCTGCTGCCTGCAGGGTACACCTTCGGTGTTTCACTTCCATTTTTGCTCAGCCAATCCCATCCATTGCCCAACTTCCTTTTCTTGCTTAGCATCGGCATTTTGATTTTCCAAAGTATTCTTTTGATGGCCAAAATCGACACCAACGAAGATGCCCTTGAAAACAACAGCACAGATATTCAGCTGAAACCACCCCCTCGGTTAACCCTGCTTTTTTTCATGTGTTCCCTTCTATGGCTAGGTGTTTTTCTTTTTGCTAGCCCAAACAATTTCAGTACAATAGGTTTGGGTTTTGCCCCTTGGGCCCTTCAGGTATTTTTCTTTTTAAATCCCAAGGGGTTAAACAATTGGAAAATGAGAACAGCCATTGAATGGTCGCTTGGATTGCCTGGCTTTGCAAGCCTGTTTACCCACTAATTAAAATCCGTGGCAGGCGCCTAATTCCTTTCTATTTATTCAATATCACACGGGCCTTTCCGATAGAAGTATGGGTTATCAGTTCTACCATGCGTCCCGACTCGTACCTATATTCATTGGGCTTATCGCCCGGAATGCTAACCTGATAACGCCCAGGTCCTACTTTTTTTAATACCAAATTTTGCCCCCAATCCTCGGAATAAACCTCGGTTTGGTGAATAGGCTCTTCAAAAAACAAACGGGCAATGCACCAGGTCGGCGCCGCGGCAATCTTGGCCTTACCTCGGTCGGTTTCTACCTCACACCCCTCAGCCGAACACCGCATAATTGAAAATCTACCCTTTTTACCATCTCGAACGTTTTTGGCCTGGGCAAAAAATATCCGTCCCTGCTTAAATCGAATATCAGAGTCAAAGCTTGCGGTGGTTCGTCCAAACAAATAATTAACATCGGCCGAGGTATTCATAGAAAACCTCAAAACACCTTGCCCATCCAGCTCTTTCTTCAACACCATATCCCCTGTATGCATACCCAACAACTCCACCGAATACCTAAGGGTTTGAGCAAACAACCGACTTCCAAAGACACCACCCAAAAGGCAGTAAAACAGAATGAAACCTAACTTCCAGATGCACCGCATTCAAATGGACTTACTCCAATTCGGCCCTATCGACAATAACATAAACAGACTCTCCCGCCCGTTTCATGTGGTGATTCTCTCGAGCAAACTTTTCAAGGTTATCCGTATTTGAACTTAACTCTTCAAGCCGCTGTTGAGTTTCGGCAATATGATCCTGGTAATATTTTTCATCCTTTTCCAGTGCCCATTCCTTTGACTTCAACGCAACGATGTTCAAAATGCTGTTGGCATCAAAAAAGAACAAATAAATTCCAAAAGCAAGACCAGTCAACAAAAACCGGTTTCCAAGCAGGGGATAGCGCTTCCAGAATTTCCAATTCATATCCAAAAGTACAGATTTTATACTTTTCGTTTCAGGTTGCCATAAGGAGTTTTGAACACAGAACCATGAACTGCCTTAGCCGAGCACAACATCGGCATCAACCAAAGCTGGCATACCTGTTTTAACCCTAGCTTTAATGAGGTTAAGGGTGTTAAACAACCCAAAATAAGCCCGATTCACGAACAAAATATGCTTTGAGCCCCGTGCCCCGCCAAACTTGGTGGAATTAGGGTCTTTGCTCAACGCTTCACCCAAAGCCGTAATGTCTTTAAAATACTGCTGGTCGCCAAAATCAAATTCGGCAGCGTCAAAAGGCCTGCGAAGAAGTCCCGACAAAGCCCTGAATGACTCAATAAAAAAGCGCCGTTCTTCAGGTTTACTGGTATCGGTTAAAATATTCAAACCATACAAGGTTTTTTCCATGGCTGCATCGTCGTGCATGTTGTCGGGATTCAGCATGGCAAAATAGGCACCATAAAAATCTTCGGGAACCGATTTTGTACATCCAAAATCAACCACTCCCAAACGCCCATCTGGAGTAACCAAAAAATTCCCTGGGTGTGGGTCGGCATGAAGCAACCGCAAATGGTGCATTTGATGGTCGTAAAAATCCCACATGGCCTGCCCAATTTTATCGCGCAATTCCTGTGGCTGCTCTTCTTGAGCCCATTCCACCAAGGGAACCCCTTCTACCCAATCCATTGTCAATATGCGGTCCGAAGACCATTTGGGATAGTACGTAGGAAACACCAAATTGGGCAAATTGGCACAGCCTTGAATTATTGTTTCTGCCCCATTCAGTTCTTGAACATAATCTGCCTCTTCTTTTAATTTGGCTTCCACCTCCTCAAAATAGGGCCGCACATCGCTCTCTTTTACATTCAACAACCGAACCGCAAAGGGTTTTACCAACTGCAAATCCGAAGAAATGGCATCGGCAATTCCAGGATACTGAATTTTTACGGCCAGATTTTTTCCATCCTTTGTCGCTTTGTGCACCTGACCAATAGAGGCCGCATTTACGGCGTTGGCGTTAAAAGTGTCAAACAACTGCTGCGGTGCAGCTCCCATGCTCTTTTTAAACACCTGTACGATCAATGGCCCCGAAAGCGGAGGGGCCTTATGCTGCGAAGGGCGGAAAGCGTTTACATATTCGGCCGGCAGCAAATGTTGATCGCTGGCCAGCATTTGAGCCATTTTTAGGGCGCTGCCTTTTAAATTGCTTAAAGCATCGTATATGTCGCGCGCATTCGCCTTGTCAAGCCCAGAACGCTCCGTCTCGGGATTCACTATTTTCTTGGCAAAATAGGTTACATAATTGGCTCCTACCTTTACCCCTGCACCAGCAAAACGGCCAGCTCGCGCCACTTTACCTACAGGTATGCTGTTCTGTTCTTTCATGCTTTTACTGTATGCCTAAATAAAAAGCGCGCAAATCCCAATCCCGATTCTAAGGCATTCATTCCAGCTAAGTCAAAAATTAAATTTACGCTGCGCTCAATGGCTTCGTCGGTCGCCTCAAACCCTTGACTGGAATCGTTTTTCCAAAAATTCAACAAAAACAGAAACTGCGCTAAGGCCCCTTTGGCATACCAACGGGTTAAATTCCCTTGACTATACAGCTCCTTGGACTCCATTGCCGCCATGGCCAAAGCCTCAAAATATTCGGTCAAGGTTTCTTTAAACCGCTTGAAACGCAGCAAGGCCGGATTTTTTAAATCTCCTGCTGAATACAAAAGGAAGCTCCTGTTTTTCAACGCCTCTTCAAAAAATCCAAAGAAAAAAGCCAAGGTTTTTTCACGCACCGAATACGCTAAATAGGTTTCATCTTCAGAAAGCCGCTCAATCAAACGATCGGCCATGCCTATCCAAACCTGCTCTTCCAACTGCTCTAATGAAGTATGCTTAGCCCAGAATTCAGCTTCAGAACAACCGCAATATTTAACAAATTCAAGCACGTTTTCAGGCCGACGGTAATGTTCGCCGAAAAATCCTTGGTAGCTTTCTTCCAAGCTCGCCGATGAAGCCGCTTTCTTTTTCATGATTGCTTTTTTTGTATGAAACAAGAAAACAAGCTCCTTTGTTGAACAAATTTTAGATTTTTTCAAGGTTTTCCCTCCTTCCTTTTTCCTTTAAAATCCGCAGCCATTGGTTACCTTTATGGCTATGGAAACCTCCCTTGCGATTGACATTCGAAACCTGACCAAACGCTATGCCGCCCATACCGCCCTGAACGATGTTTCTATTGAAGTTCCCAAAGAGCAAATTTTTGGCCTGCTCGGCCCAAATGGAGCCGGCAAAACCTCGTTGATTCGTATCATCAATCAAATAACGGCCCCCGATTCTGGACAGGTATTGCTGTTCGGTTCCCCCTTGGCTCCCATGCATGTTTCCCGAATTGGATATTTGCCCGAAGAACGAGGCTTGTACCGAAAAATGAACGTGGGCGAACAGGCCCTTTACCTTGCCCGTTTAAAAGGCCTTTCTACCGCCGAAGCCAAATCACGGCTAAAAATGTGGTTCGAACGCTTTGACCTAAACCCCTGGTGGAATAAGAAGGTCGAGGAACTTTCTAAAGGCATGCAGCAAAAAGTGCAGTTCATTGTTACCATTTTGCACGAACCCGATGTGCTGATTCTCGATGAGCCTTTCTCTGGTTTCGACCCCGTCAATGCAGCCCTTATTCGCGACGAAATTCTTCGCCTGCGCGACAACGGCACCACCATCCTTCTTTCCACGCACCGTATGGAATCGGTCGAGGCCCTTTGCCATTCCATTGCCCTTCTCCACAAATCTAAGGTGTACCTGAGTGGCTCATTAACCGACATTAAAAACCGTTTTCGTAAAAATGAGTACCGGGTGGTTTTAGAAATGCCCGAAACCGAGTTTAATACCCACAGCCAATACCTAAGTCAAACCCTGCTGCCCACCAAACTCGAATGGGCCGATGGATTTGCTCAAATGGAATTTCAATTGCCCGAATCAGGCGCTCTAAAAGCGACCTTAAATGAATTGCTAAAGCTGGGAAACCTGGTAGAATTCCGCGAATTATTGCCAGGCATGGACCGTATTTTTGTTGAAACCGTAACCGAATCTTCCAAGGCATGAATACCATTTTTTTAATTGTTCAACGGGAATACTGGACCCGTGTACGAAAAAAATCCTTTGTGGTCATGACCCTGTTAGGCCCACTGCTGGTATCGATTTTTTATGCATTCTTAATTTGGGTTTCTATGGCCGAAGAAACCCCCACCTACCGCGTGCTGGTCTTAGATGAAACCCCCGACGGCATGGCCGCTGAACTCAGCACAAAAGCAGGGCCAGACATCGTTTTTGAATCAGGACTTCCCGGAAACTTAAGCGCCTTTACCGATGTGCTGTACCAACGCGAAGAGGTAGATGCCGTTTTGGTTTTCCCCCTCCGAGCCTTCGAAAACCCTTCGTCCATTTACCTGGGCTACAAAACACCCCCTTCCCTTGAAAGCCGATCTGGCATTTCGGCGGCTGTCGAACAAGTCTTAGAAAAACGAAAGTTGGCCTTTTACGACATTCCCCAATCTACCTTCGACGAAATCCGAAAACGGATAGATATGCCCATTCGAAAACTCAAAGAAAGCGGAAGCCTGCAATCGGACGATAGCCTTCTCCGAACCGCCCTGGGCCTCGGTTCAGGTTTCTTAATCTACATGTTCATTTTCTTGTACGGCGTTATGGTGATGCGCGGCGTACTCGAAGAAAAAACCAACCGAATTGTCGAAATCATCATCTCTTCCGTAAAACCCTTCCAACTTATGATGGGAAAAATTCTGGGCATCGCCTTGGTCGGACTTACCCAATTTGTGATTTGGGCGCTGCTCTCTGGAATTGCTATGGCCATTGTGGGTGGAATCATGGCCCCAGATGCCCTTGAACAAGCACGTCAAGGCAGCCTGCAAACCCAGGCCGAGGTAGGCGGTATCAATACCGGCGAGGTCTTAGGAATGATTGCCGGAATAAATTGGTTCGTTATTCTGGGCTCTTTTGTTTTTTTCTTTTTAGGCGGATACCTGCTCTACAGCTCTTTGCTTGCCGCCATTGGTGCCGCTGTCGATGCCGAAACCGACACCCAACAATTTATGCTCCCCGTTTCCTTGCCCTTGGCCTTTTCTTTGGTCATTAGCATGAACATCATTAAAAATCCCGACGGCCCTTGGGCTACTTTTTTCTCGATTTTCCCGCTTACCAGCCCCATTGTTATGATGAGCCGAATTGCGTTTAATCCGCCGGCCTGGCAAGTTGCCCTATCTATGGGACTCTTGGTCCTTACCTTTGTTTTATCCACTTGGATGGCCGGCCGAATTTACCGAACCGGCATTCTGATGTACGGCAAAAAAGCCAGCTACCGAGAATTGATGAAATGGCTTTTTTACAAAGGAAACGCATGAGTTCAGCGCAGATATACGGAATTGTTGACGTTGGCTCCAATACCTTCAATCTGCTATTGGCCAAATTCTACCAAGGCCAACTTGAAATTTTGGCCCAAGACCGTCGGCCGGTTATGCTTGGCAAAGGAAGCCACGAAAAAGGACTTATTCTGCCTGAAGCCGAAGCCCGTGCCATTCAGGCCTTGGCGGAATTTATGGACTTGGCCCAAAACTACGGACCCACAAATTGGAAGGGAGTGGCTACCGCCGCTCTTCGCTATGCAAAAAATGGAGCCGAAGTTGCCCAACGCTTAAGCCAAACCTCAGGCATTCCCATTCAGGTCATTTCTGGGGAGCGCGAGGCTGAATTTATTTTCAAAGGCGTTCAAGCCCACCTGAATTTCGGCGACCAAACAGGTCTCATTATGGACGTGGGCGGAGCCTCAACCGAATTTATTGCCTTTAACGGCAATGGCCTTCTTGGCTTGTGGAGCTTTCCCATTGGTGCCACCCGCCTGCAAGAGGTGCTGGCCCTTCACGACCCCCTGCTTCCCCAACAAGTCAACAGCACCTTCGACTGGCTTCAAAACCAATTGCAGCCTATGCTTGCCGTTTTGCAAATCCACCGGCCCCAATTTCTGGTGGGCAGCAGCGGCTTTTTCGACACCTTGGTTCAAATGCAGGCCTTTCGAAATCAAGGCCAACCATTATTGAATTACAGCTACCACAGCCTTTCGGCTGAAACCCTTCAATATTGGACAGAACGCCTAATTCCCAGCAGCTTGGCCGAAAGGCTTGCCATTCCGGGTATGCTTGAGTTTCGCGCCCCCATGTTCCTGGCCTCCATCTTGCAGGTACATTTTGTTCTGAATGCCCTTCAAATTCCTACGGTCCACTGCACCCGCATTTCGCTAAAAGAGGGCGTTTTGGCCGATTGGATTTCCTCCGAACACCCATGAAAATCCTCATCGTTTTTCTTTGCTTGTTTGGCCTGAAACTTCAGGCCCAGGTCCCCAATCAAACCATACGCACCCTGTACTGGTTGCAAGGAAGTTGGAAAAACGAAAACGATCCTTCCCAGATTTTTGTTTGGAATCGGCTGCAAGACGGCAGCTTAGAAGGCATTTTAATGTATCAAAGTTCTAAAATGCAGGAGCGCTGGCTCTTGATCGAACGGAACGGGCAGCTCACCTGCTTGTACACAGCTCCCAAAAGCGCGGTTCAAATTAGCTATTCGGGTCGAAAAAGGGCCAGCGGCCTTTATTTTCAGGCCGAACCCACCCGGCAACCCAGCATTATTGCCCTTGAAAAAGACGGTATCCGAAAAATGAAGTTGATTTTTTCAGATTTAAAGCCAGGCACCGACCGCGAAGTTACACGCCGTTTTATAAAAATGGAAAGCCGCCGCTGGGAGTTCAATTAAATTGGCAATTCAAGTGTTTTGTACTTTGTTTGAGGGCGGCAGCCGGGCTTTCACCGGTAGTCCTCGGCCCCAGCCGTAGTGCCCAGCGGGCTTGCGGGGGCTCCTAAAGTCGCCTCCGTGCCGCGCGGGCACAACGGCCGTTGCCTGTGGGCTACCCGGCTCAATCCCTGCCGCAGGGCCTCACCTAGAAAAACCACGCCAAATCAGGTCGGCTTAACACCGCCAATCCAAGGGCCCTTCCCAAAGCAATTCCAAGTAAAATCCCCCGTTCGAAACCTTACAAGGCGCTTTCCGCAATCCAGGAACCCAAAACACAATTCCATCCAACGCAACGACATACCTCTGCGGCTTGTCCAACACAAATACCCCAGCTTCGTTCAATACATCGCTTACCTTTTTGTGTCCCTTACCAAAGGAGATTTTGTCGCCCGCCTCCCATGGCCGAATTTCCAAATCCACGTCCCCGTTCTCAACCCAAACCGAACATAACAAGGGGTTCTCGTCTAAACGTACCTGTTCAATTTCCCTAGCTTTCAGCCAGGCACACTGCCCTTCCAAAAGGTGCTGAACGCTGCACTTCCATTCGGGCAATTCCAATTCGGTTTGTTCCCGAATAAATATAAAAGGCATGTTTAAATAGGCAGTATGGCCCACCCCTACAATCCGCTTCCCGTTTTCGCCTTCAGGCAATGCAAAAATTTGACGGCCTTGGGCTTCTGAAAACCCATAAGGAGCCAGCAACCAAGCAAAAGCAATGGCATTGACTCCCGAACCGGCAAGCTCTAAAACCGATATTTTCAATTCTCCCGTGGTGTCGTCTTCGTGCAACAGCTGTTGCCGAAGGCGGTTCAAATGCACCCGCTGCAATTCGGCAGAAGTTTGCAGCTTTTCTAAGGTTTGAGCAAAACCCTCTTCCCATTTGGGATTCCACGTTTTTAGCTGAGGCAAAACATGCTGGCGCAGCACATTCCTTCGGTAGGCGTCTTGAGCATTGCTTTCGTCCTCCCTCCAACAAATTCCCTGTTCCTCCGCGTACGTTCTTATTTCTTGGGCCGTCGCCCACAATAAGGGGCGCATCTTGCCGGCAAAAAAAGCTGAAATTCCTTTTATGCCGTCAATGCCCGTTCCCCTCACTAAATTCAACCAAAAGGTTTCCAATGAATCGTCCAGATGATGGGCCGTGGCCATGGCCTCACATTCCCATTCCTGCACGTATTTTTCTGCCAACCCATACCGTATTTCTCGGGCCTTTAGCTGTATGTTGCCCTTGAGTTCTTCGGGGGCACAACGCCAAACCTGCAGGGGTATTTGGAGTTCTTGGCATACCTGTTCAACCAGCTGTTGATCAAGGTCTGAGGCCTGCCCACGCAAGCCATAATTGACATGCAAACATTTTACTGCATACCCTGCCTGCTTCAACAAATGCAGCAAAACCATGGAATCGACTCCACCGCTAACAAGCAGAAGCAAGGCAGCCGGTGGCTCGGGCATGCCATGCCGACGAACAAAGTCATTAAACCGGTTTAGCATTGTCCCTAAGTTCAAGGTTGAAAATTTGGGCGAAAGGAGCAATTTTCCATTGGCATTCTTCCCATTCTTCTTGGGGATTGCAAACGGCAGTCAGGGCAGAGCCCACTCCTATTTGCCATTGACCTCCCGCCCTTCGTATCAAACTGCGAATCAACACCGTGCTTTCAAATCCAAGCCCCGGAATCCAATACGCTGCGCTGCCCGAAAAATATCCGCGGGGTTGCTCTTCTTGCTCGGCTATCAATTCCATGGCTCTCACTTTTGGGGCTCCCGTCATGCTTCCCATCGGAAAGGCGGCTTCCCAAATCTGATGCAATGAAATTTCAGGCCTTACCCTGCATTCCACTGTTGAAATCATTTGATGTACGTTTTTAAAGGGCAACACCTGGCACAAGTCCTTTACCACAACGCTGCCGCGCTCTGCCACCTTGCTCAAATCGTTGCGCACCAAATCGCAAATCATGATGTTTTCTGACCGCTCTTTGGCATCGGTTTCTAAGTGGCGGGCGGCAGCTAAGTCTTCCGCCATAGTTTTACCCCGCGGCCTAGTCCCTTTCATGGGCTGAGAAAATAGGGTACTGCCTTGGCAAGCCAAAAACCGTTCCGGACTGGCTGAAAGCAATTCCAGCTGAGGCGTTTTAAGGTAACTGGCAAAAGGCATGGGCGAGGCGGCAATCAATCGCTTCCACTCCTGAAAGGGATGTTCAAGCTCCGATTCCAATTCCAGGCAATTGCAAAAATTCACTTCATAGATGTCTCCCCGCTGAATATGGCGCAACAGCGCTTCGGCCCTTTGCAAATAGGCCGATCTTGAAAAACGCCACTGGGCTTTCAACTGAGGTTTTTCCACCGAAAGCGTTTGCTCTTTCCAAGCTGTCTGCTTTAACCAAGATTGAACCAAAGTGCGGGCTTCACCCTGAAAGGTCCAATCTGTACCATTAAAATACAATAGGTTTCGGGGTTTAAAAAAGGAAACAGCCCCTTCTGCTTCCGATTCAAAAGGGGAATTTCGGGGCATGGCAGCGGCCCAACCCGAATCGTAACTCCAAGCACCCAGCCAGGCATCCGAAAGGTTGTTCTGCCTAAACGGATTCGGTTCGCCTGCTCCCCCATAAACCTTTTCGGCTCCCCAAGCCAATACCATTGAAAGCAAGGGCGGCCTGTACAGCCCAGAAATGGAATCGGGCCTAAAACCCTGGTCGTAAAATACCGCCACATGCGACTCCTGTGCGGCGGCCTGTTCAAACAAGGGCCAAAACTCAGGGAGCTGAATCGAAAGCGGACCGGACTTTTCCGTACCTGCCATGTTTATTTTACCTGGGCTCCGTTGTTTACCCCCTCGGGCGGAGCCACAAAATGCAAACGCCCTTCTAAATCTTCGGCCATCAATACCATTCCTTGGCTATCTACCCCCCGCAGTTTTCGTGGTTCAAGATTCACCAAGAGGCATACTTTTCTTCCAACCACTGATTCTGGGGCAAAATGTTCGGCAATTCCACTCACCACTGTTCGGGTATCGATTCCGATATCAACGGTTAATTTCAGCAAACGGTTGGCGCCTTCAACGGGTTCTGCCGAAAGAACGGTGGCCACCCGAATGTCGCAGCGGCTAAAATCCTGAAACGTGATTGGGTCTTTGGCTGCTGCCAAAGAAGGTGTTGGGGCTGGATCTGAAGGAGCTGGATTTAATTTCGCTCTCTGTTTTTCCATGTCGGCATCTTCAATCTTTTCAAACAACATTTGGGTGGAGTTTAAAGTATGGCCGGCGGGCCACTGAATTTCATCTTGCCATGCCAATTGAGCAGGCAATTTCAGCATCTGAAACACCTTACGGGCGGTATCGGGCAAAAAAGGTTGGAGTCCACAACCCAAATGGGCCAACATCCACAGCATATCTTCCAAATCGGCTTGGGCTTGGTCCGGGTTTGTTTTTATGGTTTTCCAGGGTTCTCGCTGGGTTAAATGCCGGTTTCCTTCCCTTGCCAGTTCCATTACCGACTGCAAGCCACTGCGAAAACGGTAGGCCTCAACATGCTGTTGAAGCTCGTCGTACATGCGTTCTACCGAAGCCTGAAGCTCAGCGCTTTGGCAGCTTGCCGTTCTATAGCATTTTCCTTTAAAATAGGTATGGTGCAACACCATTACCCGATTTACCAAATTGCCCAGTACGGCCACCAATTCGCTGTTCACCCGGGTTTGAAAATCTTTCCAGGTAAATTCACTGTCGCCGGTTTCTGGGGCAATGGAACACAGTACATAGCGCAGTTCGTCGCGTTTTCCGGGAAAATCCTGCAGGTATTCGTGCAGCCAAACGGCATGGTTTCGGCTGGTGGAAATTTTTTGGCCCTCCAAGTTTAAAAATTCGTTGGCCGGCACATTTTCGGGCAACACAAAGCCTCCGTGGCTCTTGAGCAATATGGGGAAAATCAGGCAGTGGAAAACAATGTTGTCTTTCCCAATAAAATGAATCAGGCGTGCATCGGGTTCAGTCCAATACCTTTGCCAGTTTTTTCCTGTTTGTTCGGCCCACGCTTTGGTGGCCGAAATGTACCCAATCGGCGCATCAAGCCACACATACAACACCTTGCCTTCCGAATTGGGCAGGGGAACAGGCACGCCCCAATCTAAATCGCGTGTCATGGCCCGGGGTTTTAGTCCATCTTGAAGCCAAGATGTACACTGCCCCATTACGTTTGACTTCCATGAACTTGGCTGATGCTCGGTAATGGGGAAAGCCATTTCATCAAAACGCCCCGAACTAAGCCATTGTTGCAGCCAGTGTTGGTGGTTCTGCATGGGCAAATACCAATGGCTGGTTTTTCGTTTTACAGGAGTACTTCCCGACAAGGTCGATTTGGGCTCGATTAGCTCATCGGGATTCAATGAACTTCCGCACTTTTCGCATTGGTCGCCGTAGGCTCCTGCTTTTTGGCATTTTGGGCAAGTCCCTGTAATGTAGCGGTCTGCCAAAAACTGTTGAAATTGTTCGTCGTAAAACTGTTCCGACTCACGCAATTCTAAGGCTTCCTTTTCCAACAAATTCAAAAAAAAGGCCTGAGCTGTTGCTTGGTGTAGGGAATCAGAGGTGCGGTGGTAGATGTCAAATGAAATACCGAAATCCTCAAAGGCCTTCCGGTTTAATTCATGGTAGGTATCAATAATTTCTTTGGGGCTAATGCCCTCCTTTCGGGCGCGCAGGGTTATGGCGGCACCGTGTTCGTCAGAACCGCAAATAAAGGCAACATCTTGGTTATGCAGGCGTTGGTATCGAGCAAAAATATCGGCGGGCAAATAAGCGCCGGCCAAATGCCCGATGTGCAAAGGGCCATTTGCATAAGGCAAGGCGGCCGTGATGGTGATGGGTTTAGACATACCACAAAGGTAGAAGTCTATGGCATAATTTAGTGGTAAGTACAAGGCAAAGAAAATGCCCCCAGAGTTCAGCCTGAAAATTAGAACTGAAATTCCAGATTGGCCAAATTTCAAACCCAAAAACAAAACCCAACCGCTATCTTTACCCTAGAATTTTTAGGAAATGGACTTAAAGTTTAATAAAAACGAAGACGCACACCGTCTGCAGTTGTCTGAGCTTAAAACCAAAGCAGAAAAACTCCATTTGGGGGGAGGAAAAGCCAAACAAGAAAAACACCGGGGTCAAGGAAAAATGACGGCGCGCGAGCGGATTGATTTTTTGAAAGACAAAGGAACAGACTTTTTAGAGTTGGGCTTGTTTGCCGGAGAAGACATGTATCCTGAAGAAGGGGGCTGCCCTGCCGGCGGAGTAGTTATGGGGCTGGCAACGGTTAGCGGAAGGCAATGCTTGGTGGTGGCCAACGACGCTACCGTAAAGGCGGGAGCTTGGTTTCCGATAACCGCCAAAAAAAACCTAAGGGCCCAAGAAATTGCTATGGAAAACCGATTGCCCATCATTTATTTGGTGGACAGCGCCGGGGTGTATTTGCCCCGACAAGACGAAGTATTTGCTGACAAAGAGCATTTTGGCCGCATTTTCCGGAACAATTCCATTATGTCCTCGATGGGAATTACCCAAATTGCCGCCGTTATGGGACCTTGTGTTGCCGGTGGCGCCTATTTGCCCATCTTAAGCGACGAAGCCCTTATTGTTAAAAAAACCGGCTCAATCTTTTTGGCCGGTTCATATTTGGTAAAGGCCGCCATTGGTGAAGATGTGGACAATGAAACCCTGGGCGGAGCCCTTACCCACTCTGAAATTTCGGGCGTAACCGATTATGCCTGCGAAGACGATGCCGATTGCTTGAAACGGATTCGATACATCGTTGATAAACTCGGAAAAACCCAAGATGCAGGCTACGACCGAGTGGCTCCTAAGCCCCCCGCTCGCCCCAGCACCGATGTATTTGGATTGCTTCCCGAAAACCGCGACCAACCCTACGACATGCGCAACCTGTTGCAGTGCTTGTGCGACGAAGGCGAATTTCAGGAATACAAGGCTGGGTACGGAAAAACCTTGGTTTGCGCCTATGCCCGCATTGACGGCTGGGCTGTGGGCATTGTTGCCAACCAGCGCTTGGTGGTAAAAAACAAAAAAGGAGAAATGCAGTTTGGGGGCGTTATTTACTCCGACAGCGCCGATAAAGCCGCCCGATTTATTATGAACTGCAACCAAAAACACATTCCTCTGGTGTTTTTGCACGACGTAACCGGCTTTATGGTGGGCAGCCGTTCAGAGCAGGGCGGAATTATTAAAGATGGGGCCAAAATGGTGAATGCCGTTTCAAACTCGGTGGTGCCAAAAATCACCGTGGTGATTGGAAATTCATACGGGGCAGGAAACTATGCCATGTGCGGCAAGGCCTACGACCCCCGTTTCATTTTTGCCTGGCCATCGGCTCGCATCGCCGTGATGGGAGGGGCACAAGCCGCCAAAACCTTGCTGCAAATTCAAACCACTACCATGAAGGCCCGGGGCGAAGAACCCAGCGCCGAGGCCGAAGCAGAGTTGCTGAACAAAATCACCCAGAAATACGATGCCCAAACAAGCCCTTACTATGCGGCGGCTCGGTTGTGGGTGGACGAAATCATTGACCCTGCCCAAACCAGAAACTACATCTCGGCAGGTTTGCAGGCCGCAAATCAGGCTCCTCGACTTCGGGAATTCAATCCAGGAGTTATTCAAACCTAGCCGTTTTGCTTTTGAGTTGGCCCGCGGCAGGGATTGAGGCAGGTAGCACGAAAGGGCCTTAGCCTAGGGCCCGCGAGCTGCGGAGGCGACTTCAGGAGCCCCCGCAAAGCCGCTGGGCCCCCGGCTTAGGACCGCGGACTACCGCCGAAAGCCCGGCTGCCGCCCCTAAAAATCCAGCAATCCAAAACACCTCCGCATTCCCAATTTGTTAACCGACAATTTTAGGGCTGCTGAGGGCAATTTTTTACCTTTAAGCCATGAAAAAACCCTTGGTTGTCGCTCTGATGCCTTTGCTCTCAGGCATTTTACTGGGCGCCGCTTGGCCGGAACGCGGGCTGCCTCTGCTGCTGTTCTTGGGCCTAATTCCGCTGCTTTGGCTGAACGAATCGGTGCGCAACGACGGCCAACCTAAAAAAGGAATGCGGATTTTTTTGCATGCCTGGGCTGGATTTCTAAGCTTTAACGCTCTGACTACTTGGTGGATATGGAATTCTACCGCCGGCGGAGCCCTGATGGCCATTCTGTGCAATGCCTTGTTTATGGCCCTGGTTTGGTGGCTGGCCGAGCAAGTGGGACAAAAATTTGGGCGGCAACGCGGCTACCTGGCCCTGCTTCTTTTTTGGCTGGCCTTTGAGTACCTGCATTTGAACTGGGACCTGACTTGGCCTTGGTTGCAACTGGGAAATGGCTTTGCCGGCTGGTACCTGCTGGTGCAATGGTACGAAATTACCGGCGTTTTGGGCGGAACCTTGTGGGTGTTGGTGGGGAATTTAGCCCTGTGGGAATGGTGGAGAAATGGGCGGCAAATGCAGGTTAAAGCCCTGGCCTTTCCTGTGTTGTGGCTGCTGCTGCCCAGCAGCGCCTCGCTGTTGCGCTATGCATCGTACGAAGAACAGGGAAGCAAAGCCCGCATGGGATGTGTGCAGCCCAATTTTGATCCCTATACCGAGAAATTTAGAGGCTCATCGGCCCAACAAATTAAAACCATGATCGATTTAGTCGAACCCTTGGCCGAGGCAGATTTAATCTTGTTCCCCGAGACAGCGATCCCCCAGCCTATTTGGTCTGACAAAATAGAGGCCGAAGGCCCCTTAACGCCCTTCCGCGCTTTAACCAAAAACGGAAAAACGGCGGTTCTTACCGGAATTTATTGCGTTGACTGGCTGCCCGCCAACCTAAAATCGGTGCCCAGCAGCGCTAGCCCCGGACCAAATGGCAGCTGGATTGACGACCACAATAGCGCCATTTTGTTGAATCCCGACCAAAGCTATGCCTTGTACCACAAATCAAAACTGGTTCCTGGTGTGGAAAAACTGCCCTTTGCCTCGGTCTTAAAACCGCTGCAAGACAAGCTATTCAGCAGCATTCAGGGCTTAATGGGCGACATGGGCACGCAGCGGGAGCGGACAGTCTTGGCACACTCGGCGCGAAAGGAGCTGAGAACAGCGCCCATCGTATGCTATGAATCGGTTTTTGGCGAGTTTTGCACAGAGTTTGTGCGAAATGGAGCGACACACTTGGGAATCATTACCAACGACGCTTGGTGGGGAAATACCGCCGGGCACAGGCAGTTGCTGGCCTATGCGCGGTTGCGGGCCATTGAAACGAGGCGGGCTGTGGCCCGCTCGGCCAACACAGGGATTTCCTGTTTTATTAACCAGCGTGGAGATGTAGAGCAGCCTTTGGCCTACGAAACCCGTGGAGCGATTTACGGTGAAATTCGCTTGAACGACCACATCACGCCTTATGTGGTGTATGGCGATTGGCTGGGCCGGTTTTCGGTCTGGATTTCGGGATTGCTGTTAGCGGCATTTCTGGTGCGGCAAAAGCTGGGCCGGCAGTCATAAGCATCGATTCCAGCGAATGGTGCCGGGGCGCTCCTTTGGTAGGCCCTTAAAAAGCGGATGTATTGGTTTTTGATTTTGGGCGGCAGCCGGGCTTTCTGGGCAACTCCGCGGTTGCCGAAAGGCTGGCCCAGCTGGTTTGCGGTGGCTCCTAAAGTCGCCTCCGCACCTAGCGGGCCAGGCTTCGGCACCCTTGCGGGGTAGCCCCATCAATCCCTGCCGCGGGCGGCTTGGTTGAGTTGGCCTTTCAAATTTATGAGTAGGTGTTGGCTTTTGAACCTGCCTTTAGGCGCAGCCAAAACGAAGAAAAAATCCTATTCTTTTACCCAAATTCGTTGCCTTCCAAAATTGGTATGCAAAACATAAAACCCCGGAATTTCGGGCGAGTACCCCTGCTTGGGCAAGCAACGGCCTTGCAAATCAAAGACGCCCCTAACCTGCTCGTTTGCTTTCAACGGCCAAGCACTTCCCGCCTTTATTTGCATGGTGGTTTCGGTAGTACTCCAAGCAGAAAAACCGCTGGAAAAGGTAGATGCCTCGAGCCAAAAAGAAAATTTATTTTGAACGTCCTGCTGGTTTCGGAAACCTATTTTGCTTTTTCCCATAGCAGGACTTGACCCAGTGAAAAAATCCAAGCTAAAATGCAGGGTGTCGTTGGCGGCCAACCACACCACAATAGAATCTACGCCCGGACTGTAGCAAATATCAGCGCAGTACGCCGTTTGCCAACTGGTGTCGGGCAACTGCTCTTCTAAGGTCATTATGAGAATCTCAACCGGAACAAACCCCGTATTGATCAAATCCACATAATTGAACAGGGTGGAGCCCAGCAAACCATAGCTGTTGGAATTCAAGACGTTTGCTTGAAAAACACCAGGACCTTGAGCGGGTTGGCAAAGGCCAGAAGTACTGCCCAACAGGCTATCTATGTCGCAAAAAATCCGGTCGGGAGCTCGGTCAAACCAACCGTGTTTGCTAAATACTTCTCCGTTGGGCTTAATTAAATAGGCGTTGTTGGGGGCAGGGCCATAGGTGCTCCACCACGCATTGCAGGGCAAATCAACAAAAACCGGCACAGAAATGGAATACCGCTGATGCAAGGTGTCCGATAATCGAAGCCGCTGCCCATAAGTTTGGGGTTGGGGAAACAAAATCCCCTCCTGCTGGTTTTGACCGGTAATGTTGACATAGCCAAAATAGGGCGAAATGCTCGTGGGGTGAGCCTCCACCGTCAAAACAACCACGGTGCTAATGGCGCTGCCGTATTGGGCTTGAATCTGATTGATTGTGGCAATCTTATTCCGAAAAACCGGACAGGTAAGGGAACCGTTAATAAGTAAGACCGGCTTTCCCAATTGCAAAGTCGAGGCCAAGTTAAAAGACTGCCCATTGGAATTGAAAACGGTAAAATCAGGAGCTTGCTGGCCTTCGGGTATTCCAGAGCTGTAAAAACTACCGGTGTACAGCGGTATGGGGCAAATGCTGTCGGAGGGTTGGGGAGCCTGAGCCAACAGGCACAAAGGCATCAAAAAAACGAAGAGCAAAAACAGATTAAAGGTCGCCTTTCTCATTGGATGTTATTTTTGGAAAGGTACTTGAAAAACATGGGTAATGATAAAGCCTTGGACCAATTTAATGTTGGGTTAAGGCAAGCTCCCGTTTAGAAAAGGCATAAAAAAAGGGGCCGAAGCCCCTTTAAAACAAAATTGAAAATTAGCAACCCAAAGACGTTTTGATCGAGTTGTGTGAAGCCTCAAAAGCAGCCCAATCGGTGTTGCTTTTTTGGCTGTCGCACAAATTGTTGTAAGCGTCAGAATAGTTGCCCCATGCAGTGTTGATAGCAGCACAATCCGATGACATTATCGCATCAGAATAGGCTGAAGTAGCAGCAGTAAAGTCTTCAGCAGCTTTGGTTTCGTCGCAAGAAGCGCAAGAAGTCAAAGCGAAAGCACCAACAATGGCAGATAAAACAAGGAACTTTTTCATAAAATGGGTTTTAAGTTGTTTGAGGGCAAATGTAACAATTTTTTTGCTGCGCGGAAAAACCTTAAAAAATGCTAACCGCTGAGAAACCTCAAGATATATTTCAAAAAGGCATAAAAAAGGGGGCTGATGCCCCCTTTTCGAGATAAAAATTAATTTTCAGAGCAGGTTTCGCCCAAAAATTGCGCGCCGAAATTGGCAGCAGCAATATATTGTTCCCAAGTGCCGTTGTTGGTTACAATGGTGTCGTTTTCACAAGCATTCAATTGGCTAGCAACGCCAGTGCAAGTCAAACACTTTTCAGATTTGCCACAAGAGGCCAAAACAAACATAGAGGCGATGCCCCCAGGATGAAAAACTTTTTCAAAATAATGGTTTTAAGTTGGTCAAAAGTAAATAATGCACAAGGTTCAACCTATTGTTTCCCAAGTTTTAACATTTTTAATGGCTAAAGGGTAGGTTATTTAACATTTAATTTAACCAAACAATCACTTTCGCCTTTTATGGCGTAAGGTTTCACGAATATGAATGCCGGCTATTTTAGAGGCAAAGGCAATGAACAATCCTATGCTACTTACGGCATAAACAATGGTAAAAAGTTTACTTATATCTGTGGTTGGCGAAAAATCTCCATACCCAACTGTGGTCATTGTCATGGTGCAGAAATAAAAACTATCTAACCATGAGCAGCCTTCTTGAATATGATAAAAAAGAGTGCCGCCCGAGACAAAGAACAGGAGACTAAACGTTAGAATAGTCAACTCAGCATCGTGAACAAATGGGGTAAAAAAAACTTTAATGGGCCGAAATAAATTTCTCATTGCACAAAAGTACAATCCGAAACGAAAGGTACCTATGCCAGATCTGATTACCTTTGGGAATGGGGTTTCAATTCTATTCAGATTTGCACTTGGAATTTCCGGAAAACGCGGCATTCCTTCGGCAAAACCCCATTCAGGCCCGTTGCCCCATTCTAATTCTTGGGGGTGACATACTTCCCTTTCCCCAAATTCGACATTTTGATTGGTTTTGGGACGCCATTGAATCTGAGTTTGAACAGGTTTATTGGATACCCGGCAACCACGAATACTATTTTGACGATGCAAATAAGCGCAGCGGGAAATTTGAAGAGTACATTAGGCCAACCATACTGTTGTGCAACCAATTCAGCTTTGACCTTAATGGATTCCGCATGCTGCTTTGCACCTTGTGGTCAAACATTCAACCCAAACACAGACTGCTTATTCAACATAGATTGAGTGATTTTCATGTAATCCGATACGGAAGAGAAGGTTTAACTCCCGAGCAATTCACTGCCTTACACAGGTCAGATTTGGGCTTTTTACACGATGAATTGCAGAAAAAATCATCGCCCATAGGTATAATTACCCACCACGCTCCAACCTTTCACCACTACAACCCTTCCTTTCAAAACGACCCAGTGAATCAGGCCTTTGGGACCGAGCTTTCGGATTTTATTTTAGAACACGAACCTGCATTTTGGCTTTTTGGGCACACCCACTACAATCCAGGTCCCTTTAAGCTGGGACAAACACAGCTAGAAACGAACCAACTTGGTTACCTGCGCCATGGGGAGCAAAAGCGGTTTGACCTGCTCCGAACATTTCATTTACCTGCCATTTAACGGTCTTCCTTTGCTTGAACAAAGGCCTTTTGAATGGCTTTTACCACCTCGGGGTCCAGCAAGGTACTCACATCACCCAAAGCCTCGGATTGCTCTTCGGCAATTTTGCGCAAAATTCGGCGCATAATTTTTCCGCTGCGGGTTTTAGGTAAGCCCGGAACAAAAACCAATAAATCAGGCCGAGCAATGGGTCCAATTATTTTGGAAACCAAATCGAGCAATTCCCTTTTTGTTTCAAAACGGGTTTGGCCTGCCAAATCGGCAACCACATACGCACAGATTCCCTGTCCTTTAATTGGGTGAGGAAATCCAACCACGGCGCTCTCGCTAACAGATGGGTGAAAGTTCAATGCATTTTCAAGTTCTGCAGTTCCCAATCTATGTCCAGAAACATTTAAAACATCATCGACCCGCCCGGTAATTCGATGCATTCCTTCCTTGGACCTTAGGCAACCATCTCCGGTAAAATAATAACCAGGGTAAGCAGAAAAATACGTTTGCCTAAGCCGTTCATGGTCCCCAAAGACGGTGCGTAACATTCCAGGCCAGGGTTTTTCAAGGCACAAATTCCCTTCTGCCTCGGCAGCTGCCAAAAGATTACCCTCTGAATCCATTAGAACCGGTACAATTCCTGGCATTGGCAAACCAGCGTAGGTTGGAAATTCGGGACTAATGCCAGCCAAAGCCGCTATCATGATGCCGCCGGTTTCGGTTTGCCACCAGGTATCGGTTAACGCACATCGCCCTTTTCCAACCGCATCTTTAAACCAGTGCCAAGCTTCGGAGTTGATTGGCTCGCCCACCGACCCCAATGTCTTAAGGGAGTTCAAAGCAAACGCCTCAGGGCCTTGTTTGTTTTCGGCCATAAGCGACCGCAATGCCGTTGGAGCCGTATAAAAAATGTTGACTCCATGTTTTTCAATCAGTTCCCACCACCTGTTTGAATCGGGCCAATTGGGAAGACCTTCAAACATAAGGGTTGTGGCCCCAGCCAATAAAGGCCCATACACAATATAAGAGTGCCCCGTTATCCAACCAATGTCTGCTGTACAAAAATACACATCACCTGGTTGATATTGAAAGGCATTCACAAAAGTATAGGTTGTCCAGACCATATAACCTGCGGTTGTATGAACCACCCCCTTGGGTTTTCCCGTCGAACCCGAAGTGTATAAACTAAACAAAGGATCTTCGGCCTCCATGGTTTCTGGGTAGCCCAATGTTTCATTCCCTTTGTTTGACCAGGCTTCAACCCAATTCAGATCTCGGCCTTTCGCCATAGGCACCTCGGCCCCCGTGCGGGGAAAAACCAAAACCCTTTCTACACTAGGGCAAAGCAGCAGGGCTTGGTCAACAATATCTTTAAGGGGAATGGTTTTACTGCCTCTAAATGCTTCATCGGCCGTTACAACAAGCTTACAAGATGCATCGTTGAGCCGATCGGCCAATGCCTGAGCCGAGAACCCTCCAAAAACAACGGAATGAATCGCACCTATTCGGGCACAAGCAAGCACCGAAAACACCAATTCAGGAACCATAGGCAAGTAAATACCCACGGTATCTCCTTTTTTAACTCCCAACCTGCGAAGCATTCCCGCGGTTCGTTCCACATGTTGAAGCAGTTCCGCATAATTAAATCGGCGGCTGGCTTCCTTTGGATCGTTTGCCTCCCACACCAAGGCAAGCGCATCGGGCTTGGTATGCGCATGCCTGTCAAGTGCATTGATGGTAATGTTTAGTTGTCCTCCATTAAACCATGCAAACCTTGCCGAGGCAAAGTCAGATTCTACTACAGATTCCCAAGGCTTTATCCACTGAAAATGGGCTGCCACATCGGCCCAAAAAGCCTCGGGATTTTCTTTGGCTTTTTGGTAGGCCTCATTGTATTCGGCCATTGAACTAATTTGAAAGGGATAGGCATTCATCTTCCCTAAATTAATCGCCAATGTCTTCGTTCCACAAATCGGGATTTTCTTCAATAAACCGGCTCATCATATCCACGCATTCAGGTAGGTCTAAATCAACAACCTCAACACCATGCTCTTCCATAAAAGCTTTGGCACCCGAAAAGGTCCTTGACTCGCCGACAATAACCTTCGGAATTTTAAATTGCACAATGGTTCCTGCACACATGTAGCAAGGCATTAGGGTAGAATAAATGGTTGTATTTTTATAGGAACCCAACCGTCCTACTTGGTTCAAGCAATCCATTTCTCCGTGAAGAATAGGATTGTTCTCTTGAACCCTTTTGTTGTGCCCCTTGCCCAAACATATTCCGTCTCGAACCAAGACCGACCCAATCGGGATTCCACCTTCCGAAGCGCCTTTTTGGGCCTGCTCAATGGCCATTCTCATAAATTCATCCATGCTCAAAAGTAAAAATTTGGATTCAGGATTCTCATCCATCAACCAAAGCGGAACGCTTTAGTTAAAATGGGCCTTGAAAAAAGCCACCGTTTTTTGGCAGACATCGGCCGATTGATTGGCGTCAAAACTGTGAAAAGCAGGATATTCATGAAAGGCTGTAGGTATGCCCATTTGATTTAATCGACCATGCATCCATTGGGATTGATACAAAGGGACAATTGGATCTAAACTGCCATGAAAAAGGATGGTTGGAACCGAACCTACAGCAACCCGGGAATAGGGGCTAATGGATTTATACAAGGTTGTGTCCCAGGTGGCCCCAGCATACAATGCAATAACATCACCTACATACCCACCCAACCAAGGATTGTTGCTGTTGTACCAAGACCAATCGTTCAAGATACTTGGGCCAAACAAATTTGAAACGCATTGAATTTGACCTTGCTGATTTTGGGTGTAGGCCTGAAGCATGGCCAAATGTCCTCCGGCGCTTGCTCCCATTAAACCCACTTTTCCTGACACCCTATACTCATTCCGCCGAACATGGTACTGACTTAAGGCTTGCGAAATGTCGTTTGTAATTTCAGCGTGGTGAATTCCCTTTTGCGCGTTCGCTAATCGGTAGTTTACATTTAAAATAGCCGCTTGAGGCCATTGATTCTTAATCAGCCCCACCCAGTTGTTCATTTCCTCTTTTTGTCCGGCCTGCCAGGCTCCGCCGTGAATTAAAACCACCGTTGGGGTTGAAGATGAACGGGCGGCTGGCAGGTACAAATCGTACACTTGGCGCGGATGGTTTCCGTAGGAAACATTCAACATGGTGGTATCGGCCAACGGCTGCCCATTTGAAGCATCGGGCTGACAAGAAGAACCAAAAAAGACAGCAAATAAAATGCTTAAACCTGCCAGGCAATTTCGAAAGAACACGTTCATGGGTAGCAATTTAGCAAGGAAGGTAAGCAAAAAAAGTAAACCGATTTGCTGAAAATGGCACTTTCGACTTGACAGTTCAAATCGGGATTCGTATTTTTGAATTTCACTGGTGAAACAAATGTATTTTGCTTCGTCACTTAAAGGGGTGGCGAAGGACACTTCGGGTTTTTTAAGCGTGAAGTTTGTGTGGTGAAAAGACGTTGAAAGACGTTTTTTTATCACAATGGGGGTCTCAGAGGTGCTTTCAGATTGAAGTACAGTTCGCTGTGTTAAAATCGGGAGGCGGGAATACCGGGTATGAGACGGGGTGGAGCGGCAGGTCACCCCAACAGGTAGGAGGTTATTGAAGAAGTTCAGTGAGGTGGAATGGTGAAGAAGAAACGGAAACTGAATTTTAAAATAGCATCCAAAGTCGGAGAAAAAAATGGACTTGCCCAAGGGAGTCCAGCCTGCCAAATTTGGTCAGGTTTTGGCACTATCCTTGTTGACCCAAACCGGGCTGTTTTTTTACTTGAATTTCTCTTCCAAAAACTCCTCAAGAACCCTACCCTAGAATAATGCCAAGGGACCAAAACACATCCCGATTTTTGCTCCCGCAATTTTCCTCTACCTTTGCCCTATGTCAGTGCATAGTTCTATAAAACGCATCACCACTCATACCCTACAACAATGGAAGAATGAGGGGCAGCCTATCAGCATGTTAACGGCCTATGATTTCACCATGGCTAAATTGTTAGACCGTGCAGGCATTGATGTGATGTTGGTTGGAGACTCAGCCTCAAACGTTATGGCAGGACACGAAACAACCTTGCCAATTACACTGGACCAAATGATTTACCATGCGGCATCGGTGGTTCGAGGAGCTACACGTGCCCTGGTGGTGGTTGATTTACCCTTTGGATCGTATCAAGCAAACTCATCGGAAGCCTTACGTTCCGCCATTCGAATAATGAAAGAAACAGGTGCGCATGCCGTAAAAATGGAAGGCGGAAGTGAGGTGGCAGAATCCATTTCGCGCATTTTGGCAGCTGGAATTCCTGTGATGGGGCATTTGGGCTTAACCCCCCAGTCCATTTACAAATTTGGCACGTACAGCGTGAGGGCAAAGGAGCAGGCCGAAGCTCAGAAACTGATTGAAGATGCCGTATTGTTGGAGCAGCTTGGCTGCTTTGCCCTAGTCTTAGAAAAGGTGCCCGCACATTTGGCTGGTAAAACCGCTAAAACGCTCAAAATCCCTGTTATTGGCATTGGGGCAGGGGGGGGCGTTGACGGTCAGGTTTTAGTAACACATGACATGTTGGGATTAACCGAAGAATTTAGTCCTAGGTTTTTGCGCAGATATCAAAATTTGGCCGAAGAAATTGTCCAGGCTACCGGCAAATATATTGCGGATGTAAAGGCTCGCTCCTTTCCGAATGACAAAGAGCAGTATTGATTTGCAAGTCTTGTTTGAAGACAACCATTTGCTGGCCATAAATAAGCCGGCGGGGGTGTTGGTTCAACCCGATGGAGAAGAGTTATTTTCGCTGGAAACCTGGGGCAAGGTCTATTTGGCTGAAAAATACAATAAACCCGGGGCCGTTTTTTTGGGAATTTGCCACAGGATAGACCGGCCGGTTAGCGGGGTGGTAATCATGGCTAGAACATCAAAAGCCTTGGTTCGCTTAAATGAACAGTTTAAAAATAGGGAACCAAAAAAAATTTACCATGCTGTGGTTGAGGGCGGGCCCCAGGCGGATGAAGAACACCTGGTTCATTGGTTGGTTCGAAATGGAAAAACCAATGTTAGCAAGGTTCAAACCAAAGAAAGTGCGGAGGGGCAGAAAGCAGAATTAAGGTGCCGAGTTTTGGAAAGGGGGCGAACCTTGTCTTTGGTTGAGGTTGAATTAAAAACAGGGCGGCATCATCAAATTCGGGCGCAATTATCGGCCATCGGTTGCCCTATTGTTGGGGATGTGAAATATGGAGCCCGGCGTGGTTTAAAAGACAAAAGCATTGGTTTGCATGCGTTTAGCCTTGAACTAATCCATCCCGTCGCAAAAACCACATTGCTCATTAAAGCCCCTTACCCAGCATCGCCAACCTGGAATATCTTTACACAGGCCCAATAAAAAGTGTACCTTTGGCCCTATTATTGTATTACGACTTGAAACTCGAATAACTATGCGTTTTCACCTTGCTTTAATGACCTGCCTGATTGGCCCTGTTGCACTGCATGCCCAAAATAACTTGGGTTATTTGAACTCCATGGAAATCATCTACGTGATGCCTGAAATGAAGGACGTTCAAAAGAAATTAACCGATTATTCGGCTGAGTTAGACGAAGAATTTAAAAAAATGACAGAGGGCTATCGTAAGCTAGAGGCCGACTACAAAGCCAATGCTGCAAAGTGGTCTGAAACCATTCGGCAATTGAAAGAAGACGAACTGCTGCAAGAGCAACAAAAAATACAACGTTCTCAAGAAGCCTTTCAGCAGGATTTATCAGAAAAACAGCAGCTGTTGCTTGAACCCCTTTTGATGAAAGCCGACAGTGTTATTAAACTGGTAGCAAAAGAAAAAAACCTGCAGTATGTTTTCGACACGTCAAAAAATGCACTGCTTTTTGCCGAGGAGGGTGGAGACATCAGCAAATTTGTGAAAATGAAGTTGGGCATTGACCCCAATGCCAAACCTCAGGGCATGGAATAATTCCAGGAATACCATCTTTATCCATATGAGAAATACCGCTTTTTTACTTTCATTCTTGTTTTTGTCAACAAGCCTTGCCGCACAAATAATTGACCTGCCCAAGGACAGTTCCAAAACCAAAGATAAAATCGCCAAGCAGGACTACATTATTCTCAATTTCAACTGGAATGGCTGGTTGAATGGAGGCGACAAGGTTGATGTAAGTCCCTTTTCGCGTGGTTTTGAGGTGGCTTTAATGTACGATCAACCCTTGGGAAAAAGTCCTTTTGCCCTAGGTTTTGGATTAGGCTTAAGCACAGAAAACATTTTTACAAATGCCCTTTTGAGATCGAGGAATGATTCTGTAGATTGGGTGTCGATTGACAAAACGATTAACCCAGACAACACAAACCGAGAATGGGATAGGTATAAATTGGGTACCACCCTATTGGAATTGCCTTTGGAAGTACGCTTTAGATTGAATCCTAAAAAAAGAAATACATTCAAAGTTACAGCAGGGTTTAAGTTGGGATATGTGGTGCATTCAAAAGAAAAATATGTGGGGCCGAATTACTTGTACGATAAAGATGGTCTGCAATCCAATTTAGACCAGACCTTATCGATGAAAACGGAAGATTTATTTGGAATAAACAGACTTAGGTACTCGGTGTATGGGCGCATTGGCTATGGCCGTTTTGCCTTGAATTTTCAGTATGGTTTGCAGCCCTTCTTTGAATCGGGCAGAGATGCAGACAACGTAATTCCCATACAAGCCGGGTTCAGTTTTATGCCTTTCTAAACTGCTCTTAGGGTGGGTGGCATATGAGTGCGGATCTGTGTTTTGTTTTTTATTGCCGATCAAGGGCAGAAAAAAAAGCCAAACTTCGGCTTGAATTAGATGGATATAAGGTGTTTTTGCCTATTGCCAAAGAACTGAGGCAATGGAGTGACCGCAAAAAATGGGTTGAATTTCCGCTGTTCAATGGATACCTTTTTGTGTATTGCCAGCCGCACCAACTGTTTACGGTGGCTGGATATCCGGGCGTGGTTGCTCCGGTGAAATTGGCGGGAGAATTCGCCAGTATTAGCGATCGCGACATTGAGGCTATTGAACGGTTTTTGGAAACCGGCTTAACGGTTGAGGTGGTTCAGGGCGAATTTAGCCCTGGAACCATGGTGGAAGTTATGGGCGGGCCTTTAAAAGGAATGAGAGGGCAATGGTTGGCTGAAGCGGGGCAAGACTATTTTTTTATAGAGGTTGAGTCAATAAACCACCGCATTCGGGTGAAGGTTAAGAAAGAGATTCTTCGGGCCGAAAAAAGCTGATCGAAATTCCCCCGATTTAATTCACGAGGATTGGGCGAGGGATTGCAGTGGAAATGCCCGCAGGGCATTGAAGCGGAAAGCCCGGTGCCGGCAGCAGGCCGGCACGCCCCCCAATATAAAAACCAATCCTTTAAATTCAACTGAAAATACAAAACCTTTAAAAGGTGCCGTTGAGCGACACCATGAAGTTTCGGCCAGGGGCGCTGATTCCACTGCTAAATGTGCGGTATCGAAGGTCCAGCAGGTTGTTAAGCTGAAGCCGAAGTACAACTCCTTCGCGCAACCTCCAGTTTAAATGGCTGTTTAAGGTCCACCATGCCGGCATGCCGTTCGGAGTTGCATAGCGCAGGTTGTCTTCACCCAACAACCCGTAATCTTCCAATCGTTTCCAATCGCTGAAATCGGCCCTAAGCCCCAAATCAATGCGCTTGTGGCTCCATTCCAGACCCAGCTGCCCGTAAAACGGCGGAATGTGGTCAACCGGCTGCCAAGCCGAAGCCAAAAATTGCCGACCGTAGGTGTACGTTAGTTGAGCAGAGGCATGCAGCCTTGGACTAAGGCTGCCTTTGTACCGAAGTTGAGCCCCGCAAATCCAAGCAGATGCTGCATTTTGCAGGCTAGCAACAGCGCTGTTCTGACCTTGATAAACCAAGCTGTCTTCCCCGTTAAAGGTGCTGGGTTGCAGGCTTAGCAAGCCTGGGGCGTGGCTTAGATAGCCCAAGAGCATCAGCTGTTGGCCCTTGGAACTAATTCGGTATTCGGCCTCGTAACTTAGCAGGTATTCAGGGCCAAGGCTGGGGTTGGGCACCACCAACAAACCAGGCTGAGAATCAAACACTTTGGCAATGTCGTCTACGTTGGGCGCACGAAATCCAGAGCTTAAGGAACTGCGAATGCGGTGGCCACGAACTTGCCAGGTATAGGTCAGGCTGCCATTCCCAGAAGGAAGCAGGTAGGAAATTGTAGAAAAAGGAAAGGAAAAAAACAGGGTATCCTTGAACAGGGAATTCAGGGTATTCACCTGAAAGCGCGCTCCAAACTGAAGCAATGATTGCCGGGTAGAAAAAAGTTGGGCTTCAGACCAAAATCCGGCCTGAAATTGAGTGGAACCTCCGTCGGGATAACGGGTTTCGGCGTTTTGAGTGGTTGAGTCGTCCACATGAAAAGCCTGTGCAGAGGAGCCGACCCGATTGAATTGGGCATCAAAACCAAACCTTAACCAGGGTTGAATGTTCTCGGTCGAGGTTGTTTTGCCCTTACTGCGGAGTTGGGATTCAGAAGGAGCCAAGCTTCCTTGCCAGCTGTAGCCCCAAACCTGAATCAACTCGTTTTGAGTATGTTGCCAAGGCGATTGAAAGCGTCGAACAATGCGGCTTTCGCGAAACTGCTGCCAAGAAACCGCTGAACTCCATTGAAACCGGCCCTGTTTCACCTTTTCGGTATGCAAAGACACTAGGAATTGTTCTTCGGGACCATAATCCCAGCGGGCAAACCGAGGCAATCCGGCAGAGGTGGTATCAGACAAGCGATCGTAGCGGGGAACCAGCAGGGTAGATGCATATTGAACATTCAGGTAATGGCGCAGGATTTTGCCTTGGTGCCCCACTTTTTGCATCAGGTTTAGCTGCCCATATCTGCTGTTGGTTTGAACATTGGGATTGGCGAGCGAAAAAATGGTGTCGTTGCCGTTCACCCGACGCACGGTAAACCGGGCATCCCATCGACCGGGGTCGCGGGGGTCGGTGAGCGCCCCCTGCCTTAAATCACTAAAATCGCTAAAGGTAAACGAAGTTAAGCCTGCCCATTTTTTTCGTGAATACGCTACATCGGTGTGCAGGGTTCGTTCTAGGGTCGCCGTGCTAAATCGGGCTTGAACATGCCCGCTGATGTCGCCTTCGCTTTTAAAAATCAAGGGAAGGGTATTCATTTGAATCAGGCCACCAAGGGCATCGCTACCGAAAGCCACCGTACCGCTTCCGTACACCAAGTCAATGGATTCCATGGCCAAAGCATCGTTGCGAATAATCTGCTGAAGGTGGCCCGACCGAAAGGCGGCATGGTTTAAGCGAATGCCGTCCACCACCAGCAGGATTCGGCTGGCTTCGAAGCCTCGCAGAACGGGGCTTCCGCCCCCCAACTGACTGCGTTGCACAAAAACCCCATTTCGTTCCAATAAATCGGCCGTGGTGGGTGCTTGGGCCTCTTCGATGGCTTGACGTTCTACCCTTAGTACCTCTCGGCCGCTGGAAAACTGGGGCAGACGCAGGCCAATAACAGGAAAATCGGTAAGATAAACGCCCAGAGGACGCAGAAAGAAAACACTGTCGCCCAATTCCAGTTGAACCCAGGGGATTATAAGTTCTTCAAAACCCATTGCACGCACCAAGAGCGTCCGTTCAGGGGTAAGCTGGGCAACAGGGACCAAATTGGATTTGGGAGCAAGCTTGAATTCAGGTTGATTGATTGAGTCCACTTGAAGAACCCGCAATCCGTTTTGGGCCGATTCTTCGGGCATAAATTTAATGTTGTGAGGCAATTGGGCTTGGGCTGCCACACAAAAAAACACAACCCCAAAAAACAAAAGGAAACGGAAGCCTTTCATACGGCAAATATAGCAGGGAATTCCTACCTTCGAACCAAAATGGATGCATGATTCTCTCAGGCAACGAAATTGAGGCCCGAATGGGCAAAGATATTATCATTGAGCCCTTTGACTCGGGACGTATAAATCCCAATTCTTACAACCTGTCCTTGCACAAAGATTTGCTGGTGTACGACCAGCATGTATTGGATATGAAGAAAGAAAATACAGCGAGTCCCCTGTCGATACCCGAAGAAGGATTGGTATTGGAAACCGGCAAACTGTACTTGGGCAGAACGATGGAGTACACCGAGACACAGGGGCTGGTTCCCATGCTTGAGGGCCGAAGCAGCATTGGCCGCTTGGGGTTGTTTGTGCATATAACTGCCGGTTTTGGCGATGTTGGATTCAAGGGTTTTTGGACCTTAGAAATGTTTTGTGTTCAACCCATTCGCATTTATGCGGGTGTGCAAATTTGCCAAATATTCTACCACAGCATTGAAGGTAGATATCAAACCTATTCCAGCGGAAAATATCAAAACAACAAAGGGGTGCAACCCAGTTTATTGTTTAAGGATTTCCTGTAATTATAAACCAATGAGGGTGTTGGGCTTGAATTGAAAAGTTCAAGTTTATGACAGCAGTTTCAGGATTCGATTTGAAAGCTTCGTTGAAGAGGGAATGTGCCGTTCCATGGCAGGCTGATTTAACATAGCATTAGACAAAGTCAATAAATCGTTTGGGTTCATCGTATCCCATTGTCCAATAGAGGCCACCGAGGGGAATTCCATTAGGCCCCGATGTAGAAAACGCTGATTTTCGGCGGTAATTCCAATAATCATTGGCAACCCCGAAACCAAGCACTCAAGCGAAAGCGTGCTTGCAGGGACCCAAGCCAGCGAACATTCTGCCATGAGCGACCTCATTTCGCTGGCGCTCAGGTTGGAATGCAGGGTTAAGCCTGGAAAAAGCGAGCCAATATAGGATTGGGTATTTGAAACAACGGCAGAGACTCGGCAAGCAGGGCTAAGTTGAGCAGCCCAACCTAAGGCGTTCTGAGCCAGTCCTCCCCCATCGGTACCACCGAAGCACATAAACAAATGGGGGGCCTTTTTTAATGGGTCAATTGATGCCGGCTGTTGAAAATCAGGGCGCAGCAACCTGTATTCCAAGCCAAGCCAAAATTCGGTTTCGGGTAGGGCCGGAAAATCAGAAAGGCTTAGGCCCGGACAGTGGTTTATAACCACATTGGCAGGCAAGGCATCTTGTGGAAGGTCGTTTATTTGAATGGTTTTTATTCCACGCTGCCGAAGAGCCCGAACATAGTCGGCGGTGGCCAAATAAGAGTCTATAATGAGCAGATCTCCAGATTCAAACATCAGGGATTGCTTTTCTGCCTCTATGACCGAAAAATCAGACGCAACAACCATAAACGGAATTCCATCGGGAACGAAAGGCACTGAGGGTTCAGAAACCAAAAAGGTAAACTTTGGCAAAAAAGCAGCAAGGGCTTGGCAACGGACCATATGACCAAACCCGATATTTCGGTCTGCATCGGTTCGAATCCACGCCTGTTTAAAGGAATCGTCCCCTAGAAAATCTGCCCCAAAAACGCTCGCTTTTTCCATAATTTGGAATTTATTTTCCCGAAAAAGGAAGGATTTGGTTAAACGGCCTCAAAACGCCGGTTAAATCAAAAATAAAAAAACACCTCCAGTTAGAAGGTTCTAGATTTAGCGTAATAAAAAGACTCAATGCGACCTGAAACATGACTCAAAGGTTTGAAAAAAAAATGTACAATTTGTTTGATGGCTTCGGATTGCATGTTGTATCCTTCTCAGAATTGGAAGTTGACCTTCTTTTTTGTGTGCACGTAGAGGTTTTTAAGCAAGAGGGCGGCCCCGTTGAATTTGTTTTGCCCGCAGACACCTTTTTGATTTCGTGTTATCAAACGGAATCGACCCCCTCTTTTAAAAGCCAGTTTTGCTTCGCAAAGCACAATGAACATGCAGGGAAAGCCTGTCATTTAAATGTTGGAAAGCACCTTATTTTAATAGGGAAATCGGCCTGGTTAACGTACACCCTTCGCAGAATAAACCAAGGCAAGAGCAAGAAATGGCCAAGTGAGATGGGTAGTTTTCAATACAGCGAGGCACAAATTTCAAAAGCAATGCTGGTTTGGCAAACCGAACTTATTATGCAGGAACGGCTGAATCAGCCAAAAACAATGGACCTGCATGGATTTGTGGTATTATTGCTGAGGGAGTGGGAAAGCGTACAAGAATTATTGAGCCAGGTAGAATTGGGCAGGGATAAGTGGCTGGTTTCGCAAACCAAACACTTGATGGAGCAGCATTTGGAAGGGCAGCCATTGACCTTAGAAATGATTGCACAAACCCTTGGCATAAGTGTGTCAAAATTAAAGATTGTGTTTCGCCGCGAAATGGGCGTCTCCGTTTACCGACATTACCTGAACCTTAGGCTGGACCTTGCAAAAACACTATTAAGTTCAAACAAATACAATGTATCAGAGGTAGCCTACCGAATTGGGTACAACAGCGTCAGCAAATTTTCAAAGATGTTTTCTGAATACCATGGCATGCTGCCCTCGTATTACTGCAAATCAACCTTGCAATTGGCTTAAAACCCCTTGCGGTTTTTAGTGCCATTAGGTAGGAGTCCTTGCATTCATTACCTTTGCAAAAAAAGCGGTTTGAGTTTTTTTGAAAATTTCGGAAAATATTGCCTGTTGGTTTTCAGGACGTTCAAGCAACCTGGCAGGAACAAATTTTTCAGGGAACAATTTTTTAGAGAGCTGGAGGCTCTGGGCCTGGGCTCCATAGGTATTATTGCCATTATATCGCTGTTTATGGGAGCGGTAATTGCCATTCAAATGGCTGCAAACATCGATAACCCTTTGATACCAAGAGAAACGATAGGCTATGCCACGCGCGAATCGGTTTTTTTAGAATTCTCATCCACCGTTGTGGCCCTAATTCTTGCCGGCAAAGTGGGTTCAAGTATTGCCTCGGAAATTGGAACCATGCGGGTAACCGAACAAATTGATGCCTTAGAGATTATGGGGGTCAACTCGGCAAGCTATTTGATTTTACCGAAAATTACTGCCTCCCTTGTTATAAATCCGGTTTTAACGCTAATGAGCATGTTCTTAGGAATTTTCGGAGGATACCTAGCCTGCTTGTTGACCGGTATGCTTGATGCGCCCAGTTACCTAACCGGATTGCTGTTTGAGTTTCGCCCCTTTAATGTGGTGTACTCCATCATTAAAAGCATCGTATTTGCCTTCATCATTACATCCATTAGCGCCTACCGAGGTTATTACGTAGAGGGGGGAAGCCGAGAGGTGGGAGAAAACAGCACAAAGGCGGTAGTCAAAGCCAGCATAGCCATCTTATTCTGGAATTTAATCCTTACCCGAATACTGCTGCTATGATTGAAATTAAAGGGTTGTACAAGCGTTTCGCAGACAAGGACATTCTGACCGACGTAAACCTTACTTTTGAAGAAGGAAAAACCAATTTAATCATTGGTCAATCAGGCAGTGGAAAAACAGTATTGATGAAGTGTGCAGTGGGATTAGAAATTCCAAGCCAAGGTGAAATCCTATATTCCGGCAGAGCCTTTACACATGCCAGCCTAGAAGAAAAAATGGCCATTCGAAAAGAAATTGGGATGGTTTTTCAGGGGGGGGCATTGTTCGATTCCATGACGGTAGAAGAAAACGTTGCCTTCCCGCTTCGAATGTTCACCGATATGGCAAAGTCAGAACTGGAGGACCGGGTGAATTTTTGCTTGAATCGGGTAAATCTTAACCAAGCCCATTCTAAATACCCTGCCGAAATCAGCGGCGGCATGAAAAAACGCGTGGCCATTGCCCGTGCCATTGCCCTAAATCCCAAATACCTGTTCTTCGACGAACCCAACTCAGGCCTTGACCCAAGAACATCTTTGGTTATTGATGCCCTAATTCAAGAAATCACCCAAGAATACAAAACCGTAACCATCGTGAATACCCACGATATGAATTCTGTCCTTGAAATTGGCGACCATATTGCCTTTATTTTCAAAGGAAACGTTGTTTGGACGGGCGACTCTAACAGCATTATCAAAGCCCAAGTGCCTGAGGTTCGCGATTTTGTGTTCGCAACCCCACTCATGAAAAAAATGTTCAAGTAAAATCAGCGACAGCAAAAAATTTGACCGATTCTCACCCATTTCATTTTATTTTTCCGTAACATTGAGGTTAAATCACAACATCTTAAAACCTATGAGATTATTAGCTACAACTGCCTTGGCCCTTTGCATAGGTTCAATGGTTATTGCTCAAAGCCAGCGCATGGTTTTGGCCGAAGGTTTTTCAAACGCAAGCTGCGGTCCTTGCGCCAGTCAAAACCCCAATTACAATACCTTAACTGCTACCAACAGCTACCCAAACAACCCAGCTAAAATGGTGGCCATTAAGTACCAAACCAATTGGCCTGGTACCGACCCTATGAATGCTCAAAGTCCAGCCGACATCGCTACACGGGTTTCTTATTATGGAGTTACCGGCGTGCCCTGGGGAACCTTAGATGGAACCGCTTTTGCAGGCAGCAATTATTCAGGCGCCTTGGCAAACCTCACCCAAAATGCCATCAATTCGCGCCATGCGGTTACTTCTCCGTTCGACTTAACCGTTTACCACACCATTCACCCCAACCTAGACAGCGTAACCATTTCGGTTTCAATCAACTGCACCGACTCGCTGTTGCTTGGCTCTGGCCTAGTTAAGTTGCACGTCGCGCTTACCGAAAAAACCATCACCTTTGCCTCTGCCCCTGGATCAAACGGCGAAACTTCATTCAAAGGAGTAGTTCGTAAAATGTATCCCGACGGAAACGGAACCACCCTGAACAGCAACTGGCTACCCGGGCAACAAGACGCCTATTCTTGGACTGTGGCATTGCCTTCGTTCCTGTACAAATTACCTGAAGTGGCCGTGGTTGCTTTTATCCAAAACAACGCTACCAAAGAGGTGTATCAGGCTGGCTACAGCGCCCCCGTTCCTGTTTCAAACTACGCTACTGTGAGCGCGGTTACCACCAATAGCCCCGCCATCAATTGCACCGGCGACCTAAACAACGCAACCGCAACCCTTAGCAATACAGGCAACAATGCCATTACCTCGGCTACCGTGAATTACCAAGTTGACAACGGAAGCCCTTCTACCGTTCCTTTCAATGGAAACATTGCCCCAAATGGAACCGCCAACGTTTCTATCCCTGCTATTTCAGGAGTTAGCGGTGGTGCGCACTCCCTGAACGTTTGGTTGACCAACATCAACAACAGCGGTTCAACAAACGCCATCGGCCAAGGGTCGGCTGTCTTTCAAATGTCTGGAACTCCAAGTGTCCTAACCAGTGTGGTTAATTTCGAAGGCAACGTATTCCCAAGCAGCTACATCATCGAAAACACCCCAGGCGCCAATGGTTGGGGCTGGGTTTCCATCAACAATGGAGCCTCTAAATTTATGCGTTGTTTCTTCTATAATATGTCTTCTGGAACCGTTGCCAACCTATATACAGCCCGTTACGACCTCTCTGGTTTTACCAACCCAGAACTTAAATTCGACGAAGCTTATACCTATTATACCGTTGCAACACCCGAAAACGACCGTTTGATTGTGTCGTATTCTACCAACTGCGGTTCCACTTGGGTTGAATTCTATAACAAAGCTGGAACAGCCTTGCAAACAGCAACCCCACTTAGCAACCCACAACAGCAATTTGTTCCTGCTGCTGCTGATTGGAGAACCGAACTTGCCGCTATGGCAGGGGCCGGTGGCTTAAGCGACGTTCTAATTCGCTTCCGTGGTGTTTCTGATTATGGCGACAACCTGTTTATTGACAACATCTTTATTCAAGAGAAAAGCATGGGTCTTGAAGAGGTTATTCCAGTAACCCAAAACTCAATGGCAACCTACCCCAACCCTTCCAACCAACAGGCAACCCTTCGCTTTAACCTAAGTGCGGATTTTGCTGGCCGTGTTGAAGTTGTGAATGCACTTGGGTCTACGGTTTATGCCAGCAAGGAGCAAACCTTTATCAAAGGCGACCAACAATTGAACCTATCCACAGCTCAATGGGCCGACGGCCTTTACCTAGTGCGTCTTGTTTCTGGAAACATGGAAATGAGCACCCGTTTGGTGGTTCGCCATTAATTTTAATGCTTTGAAAACAAAAAAAGGCCGAGTTTTCTCGGCCTTTTTTGTTTCTTTGAACAACCAAATTGGTCCTCTCTTGTTCTTCCTTTAAACTACTGCCCCCGCTTATCGAATTTGTTTATTCTGTCGTTTTTTATGTTTACAGGAATCATAGAAAGTCAAGCTGAAATACTGGAAATCGTACATTTTCAAAACAATGCAACATTTCGACTTGCCTGCCCACTCCTGAGCGAATTCAAAATTGACCAAAGTATATGCCATGATGGTGTTTGCCTTACCGTAGATGGAATTCAAGAGAACAGCTACACCGTTACTGCCATTCACGAAACCCTAACCCGAACGAATTTGGGGAACAAAAAAAAGGGCGACAAGGTAAATATTGAACGGTGTTGCCCGCCCATGGTAGGTTTGACGGGCATATTGTTCAAGGACATATCGATGGCACAGGACTCATTCGCTCTATAGAAAATCAAGAAGGTAGTTTTTTATTGGGCGTTCACTATTCTTTGCCCAGCCACCTTACGGTTCCCAAAGGTTCCATTGCCATTAACGGAATCAGTTTAACCGTTGTTGACAGCCTGCCGGGATATTTTTCTGTGGCCATAATTCCCTACACCTGGAACCACACCAATTTACACCTTGTTCACATCGGCGACACCGTAAACCTTGAATTCGATATCCTTGGCAAATACATTCAAGCCTGGATGAACCACTCATCTTTTAAATCAAACGCATGAAAAACATCGTCTTCATTGCCTTTTGCACTGCTCTAGCCGTTTCAGCCCAATCCCCCTTCCAATCGGCTTCCAAACTCGATGTCCCCAAAGAACATAGGCAAGCAAGCCTTTTTCAGCCCCTCAATGCCACCTTCCTTGAGCACACAAGACTGTCCAATGAATTTACGCAGGCTGCATCCGTACGCATTGCCCTACCCCACCCTTCCGGCTCCTGGGTTTGGGCTCAATTAACCCCCTACGCCGTTCTTTCTGATGCCCGAAAACAAGCTGAACTTCAAATTTCAACCTGGTTTGGACGAATTGAAGGAGATGCCAGTGCGGTTGTAAGGGCCGACCAAACCCAACAAGGATTCCACGTTCAAGTGCTAAGCCCGAATGGCGATTGGTACATTGACCCCCTTAGTCCAAACAACGCCAAATGGCACCTTGCCTACTTTAAGGCTGATTTACCAAACCCCCATTCCTTTCAATGCGGCCTTGACGACAAAGAAGCCATCGTTAACGACCCTCCTTTCGACCCTTTTTCTACAAATCCAAACGGAGGAACCTTGCGCACCTATCGCCTAGCCTTAGCCGCTACGGCCGAATACACCAACTACCACGGCGGTTCCACCGGAGCCTTAGCGGCCATGGTTACCGCTATGAATCGGGTCAATGGAATTTATGAACGAGAATTGGCGGTGCGCATGGTGCTAATACCAAATACCGATTTGTTGATTTACACCAGTTCGGTTAGCGACCCCTACACCAACAACGATGGGTTTACCATGCTAAGTGAAAACCAGTCAAACATCAACGCAGTTATTGGTTCAGCCAACTACGACATAGGCCATGTTTTTAGTACAGGCGGTGGTGGAATTGCCTCGCTGGCCTCGGTATGCACCAATTCTAAGGCTCAAGGAGTAACGGGGCTGAACAACCCCATTGGAGACCCCTTTTACGTTGATTATGTGGCCCATGAAATTGGGCATCAGTTTAACGGTAGCCACACCTTCAATTCGGGACTTGGATCCTGCAGCGGAAACCGTTCAAGTCAAAACGCCTACGAGCCGGGAAGCGGAAGCACCATTATGGCCTACGCTGGAATTTGCGAAGCCGACAACGTCAGCAACAACTCCGACGACTATTTCCATGTTCGCAGCTACCAAACCATGCTTACTTTTTTGCAAGGAACCGGCGGAGGCTGCTCCGCGAACTCCCCAACAGGCAACACCCCGCCTACCGTAAACGGGCAACCAACTCCCCAAACGTTCTTCCCCATTGGAACGCCCTTTAAACTCACCGCCGCTGGCACCGACGCCGACGGCGACACCCTGACCTATTGCTGGGAACAATACAACCGGGGCGCTTCTATTGCCTTGGCCAACACCCCCACCACCGGCACCCCTCCTCTTTTCGTTTCCTTGCCGCCCACCAACAGCCCTACCCGGTGGTTTCCCCGCCTTAGCTTTGTGGTAAGCAACGCCAGCTCGGCCCTTGAAAAGCTACCCACCTATACCCGAGCCATGGATTTCAGGGTAACCGTACGCGACAACCAGCCCAACGGTGGCGGAGTGAGTTACCACCAGGTTGATTACGACGCCACGGCTCTTGCAGGGCCCTTTTTGGTAAGCAACCCCAACACGAACCAAATTCAATGGTCAACCGATTCTTTGGTTAGCATAAGCTGGGACGTAGCAAACACGAACCAAACTCCGGTGAACTGCAGTCAAGTAAACCTGTTGCTGTCAACCGACGGTGGCTACACCTACCCCTACACGCTGGTTTCGGCTACCGCCAACGACGGACAAGAAACCCTGATATTGCCGTTTTTCCCGAACGAACCCACGCTCATTACCCAGGCGCGGGTTATGGTTGAAAGCGTTGGCAACATCTTTTACGACATTTCAAACGCCGATTTTGTCATCAACAACACACCTTCGTCTGGTTTAAGCAGCTGGAAACAAAACCTTGAAATTCTTCCCAACCCTTCTTCGATGGGGCTCGGCACCATTTTAGCCACAGCCTTAAATCCGGAAAAATTCAGGGTGTTTTTCAGCGACGGCAGGCAAGTTGCCGCCAACCTTGAAGGCAACAGCATTCGCATTCAAGACCCCAAGCCGGGCTTGTATGTGGTTCAAATTGAGACGGCCGGAATCCTTCGTAGCTTCCGCTGGGTAATCGTTCCATAATTTCATTTTTCAGTTTATTTCTTTTGGGCGGCTGCGGGCTTTCACAGGTAGTCCGCCGTTGCCGGGGGCTGGCCCAGCGGGCTTGCGGTGGCTCCTAAAGTCGCCTCCGCGCCACGCGGGCCAGGCCCCGCCACCGCTGCGTGCTACCTTGTTCAATCCCTGCCGCGGGCGGCTCGGGGGTTTAGGCCATCCAAATTCAAAAGAGCTTGGAATTGCCGATTAAACTAGCCCAGCTAAAGGTCAAAAATTCAAGGCCGGCGCGCTAGAACTTTATTGAGCCATTTTTCGGGATTTACGCCGTTAATTTGGCAGTTTGCGAAGATTGTATACTAACGGCAATGTAAACATGGCAATTGCATATAAATTTCAACCTGTTTATTGCCCATTTCTCCCTAAAAACCAAAATTGTTGTTTATTAAATCTATCCAAGGAAAACCAAAAAATCAAGGCGACTAACTTTGGCTAGGGAGTTATTCCGCAGTAGCTTAAAACGCTGAACCCTATTGTCCGCATTACAGAAACCCTATACCGCACCAAATTTGGAGGCTAACCCATTGCAAACAAATTCAACACAGCATTTTAATTTTGAGCATATCTGCAACATAGACCGAAGGCTTCCAATGGCTCTAAATTCCATTGCTTCCCCCTCTATCCATGCCTCAATTATTCCTACTTTTAAGCCCTGAACCAGCACTTCAACAGCATGATCCGACTGTTTGCCTTTTTTGCCTTTTTGGCCATTTCTCCGGCCCTGTTCTCCCAAGCCAAAATCGGCTTGCCTTCAGGCCCCCCCCATGCCACCGCTGTTTTGGAATTGTCGGCCACCCAACAAGGCTTCTTGCCCCCACGCCTAAGCACAGCCCAACGCGATTCCATTCAAGCTCCCGCCAAAGGCCTGCACATTTTTAATACCAGCACCAACTGCGCGAATTTTTACAACGGACTGGCTTGGCTCGAACTCTGCGGCGACTCGCTGCAAAGCAACGCCCTTCCCAACGGCAACAACCCCGGAGAAATTTTGTACTGGGATGGCAGCCAGTGGCAACTCTTGGCCCCCGGATCCTATGGCCAAACCCTGAACATCTGCAACGGAATTCTAACCTGGGGTGGTTGCCCCCCCTTGGTAAGCACCGATTCGGTTTTTAGCATTTCGGGTTCCAATTCAGGCAGCAGCCGAACCGGTAGCGGCTCCGTAACCAACGCAGGCGGAAGCCCCGTTACAGCCCGCGGTCTCTGCTATGCCACCGTTCAGCAACCCACACTGGCCAATTCCGTCGCCTCCGCCGGCTCAGGAACCGGTAACTTTTCAGCCAACTTAACCGGTCTTACCCCCGGAACCCTCTACTACGTGCGGGCTTACGCTACCAACGCCGCAGGTACCTCCTACGGAAATCAAGTTAGCTTTACACCCCTGCCCTCCTACATCAACAACAACAATCAAATCGTTACCGTTCACCCTACCGACAACTTTAGCGGTCCCTGGGCAAATACCCAAACCTTTATCGGAGTGCAAAGCGGCAACGACGGAGCCATAAACACCGCCGCCATTGTGGCAAACCAAGGAAATGGAAACTACGCAGCCAAAGTGTGCAGCGATTTGGTGGCCTACGGATACTCCGATTGGTACCTCCCTTCGTTCAACGAACTGCTGGTGCTCAATGGTAACAAAATCACCTTCAACATGACTTTGAATTCGGGCGACTACTGGAGCAGCAACGAATACGCCGGAGGTGGCGGGCTGGCAACATCGCTGGCCCAAACCCATCAATTTCAATCCGTTTGCTGCGATGCCGGCAGCAACCAAAACAAAACTGGATATTCTGGCCGTGTCCGCTGCATTCGAAGATAAAGGCCAAGACCTTGCCCTGTTCGATGTGGACGGAACCCTGCTTCCGGGCGACACCCTTTGGGATTTTTTTGCCCAAACCCACGGAAACCTAGGCCGCTGGGCTCCAATCTGGGCCTGCCGATGGCCCATCGTTCAATGGAAATTGGGAAAAATAAGCAACAGCCAAGCCAAAGAACGCCTGCTTGCTGAATTCTACAAAGGCAAGTCGGAATCGTACCTGCGCGAACAAGGCCAACGCATGCTGGATCGAATCTGGCCACGCCTGTACCCCCAAGCCCTAAGTGCCATTGAAGCCCACCGACAGGCCGGAGCCACCTTGGCCCTGGTTTCAGCCAGCCCCCAAATCTGGATGCAGGAATTTGGACACCGACTCAACATCGCTACCGTGTTGTGCACCCAACTAAAATTCCAAAATGGCCTATTCAGCGGTGAATTTATGGGCCAAAACTGCTACGGCCCCGAAAAAGCAAGGCGCATTCAAGAAACCTTTAACCTGAACTCGTTTTCCAAAATTTATGCCTACGGCGATTCCCGGGGCGACCGAGAAATGCTGGCTTTGGCTACCCACCCTCACTTTCGCCCCTTCAAACCATGAAAGCACTCCACTTCGCCGACCTGAAAGCAGGCCAAGAATTTGACTTTGGTAGCCTTTCGTTCACCGCCCATGAAATCATGGAATTTGCCAAGACCTACGACCCCATTCCTTGGCATACCTCGGCCGAGGCCGCAGCCCAAGGCCCCTTCGGCGGTCTGATTGCTTCAGGCCCACACCCTTTCCATGCCATTTATTTAAGGGAATGGATTCCCCGGTTTGCCCATTCGGTTTTGGCCGGCAAGGGCATTTCAAACTGGAACATGCTGTTGCCCCTACGTCCCGACCAAATGTTGCATTGCAAAGCCAAAGTCCTATCCTGCTCGGCCCGACCCGAAAAAGCCTATGGCAAAGTAGAGTGGTATTTTTCTTTTTACTTGACCGACCAAACCTTGGTTCAGGAATTAACCATGGTGGTTCTGCACATGTTAATTCCTGTGGCACAAACCCCAACCTAATTTCCGAACCATGATTTCCACCGAAAACCTGCTGTTCGCCTGGATAGGCCTAGCCCTAATCACCTTCCTGTATTTGCTTAGAAAAAATGCCCCCTACGGCCGGCACCAAAGTCCGGGCTGGGGCCCCACCATTCCCAACCGCATGGGTTGGATTATCATGGAAGGCTTTGTTTTGCTGGTGTTTTGGGCCTGGTTTTGGCATTTGGGCTTGCCTCAAGAGCCCCAAATTCTGATTCTGTGTGGCCTTTTTTCCTTGCATTATCTGCACCGCAGCTTCGTTTTCCCATTTCGTTTGCGCACCCAAGGCAAAACCATGCCGCTGCTCATTATGGGCTCGGCCATGCTGTTTAATTTGGTGAACGGCAGCGTGTTGGGCTGGGATTTGTCGCAAACCAACCGGGAAACGGCAAGCACTTGGAGCTTCGGTCTGGGATTCCTGCTTTTTGTGCTGGGCTTCGCCCTGAATTACGCCGCCGATTCACGCTTAATTGCCCTTCGCAAGCCCGGCGAAACAGGCTATAAAATTCCAGATGGGCCCTTGTTCCGCTTCATTTCTTGCCCCAATTTGTTGGGCGAAATCATGGAATGGGGCGGCTTTGCACTCATGTGCGGCAGCCTGGCAGGCCTCAGCTTTTGGATTTGGACCTTGGCCAACTTGCTGCCCCGAGCATTGGCGCATCACCGCTGGTATAGGCAACGTTTCCCAGAATATCCGGGCGAGCGCAAGGCCATTTTCCCATTTATTTTGTAGGTGGTTTTGGGGGCGGGTATCGGGCTTTCTCCGGTAGTCCGCCGTTGCTGGGCACTGCCCCAGCGGGCTTGCGGTGGCTCCTAAAGTCGCCTCCGCGCCTCGCGGGGCAGAGCCCAGCACCTGTGCGTGCTACCGTGTTCAATCCCGCCCGCGGGCGCAACAAACACTACAGCCAAGCCATGAGAAAAAACAGCCAACTCATTTACAAACGCAAGCCCAAGCCCAAACCGTACAGCAAAGATGGGTCGCCTGTTTCGTAATCCAACCGAACTCCCAAGGCCGGCGAAAGCGTAAATCTTCGAAAAGGTTGATAATTCATGCGAAGGGTAATGGCTCCTCCCAGCGTGGTTTTTTGATTGTTCCGATTGTTGTAATCGGCCCTTAATAGGGTTAGAGAGGGTGCGAGTTCAATCCTAGGATGGGGAAACATGTGGATGGTAAAACCTTCGGGAAGCATAAGGCCCAGAAGAAAGAGCGAAAGGGCTCCCTCGCCCATTTCGGCAGCCAACCATGGGTCGCCTGTTTGTTCGCTAAAAGCCACGGCCGCACCGGGCACTTGAGTGTAAAAATTACCCTGATAATTGTTCCCAAATAAAAACTGCCAATCCATACTAAACCCAGGGCTGACAAACCATTCAAATCGAAATCCATAGCCAATGCTTTGGGCGTTGCCCGATTCCATGACTTCAAACAGGGCTCCAATGCGCACATTGCCCCCCTCGGGTTCCAGGTCATCGTAATCGATGTATGGTTTTGGCTTGGTGTACTTTACAACGGGTGCCTCTTCCACAATTTCAACCATAAAAACAATCCGGTCACCCACCAATTCATCTACCTCTTCCAAAACCCTCCACTCAATCCGTTTGCGGCCAGCTTTGATGCCCTTTCCTACATCGCCCGAAACCTTGCGCAAGGGGTCTGAATAGCTACGGCCAGCGTCTTTACTCACGTACAACTTAATCTCTTGGGGGCTGTTGGCCTCAAGGGTATATTCAATGATCACATTTTTCCCGCTTTGGCTCATCTCCACATCGCGCACCCGTTGAGCAGAAAGACCAGAAAAGAGGCAGCTTATCAACAACAGAAACAGGGGAAGAAATCGCCTCATTATTTGAAATTTAGATTGCAAATTAACATAAAAATGAACGAACCTTTTAGCAGAAGTTCTTAACTTTGAGGCTAGATGTTGTTCATTCTATGCGTAAATTAATTCTATTTTCTGTCGCCTTTCTTTTTGTAGGAATGGCAAACGGGCAAAAAAAAGCCGTTAGCGCCCCGGCCTCCCTGAACATTAAGCCCAAAATTGAACCGCCTATTTTATCGGTGGTTGAAGGTTCACTTAGGTTTGTAGATGCCGACGGCAACTCCGCTATTGATGCCAATGAAGTGTGCCATTTGGAATTTGCCCTTAAAAATACCGGATTCGGTGATGGATTAAATTTGGTGGCAGGAATTCAATCTTCTGGCAGTACCCAAGGAATTCGCATCGACAATCGAGTGAATTTAGCCCGGGTTCCTAAATCTGGAACCATAAATTTTCGAATTCCCATTCAAGCCGATATGACCACGGTTCAAGGTAATTTAGGTTTGAAGGTCAGCATTGAAGAGCCCAACGGTTTTAATCCACCTGAATTTGCGCTCGACATTGAAACCAGGGCCTTTCAATCGCCTATGGTAAAAGTGGCCGACTTTAGTTTGTCGGGCGACGGTATTTTGAAGCCTTTAGCCAAATTCGACTTGCAGGTGTTGGTTCAAAATACAGGTCAGGGCATAGCAAAGGACATATCAACCGGGCTAAAACTTCCCGAAAACGTAATGCTTCTTGATGGCGAAGAAATGCAGCGAATTTCTCAATTGATGCCTGGAGAAACCCGGAATTTAACCTACTCGGTGATTATAAATTCAAAATACAGTTTGTCCACCGTTCCTATTTCGATGTCGATCCGTGAATCCTACGGCAAGTATGCCGAATCTTGGAATCAAAGTTTCGCTATGAACCAACAAATGGCCGCCCCTCGAAAATTGGTGGTAGAAGCCCAAGCCCAAGAAAAGGTGAACATCGAAGCGGCCTCATTGAAAAGCGATGTGGACCGCAACATCCCTAAAACCTCAAAGTCAAACCCAAACCGTTTGGCCTTAATCATTGGAAATGAAGATTATGCCAGCCGTCGTTCAGGCTTAAGTGTTGCAGTAAACGTAGATTATGCTGAAAACGATGCTATGGTTTTCGCCCAATATTTGGAGCATAGTTTTGGGGTTGAAGCTGGACACATTAAATTGCTGCGCAACGCCACTTCGGGCGAAATGCGCGGCGGTTTAGACTGGCTATCCAACCTTGCCCGAGCTACAGGTAACGAGTCTGAATTGTATTTCTTTTACAGCGGTCATGGACTGCCCTCGGACGCAGACCAAACGCCCTATTTAATTCCGGTCGATATTTCAGGAGACCGCCCCGAAATGGGCATTGCTTTGAAAGAGGTTTACGAACAGCTTATAAAATTCCCTGCCCAAAAAATAACGGTTGTGTTGGATGCCTGCTTCTCGGGTGGAGCTCGGAACGAAGAGTTGGTAGCTAAAAAAGGGGTGCGCGTGCGCCCAAAAGAGGGAGCTATCCCTGAAAATATGGTGGTGTTGACCTCTTCCAGTGGAAGTCAAAGCAGCGCCGTTTATCAAGATAAAAAACATGGATTTTTAACGTATTTCTTGTTAAAAGGCATTCAAAACATGGGAAGTTCAGCCAAATATGGCGATCTGTTTGGTTATGCCAAAACCCAAGTTGATAAAGAAACAGCAAGACAGGGTAAAATTCAGGAACCCCAAATTCTTACTCCTCCAGCTTTAGAAAACCGCTGGGAATCTTGGACTGTAGAATAAGCAATGCCTGTTCTGCTTCCTAATTCCGCCGGTTTTCATGGGCGCTTTGCCCTGCTGGCCATGTGCCTGTTTTTTGCTTTCAATTTACCGAATCGGCTACATGCCCAAAAAGTAGATGCCTGTGGCCGATGCGTTATGGAAAGCAACCAAACAATGCAAGATGTTCAGCGCTGTGCCCTTGAGAAAGCCATGGAAGAGGCCCTAAACCGCGCTGGAATTCCCCTCGAGCTGAATTCAAGTACCCAAATGCAGCAGTCTGAAGGAGGGAATGTGTACTCCGAAGCCTTTTCAAAGGTGGTTCAAACTCGATACAAAGGAGGCATAACGGAATGGAAAGAGCTGGAAGAACCCAAGAAAAAAATCAATGAATTCAATTTAATGGAAGTGGAACGCTGCATTCGTGCCAGCGTAATTCAATACAAAACCGACCCCGATCCGGCTTTCACCCATGAGATTAAAGGAATTTTGCCCGCATACCCATACGAAACCCTGCTAACATTCCGGGTTAAGCCTGCTGGAAGTTACATGCTGGCCTACTTTTTAGAAGGAGATTCTGCCTTTTGCTTTTACCCAAACGATGCGGAACGTCAAGAAAAACTGGAAGCCGGGGTGGAGTATCTTTTTCCCAGTCCCAAATCACAGCGAGAATACTTTTTAGAAAACACCCAGCCAAAAGCGGCAAAATCGGTGATGTTGTTGTTTTTCAAAAAACCCATGCCCGCTCCACCCATTGATTTAAGGCAAGATTTACAGCGCTGGCTTGATGGCATTGAGCCCAATCAGCGGCAGGTCTTTAACTTTCCCATTATTTTAGACAGCCAAAAATAAATGCAGGTTGTTTATCCTTGATGCGGCTGCGGCAGGGATTGAAGTGCTTAGCCCGCAAGGCTGCCGAAGCCTGGCCCGCTAGGTGCGGAGGCGACTTTAGGAGCCCCCGCAAACCAGCTGGGCCAGCCTTTCGGCAACCGCGGACTAAGCCTGAAAGCCCGTTCGCCGCCCTGAAAAAAAACACAAACCGCTTATATTCAATGGTTTAAATCTATTAACAAAGAATACTTAACAATTCTTTGGGCTTTTGTTGAACTTTTTCCTTGTGCCTGCTGTTACAAAGCCGTATTTTTGCACTCGAATTATGCGAACTGCACACCAAATAGCATTGTGGTCAATATGTGCTTTGCTTTGCCTATCGAGCTTTGCTCCGGGAAGCGTAAAAAGCAGAGATGCCGAAAAATTTGGTCAGGTTGCCCTTGTTGGCACTTGGTTGAAAGACGACAAAGCGTTTAAAGTTCGGATTGATAAGCAGAGCGAGCGGTTTTATGGGAAAATTATTTGGCTGGAACGCAACCATTGGGCCGATGGGAGTCCGAAAAAAGACCACCTGAATCCCGACCCCAAACTTAGATCGCGCTCCTACATTGGAATTCCAGTGGTTTTGGGTTTAAAATACGATGGAGACGACACCTGGAACGACGGCAAGATTTACGACCCAGAAAGCGGTAAAACCTACGATTGCCGAATCACCTTGGTTAGTCGAAATAGGGCCGAAATCCGCGCATACATTGGATTCCCTTGGATTGGAAAGTCCTTGTTTTTTAACCGTGTAGAGCCATGACCCCGCGCAGAAAGGCTTTGTTTATTTTGGGTTCGCCAAACCAAACTTCGCAGATGTTCCAAATTTACCAGGAACTGAAAGGCGATTTTGAAGGGTATTTTACTCAGTTTTTTCCACATTCCCGATTGGAAAAATTTGCGGTGCGCATAGGTTTGCTTGAAAACACCATTATTGATGGGAGGTTTCGCAAAAAATCGGAAGATTTTGTGCGCGAACACAACTTGAATTACGATTATGGCGGGTTCAAAAACATGGGAAAATACGATTTGGTATTTATGTGTACCGATGCGATTTATCCAGAGGTGGCACGGCGTTCTAAGTCTATTTTTGTTCAAGAAGGTATGGTTGACCCCTTAGATACCTGGAGCAAATGGGTTAAAAAAATGGGACTCCCCGCCTATTTTACAGGAACCACCAGCTTGAACGGCAGCATGAACGGCCCAGATGTTTATTGCGTTGCCAGCGAAGGTTACAAACAGCATTATTCTTCCCTTGGAACCGAGGCCGACAAGATTATTGTAACCGGCATACCCAACTTTGACAATTGTCAGGCATTTTTAAACAATTCCTTTCCATTTCAAGATTACGTGTTGGTATGCACCACCGATATGCGGGAAACGTTCCGGCGCGAAAACCGACCTGAGTTCATTAAACAATGCGTAAAAATCGCGGCGGGAAGGCCCATGATTTTCAAACTGCACCCCAACGAAATTTGGGACCGGGCCTACAATGAAATTGTGGCTCTTTGCCCCGAAAACACCTTAGTTTTTCAGTCGGGCGACACCAACCACATGATTGCGAACTGCGCGGAACTTATTACCCAGTATTCAACTGTGGTGTATGTAGGGTTGGCCTTGGGCAAACCCGTTCATTCCTATTTTGATTTGGAAGAACTGAAACGCCTGCAACCCATTCAAAATGGGGGTCAATCTGCTGCCCGTATTGCCGAATTGGGTCGGCAATTTGCTGATTTTAAAGGCAGCGGCCCCGAATTTTTGCGCCAATATCAACCCCGTTCTATCGCCAATTCATGAGGCAGGTAGCAACGGTGGTTCAAGCCCGGCGTGGCTCTAGCCGCCTACCCGACAAAGTGTGTATGGACCTATGTGGCGGCACCTTGCTGGAACGCATGGTAGAACGGGTATTGATGGCGAAACACGTAGGAACCGTTGTGGTGGCTACCACCACCGACCCTCAAGACGATTTAATACAAACCCTGTGCGAGCAACGCGGCTGGAACTGCTATCGGGGACACCCAACCGACCTGTTGGACCGGCATTATCAAGCAGCCCTGCTTTATGGGGCCGATTTGGTGGTTAAAATTCCCTCGGACGTACCCCTGATTGATCCTGCCGTTATTGACTTAGTGCTGGAACACGCATTAAATCAAACCGAAAAATGGGACTACATCAGCAACCTGCACCCTGGAACCTGGCCCGACGGAAACGATGTGGAAGTGATGCCCATCGAGGTGCTGAAGGCGGCCTGGACGGAAGCCCGCCTGCCCATGGAACGGGAACACACTACCCCATTTATTTGGGAACGTCCAGAACGGTTTGTGCTGAAAAATGTGGTTTGGCCTTTGGGCTTAGACTACAGCATGTCGCATCGATTTACCATCGATTACCCCGAAGACTATGCCTTTATTAAAGCAGTTTACGAGGCATTGTGGCCACAAAACCCGACCTTTGGACTGCAAGACATTTTGGATTTGCTTCAAAACAACCCAGAAATATTCCAGATAAACCAGCATTATGCGGGTGTAAACTGGTATAGAAATCATTTGAATGAATTAAAAACCATTTCGGTTCAGCAAACAAAAAAACCAACCCATGAATCTTGAGCGTAAACAGGAATTGGAAGCCATGGCCTTGAAGGTCAGAGAGCATATTGTACGTATGTCAACCGATGGTGGCTGCTTTATTGGGGCCTCGCTTTCGTGTGCCGATTTGTTCGTGTACCTGTACAACGAATGGTTGAATGTGCACCCCGACCGGCTTTCAGACCCCAACCGCGATTATTTATTGCTGTCGAAAGGCCACGATGTGCCCGCCCTGTACGGAACCATGGTTGAACTGGGTTGGATGCCTGCCGAACGGTTGAAAAACCACTTGAAGAGCAACGACCATATCTATTGGCACCCGAACCGGAATATTCCTGGAATTGAATTTCATAGCGGTTCCCTGGGGCACTTGCCAAGCGTGGGTGTTGGCATTGCCATGGACATTAAACTGCGCGGAGGCAAGAACCGGGTTGTGGTGGTAACTGGCGATGGAGAATTGAACGAAGGAACCTGTTGGGAGGCGGCCCTGGTGGCTCAAGCATACAAATTAGACAATTTGGTGTTTTTGGTTGACCGCAACCAATTCCAGGCCAACATACGCACCGAAGAACTTATCCCACTCGAACCTCTGGACGACAAATTCAGGGCCTTTGGATTTGAAGTGAAGCGCGTAAACGGGCATGACTTTGCTGCGCTTGAAGATGCCTTTTCAAGCATTCCTTTGGCCTCAGGAAAACCTACGGCCATAATTGCAGATACGCTTCGGGGAAAAGGCCTACCAAGCATACAAGAACGCGCCGACCGTTGGTTTTGCAATTTCAGTTCGGAAGAAGTTCAGCAATTGCTTCGCGAATTGCATGGCGAGGCCGATGCATCGCTGACCAGCGAGACCTTGACGGTGCGCTAGACCCAAAGGCTAGAGCAGATTTAGGACGGTTTCTTTTATTCGCTTTTGTCGTAAAGGTATTTGGCCAGGCTTGGAACAAATACCAGAGAGAAGACACTAAACCCAAGAACCAGTAAAATATTGGCTCCTGGCCAATGTAAGATTTTGGATAAAAAACCAAGGCCTAGGGTTGAAAAAGAAAAGGATCCTGAGGCAAAAAGTACAATTTTCATAAGGATATCCGTTTTGACAGCCGTTTTTAAAATGGTTTCTGGACTCCATTTTTAGGTAGTTAAGGAAAAACGAAATTACAGGGTAAAAAGTATGGGCGAATAAGATTATACCCTAATTCCCACTAAAACCAACATTTACCAATGGAATCTAAAAAGATGCAGCGGCCTTTTTCTTTTGATTGCCCTTGACTTAGCCCCCGTAAAATCCAGAAAGGACGGAAAGCCAGCGGCCACCATGCCAAAACACAAGCAAAGCCAAAAGGACCACACCGGTTAAAAGGGTTGCAAAAAGAGCCAGGCCGACCTGTGTCCAGTTTTTTTCGGAAAAGCGATTCCAGCCCCAGAACAGCGGGGGAAACAGCAAGCAACAGATCCATTTCCACCGCTTCATAAAGGTTGAATTTCGTACAGGTGAATGGTCCACCAAGAATCACCGTTGTGAAAACTCCGCAGGTGCCGATAGGAATTAGAGGGGGGCAAAAGGACCGCAGACAGCAGGTAATTTAAACCGGCTTCGTGCATCGCGGCATGGTTCCATTCCAGATTTTGAACTTGCCCCCGCTTTCCTTTGCCTTGGTGAATGGCTTGGAAGCCACAGCCCAATTCGGCACTGAAAAGATAGGCCCTGTTCCCCCAGTTTTGGAAATAGCGGCGGCAGGGCTCTGATTTTTTGAATTCGGCCACACTAATGTTGCCTAAGCGGTGTTTTTGCTTCAGTGGATATTGAGATTGAAGCCCGTCAATAGTGTAAAATCTATTGTATTGGGCTATGCTGGGCGAAAGCCCCAGTGAGGCCACCCTGTAAGAATCAAGCGGCTTACCGATAAACCATTGGATTTTCTTCATTTGGTCGGCCGCCACGTAGCTTCGGTAGCTGGGCATAATGTCTTTGTGCAAGGCTATGCGTAGGTTCTGCAGATTTTGGTCGTTGCCTAAACCCGTTACCAAAAACAAGCTGGCCCAAACCAGAATGGCTAGCCGGCGGTAGGCAATCTGATTCCAGATGGCTACGCTGCTGTCGACCAATAAGATTAGCCAAAGCAAAGGAAACAAGGTAGAAATCCGATCCAGTCGCATACTGCGAATCACATCGATGTGCTGAAAAAACAAATATTCCAGGCTGGGATAAAAACCTTGAAAAAGCAAAACCAAGAGCAGAATTAAGGCTGTGAATTTGCTTCGCTTATGAAAATAAGGCCAAGCAAGTAAAAGCAGCAGCAAGATTGGCAGGGTAACCAAGGTGCCCACGTGATAGTGGCTAAAAAAAGCCATTTGAAAAAAAGAATGAAACTGCGAGATAACATCGGGCGCCCCGTCTGGATAAGGCAGGTATTCTTGACGGTGCGATTCAAATCCGCTAAACATTAAAGCAAAGGAAGGGTAATGGGCCAGCAGAACACCTAGGCCCCAAGCGAAAGCAGAGCCCCAAAGTAGGGGCTGGAAATTCAGAGATTTTCGAAATTGAGCAAGCAGAAGGAATCCCCATGCCACACTCAACAGAATGGCCGTCCAAATAAAAGAAGCGGTAAAGGGAAACAAAAACCAGATTGCCAGATCTAGGGGTTTAGCTTGCTGTCGATGCAATCGGCGAAAAGAAATCCAAAGCCATGGCAGGCCCATGACAGCGGCTCCGAAGGTGGGGAAAAATGGAATCCATGAGAAAAGAAGGGCAGCGGCCCAAGCCAATTCTGGAGCGGCTTGTGGGTAGGTTTGTTTTACCCAGCTGCGCATGCCCAGGAAGCCGATTAGGGAAAGACAGAAGGACATAAAAACATAGCCCCAGAACATACCGAAGGCATGCACAAACAAATAAGGTAGGCTATGCCCGGGCGGGTAGGTATTTCGCGGCAAACCGCCAAGGATATTGGGCAAGGTGGCATCGGCAGAATAATCAAAAGCAAGGCCGCTTTGCCGCAGCACTTCTAACCAAACCAATTCGCCTTCAAGGGTATCGTGAAGGCGCACATAAGCATCTTGCTGCCAAATTAAAAAGGGAAGAAAGGGAAGGATGAGGCCAAAAAAGGCGGCGTATCTATACAAACCCGTTTTCATAAGGTAAAATTTACGCATCTTGAATATCAAGCACTTGGGAAAAATGATACAAATATGTGTCAAATTTGATGTCCTTTTTCACCCAAAAGGTCATTTGTTTAAGTTTGGAAATCCTGTTTTTTTCTTTGTCTATTAAATACATTGTAGTTGCATTTTAACCTTATCCATAAACAACCTCCGTACAAACCCATAAGCAGAATTTTCATTGGCAAACCTCATTCGTTGAATTAAGAGATTTGAAACCCAGCACACCCTCTTTTAAACTTTTGAGAAGGTTTTATGAGGAACGAAAACAAAAGAATAGTTACGGGTAAAAAGCTCCAAATCTGAAAAAAGAAAGCAGAGACCAAATGGAACAAAAAAATCAAAACCATTAAAACAGAATCAAACCTCCGAGTGAAAAACCCGATACTTAAAGACAATTGAAAAAAGGTTACCACTATCCAAAAGAACGAAAAAGTATCAAATGAAAATTGAAACATCCAATAAAGGATGTTTTGAATTAAACTTCCGTCAAAAGACACCAAATAATCAATATTCTGAGAGATAAATACATTCATAAACCTATCAGGTTCTTCTAGGTTCCCTCTAAACAATTTCCAAAATCCTGAAGATACATACAGAAACAGGGTATAATACCTTAAACCAGCGAACCAGATTAAAAATCGTTCTCGGTTATCAATGAAAATAAGTGGAAATTGAATGAAAAGGATTCCAAGATAGGTGTGATTCTGATTACCCAAACAAGAAAAGAAACTAATTGAATGAAGTGTTGTCAAACAAATTGAAATAATGGTAAGGTATTTATTTTTAACCCAGATAATTTGTGATAAAATTGTGATAACAAAACAGATATCAATAATCCAATTAAACGGAGTTTTCAATAATATTTGAGGAATATTCAAAAGATGTAAAATCCAATAGGTGTTGTCTGAACCAACATAAATTTGTTCAGGTTCAGATAACCCAAACAACGATAAACCAATAAGAAACCTTTGAAAGATGAACAACAAACAAGAGAACAAAATCAATCGTTTGGTGAAGATTAGATTTTCAAATAAGAGTGTCATTCTTTAAAAATTAATTCCCTTGTTTCATACTTTGTTTTCGGGTCAAAGGTTGTTTTGTAAATGGTATAATGTTCAAATGTTCGTTTGGTTTGGTATTTAGTAAAGTGAACAACCCACTTTTTAAAACGAACATCCTCAATGTATTTATTCGTAAGTTGTTTTTCAAAAAAGGGAACCCAACTTTCCGGGACTCTGCGTTTTATCGTAATAGTAATGTCGTTCGTGGTCAATAATTGTTTTTTAATCCGAAGGTATTCATCAATGTTCCTTTTTAAGATTGAATAGGATTCATCTGAAAAACAATGAACAATAGATTCTCCGTCTGAGTAAATTTCATATGTGGTGAACTCGGTTTGCAATTCACCTGAAAACATTCCAAAATTAAAAAAGGGGTAATTTTCAATTCCCTTAAACGTAAAGAAGGTTTGCAAAAGAATAAAAAGCAAAAAGAACCAAAATGATTTTGGGTCATTTTTTAGGACAGATTTAAGAAAAAGATTTTTGAACATATTTTTAAGGTAAAGGTAAAAATAATTGGGGCGGCGGGGGCATTGTGGTTTGGGGATACCCTATCATCAAAGCAAAAACAAGTACCTTTGAAATCAAATCAGACAAAGTGGCTGAATCAAGGCAAATCGCATTAGTAACTGGGGCAACGGCTGGAATAGGCCGAGAAATAACTCTGGGGCTTATCAATAAAGGGTTTCAGGTGTTGGCTGTTGGCCGACGATCGGAGGCTTTAGAGGAATTGAAGAACGCCTTTCCAGAACAACTGCATACCTTTCAAGCCGATTTTAGCGACCTGAATCAGGTGAAGCGTCTGGCCCTTGAGTTCCCGTTTGAGAAACTGGATGTTTTGGTGCACAATGCTGGAGGAGCAAATGGTTCCCGGAAATTAGGGGTTCAGGGGCAGGAACTTACTTGGGTGGTTAATTACCTAAGTCCATATTTGTTAACCCAATTGCTGGAATCCAAGCTAATCAAAAGCCCTTCTGCACGGATTATTCACTTGGCAAGCACAGCACATTACCATGGAAGAATTGACTGGAATGACCTTCATGGCGCTAAAGGCTATTTCATTTTAAGGGCCTATGCTCAGTCTAAGCTGGCTCAAATTATGCACACCCGGCATTTGAGAACCCGTTGGAATCGGCCTGAAGACCCGAAGATTTACGCTGTTCATCCGGGTGTAGTTAAAACGGAGATTGGCAGTAAGAACAGCGCCGGCTGGATAGGGGCAATTTGGCACCTGATTACGTACCTTAAAGGCGTTTCTGTACAAAGGGGCGCTGACAATTCAGTCTGGTTGGCCACAATCATGCCTAATGATTTGCCAGCTTCGGGAAGTTATTTTCATAAACGGAGGGTTACCCAGCCTTCAGCTCAGGCAAAAAATGCGGTAGATGCAGAACGGTTATTTAATGAAACAGCCCATGAACTGGCTGAATTTTTAAACTAGGCAGCGCGATGGTTGATGCAACCTGCTGCATTGGGATAGGTCACAGATTCCAGTTCCAACCGAGCGAATCGGGGATTTCACCCATTTTAATTGCGCTTAATTCGGTAGCCAACTGATTTGCCTGTGATTCAAGACCAAGATCGGGCAGAGAATAATCTACTCCATTGATTCCAATGCATTCTATTGATGCGATGGTTGCCGCAGTTCCGGTTCCAAAAACTTCTTTAATTGAGCCATCGGCCAATCCTGTTTTCAAAAAATCCACAGAGATGGGCTCTTCTCGGGTTTCCCAACCACGGCGTCGCGACAAGGCCAGAATGGAGTCGCGTGTTACCCCAGCCAAAATGGTATTGCTGTCTAAGGGAGGAGTAATTAGGGTTCCGTTGTGCACAATAAAAAGATTCATTGTTCCCGACTCTTCAATGTAGGTATGGGTGGCAGAATCTGTCCAAACCAATTGCCTGTAGCCTTCTTTCTGGCCTAACATAGCAGGGAAAAGAGAGGCTCCATAGTTTCCTGCCGCCTTGGCAGTTCCTGTTCCTCCAGCAGAAGCCCTGGAATAATGTTGTTCAATTCGAACACGAATTCTGCCATCGTAATAGGAACCAACGGGGGAGGCAATAATCATAAATCGATAGGAATCCGATGCCTTAATGCCTAAATACGTTTCCGTCGCGAACAAAAATGGACGCAAATAAAGCGAATAGCCTGCCTTTCCATGCACCCAATCGGAATCAATGCTTAGTAAAGCTCTAATTCCTTCTAAAAAAAGGGATTCAGGCACCTCGGCCATGCACATTCTTCGAGCAGAGGCATTTAAGCGTTTGGCATTCATTTCGGGCCTAAAAACCCTAACCTGACCGTCGCTGCCTCGAAATGCTTTTAGACCTTCGAATATGCTTTGCCCATAATGAAAAGCTGATAAAGAGGGTTCTATGGAAATGTTTCCGTAAGGTTCTATTCGAAAACCGATCCATTTCCCATCCTCAAAGTCTGCACAGAACATATGGTCGGTAAACGTGCGTCCAAACATCAGTTGGTCCCAGTTTACCGAACTTAATTTGGAGGTTGGTCGCGGAAGAATGGATATGTCGGCAGCAGTAAGAACCATGTTAGAAAAGCGTTTTATTGGGTGCCCAAATATAGGAGATTATTGTTGGGACAGCCAAGAAAATGTTTGCTTAAAATCGGCTTTTAACCCAATTTAGATTCTTTCTTGCAGATTATATGGGGGTTGTAAATTTGGCAAGGTTGGAGAACGGGAGCTACTTAACCCTAATTCGTTGGCCTTCGCGAATAAAATCGGCATTTCTTAGCCGGTTCATTTTTTTGAGTTTCGAGATGGTGGTCCGGTATTTTCGGGCAATTGAGGAAAGGGTTTCGCCTGAGCGGACCCTGTGTGTTTTGGTTTTAACGACATGGGCTACGTGGTATGCCTCCCCCCCCTTTTCCTTTGACAACAATGATTTATCAAAATTCAATTCATTGGATTTAGCTTTGGGCCCCTCATCTGACCAATCCATTAAAAGAGCTGGATCCAATGCAAACCCGCCATAACGCACCTCAAAATGCAAATGGGGCCCGGAGCTTTTTCCTGTACTTCCGCCAAGGCCTAGGGGCTCTCCGGCCAAAACAACATCGCCTTGCTGAACGTCAATGCGGTCTAAGTGGCCATAAAGCGTTTCTAGACCATTAAAATGCCTAACCATAACACAATTGCCGTATCCACTGTGGTTGAATTTTGCATATCGAACCACCCCGTTCATAAGGCTCACTACGGTGTCCCCAACCTCCAAATGGGTATCCCAGCCCTTGTGCATATGCCCATTTCTAGGGCCGAAGCCATAGGTTAGATCCTCTCCGTGCCATGGGTAAATCAGGTTTTCGCCTTCTTCCAAAAGGACAAAATGAAGGCGTTGCGGCATCGTATCTAACCTAGTGGAATCTGGAAAAAGCTCTACATCATCCCAATGTAGAAACCAATCGGGCCGCCAAACCTGCAACTGGGAGCACAGGTTGCGTCGAGCGCTGGGCTGCAATTCAGGAATTAGTGCCGCTAATCGGCGGCGCAATGCCGATTCAGACAGGTTGGCTAAGCCTTCAAAATCAATGGGTTCCGTCCCCCAGTACCAACCCATTTCATTTTCTGTTTGCGCCAAAGCTTGTTCAGAATCTTGGGCATAAGCCGAAGAGTTTACCAAGCAAAACAGAAGCATAATTTGCCAAATAAAGACAGAAACGGGGCAAGAACTTTGGTGAGAAGTTTGAAAAGCCATGATTAAATATAGAAATTTGTTTTTCAAAAATACAAGAACGAAGCTTCCTTCTCTTTTCGTATTCTTAAAGTTATAAACATGCCAATTGGAATTGCGTTGACGGGTGCTACCGGACATTTAGGGTTCGTTCTGATGCCCCTTTTGTTGAAAAGGGGGTATCGGGTAAAGGTCTTGGTACGGAAGAAACAGCCTGATTTCCCTGGTATGGTGGAACAGATTGAAGGGGATTTGGACGACACTTCGGCCTTACAAAAATTGGCTGAAGGGATGACGGTCTTTATCCATTCTGCTGCCTTAATCTCTGTATCTGGAGATCCGTTTGGGCTTGTTCACAAAACAAATGTGGTAGGCAGTGAAAATGCAATGAGGGCAGCGAAACAATCAGGGGTTCGTCGGTTCATTTATATTGGTTCGGTTCACGCCTACCAGAATCGCCCACATCTTCTGCCCTTAAACGAGATGCGGCCGATGGTAAAACAGGGCGGCGCATACGACAAAAGCAAGTCTCAGGCTCAGCAATTGGTACTTAGCCAAAACGGTCCTGAATTCGAAACCTTGGCCTTATGTCCTACATCAATGATTGGCCCTCCAGATCTTAGGCCGTCTTTATTGGGCCAAGCAATAATGGATATAGCTTTAGGTAAAATTCCTGCTGTATTTCCTGGAGGGTTTGATTTTTGCGATGTCCGCGACGTTGCCAAAGCCGTAGCAAATGCGGTAGAAATGGGGCGAGGCGGTCAGGCATATTTGCTGGGAGGGAAGTGGTATAGCATGAGGGATTTTGGAGCCTGCATTGGAGAGGTCAGCGGCAAATCCATACGGTTGCCTGAACTTCCATTCTGGTTAGGCAAAATCTTGATTCCCGCCAGTAAAATATGGGCGAAAACATCGGGTCAAAAAACAGAATTTACGGCCGAGGCTCTGGACATTTTAAAATATGGCCCGCGGCAGGTATGCAGCATGAAAGCCCAAAACGAACTTGACTACCATTGCCGCGAATTAAAGGAGACGCTAAAAGATACGCTAGATTTTTTTCGCAATCCTAAGGCTTGATTTACGCCACACCAATTTGCCGAACAAACTCCTATGCGGCAAGCGAAAACACCAAAGAAAAAAGAACCTGTCCTTGAAAAATCCATTTCAAAAACGCGCATTTTTGTTGGGTTAAAATCATGCTTAAAAAGTTAATGCACGTCCCACAAAAAAACTCTGTATTTTTAAGACATGAAACGATTGCTACGGATTCTTTTAGGCATACTCTTGGCTCCTATTCTTGCCTTTGCCCTTTTCTTGCTTGCTTTTACCCTGCTAGATTATCGACCCGATGCACAGGAAGAGCTCAAATTGAACGGCAATGCCTCAACCAAATTGTACGCCGACACCCTATCCATACTCACTTGGAATATTGGCTACGGGGGGCTTGGAGCAGAACAAGATTTCTTTTTTGATGGGGGGCTCGACGTTCGGCCCAACGCCGAAATGTCGGCCTACTATTTGAATGGCATTTTGGGCTTTTTGGCCTCGCAAAGAGGCGTTGATGTGCTTATGCTGCAAGAGGTAGATAAAGATTCCCGACGCAGTTATTATACCGACCAAGAAGCCGAGATTCTAAAAGCATTGCCAGGATACGCATCGTCTTTCGCATACAATTACAAAACGCTGTTTGTTCCTGAACCCTTGCGCGAGCCGTATGGAAAATGCATGGCGGGACTTATGACCTTAGGTCGAGTGGCGCCAGCCGAAGCCCGTCGGCATGCCTTGGCCCCCGACGCCGACTGGCCCATTGGCTTGTTTATGTTGGACCGTTGTTTTATTAGCTGGCGGTATCCCGCTTATTTTTCGGATGGAAAAGACTTGGTTTTGATTAATCTCCACCTGTCGGCCTACGACGACGGCACAGTTAAAAAGCAACAAATGGACAGTTTGGCAGCATACCTTCGAGCCGAATATGCGCTTGGGAATCGGATTGTAGCTGGTGGAGATTGGAATCAGCTGGCACCTGGGTCTCAGGAGCAGGAGTTGGGCATTCCGGTTCCGGTTCCCTTTCCAGATGCTGGATGGAACTGGGCTGCCGCTGCAGCATCGACAAACCGAGATCTTTCTACCGGATACCAGCCTGGAATTACCCGAGAACAAACCATAGATTTTTTCCTTCTCTCGCCCAACCTTAAAGCGGTTGAGGTGAAAGGAATGAACCAGACTTTTGCATTTTCAGACCACGAACCCGTTCTGCTTCGGGTTTGCGCTAAGTAAAGATTTTTTTTGCAAGAAAACTTGGTTTAATCAGAAACAATAGACAAATTAAGTGGCCCTTTTTTGCCATTTTTTTTGTCTTTTTTGTGCATCTAAATTTACATTCCCATTTTAGTTTGTTGTACGGCGTACATAGCCCTGAAGCTATGCTTCAAGGCCTGGCTGGGCGTGGAATATCTCAAGCCGCCCTGACCGACATCAACAGCAGTTCGGGTATGGCCGACTGGTTGCGTCTAGCACCTCAATTTAATATTCATGCTGCTGTAGGTATCGATTTTCGCGAAAACAAAGGCCTCTACAGGCGTCAGCTCTATCTGGCCTTAGCAAAAAACAACGAAGGGCTATCGCAAATCAACGCCTTACTCAGCGAACACCTTTGCCAAGGAAAAGCCATGTTAAACCGGCCCACAAACCTAGACCAGGCGCACATTGTGTACCCTTTTCGCGAAATGCCCGAACACATAGTTCTGGCCGAAAACGAATGGATAGGCGTTCGGGAAAAAGACCTAGGTATGCTAACCCATTCTGTGTGGAGAGACAGTCCAAAATTGGTCATTCTTGCTGGGGGCGATTTTCGCTGCCGCGAAGACCACCACCTACACCGTTTGTTGCGAGCCATTGACACCAACGAACTGCATAGCCGCCTGCCCGCAGATTGCCTTGCAGACCCAGAAGAAAGGCTTCAGTCCCAGAGCGAAATCTGCCATGCCTTTCGGCACCATCCTGAACTTATTTTAAATACCCGAGAACTGCTGGAAAGTTGTCAGGTTGACTTGGAATTCGGAAAAAATAAAAACCGAAAACGCTTTGGAAAAAATCCCCGAGAAGACTTCCGACTGCTCTACAGCCAAAGCTATGCAGGGCTGCATGAACGCTATAGCCCAGCCAACAAAGTCAGCGTTGAGCGGTTAGAAAAAGAGCTCCACATGATTGAAAACCTAGGCTTCACTTGTTACTTCTTGATTGCCTGGGACATGATACGGTTTGCAAAAGAACAAGGCTTTTTCCATGTGGGCCGAGGCAGTGGAGCCAACAGCCTAGCAGCGTACTGCCTAGGCATTACCGATGTTGACCCCATTGAATTGGACCTGTATTTTGAGCGTTTTATCAACCCATACCGTGCCAATCCTCCTGACTTTGACTTGGATTTTTCGTGGAAAGACCGCGACACTGTTTTAGACTATCTATTCCAAAAATACCCCCCCGGACATACGGCATTGATTGCCACCTACCAAACCTTTCAGGAACGTAGAGCCCTTCGGGAATTGGCCAAAGTGTTTGGCTTACCTGAGTCGGAATGGGAAAGTGCATTAAATACTGAAAATCAGGACCCGATTCACCGTGCTATTCGGCATTTTGCGGCTCGACTTAAGGACATGCCCTCCCACCTTAGCATCCATGCTGGTGGAGTTTTAATTTCAGAAAAACCCCTGAGCTATTTCTCGGCCCTTCAACGTCCGCCTAAAGGCTATCCTATGGTTCAATTTAGCATGCTTGAAGCCGAAGACCTAGGACTGTATAAGTTCGATGTTTTAAGTCAGCGGGGCTTGGGGCATATCCGCGACTGCATTGAAATGATTCGGAATAAACAGGATAGCCTTGTTCCCATTCGCAATTTAGAACAGCTAAAGGCCGACCCTAAAGTGCAAACCCTGATTGAAACCGGCAATACCCTTGGCTGCTTTTACGTAGAATCACCAGCCATGCGCATGTTGCTTCAAAAGCTTAAGGCCAAAACGTATACCGACCTAGTGGCGGCAAGCTCAATCATTCGCCCAGGTGTAGCAAGGTCTGGCATGATGCGGGCCTACATCGAACGATTTCACCAGCCCGATTCCGTGGAATACATTCACCCCCTAATGGAAACCCTTTTGAAAGAAACCTTCGGAATTATGGTATACCAAGAAGACGTCATCAAGGTTGCCCACCACTTTGCGGGGTTAAGCCTTGCCGAGGCCGACGTACTTAGGCGAGGGATGTCGGGAAAATTTCGAAGCCGAGAAGAGTTTGCGCGCATCCGAGACCGCTTTTTTGAATGCTGTGCAGAAAAGGGCCATCCCAGCGAAATTGCACAAACCGTATGGGCCCAAATGGAAAGTTTTGCCGGATATTCATTTTCTAAAGCTCACTCCGCTTCGTATGCTGCCGAAAGCATTCAAAGTCTTTATTTGAAAGCCCACTTTCCGATTGAATTTATTGTTGCTGTAATCAACAATTTCGGTGGATTCTACCGCACCGAGATTTACCTACACGAAGCCCGTATGGCTGGAGCTCGCATTGAAAGACCTTGCTTAAAAAACAGCCATTGGCTAACCCGACTCGACGGAACAACCATTTGGCTTGGCTTTATACACATCAAAGGCATAGAAGAACAGGTCGTTTACCGACTTATGGAAGAACGGAACCACAGAGGTGATTTTCAGAACTTAGCAGACCTTCAATCCCGCACAGGCATAAGCTCCGAGCAGCTGGATTTGTTGATTCGCTCCGATGCTCTTCGGCATTGGAGCCTAGGCTGGAAGGCCTTGCTTTGGCAATCGGTCGCATTGCCCAGGCAATGCAAAGGGGCCCAGCCTTTGCTCTTTGAGCCCCCCGGCTGCCCCGAGGTCATGCCCGATTTGCATTACGGGTCGAAAGACCGTGCCCTACAAGACATCGAACTGTTTGGGTTCACGGTCGATTCGCTGTTTGCTTTAGCCCCACCAACCTCCTTCAACCCTTTGCCCGCGCGCTTTTTTGCAAGCCATCTGGGCCATGAAATTCAAACCGAGGGCTATTTGGTTACCGTTAAACCAACCCGAACAACACAGGGCGACCGCATGTTCTTTGGAACTTTTATTGATCGAGAAGGCGAGATTATTGATACGGTTCATTTTCCTCAAGTTGCGGCTCGATATCCATTTCGCGGTTCAGGAATATATGTGCTTCAGGGAAAAGTTTCCGAAGACTTTGCTGTGCCACAATTGGAAATCACCTACATGGTAAAGGCCGGTTGGCATACCCTATAAAATGACCAAAAACAAAGACAGAACTGCATGCGTGAATAACGGCAAAAAAAATGCCGACATACGTCGGCATCAAAACAATACTTCTTGGCAGTTATGCTACTCCCACGGGGTCTTTCCCTGAGAATGGAGCCTTCTTTTTCTTTTTCCGTGGGGGCAAAGGTTCGCTCATCAACTCAGCTATCAATTCAGATTTTGTTGGGCGGGCTTTTCGATCTGTGGCCTGCGGCCTTTCGCGTGGCTTATCGGTTATGGTAAAGGCACGGCCAGAATTCCCTGCACGGCCGGTACGGCCAATTCGGTGAATATAGCTGTCGTAGGTGCGTGGGATTTCAAAATTAATCACATCGGTAACCAACGGAATATCCAAGCCTCGAGCGGCCACATCGGTAGCTACCAGCACCCTGATTTTCCCTTTTCGGAAACTTTCCAGCGCTCGATTGCGGTAAGCCTGGCTTTTATCTCCATGGATTTCATCGGCACGGATACCCGCCTCTTTTAAGCGTTGGGTGATTCGGCTCACACCCCTCTTGGTTTCAGAAAAAAGCAAAACCTTTTCGCCTGCCTGTTCCTTTAACAAACGAATTAGCGTTCCATGCCTCCCGATGTTTTCGTCTACAAAAACAACAGCCTGCTCAACCTGGTCGCTGGGAGAACTCCCCGAATTCACCTGAACCCTTACGGCATCGCCGGGTTGAATTCGCCGAATCTCAGGCTCGATTTTCCCTTGAACCGTGGCACTGAACAACAAGGTTTGAGCGCGTTCTGGCATGGCATCTGAAATCAAATGTACGTCTTCCACAAAGCCCATGTCAAGCATGCGGTCAAATTCATCTAGAATAAACGTATTGAACCCACGCAAATCCAAATAGCCTCGTTCCAGAAGGTCCATTAGACGACCGGGTGTACCAATTAAAATTTCGGGTTTGCGATTTAGGTGACGCAAGTCGTTCATAATGTCGGTTCCACCCGTAAAACAAGCCGTTTTAATGGAGGTTCCATTGATAAGGGCGGCGGCATGGGTTCCAATTTGAGTTGCCAATTCGCGGGTTGGTGAAATAATCAATACCCTGATTTGGGGTTCATTGGTTATTTTTCTTTGCAGCAAGGGAAGCAAAAATGCGATGGTTTTTCCAGAACCCGTCCGAGCCAAGCCAATCACATTTTCTCCCGCCAAAACAGGATTCCAGGTGTTCTCCTGAATTTCGGTCATTTGATGGATGTTCTGCTTCTGAAGGTTGCGCAGCAAGCGGTGATGAAGACCCGTTTCCTCAAAGGTTCGGGTTTCAATCACGGGCCGCTCCTCTGGAGCCACCGCGCTTTTTGTTAACATCGCTACCGAGATGTTCTCCCTGTCATCAAATTTCTTTTTTCGATTTTTTGAGCCGGAATTACCGCGCCCTTTTGAATATGATCCCCCGGACTTTCCCGAAGAATAACGTTTTTCTACCATATGTGTCTGTTTTTATTCCTGCCGGATTTGATCGACTCTGCTTCAAACTTAAACGCTATCCGTCGAAAGAAAAGAAAAACAGGCGGCAGAAAACTGATTTAGGCCTCAAAGATAGGGTTATTTTCCGAATAACCCATGAACATTAGGGAAAAACCTAAATTGGAATCGATGCAACTGGATCTGTAAAAGGGCCAAGACCAACGGAAATGGTCAAAAAAAAAGCCGACACTAGGTCGGCCTTTCAATTTTTTTGCTTGTTGATTAGGCAGCAGGAGCAACCTCAGCAGCAGCAGTAGTGTCAACAGCAGTAGTGTCAACAACTGGAGCCTCTTCAACAACAGCAGTTGTGTCAACAGCGGTTGAATCAACAGCAGGAGCTTCTTCAGTAGCGCCTCCGCCGCAAGCAGCTAAGAAAGCTACTACAGCCATAGATAAAAGAACTTTTTTCATGGTTAAAATTGTTAATGGTTTGTTAATGGCGTCAAAGGAAAGAAAAAAAACAATACCAACCAAAGGCTTAAATTAAAAAATGCAAAAAATTTACCTAATCTTTACTTTATGAACCATTTTGAAGAAAAACAGCGCTTCCGTCAATGGTGGATTTGGGTTATTTTATTGATGCCTTCTGTGGGGGTGGTGGTTGGATTGGCATTTGAACACAAATCAACCGCACACCATTCAACCGATTCCCTTTTGGGCCTAGCGATTCTATTGCTTGTTGGTTTGGCTCTGCTCCTTGTTCGCCTTGATACTCGAATTGAGCCAAGTGGAATTTCGGTCAGATTTTATCCCTTTCACCTTAAATTCAAAAGGTTTTCTTGGGACGAGTTGGAGTCGGTTCATGTACGCAAATACAATCCGATTGGAGAATTTGGGGGCTGGGGCTACCGAAGTTGGGGAGGTAAAAAGGGAAATGCCTGGAATATTTCGGGGAACAAAGGCATACAATTGAAATTTAAATCGGGCCGCGAATTGCTTATAGGGACTCTAAAACCAGAACAGGTTGAAGGTTTTTTGCTGGAATTGGCTAGAACATCCCCCCATTTAAATATTCCCATAATTGAAGGGAAAGGGTAATTAAGATGTCATTTTGTAAGTTTACTTTTACATTTACACGACCTTACATCATTATTAACTCTGAATCATGAAGCGCTTTCTTTTTGCAACTATTGGCTTATTTTTCATGCACACTGCCCTTTTTTCACAGGGTGGCGGAGCTGGATTTTTTCATTTAGGCGGGGCAAGGATTGCAGGAATACCGTCCTCATCCTTTTTGCCTGCAGGAGCTCCTGACCTATCAGAAAACCACCTTTCTGTGGGCGGAAGCGGGTACTTCCTTTTTCGAAAATGGATGGTTGGATTGGAAGGAAATGGGGGTATGGCGGCCGAAAGTCGCATGGACACGTTGGGAATGGGTCGATCTTTCGGCACCTTTCAACTTCAAGGTGGCTACGCGCTGGTTAACAATCCCCGCCTAAAAGTATTCCCACTCTTGGGCTTGGGGGTAATGCAAAACAACCTTCGTGTTAGGCATATTCCAACCACTCCGCTCGATTTGTCTGGCTTGACCGCAAATTATGCCCTTCAAGAAATTCAATTTCAACAAACCAATTATGTAGCCTCGCTCACCTTGGGATTGGATTATGTTTTGAACCGCTCTAAAGAAAGCAGTTCTGGGGGCTGGATGTTGGGACTGAGGCTGCAATACTTGGCCGGCTGGCCCGACAAAAACTGGACCGTGTCAGGAAACACCCTAAGCAGCGCCCCTTCTGCTTCGCCCCAAATGCTATCCTTAAGCATTCTAGTTGGCGGAGGAGCTTTTAGGAATTAAGGGAATTATTTGGAATTCTCGCCCTTTAGCCAACGCCAAAACGCCCTCCTTTCTTCCTTGATTAAAATGGGCTTCCACATCTCCTTGTACCAAGGGGAAGCCCCCGAGAGGCTAAGATCGGATTTTTGCTCATTTGAATCAGGTGCAGATTTGTTCCACATTTCGGCCCCTTCCAATCCTTGCAAAGCATCGGCCAAATCAAAATGGGATTTGGCTTGCTGGGCTCGGCCCTTTTTTTCAAAAATCATACCCAGGTTGTTGTGGGTAATGGCATCAGAGGGGTCTAACTCCAAAGCTTTTTCGTAATCAGAGGCGGCTCCTTCAATATCGCCAAGCTTTTCACGAACAAAGCCCCTAGATGCATACCGATACGGATTTTGCTTTTCCAATTCAACCGCAGCATCTAGGTCTAAGATGCAAAGAGCCTTTTTACCCAAATGAAGAAAAACAACCGCGCGCTCTGCCAACAAATCCGGATTCTCCGGAAACACATCTAAGCCCCGGCTTAAAACGGTCAAGGCCTCGCTATGCCAATTCAACCTGCTTAAACTCATTCCACGAAAAAGGAAGGCTTCATAATCGTCATCTGTAACGCCGTCGAGCAAATCAACCACCCTTTGAAATTCTTTTTCCTGAAACAATCGGTGAATTTGCTCTTGAACTGATTTAAACGGCTTTTTCATAAAATAAAGGTATTGATTGCGGCAAGGCCCGAAATGTAAAAAAGGTGAAATGAAGGTTCAAACAAATTAAAATTTCCTTAATCTGAACATCGGATTTGCTATTTTTGTTGATGTATAAGCCATGATAAAAAAAGAACTTAAATCGAGCAACAGCATTGGGCGGCCTTCAGAACGCCTTCAATTGCATCCATTAAAAACCCTGCTGTTTTTTTGCATGGCGGCCAGTGGTTTGCTTTTTTTGGTCATGATGTCGATGTACACAGCACAACGCTTTCATGGCCCAAACGCCAAGCTAGCCATAGAGCTTCCCAAGTTCTTTGTGTTGAGCACTATGTGCATGGTTGCCTCTTCGGTGCTTCTTAGTTATGGAAAAAAGGCGTTTTATCAGGAACACTTAAAACGGGCTCTTTTATTTTCTATTGGCGCCTTTGCTCTTGGGGTTGCATTTTTGTTTTGCCAGGCTTGGGGTTGGATGGAATTTTTCTCCTTAGGGTTTGGTTTCCCAACTGTAAATGTGGCAAGTTCGTATGTGTATGTAATTAGTGGATTGCATTTTGCCCACATGATCGGTGGAATTTCTGCCTTAGGGTTGATGATTTATCAACATTCAAAGGTACTTGGTGACCCGGTTAAAGAACTCATCTTTTTCACAAATCCCTTTGAAAAAACCAAGATTGATTTGGTAGCCACCTACTGGCATTTTACCGATGTAGTTTGGTTGGTCTTGTTCGTTTATTTCTTATTGACCTTCTAATTTGGGGGAAATGAACGAACACCTAAACCCCAATTCAGACCGATTAAACCAAAATGAAAAAGAGCTAGAGCAAACGTTAAGGCCCTCGGCATTTCAAGATTTTTCAGGGCAAGACAATGTGGTTTCGAACCTTCAAATTTTTGCTCAAGCGGCAAGGGAACGCCAAGAGGCCTTAGACCATGTTTTGCTTCATGGGCCCCCGGGCTTAGGAAAAACAACCTTGGCGAATATCATTGCGAACGATTTGGGAGTTGGCATTAAAATTACCTCGGGTCCGGTACTTGAAAAGCCAGGCGATTTAGCCGGTTTGCTTACGAATCTTGCCCCGAAAGACGTGCTGTTCATAGACGAAATACATCGGTTGAATGCTACGGTAGAGGAGTATTTGTATTCCGCCATGGAAGATTTTCGGATTGATATATTGATTGACTCTGGCCCCAGCGCTCGTTCGGTTCAAATTGCGCTTCACCCCTTTACCCTAGTTGGCGCCACCACCCGAAGCGGGCTTTTAACAGCCCCCTTGCGGGCCCGATTTGGCATCAATGCTCGGCTTCAATATTACTCTGCAAGTATTTTATCTGGAATCATAAAACGGTCTGCCGGCATTTTGGGTCTTACTATTTTTGACGACGCGGCAGAAGAAATCGCACGAAGAAGCCGAGGAACACCTAGAATCGCAAATGCCCTTCTACGTAGGGTACGTGATTTTGCCCAAATTAAGGGCAATGGAAGCATAACGCATGATATTGCTAGAATCGCATTGTCGTCTCTTAATGTGGATGCCTATGGCCTTGATGAAATGGACAACCGGATTTTAAGTTCAATGATCACCAAATTTAAGGGCGGACCCATTGGGCTTACAACCATAGCTACGGCCGTAGGCGAAGATTCCGGCACCATTGAAGAGGTTTATGAACCTTATTTGATTCAAGAGGGCTTTTTAGCCCGAACCCCGCGCGGTCGCGTGGTAATGGAAAAGGCCTACCGGCATTTGGGATTCCCCTATCAGCCCGGAGAGAATTTACCTGGGCTTTTCGACAGCCATGACACGCTCTGAACTTTTAAGCTACCGCTCGTCGGTGGTAAAAAAGCGCGCCATGGATTTAGGATTTTATGGCTGCGGAATTTCTGTGGCGGGCTTTTTAGAAACAGAAGCCCCACGGCTAGAAAATTGGCTTTTAAAAAACAAACATGGGAAAATGGCCTATATGGCTAACCATTTTGACCTTAGATTGGACCCCACGAAATTAGAGCCGGGAACAAAAACGGTGGTTTCTTTGCTGTACAATTATTTTCCGGGGCACCAAAAAACAACCGAGGAAGATGCGCCCAACCTAAGTCGATATGCCTTGGGAGAAGATTACCATTTTGTGGTTAAACGAAAATTGTTGGAATTCACGGAACAGGTTCAAGATGCTTTAGGCCCTTGTGCAGGAAGGGTTTTTGTGGATTCTGCTCCAGTCCTTGAAAAGGCTTGGGCGGCGAAAGCCGGCCTGGGATGGGTTGGAAAAAACAGCAACCTAATTTCTCCCAAAAAAGGAAGTTATTTTTTCTTGGCTGAATGGTTGACCGATATGGAAATGGCGGCAGACAATCCAATTCCCGACTATTGTGGCGATTGCACTCGATGCATCGATGCCTGCCCCACCCAAGCCATTGAACCCTATTCCGTGGATGGAAGCAAATGCATATCTTATTTCACAATAGAATTAAAGGAGGCCATTCAGGGCGTAGAACCCCATGTTTTTAAAGACTGGATGTTTGGCTGCGACATTTGCCAAGAGGTTTGCCCCTGGAACCGGTTTTCTGAACCTCACACCGAAACGGCCTTTTTACCTAAACCCGATTTGATTCAGATGAGTCGAAATGAATGGAAACAAATGACCCAAGAAACCTTTCAAAGGGTGTTTTCAAAATCTGCCATCAAACGGGTAGGGTACAAAGGGCTCATGCGCAACATTGAATTCTTGGATTCCTGTAAAAACAAGGAAAAAGGAAGTCTTTAAGGCAGTTCCGGGTAAAAAAATCGGCGAGAAAACCAGGGGCCGACACGACTCCAAATGTAAGCCACTATCAAATTAAAAACCACCAAAAATTGGTGATTTTGCCATGATTCCCCCCAAAAAATCAAGGCCTGCCAACCCATATCCCGATGCTGAATACTAAGAATGGCAACGGGCAAGGTAACCCAAATTGCCAAGCCCTTTGCCGATAAAAGGGGCAAGGGTATTTTGTACCAAAAATAGGTGGCAATTACCGAGGTAACCCACATTAAAACCAAGTGAAACAGCATAAAAAGCGCCACATTCGGGCCATGAAGGTCTATTCCCCCAATGGCATTCGAAAACAACCCATACGCCCCAGCCAGAAAAAGGTAGCTCACCAAAAATCCTAATGCCAATTGCTTTGTCACTGTATGTTACGATTTTAGGGGGTAAAATATAAACCGGGCTTCATCTAAATCCTCAGGCACAACAAATAAACAGCAATGCGTTTCAACAGGTTTATAGGTGGCAATAAACGATTTTGCTTTTTCGATTGGAATAACTCCCTTTTGAATAAAATCTTCGGTGGTGGCAACATAAAGGCTAAACCCATGGCTTTCTTCTGAAGACTCCGAAAGCAAAGTGCCTAAACCAAACGGCAGGGCAGAAAAAACGTAAATTGGATACTTACTGATGTCCTTTTTTATCACCAGATTTAGCGATTCCTGAACAATGGGCAAAAAAAACGAAAAGGCATCCTGGACCTTACTTAAGTAGGATAGGGGCTCATTCATTATGCAAAGGTACAAATCAAACCCGTTTGTAGAAAAGGAGTTCCCTTGAATTTAGAACTTAAACCAAGAAGATTGGCAACAAAAACGGCACATCAGAGTTGGGGCTCAAGTGGATCACTTCACAAGGTCGTACAACATGTCCAATTTAGGCGACAAAATAATTTCAGTTCGGCGGTTACGGGCTTTGTTTTCAGGAGTATCGTTGGGGGCCAAGGGGCTGAACTCACCCTTACCGCTTGCGGTAATCCGACTGCGGTTAACACCCCCCTCTTTTACCAAAATCCGGACAATTGAGGTTGCACGCAACACCGACAAATCCCAATTGTCTTGTAGGTTCTGTGCTGGCTTCATGGGCACATCATCGGTGTGGCCTTCCACCAAAATCTGCAAGGTTGTATCGGCATTAAGCGCCTGCCCAAGTTGAGTTAATGCCTTTTTGCCGTTTTCGGCTACAGCCGTTGAACCCGAGGCAAACAGCAATTTTTCAGACAAAGAAACATAGACCTTTCCATTGCGCAACTGCACCGACAATCCTGCACCCTCGTACGATTTTAATGCTTTGGCAACGGTAGACCTCAACGCTTGCATTTCACGGTCTCTGCGCGCCAAAATTTCTTCCAGCTCATTCAACCGAGCAATCTTGGCCATAAGTGCCTTTTCCAGGGACAAAACAGAATCCTCCCTTTGCAGCAATTGGCTGCGGGCATCCCTAAGCTGATTCATCATCTCAGTGGCTTCAGATTCCCTGCCTTTCAAAAGTTTTCTGTAATTGTCCTCCAACATTTGATTTTGCTTTGATGCTTCCTGAAAAGCATGCTGCAAGCGCCTAAACTGACCGCCTGTTTCTAAGGTGTCGGCCCTTAATACAGCAACTTCTTCGGTTAACTGTGCATGGCTTACCCTTAAATTCCCTAATTCACCGGATTGGTTCGCCGACAAAGCCAACAAACTGTCGGACATTTTTTGCAAGGCAAGTTTCTGCATTTCCATTTCTTTAAATTGCCTTGAAGAAACACAACCACCAAGCCCTAGGGTTAACACAACAAACAGGTTAATAAAACGCATACTACATCTTTTATACCCCAAAATTATCCACTAACCCAGCCCCAATTCGCCATCTGCCACAAGGTTATTAACATTCCCTAGTTAATGTACCTTCAATCAAAATTGTTTTTTCCCTTTGCTCTATTATCTAAAAATGCCATGAGCCAACCGCAAATAAAGAAAAACGGTTAGCGCTAGGCAGATTAAACCCAGTGCGAGTATCAAACTACGCCCAAGACCTTGGCGCTTCCCTTGAAACTCCATCAGGCCCCTCTCGTTCAAATTAGCCTTGGCTGGCGTTTGCTGTAAAATTGAAAGAAGCAATAGGCCATCGAAGTTGTTTTCGGCTAAAAACTCAAGCGCTCCTTTTGCCACGGAATTGTGGGGCTTAACCTCCTGCAATTGCCCCTTAAGCCAATTTGTTGAACCGGGCCTTTCCAAACTCAGCTGGGCAAGTTCGACAATTTCAGGTAAGCTAATGGTCCTCATCTAAACTCGGTTATTTGGTATAAAACCTCCAGATTAAAGCAAGCCACATTTTGTTCTATCCTTAAACCCGGCACAAAAAAAATCAAGGAAAAACATAAAAGAATCTAACCTGTACCTTTTTGAAAATCAGGTTAAAGATAAAATTTTATTTGAACAATGAAATTTAAATGCAGTTCCTTACTGTCGAGAGGAAAGACAGGCTGTGCCCAAAATTTGCTTTCGTAAAACAGGGCCAAAAAGGGTGCTGTCGTGGGTGCCGGCCACACTTCCGGTTACCCAATAAAATCCTTCAGGCAGCCTGCCCTTTATCCGTTGAACTATCAAAAAAACCATGTGTTTCCGTTTAGCAGACAAGGGAATTGGTTTGCCATGGGGACCAAGAACAGGTGCCCCATTTACGGTTAGGCAGGTTGAATCTGTCGCACAAAATCCAATGGAATCACCCGGCAGACCAACCACCATTTTAAGCAAGGGGATTTTGGGGTTCCCGCCTTTGGCAATGATGGCGAAATCCCCATAATTTAAAGGCATTTCACCGCTTTTATCCAGCTTTAAATCCAAACTGTCGCCCGGCTCAATCCAACCGCGCATAGAGGTGCCAATCAGGGCTACTTTTTGCCTGTTTGGGAACGACAATTCAGCAGATTGGCCCAAAATGGACTGACCAAAGCCCAAACCAAGGGAAATGAACACATGCAAAACCCATCTTAACATTGATTAAAAGTAGACATTGTTGGGCAAACCACGCTATTTGATTATACCAAAGCCAGTAAGCTCTCGTTTCATGTTTACTATAACAAAATCTCTTGTACTTTTACCGAAATGAAGCCATTCAACCCCCTTTCTCGTTTAAAAAATCCATGGGTTTCTGCTCTGGCAGGAGGAACCATGGCCTTGTTGGCATTTGGATTTGGGCAATCCTTCGAAATTTCTAAGAATCTGGAAATTTTTTCAACCCTAATGCGGGAACTAGACACCTATTATGTTGATCCCATTAGTCCTGGAACCCTGACCGAGTCGGCCATTGAATCTATGCTTGAATCGCTTGACCCCTACACCACCTTCATTCCTGAATCTGAAATTGAAAACCACCGAATGAGCACAACAGGTCAATATGGTGGTATTGGTGCTGTGGTTCGAAAATTTGGACGCTACATTACCATTGTTGAACCCTACGAAGATACCCCGGCACAAACAGCTGGAATGCAGCCCGGCGATAAAATGGTTAAGGTAAATGGAACCTCGGTTATTGATTTGAATACGGACGATGTTGTTAAATTGCTTCGGGGCGCTCCCGGAACCACTGCCCAAATTGAATTAATTCGTCCTGGAGAAGAAAAGCCGGTGCTTGTTAATGTGGTACGCCAAGAAATTAGAATGAAAAATGTGGCCTACTCAGGCATGTTGAATTCCAAAACTGGCTTTATCAAATTAACCGGATTTACCCCCAACGCCGGAGTTGATGTGCGAAATGCAATGCAAGAACTTAAAAAATCAAACCCGGAATTAAATGCAATGGTGCTTGACCTTAGGGGAAATCCTGGAGGTTTGCTTCGGGAAGCCATATCGGTTGTAAACAACTTTGTACCTAGGGGCGAGTTGGTGGTTACCACCAAGGGCAAAGTAACCGAATGGAATAAAGCCTATCGAACTTTGGGCGATGCCCTTGACGCCGATATTAAATTGGCCGTACTTGTTGACCGACGTTCCGCATCGGCTTCTGAAATTGTCTCAGGAACCATTCAAGATTTAGACCGCGGAGTGATTATTGGACAAAGAACCTTTGGAAAAGGTTTGGTGCAATCTACCCGAACCTTGGTTTACAATACCCAATTAAAGGTTACAACCTCCAAATACTACATTCCCAGTGGCCGCTGCATTCAGGCCCTTGATTATTCAAACCGAGATGCCTCGGGAAAGGTAAAAACCATACCCGATTCGTTGCGAAACGCATTTAAAACCAAGTTGGGCCGGCAGGTAAAGGACGGGGCTGGGGTTCAACCTGACCTGCCATTACCCAGTCCAAAAATGTCAAAAATCTTAGTGGCTTTGGTTCAAAAAGACCTGATTTTTGAATTCGCCAATCTGTTTTATCGGCAAAATCCCCGATTGACCGATACCGCCAATTTTAAAATAGAGCCCAGCACCTACGCGCAATTCATGGAGTTTTTAAAAGACAAGGAGTATGGCTACGAAACCGAAAGCGAAAAAGCCCTGGCTACCTTTAAAGAAACGGCAGTACGGGAACGCTATTTTGACCGAATCAATGAAGAATACGAACAATTGCTTAACAAGAAAAAATCCGTTAAAAGGAAAGACCTTTCTATGTTTCAAAATGAAATTTCACGCTACCTGCGCATGGAAATCGTTAGTCGATACGGATACCGCCGGGCCAGAATTCGTTCCTCCCTGCTGGACGACCCCATCGTTTTGCAGGCAATAGAAATTCTGCAAGACGAAAAACGCTACCGCTCCATTCTTTCTCCTGGCTTCAAAATTCCAGACGCCCTTGAAGCAGACCAAAGCACCGAGGAAGACGAACTGTTGCCTGAAAACGAATAAGCTAAACCATGCAGGACCTGTACATCTTTGTACCCAAAAAAAGTCCCAGGTCTGTTTATTCATTTAAACTCATTTTTTCTTGCCTACTTGCCGATTCATTTAGCCTTCACTTGGTTTCGAACTGGAAGGTGTTTCTAGCTTTTAAAGGCCCAAAAATATCGTACGGTAAAGCGGGTGCCGATTCTGCCTTGTTCATTCCCAACTGTGGATTTTTAGATGAAACCAGCTTTAGGGATTTTGTGCCCGAAATAAAAGGTCAAGGTGAAAATACCATTCTTTTTCCAATAGACCAGCAGGCCGATTTAAACTATGATTTGCCCGCCGCGGTCTTTTATTTAGCCAGCCGATACGAAGAATACAACCACCATGCTCCCGACAAGCACGGACGATTCAGGTCGGCAAACTCGTTGGCATCTCAATACCAGTTCCTAGACTGGCCTATTGCCCACATTTGGGCCGACCAACTGCTTCAATTGCTGCTTCAAACGTTCCCTTCCTTAAAAAAACCCAAGAAAAAATTCGATTTTCTAAGTACCATGGATATTGACAATGGCTTCAAATACCGGGGAAAACCACTGTGGCGAAACCTGATTGGCCTTTGCCTGGACTGCATTAAATTACGGGGCGATGCCGTTCGACACCGCTTTCGGCTGCTCTTTTTAAATAAACCAGACCCCTACGACAACTACCGTTGGATTCGACGTCAAGCCAAACGAAATAAGGTAAGCGTTCGCCTTTTTGTTTTGCACTCTAAAAAAGGAAAATTCGACCATGCTGTTGAACCTCAGCACCCCGCATACACCGAACTGCTTCAAAAAGTGAAGAAAGTAGGCCGAGTCGGGCTGCACCCTTCCTACCTGTGTTTGGACGAACCTGGCCGTCTTATTTCGGAAAAAACAGGCCTGCAAAGCAAATTGAAACGCCAAAGAATGCTCCATGTTCGGAGGCATTTTTTGAGGTTCAACCTTCCTCATAGTTTTCGCCAAGCTTACGAAGTAGGATTTAGGCATGAACATTCCATGGGATATTCAGACGCCATAGGTTTTAGAGCTGGAATATCGGTTGCATACCCTTTCTTTGACCTAGAACGGAACCGACAGCTGCCTTTAACCATTCATCCATTTGCGGTAATGGAAACCGTTTTCCGATTTTACAGCCACGATTCGCCCGAATTGGCTCTTTCAAAAATCGAACTGCTGATGCGCAGAGTGCATAAATACGGTGGGCGGTTCATTAGCGTTTGGCATGACCGTTCATTTTGCCAAGAATCCCCAAACCGGTCTTGGGCAGAATTGTACCGAAGCCACCTTGAATTGGCCCAGGAACTTAAATCTGGGAATTAGGTTCTACAGAACCTACCTGGAATGCACTATCAACCTTTTTTTATGCGTTGGCCCTGCGGCAGGGATTGAAGGGAGTTGCCCGCAATGGCAGCGGGCGGGGCTGCGCGCGGCGGCAGGAGCGACCTTGGGAGCTACCTGCCGCCCGCTGCAGCCCAGCCCGCTGACAGCGGACAACCCCTGAAAGCCCGGCTGCCGCCCACCCTATTCACCCTTGAATGGCCATGCCAAACCATGAACATGTTGTTTTGATGCCCCATTCCCAACTAAAAGGGGCCGGGCAACCGCCAATTTAGCCCGTTAACAACTACTCCGAAATCAGCATTTTAAAGCCCTTGCCGTGGACGTTTAAAATTTCAATTTTCGTGTCTTCTTTTAAGTATTTGCGCAGTTTGGTGATGTAAACATCCATGCTTCGCGCATTGAAATAACTGTCGTCGCCCCAAATGGTTTTGAGCGCAAAGCCGCGGTCCAATGTTTTATTTAAATTCAAGGCCAACAAGCGGAGCAAATCCGATTCTTTGGAGGTCAGCTTTTGGGCTTCGCACCCCTCGAAGGTCAGCCATTGTTTTTGCGAATCGAAGGTGTACCGGCTCAGGCTGAAAAACGTTTCGTTGGCGTGCATTGCAGGGATTGCGGCCGAACGCTTCAATACGGCTTGGATGCGCAGCAAAAGCTCTTCCACGTTAAACGGCTTGGTCAAATAATCGTCTGCCCCGCTTTTAAAACCTTCAATCCGATCGTCGGGCAGGCTTTTGGCTGTCAAAAAAATAATGGGCATGTTTGGGTTGGCCTGCCGAATTTCTTTGGCTAGGGTATGCCCATCTTTCACCGGAAGCATGATGTCTAAAATGCAAATGTCAAACCGATGCCTTGAAAAAACGTCGAATCCTTCCTGGCCATCTGTGGCCAAAACCGAGTCAAACCCCTTGGCTATCAGGTAGTCTTTCAACAGGTTGCCAAGATTGGCTTCGTCTTCAACCAGTAAAATTTTGGGCTTAATGTCTTCCATGTGGCTTAGATTTCTTGTTTTAAAGGTAGGCGTACTTGAAACCGGCTGCCTTCTTGCAGCTGGCTTTTAACTTGGATGTCGCCTTGATGTGCTTCCACGATTTTTTTAACATAACTCAAGCCCAAACCGTAGCCTTTCACGTCGTGAACGTCGCCGGTGGGAACTCGATATAGTTTATCAAATATACGCTTTATGTTTTCTTTTGAAATGCCTATTCCGTTATCGGCAACCTCCATGTAAAAATGGGTTTCTTCGTTCCAGGTTGAAACCGTGATGTTTCCGTCGGTTTTTCGGCTGTATTTTATAGCATTATCGACCAAATTGAAAATCAAATTGGTTACCATAATCTCATCGGCTTCCACTACAAAATCACGGGCGTCGAGGTTTTTCACCACTGAAATTTTTCGGTTGTCGATTTGAATATCCAAGCTTCGAAGTACACTGCTTATTTTTTGATGCATGTCAACCTTGCGAAGCTTCAGTTGCCCTTCGCCGCGTTCAAAAACCGCGGCCTGAAGTACGTTTTCAACCAGCATACCAAGGCGTTTGTTTTCTTCGGCAATCATGTTCATGTACTTGTCGCGGGTGCTGGGCAACCTTCCTAAATCGGGGTCGGCTATGGCCTGACAAGCCAACGAAATGGTGCTGATGGGGGTTTTTAATTCGTGGGTAATGTTGTTGATTAAGTCGTTCTTAATTTCTTGAACCTTTTTTTGCCGAACAATAATGATAATGGTTGAAGAAAAGGCCGCGATGATGATCAGAATAAGAACCGCCGAAGCCGCCAACAAGAAATACAAATTGCGAAGCAAAAAACTGGTTTTATGAGGAAAATACACCACCAATTCAGGGCTGGCGGCGGCGGGATTTACCATCAATGGGCTGCGGTATTCTGAGGCAGCAAGCTGGGTCGCGTAGCGGGCTTCATGAAAACTAAACGTTTTTTCGCTCGGCAGTATCAAACCGTAGGTCCAGCCCGTTTTAACCCCATGTTCCTTAAGCTCGGCCTCCAAAATATGGCGCAGCAATGAAGTGTCAATATCGGTAGGCAAATCCACAGAGAAATCGGCCACCATTTGCCGAAACAGTTGTCCAATTAAGGTCCGACTTTGGTTCAACATCAAAAAAGTTTGATGCATTTCTTGCTGTATGGCCGCCCTTGACGAATCGGTTTCAGGATTGCTAACCGTCATTTCTGCTCCCCCAAAGGGGCTTATTGAAAACTGCAGCCGTTCTTGAGAATTTTGATACGAGCTTTGGCGGTTCATGGTGTAGCCGCTGCCACGGTTTTGCGACCGAGCCAGGCGGCTCAGCGAATCCATGTGATTTTGCACCAACAATTCAAACGCTTTCCAATTAAACGATTGGTCAAAATCACGCTGCCAACTTGATTCTTGGTAGGTTACGGTGGTTTGAGCCAGCGCTTCAAAAACACCTTGGTCAAACTGGTCTTCGCGCTGTTCAACGGCCCGTTGAATCCAAATAATTTGTATGCCCACCAGACCCGTCATGGCGAAAAACATAAAAATGACCAGAATTCGGACCAATCTAGAAGTCATCGGCGGTCGAGCTTGAATCCCAAACAGCCATATTGGCTGCCTATGTTAGCAAAGGTAGTCAATGATGGGCATTAAAATGCAAGGCTTGTTTTTAAAGTTTTAGTGTTGGGCGGCAGCCGGGCTTTCCGGGCAAGTCCGCAGGCCCAAGCGGGCCGCTGTGGCTAAAAAAGGAGCTCCCAAGGTCGCTCTTTTTCAGCGGCAGCGGCTCCCGCTTGTTCCTTTTCGGGCTTGCCTCGTCAATCCCTGCCGCGGGCCCCCTGATTCCGTTCGGCTTGATTTGTTTTTACAAACAGCAGCCCTGAAACCCTAGGTATTGCATGCCATTTACTAAGCTCTATTTCCAGTTCCAGGTAGCGTAAATGGGCCTTCGATAGGCAAATTGAAAACGCATAAGGGGCATAAAAATCCAGGCCCAAATAGCGGTTTTAAATTCCAGTTCTATCTGGTCAATTACCCGGCAACGCCCATTCAAATATTCAACCCGATGTACATGCCGCCAGTGTTTTAGAAAAAAGGGCAAAACCACCCCTTCATCCACAAAATACCAAGCCTCAAGCCCTTCATTTTCTTCGGTAATTTTACTTTCCCAATCCATTTGCATGGGCCAAAGGCCCAATTTTAGTTGAACCAAATCGCCGGGCGAACACCCATCAAAACGCACCACTCGAGCGGGCATCCAGGGCGGATTTAAGGCCTTGAACAAGCTCAAATTAAAGCCCCTTTTTACGGCGGACAATTCGGCATTAAACCAATCGCTTTTTACGTTAATTTCCATTCCCCTTAAAACAAACAGAAACCCCTTTCGGTTCGAATGTTGGCCCGCTTATTCGGCCGATGGGCGACTGAGCAAAGCACTGCCACGAATCAACATTACTTTTCCCCGAAAACGATGTGAAATGCCTAAAGCATCAACAATATCGGCTGAATACACATAAACACCTTGTGGACAAATTTTAGATTCATAAAATCCATCCCAAGATTCGGTTAAATCGTTCGAAGAAAAAAGCTCCTGACCCCAGCGGTTAAAAATTCGAAAATCGTATTGAGCAATCCCTATTCCATAACCCCGAAAACCTTCGTTCATTCCATCGGCATTTAAGGTGAAGGCATTGGGAACATAATAGGTAAACTCCGGGCGCACATAAATGCGGTACCGAGCTGTATCGCTGCATTGAAACTGATTGATGGCAACCAAGGTAGCATCAAAATAACCGGCCGTATCGTAGGTATAAGCGTAATTGTTTTGACAAGATTGCCAGGGCGAACCGTCTCCGGCATTAAACATGCAATTCGAATAATTCGTGGAACTGTTGGTGAAAATAAAATAGGGATTAAAGATAGATTGCTCGTTGGGATTCGCCGTTAAAACGGCAGTGGGGATAGGGTAAACCTGAACTCCTCCGACCACCGGAAGGTTAAAGGTATCAACACAAGCTCCCGTAGAAATCACCGTTAAAACTGGCTGAAAAGTTCCTGCCCCGTAAACTACAGTTGGGTTCGGTTGAGTTGAACTTTGACCATTTCCTAAATTCCAACTAAACAATAAACTGTTGTTTTCTGGAAAAATCTGGGGATTAAACGTAAAACTGGCCGGTTCGCAACCGGCATAAGGGCCGTCAGGAATACCATACGCATACCCCGAAATCTTGACGGGAAGAACCAAAGAATCTTTACAACCCATGCGCTCGGCCAAAAGGCGAATTTGATATTGCCCGGGCTGATTGTAATTGATGGGGCCCGTTGGATTTTGATTTGAGGTGGACGGATTTGCATTCGGGCCAAAATTCCAGTTAAATTGGGTTCCTGAGGGCAACGTTCCTGTGGCTGTTAAATTGATGTTTTGACTGCCAATGCATTGATTGGGCAAGGAGAGGGAATTAAGAAGCACCGCCGCTTTTACGGTTAATGTTTGATAGGTCGTATCGGCGCAAAAAAAGCCGGGATTGCTAATCAACTGAATTTGGTAAACACCAGGAGCTGGAAATGTAAACTGAGGCTGATAAGCAGAACTTACATCGGTATTGGTTCCTAAAACCCCAAAATCCCAGGCAAAGGTGGTGGCATTAACGGAATTGTTGGTAAAATTAACCAGCAAATCACCACAAATAAAATAACTTCCGTCGGGTTCAACCTGTAAATTGGTGTTAAACGTGAATCCAGCCTGGGTATTGGTTAAGCAGGCGGTAACATTGAACTGAAAATCCCGCTGATGTACCCCAATCAAAACCCCATTTCTATACTCACGCACACACATACCTACCACATATTGCCCAAGTTGATTTGGAACAGCAGTCATAAAGCCGGTTGAAGGATGAATGGCAATGGGTGGATTTGAAGCCAAGGGGTAAAGGGCAGAAAAGGGCGGAGAAAACGTAATGGGAGTAAATGGAGGGGGGCTGGTGGGTATAGGCATGGGCGTAGCAACCGAGCCCCCATGGTAAGTAGAACACAATTCATACACCAAGCTATCTCCGTCGGGGTCGGTGGCAGAGTGATCAAACTTCAACGAATCGCCCAGACAAACGGCTATAGGCGGAAAATTATTGAACCGAGGGCTGGAATTGCAGGTTACCAGATTGGTGCCCGGAATGGTGGTTTGGTAGGTGCTTCCTGTACTTCCGGGATTCACCAGATTGACAATGCTGTTGTTTCGGCAGCAGCGTTGATATGCCAAGGTTATGCCAGAGGTTTGAACAGGCAAGGTGGTTTGAAATGTATAAATCGCCTCTTCCACACATACATTGGGAGGGGCCTGAAAACAAGGGGAATTTGGAGTAAATGGAACATTGTTGGCACCGGGAAAAGGCAGATTGATTGTTTGAAGCAGATTGCCCCCGGCATCCCAAACCGAAATGCTGGCAGGATTGTCAAAGGGAGCCTGCCCATTCAGGCAATCCCTGTACACCTTTAGGGTAATAAGGTAATTGTTACCTCCAAGGCAATCGTAATACAACTCACCCCCTATAATGTGCGTAGCATTAAGCGGAAGCCCAAGAACGATAAAGAACACCGCAATCAGCCCGCTTAGTACTCTTTTCAGCATTACCGGATTAAATTAACATGTCCCATAAAAATTCTAGGGCGGTTGTTGGGCAAAACCAATTCAAAACGGTAGGCATAAACGCCAATCGGGTAAGGTTCCCCGTTTCGTTGCCCATCCCAGCCACGCTTCATGTGAGTGGAAACAAATACTTCCTGCCCCCATCGATCAAAAATGCGCCAAACAATGTCCTTGAAACCCTGCCCATAGCCTAAAAAGATGTCGTTGACCAAATCGTTGTTGGGAGTAAAGGTATTGGGGATGTAAAATCCAAAGGGCGGGTAAATGTATACCGTATCCATCAATTCGACCTGGCAACCAAATTCGTTGGTTACACGCAAGCGAACAACTTGAAAACCCGTATCTAAAAATTCACGAATGGGGTCGGCCAAGGTGTCTGTACCTGAAGACCCAAAATTCCAAAGCCAAGAAACAACATCGGACGAAGTTTCAGAATCAAAAATCAATTTGTTGTTTTCGATGTAATGGTAAACGAAAGAAGCCTGGGGAACCCGAACCGAAACCCTGGAAGAAAGGCTTAGAACATTGCCACAGCTATCGGCCACCGAAACGGTGTAAATCTGTGTACTTACAGGACTAACCCATTGACGTAGCGAATCTGAAGAAAAACCATTGTCCCAAACAAAAACCAAATCTCCAATTCCTCCTCCATACTGGGCTTCTAACAATATTGACTCTCCCGGACAAATAACAGTATCTGGACTGAAAGACAAACTTAACGGAGCCACGTTAGGTACTTGAATTAAAACGGTATCTGTGGCCGTATTTTGGCAAACATCCGTGGCTGTAACTACAAATTGGGTGGTTTGCCCAAGCAGAGCAGGCACGGGAGACCCGACCATGCCACCTGGCGACCATGTTAAGCTGGCCAGCCCTACACCACCCGTTGAACTGGCGGTTAAAAACACCACCTGGTTGTTGCAAGGAAACGACCTGTCGTCCATGGCCTGCACACTGAGGGGATTCACATCTGCAATAGGAATTCGGACGCTTGGGCGTTGAATATCTGGACAAAGATTTGGATCGTCTGCGGTAACAATAAGCAGTTCCACCCCTTCGTTCAACAAATCGGCCAAGGCCGAGGTATACAAAACGACCGAATCGGTCCCCGCTGGAATGATAATCTGCGTAGGCAAGGTTTGGTAATCGACCCCATTGATGGAATTGCCTTGAAGTAATAGATTAATGGTTTTATCTTGCGTGAGCGGCAAGGTGTTTTTTATTACAATGGCAGCTGTGCCACACCCTTCGTACAAGGTATCTTTGGAAACGCCGTTCAGTACTGTGTAATACATGCTTAAACCATCGGAGGTAAAGCTTTTGGCCTCTAAAAAAACCCCTGAATCGTAAATGCCATCGGCCACATCGGCAATGGCCAGGCGAATGGTGTAGGTTGAGCAGGGAATCACTTTGGCTCGGGCGGTTAGCACCCGGGTAAAACCATCGTACTGAATAAATACCCCCGGACTGGGCATTTCATTGTCAACATAATATTGCGAATTGGTTAGGTGATTCACATTGTTAATGGCCACCTTCGTACCGTTGGGCAACAAGGCAATGTTTTGATTTTGGTAATTACCCCCCGCCGGATTGGGGCCGCTGATAAAAAATCCAAACACATCGTTAAACTCTGAGCCTACAAACTCTCGGTATTCTTCAGAACCAAACACATAGCGAAACGCCACAGAATCACCTTGCGGAATAAAATTAAACGAAAGGGTAGTGGCGTTAAAAGTGGGCTGGGTGAATCCAAACTCTGCATTCAACAAAGCAGAACCTTGAAAATTGTTGTCGATACCTGCATCGGGCCGGTTGTTAGGCCCTTGTGGACCATTTGGCCCCGATATTATTCCTGTGGTTAATAAAATACCCGAATTCAATCCTAAATTGGTATTGTTGGCGGTAAAGGCTCCATAAGCCTGTCCGCTGCCCGTTAAGGTAACATTGGAAACCTGTACTCCACCTCCCAACAAAATATTTTGCACCAAATCGTTGGGAGTAATTCCTCCGGTGGTTTGCAACTGAGCTTGTATGAGCATGGGAAAAAGCACCATCATGACCCCGAATACCATTCGGAGGCATTTAACATGGGTTGAATTTCGACACACTTCGCTCATTATACAAAATCGGTTAAAATTACACTCTTTTTATGGGCTTGTCAAGGGCAAACATTCGATTTTAACAGAACTTATAAGGCACATTCACGTTTGTTTTTAAGATGTGAGTCAGATTATGTACTTTCAGCCTGAATTTCAAACGGTATCTGTACGGTTTTTTTTGTCCTTAATTCAACCTAAAATCTTGACTTTACTCTTAAATTATAAACCAACATAAGCAATAACCATGCAAAAAACACAGCATTTTATTCAGTCGCAGAAGGAACGGTTTATGGCCGAATTGTTTGATTTATTGCGCATTCCTTCCATCAGTGCTGACCCTGCTTTTGCGGGCAATGTTCATGCCTGTGCTGCTTTTGTGGCCGAACGCCTTAAAGAGGCCGGTGCCGATGCCGTTGAAATATGCCCAACCGCCGGTTACCCCATTGTGTACGGAGAAAAAATAATCGACCCTTCTTTGCCCACCGTTTTGGTGTACGGACATTACGATGTTCAACCCGCTGTTCCTTTGGAACTTTGGACCACTCCCCCATTTGAACCTGAAATTCGAAACGAACGGATTTATGCCAGAGGCTCCGCCGACGACAAAGGTCAATTTTACATGCACCTTAAGGCGTTTGAAGCCATGTGGGCATCCGGCGAATTGCCCTGCAACCTGAAGTTTATGATTGAGGGCGAAGAAGAAGTGGGCTCAAGCAACCTTTCCACCTTTGTGAAACAGGAAAAAACACGTCTTTCGGCCGATATGGTTTTGATTTCCGACACCAGCATGCTGGCCAACGACACGCCCTCGATCGATGTCGGTTTGCGCGGACTTTCTTACGTTGAAGTTGAGGTTACCGGGCCCAACCGTGATTTGCACTCAGGGGTTTATGGAGGCGCGGTGGCAAACCCCATCAATATTTTGGCCCGTATGATTGCGCGCATGCACGACGAAAATGGACGCATTGCCATTCCTGGCTTCTACGAAAAAGTGCTTGAGCTCTCGGAGGCAGACCGAAAAGCCCTAAACCTTGCTCCCTTTGATGTAGAAGAATACAAACGCGATTTGGGCATTGACGCCCTTCAAGGAGAAGAAGGCTACACCACTTTTGAACGCACCGGCACTCGACCAACCCTAGACGTAAATGGAATATGGGGCGGGTACATCGGTGAAGGCGCAAAAACAGTGCTGCCTTCAAAAGCATACGCTAAAATTTCAATGCGTTTGGTGCCCAACCAAAATTCCGAAGAAATTACCGCACTGTTTGAAAATTACTTCAAATCCATTGCCCCCCATTCCGTGAAAGTAGAAGTAAGGCCACACCACGGGGGCGAACCCGTTGTAACCCCTTCAGATTCACCTGAATTTAAGGCCGCAAGCCTAGCCATGAAAGAAACCTTTGGAAAGGAACCCATTCCAACCCGCGGCGGAGGCTCTATTCCCATTGTGGCCCTTTTCGAAAAAGAATTGGGATTAAAGTCGGTTTTAATGGGATTCGGGTTAGATATTGATGCCCTGCATTCTCCCAACGAGAGCTATGGTGTTTTCAACTTCTACAAAGGAATTGAAACCATTCCTTGGTTTTTCCATCATTATGCAAAAATCAAATAATTCAAGCTGGCTTTGCCTTGCTTGGCTTTGTTGCCTCGCGTTTTACTCCTGTAAAATTGCGATGCCTAAGGTAGATTTGGTCTCGTTCAACCTGAACCCTTCGGCGGCTCAGGTTGAATTGAGGGCTGAGAATCCCAATGGGTTTACGGTTACGGCCACCCAAATTGCGCTTCAAGCTTTTTATCAGCAAAAAGCCATGGGAAAACTTAGCAACGACAAAGCCATTCGATTTCCTGCCCGCCAATCTGTTGTGTTTCCCTTAAAAGCCGACTTGAATACGGCCGCAATGCTTCAAGCCGCACCGAATGCCCTGATGCTGGTTCTTCAAGGGAAGAAATTACCCCTACAGGTTCAGGGTGAAATTAAGGTCAAGGTTTGGGGATTGTTCAGGGCCTCCGTCCCTGTGGACACCACCTTGATGGTGGACCCCAAAGAACTTATCGGCCGCTAAATACGGCTCCCGCAATGGCCCGAACCGCCTTGCTCTTGCCCATGGTAAAAAAGTGTATTCCCGGCACACCATTGGCTATTAGCTCCTTGCATTGAGCCATGCCCCATTCAATGCCCACTTGCCTTGCTTCGTCGTCGTTCTTGCATTTAACCAAAGAATGGGTCAACGGCCCTGGAATTTCAACATGGAAAAACTTGGGCATAAACGTAAGGTGCGAAATCTTTTCAATTGGCTTTATGCCGGGTATGATGGGGACACGAATGCCTTCTTGCCAACAGCGGTCACGGAACGCAAAGAACTTTTGGTTGTCAAAAAACAACTGGGTTACAATATACTGAGCCCCTGCCTCTATTTTCTCTTTCAAGTACTGAAAATCCAAATCCATGTGGGGCGATTCAAAGTGGCGCTCCGGATAACCGGCAACCCCAACACAAAAATGGGTGGGCGCGGGCTCCCTAATTTCGTCGTCCAAATAAATGCCCTTATTCATATCTGAAATTTGCCGAACCAAATCAACGGCATGAGCATGCCCACCATCGGTTGGCGAAAAATGGGTTTCGGTTTTAATGGGGTCTCCACGAAGCGCTAAAACGTTGTTTATTCCCAAAAAGTCCAAATCAATCAGGGCGTTTTCGGTTTCTTCTTTTGTAAAACCACCGCAAATAAGGTGAGGAACCGTATCTATGGAATACCTGTGCTGAATGGCGGCACAAATGCTTACCGTTCCGGGGCGCTTACGCATGGAAACCTTTTCAAGGTATCCTTTCTCCCGCTTTTTATATACAAACTCCTCTCTATGGTAGGTAACATTGATAAACGACGGCTTTAAATCAATCAGGGGATCGATGGCCGTGAATAAGGTTTCAATGCCCACACCCTTTAAAGGCGGTATTACCTCGAACGAAAACAAAGGCCCATTGGCCTCTTCAATTCTTTCAATGACGTTTTTTCCCATAGGGGCTCAAGATATGGAATTTCTGACGCGTTGGGAATAGGCGCGAACGGCATCGTTGATAGACATCCCTTTTTCCATGTTTTGCACAAGGTCTTGAGCCGCTAAAATATGGGTGAGTTTTTCACCTTCGTCGTCCCCATGTACCTCGATGCTTGGCTCCTGCTCTTCATACATCGCTTCCTCGGCCAATTTGAGCTCTGATAATGTATGGGTTTGAGCTAGCCTTTTTATTTCAGCCATTTTCATCAGGCAATGTCTTTAAGCATTTCCAACACTTTTTCTTCTTTGCTTGTGGCCAAACCTTGAACGCAAACCCCTTGTTTAAAAACAGCGATAAAAGGCAGGTTGTCAACCCCAGCCAAACGGCGGCTTTCCGGATTTTCTTCCGCATTGATTTCTACAAAGCGAATGCCTGAGTTGGACTCATCTTCGCTCATTCGCCGAAATTTGGGCGAAAACAACTTGCAACTTCCACACCAATCGGCATAGAACTTAATTGCAATTGAGCCCCCCTCTTTAAGCAAGTCTGAGAAGGATGCATCGTTTAATGTTTCTACGGCCATACTAATTATGTTTTACGCAAAGGTAACAAACCAAAACAGGCTCAGGTTTTTGATTTTTAAAATTTAAGGAATAAAGAAGAAAACCAAGCCCCGATTCAAGCCAGGGTTCAGGGCTTACAGGCTAAAAGAGCATAGGTTTTAAGCAATAACAAAGTCAAAGAATTGAATAAAATACGCAATCCAGCAGGGCTCCCCGTCTTGAACTTTTGCTTTACTTTAGGTCAAGGCCTTTGCAAAGGCAAACGCCCTTTAACTAAATTTCAGCTTATTGAATTTAAGTAGAATGGCATCTGCATTTTGCTTGCTACCTTTGTTTCAAACCTAAGCAAATGGACTATCAGAACCTTATATTGGAAATTGAAACGCGTCTAGCCACTCTAACCATAAACCGCCCCGAAAAATTAAACGCCCTGAATCGAGCCACCATTTTAGAACTAAACCAGGCCTTAGAAAACCTGGCCAACGACTCTATGGTTCGGGCGCTCATTATAACGGGGGCGGGCAGCAAGGCCTTTGTGGCGGGCGCCGACATTTCGGAATTTGCAGCCTTTCCTGTTGAGCAAGGCGAGGCATTGGCCCGCGACGGCCAAGCCCTGCTTTTCGATAAAATTGCCCATTTCCCCAAACCCGTCATTGCTGCCATCAATGGATTTGCCTTGGGCGGAGGTTTGGAATTGGCCATGGCCGCGCATGTTCGCCTGGCCTCTGACAATGCCAAAATGGGACTGCCCGAATTAAGCCTTGGTGTAATTCCTGGATATGGAGGAACCCAACGCCTGCCGCAATTAATTGGCCGTGGAAGAGCCTATGAAATGCTTTTTTCTGCCAAAATGGTCGATGCCAACACCGCCTTGAGCTGGGGATTGGTCAACAAAGTGTGCAGCCAAGAAGACCTTCTTGCTGAATCTAAGGCCATGGCCGCTTCGTTCTTGAAAAATTCAACCCAAGCAAGTGCTGCAGCCATTGCAGCGGTTGAGGCTGGATTTAGGCCTACCGAAAAAGGCTATTCAACCGAAATAAAAGCGTTTGGAGCATGCTTTCAAACCCCCGATTTTATTGAAGGAACGGGGGCCTTTATGGAAAAACGGAAACCCGACTTCAACTAAGCCATGCCCGTTTCAGGCCCCAGTTATTCCCTGCTTGAATTGTGTGAGAACATCAAAGGGGTTCTGCGCTCAACCTACACCCAAACCTACTGGGTTCGGGCCGAAATAAACACCCTGAACCTCTACCCTGCCTCGGGGCATTGCTATCCAGATTTGGTGGAAAAACAAAACGGAAGCATTGTAGCTCAAATGCGGGCGAACCTTTGGAAAGGCGATTATCAACGCATTAATTCCACCTTTTTAAATGTTCTTAAAGAACCCCTGCGCGACGGCATCAAGGTTCTAATGCTCGTTGAAATCCAATTCCACCCTGTTTATGGACTTTCCCTGAATATACAGGATATGGACCCGGCATTTTCGTTGGGAGATCTGGAGCAAGAAAAACAGCGCTGCATCCAAACCCTTAAGGAAGAGGGCTTGCTTTCGCGAAACCGGGCACTTCCCAAACCCTGGCTCCCGCAACGCATCGCCTTAATTTCTGATGCCAGCAGCAAAGGGTACGGCGATTTTACCAAGGTTTTGGCTGAGGCCAACAAACAATGGGGTTATGCCTTTTATTTTCACCTGTTTCCTGCAGTGCTTCAAGGAGAAAGAGCGGTGGTTACCATCCAAGAACAACTTCAAAAAATTCAAAAGGTCAAAACCCATTTTGATGTGGTTGCCTTGGTGCGGGGTGGCGGAGGAGAAGTCGGCATGGCTTGCTACAACAACCTAGAATTAAACCGTGCCTTAACCACATTCTCTTTGCCCGTTTTAACCGGGATTGGCCACGCCTCAAATTTAACCGTGGCCGAACAAATTGCTTGGCACAACGCCATTACCCCCACCAAATTGGCCGAATGGTTGGTTCAGCAATTCCACAACCTATCCGTTCCCCTTCAAAAATGCGAAGAGGCCTTAACAAAAAGTGGCCTAGAGGTGGTGGCAGATGCTCGACAAGACCTGCAACATGCCCTTCGCCTTCTGGTAGCCACAGCACGAAGCCGGCAAATCAGCCACCGGGCGGAATGGCAGCAAACGGTTCAACAATTAAGCAGTTCTTCACGCTACCTTACCAAGCACCACCACAACCTTTTAGAACAAAACCGACAGCAAATAACCCAGGGAATGGCCGTGCGCAGCCGCTCAGAAACCCTAAGCCTTGACCAATCCTTTAGGCAACTTCTTACCGGATTTAAACAAACACTTGGCAACCAGCGGCAACGTTTGGATTTCTTAAACACCCAAGTTCAAAATCTAAGTCCAGAGCAGGTATTAAAACGTGGATTCAGTATTGTAACCCAAGGAGGGAAACCCTTGAACAATACCAAAGACATTCAATTAAATCGGGAACTTAAAATCCAATTGTTCCGTGGCGAACTGTCGGCACAACCCATTGAAATCCATCATTCAAATGAACCTATATGAGCACCAAAGAAACCTACAAAGCCTCCTTTGACGAACTGCAAAAAATTGTGGCCGAAATGGAAAGCGGTGAAATTGGAGTAGATGAATTGGCCGACAAGGTAAAACGCGCCTCGGTTTTAATTCAAAAATGCAAAGAAATTCTGAGCAAAACCGAAGTGGATGTTCAAAAAATCTTAGATGGATTGGACGAATCCTGAGTCTTCTTTAATTTACCCCAAATTCCAACCGTACGGTAATGGAAGCCGTTTTATTGATGGAACTTGTATTGTAGGTTCCTCCCCAAGAATAATCGTCGTCCCCGCTTTGAGAAGTTATCTGAAAAACGCCCAGGGTGGCATTTTTCAAATCGCCCAAACTGCCGTTTGCATTGCCGGCAATTTGTTCGGCCCGAACCCTTCCATCTTGAGTTGCAGCTGCAACCATTTCAATTTTCAATGCACCTAAATTGCTGTAATAGTAGGTAGGCGGATTGGAATTAATCTCGATTCCCTGATTGATCAACTCGGTGGCCTCTCTCGAAATTCTTGCAATCAAATCAACATCCTCCGATTGAACCTCTACCTCTTGAGACAAGGTGTGGTTCAAAAAAGTCCTGCTCAACAGGTTGCCATGCTGATCGTACTTGGAATTGTAGTTTTTTTCGGTCGATACCGAACTAAACGTAATGTCTTCTTTCTTAAACCCTTTGTTTACCAAAAAAGTCAACACCGCGGCTCGGTTTTCTTGAAGCCGATTGTACCCTTCTTGAAGATCAGCATGTTCCACAGAATAAGAGCCAGCCCAGTTCCCTAAATCCGATTTAAACTCTTTCGTGCCCGAACCCGTTACGTAAATTCGGTCCGTTGATTTGTTGCGATTCAAGTAGGCACGCGCCAATATGGCCGAAGCACCGACAATGGCCAAAAAAACAAGAAGCGTATTTACGTGGGGTTTAATTTGTTTGTACATAACGGGTGGTTCTTTTTTATCAAAGGAAAGGAAATGCCGCGCAATATATTGCACAAACCCCTAAAAAAATATCCTTATTTTGATTTTTGAATTGTTGAAAACTTGGGTTGATTTTGGGAGACAATCTGCCTACCTTTGAAAAAAATAGAGCAATGGAAATTTCAGGTAAAGTCGTGCAGGTCATGCAGGAAGTAAATGGCCAAGGAAAAAGTGGGATGTGGAGAAAGCAAGAATTTGTGGTTCAACAACCCGGACAATATCCAAAAAACGTGTGCATGACCCTTTGGGGCGATAAAATAGACCGATACGCATTAAAAGACGGCATGCAAGTGCGGGCGAAAGTAGACGTAGAAAGCCGAGAATACAACGGCCGTTGGTACACCGACATTAAAGTGTGGGATTTGACCGTTGATGGAGCTGCAGGTGCCGGCGCGCCCTTGCCTCCAACTATGGAACCAGGTTCCGCTCCTCTTTCGGGAGGAACCTTGCCAGGAGCGGCACCCAGCCCCCCAGCGCCTCCATTAAATGCACCTTTTGAAGACGATCTTCCCTTTTGATTGACAAAAGGAAATTCCAATCCTTTCATCTGCGCGTTTTCTATGGTCGGGTTTTTTGAACCTGACTTAACCTAAGGCATAACCTTTGAATTCAGCCTTTAAAATAGCCATGATTTTATAGGCCAGTCGTTCCATTGCAGTTCTTAGATCGCCTTTTCTTACAAAACAAAATTCCCGCTCCTTCCTGCTCCGCCCAAGGCTCAAAACCCATCTCCGCGCTTTTATTACCTTTGGCCTCAAAACAACTGCACTATGAGTTTATTGGTGATTGGAACCGTAGCCTTCGACGAAGTAGAAACCCCCTTCGCCTCTTCTGGCCGAATTATTGGAGGAGCCGCAACCTACGTATCGTTGGCGGCCTCATACTTTCTTAAAAGCGACATTCATTTGGTGTCGGTAGTAGGAGACGATTTCCCTGAAAGCGGGATTGAACATTTTCACCGCCGAGGCATATCGACCGAAGGACTGCAAATCAAAGCCGGCGAAAAATCGTTCTTTTGGCGAGGTCGTTACCTCTCTGATATGAACTCCCGCGACACCTTAGAAACCCAATTAAACGTTCTGGCCGACTTCAACCCGGTTTTGCCCGAAAGTGCAAAAGAATGCGACTTTTTAATGCTTGGCAACCTAATGCCTAGCCTTCAGCGCAGTGTGCTTCAACAAATGAACCGCCGGCCAAAACTGGTGGTAATGGATACCATGAACTTCTGGATGGACTCCGCTTGGGACGACCTTATCGACACCCTTACTATGGTAGATGTATTGACCATCAACGACGAGGAAGCCCGTCAACTTTCTGGAGAGTTTAGTTTGGTAAAAGCCGCCCGAAAAATCCTAAGCATGGGTCCCCGCTATTTGGTCATTAAAAAAGGAGAAAACGGAGCCTTGCTGTTTCATCAAAATGAAATTTTCTACGCTCCTGCTCTACCTCTGGAAGAAGTATTCGACCCAACTGGAGCTGGCGATAGTTTTGCTGGAGGCTTTATCGGATTTTTGGCCTCCCAATCCGAAATCAACTTCGAAACCATGAAACAAGCCGTCATTTATGGCTCGGCCATTGCCTCGTTTTGTGTCGAAAAATTTGGGATTGAACGGGTAATCAACCTAGAACCTCAAGAACTCAGCGACCGGATTAGGCAGTTTGTTCGATTGGTGGATTTTAGCATCCAACCGGGTAATTGATTCCCTGGCAAGGGCTTTTTAGAATTTGCGTATTGATTTTTGGACTGCCTTGTTTAAGAAGGGGTTCTATTTTCCTTGCTTATAGCCGTCTAAATGAACCCATTTCTTTCACGTAGGCAAACCCTGATTGGTTTCGATGCCAACCAGCCGTTGTATCTTTAATCAATGAAATGGTTTTTTTTAATGCTGCTTGCGGTATTGCCCAGCTTAGCCATTCAGGCTCAGCGTGAAACCGAAAGCGATGAAGCGCCCCTGTTAAAAACCAGCCAGGGAATTCGATTTCAAAAGGATTCTTTGTATTCGATAAACATGCGATTTCGCATGCAAAACCGCTTTTTTTATGAGAGTGAAGATGGGGCCAACCTTACACCTTCTAGCCTTGGATTCTTGGTCCGCAGGTTGCGTTTTCGCCTCGACGGCTTTCTCTTCGACCCTCGGCTTGCCTACTACATTCAACTCTCGTTTAGCCGCAACGACTTGGGATTAACCAACAGCGATGTTGCTGAACCCATCCGAGATGCCATGATATACTACCATTTTTCGCCCAAATTTTACATCGGATTTGGCCAAGGAAAACTCCCCGGCAACCGGCAGAGGGTGGTTTCTTCTGGAAACCTTCAATTGCCCGAACGATCACCGGTAAACAACCTGTTAACCCTTGACCGAGATGTTGGGGCCTTTTTTTATGCCAGTCTGCCTTTGGGCCAGCAGGTATTTCGTCTTAAAGGGGCCATAAGTTCTGGGGAAGGCAGAAATGCACTTCCCCGCGACGCTGGGTTGGCCTATACCCTACGTGCTGAATGGCTTCCCTTTGGGGCCTTTAAAAACAACGGCGATTATTCTGAAGGAGCCCTTGAAGGAGAAGACAAACCAAAGGTTTCTATTGCTGTGGGTGGGCATTTTAACCAGTGGGCCATTCGGCAGGCTGGAACCCATGGAATGGAGATGCAGAGTGCTGCAGACTTCCAAGCCCTTTTTGCCGATATCGCATTCAAATACAAAGGTTGGTCTCTGATGTCTGAGGCCATATATAAAACCGGGAACCTGCCTGCTGCATCCGCTGTATTGCCCATTTTTGGCCAGGGTCTGCTTGTTCAGGCGGGAAAAATGCTTGGCAATAAAACCGAACTGGTACTTCGCTGGGCCCAATTTGTTCCCAACTCTTCTGTAAAGCTGGCTTACCTCCAACGCAGCCAAAGTGGGTTGGGTTTCAATTGGTATTTTCAAGGGCACCGAATAAAATCCCAACTCTTTTTTGGCTATGAGCAACTTGGAACCCGATGGGATTTAAACCATACTGGAAATCAATGGGTCGGGCAATTCCAAGTGGAATTTGGCATTTAACCCTTTCCTTTGCTAAAATTAACAGCAGGTAGCCCTGATTTTCACTCTTTTTAGCCTACCTTTCGGTAAATTTCGAAGTATGAGGCCAATTATTCTTCTTCTCGCCTTCTTGGGTTTAACTGCAATCTCAAACGCCCAAACCCCAACTTGGTCAGACAATGTAGCCTGCATTGTATATCAAAGATGTTATTCTTGCCATTACCAGGGCGGGCCTACCCCCTTTTCATTAAAAACCTATTCAGAGGCATTTTTGGTTCGCAACTCCATGAAATCGGCGGTTCAGGCTCGCCGCATGCCGCCATGGCCTGCCGATCCCGCCTACCGCACCCACGCTAAGGAGCGCTACCTTACTCAAGCCGAAGTTAACCTAATTGCCAATTGGGTCGATGCAGGGGCTCCAGAAGGCAACCCGGCCAATGCCCCCGCCCCTCCAGCAATCAACACCGGCAGCCAAATCGGAACCGTAAGCTGGACTGGGAAAATGGCCAATTATGTAAACCCCTTGAATCAAGAAGATTACCGCTGCTTTGTGGTTCCTTTAAACAATGCCCAAGCGGTTTATTTGTCGGCCATGGAAGTGATTCCTGGAAACCGAGAAATGGTTCACCACTGTTTGGTTTATGCCGACAACACAGGTATTCCAGCTCAGCTTGACGCCAACGACCCCCTTCCGGGCTACACCAATTTTGGCGGCACTGGCTCTCAAGATTCTAAGTTTTTGGGTGGCTGGGTTCCCGGCGGCGACCCCATTGTTTACCCCCCGGGAATGGGCATGAAATTGGAACCCAATTCGGTTTTGGTATTGCAAATGCACTATCCCATCAATACCCAAGGAAAGCTAGACAGCACCCGGGTAAACCTGAAATTTGCCAGCGGAACCACCCGAGAGGTGATGAATATGCCCATTTTAAACCACGTTACCACGATTACTCAACCTTTGGTTATCCCCGCCAATACGGTGCGCAGCTTTATCGCTGAATACACCATTCCCTACAACACAACCCTGTTGTCGGTTATGCCTCACATGCACTTGATTGGTAAATCGATTAAAATTTATGCCGTACCACCGGTAGGCGATACCATTCGTTTGGTAGATGTTCCCAAATGGGATTTTTCATGGCAGGGAACCTACTCCTTCCGAAAACCCGTAATTTTACCTGTAAATTCATTGCTTAAGGCAGAAGCGGTGTACGACAACACCGCCAACAACCCCAACAACCCAAGCAACCCTCCGCAATTGGTTACAGCAGGCGAAGCCACCACCGACGAGATGCTTATTGCCTATTTCTCCTTTTTGATTCCTTCGTTCGCCTCTGACGCCAACATTGTTATCGATACGGATACCGTTCCCCCTGGAATTGGCCAATGCTTGGTTTTGAGCAATCCAGAACAACCTGGGGCTGAAAAGTTAAACCTGTATCCAAACCCAGCTTCCGACCGGGCTGTTTTGCAAATCCCTATGCAATGGGAAAATCCAGAGATTCGGCTTACCGACGCTCAAGGTAGGGTATTGCCCTTGTCGTACATTCGTATTGAAAACGAATTGCATTTAAGCCCATTGCCCGAAAGCCCAGGCATCTACACCATTACGCTTCTTCACCAAGGAAGCACTTGGTCGGGCCGACTTAGCATTGCACCTTAAACAGCAAATTCCCCCAATACAATGTAGGTTGGGAATGTAGAAATGGATATCCAGAAAAAAACGGTTGCCATTACCGGAGCTGCAGGTTTTATTGGCGGAGCGCTTTCCCGGTACGCCCTACAAGCGGGCTACCAGGTGATTGGAGTCGATAACTTTGAACGGGGCCCGGAACACCAAGCCTGGAAATCCATTGACTTTCTGGCCCGGGTAAACCGCGACGATTTTGAAAAGCAACCCGACTTTTGGTTGAGTAAAGCCGATGCCGTTTTTCATTTGGGCGCCCGCACCGACACCTATTGCCTAGACACCGATCTGCTGAACAGGCTTAACCTGAACTACTCAAAAACCCTTTGGAACGCAGCCATTCGCTGTGGCATTCCGCTGATGTATGCTTCGTCGGCAGCGGTGTATGGAGATGGGGAATGGGGCTACAGCGACACAAACCAGCACCTTGCCAAACTGCAACCGCTAAACCCATACGGACAAAGCAAGCTCGATTTTGACCGTTGGGTTACAGAACAAAAAGAGGCTCCATCGAATTGGTTCGGATACCGCTTTTTTAATGTGTACGGCTACGGCGAACACCACAAAGGCAACATGGCCTCGGTGGTTTGGCATGGCTACCATCAAATTCAAGAAAGGGGGAAAATAAGGCTGTTTCGGTCGTACCGTGAACCGTATGCGGACGGAGAACAGGAACGGGATTTCATTTCGGTAAACGACGTAGTTCGGGTGCTGTGGTATAGTTTTCAGCAGCGCTTTGCCTCGGGCATTTACAACCTGGGCACGGGGCAGGCTCGGCCCTTTTTGGCTTTGGCTCAGGGGCTATTTCAATCCTTGAACCGGCAAACCAACGTTGAATTCATAGAAATGCCCATGGCACTTCGCGCACGCTACCAGTACCATACCCAGGCAGACATGTCGCGGTTTTTAGAGGCATCCTCCTTCCCCTTTGCATTTCAATCTTTGGAAGACGGAATTGCAGCCTACGTGGAACGGCTAAACATGGATAAAATATCCTAAATCTTGCAGTAAAAGGGTTGGAATTGGGCGCCTTTTCCCGCTGTCACCTGTAGCGGGCTTGCCCTGCCCCAAGGGCCTTGGGCGCTGCGGTGGCTCCCAAGGTCGCCTCCTAGCGCCTGGCCCTTTGGGGGCAGGTCGGCGCCCGCTGCCGGCTCCATCGGGGGCGCGGGCCAACCCACAAAAAAGCGGCACATGTTCAGGGTTAACAACACCTTAGTAAAGGCGGCCAATTGGCTGCCAATTCCAAACTGGATAAACCGCCAGGCGCCGCGGCAGGGATTGACGAAGCTACCCCGCAAGGGTGCAACACCGCAGGCGGTGTTGGAATAATTTTACGGTAAATTTTTGGCCAAGCCCCATCAAGGACATGTCCGGGTGATTACCACCTGCCCGTGGCCAGACTGATTTCCTAGGCTAGAGGGGTTGTTGTTGCCCACCACGTAGCAGGTTCCGCCGCCGCCGCCCGTGGCCAAACTGTTCCAGCGTCCGCCGTTTCCGCCGGTGTAGCCCCCGCCACCGCCGCCCCCATCAGAAGCGCCCCCGCCACCGCCAAAACCACCTACGGCTACATACGGATTTCTGCTGTTGTCGTAATTCCCGCCCAAGAATCCATTGGCCCGCGACCGCCCTCCTTCGGTGCCGGGGTACATTACTCCGTTCATTCCATTCCCATTCCAACCGGCTCCTCCACCCGAATCGTAATCGCCTTGGCCTATAACCTGTCCATAACTGCCCCCACCATTTCCGGTAACGGCAAAATAGCTGTAGCTGCTTGGCCCGTTGTTGTTGTCTTGTTGGTTTGTTCCTGAACTTTGGGCTGAAGAAGCATTCCGGCCCGGCTTGCGGGTGCTGTTTCCAGCTCCGATGCCTCCGCCCCCACCGGCAGCCACATACAGCACATTGCTTTGGTTGTTGTACACATAACTTCCCCCGCCTCCGCCACCGCCGCCTGAGCTGTTCGCTGACAAACACTGTCCGCCCCGCTGACCTACCACAATGGCCAACACCGTTCCCCCGGTTAAAGAAACGCTAACTGAAACAATGAGGCCCTTTCCCGATTGGTTCAGGTAATCGCCCTTGTCGCCGCCCTCGGCCCCTGCCGCTTGAATGGTGTAGTTGCCCGTAGCGGGTACGGTCCACAGCTGCACACCGTTCGAAACCGTTACCACGCCCGACCCGTAGGTGGAATTGCACTGGGCTTGGCTTGGGCCGGTACGCCCGGTTTGACCGCAATTGCTAAATGTCCAGGTAGCGGGAGAACAGTTGGTTACTGTTATGGAATCTGTTTTTTGACTTTGACAGCCGTTGGCATCGGTTACTGTCAATTGCACGGCATAGGTTCCGGTTTGGGTCCAGGTTACCGAAGGGTTCTGGGCCGTTGAACTGCCCGGGCTTCCCGAAGGAAAGGTCCAGGCATAGGTTGCATTGGCTTGGTTGGCGTTAAATTGAGCCGCATTGTTGATTATGGGTGTTCCCGGCTGAACGGTAAAGGTGCTGTCGGGCACCGAAACGCTCAGGCTTAGGCTGGCCGGAACCGAAGTTCCGCAATAATTCACGGCGCTTACTGCAATGCTGCGCTGACCTGTAAGGGCACTCAAATTTACGCGCACCGAATCGGTTCCGCTGCCCGAAATCAGCGTATCGGTACTGCCAATGGTCCACAGGTAAGAGGTTGCGCCCGTTACCGGAGCAATGGAAAACAGCAGGCCAGTATCGGCAGGGCAGGCCAAGGTTGGCCCCGAAATCAAAGCGGGACTCGGCGGAGCGCTGTTGCAGTCGCATTGCAGGGCTTTCCATCCGCCAGGAAAATATCCTTCAATGCACTCATTGTCTGTATTGTAAATCACCAAGGCCCGCGAAGGCAGCTGAATGGCGTTGCGCTGAACAGTGGTAAGCCGCGGCAGCAGCAAGCCCTTTTGAGTAGATTGCAAATCGAGCACCGCCGAGGCATCGGGCGGATTGTTTGACCCAATGGTAACCCCCTGAGAATGCAGGTTTTTTATGGTTAACGTGCTTACAATCAGCATTAAAGGCAAGATGTGTCTCATGGTTTCTTCAGGATTAGTCTGCAATAACATGCAAATATACAGCAGTTTAAATGGCAATACTATTATTTTTTGAGCGGCTGCAGGCTATCCGAGCCGCGGCAGGGATTGACGAAGCTACCCCGCAAGGAAGCCGAAGCCTGGCCCGCTAGGTGCGGAGGCGACTTCAGGAGCCCCCGCAAACCAGCTGGGCCAGCCTTTCGGCAACCGCGGAGTAGCTCGGAAAGCCCGTCTGCCGCCCAGAATCCATCTTTTTCAAAACAAACCTACGGCCGGCAGAAGCAAAATTTTGCCTCGCTGCGGGTAAAATACGAATGGAGCTCAGACCGAAAAAAGGGCCAAAAACAAAGTGAGAGATTAGTACCGAAGAACAACCAGGCCAGAACCGCCCGCCCCACCGGTACAAGGAGAACCTTGGCAACCGCCACCTCCGCCACCCGTATTTGGCTGACCGGCTCCGCCCACCCCATGAGTTATGCAGGTTCCATTCCCGCCACCACCCAATCCACCTTGAGGCGGAACATTGCAGGCTCCTGACCAACCCGCACCACCGCCCCCATAAAACTGCTGTGAACCGGTTATGCCGAAAGCCAAGCCGTCGCCACCCTTTCCTCCGGCGGGTCCTGAATTCCCCGGTGCACCTGCACCGCCACCGCCACCAGCGGAAGAAGTCCCCCCGTTGCCCCCGGCATTTCCTTGGCCTGCTTGGCCTGAACCACCTGCCGTTCCTGGATGCCCACCTCCGCCTCCGGACCCCCCATTTAAGCCGTTGGAACAGCTGCGACCGGCTCCACCGCCCATGGCCACGACGGTTCCAAACTGACTGTTTTGCCCATTGTTGTTTGCGCTGCCTCCGGCTCCAACCGCGATTGAAATGGTATTGCCTGCCACCACTAAAAATTGAGCATGATATAGAACTCCACCGGCGCCGCCGCCGCCGCCTTCCCAGCCACAGCCTTGACCGTTCCCGCCGCCGCCGCCGCCTGCAACCACCAAAAGTTCAATGGCATTTAGACCTTGAGGGACCTGCCATTGATGGCTGCCAACCGAGGTGAACTGAACTACGGTTCCGGCAGTGGTGCGAAAGGTATCAACAGCCCCATAAACGACGCCCATGGCGGTTTCAACAAAGGCACGGTAATAATACAAAGTTTGAAAACTCAGGTTTTTCATAGAAACCTGAAAGGCCCCAATTCCTGGACTCAGCCCTGCGGTATCGGTTAAAATACTGGGATTGGGAAGCGTGCTCCAGCAAATTCCTTGGGTAATAATGGGTTGATTTCCCATTTGAACGAGCGTTGCATGAGCGGTAGCAGAGCTCCCAAAAATCGGGTTTACAGAATCGGTACTGATTTGCGGTAAAACTGGGCAAGGAGAATACCAACCCTCTTGGGGTCCCCGATAAAATTCAAGGCATCGGATGTCGGTGTTAAAGATGGTCAAACCTGGGGCAGGATTTAAAATAGCGTTTCTTTGCACAGAGGTTAAGCGGGGCGGCAAAAACCCGCGGGTAGAGTCCACCAAATCCAAAATTGCACTGCTGTCAGGCTGTGTGTTGCTGGGACTAATGACCACACCTTGTCCAGACAGACCAAAAGCCAAAAAGGTAAAAGAAAAAACAAAGCAGAAAATCCTAATTAACATGCTGAAATATAGGCATATAATTTAAACGATGAATAAACCAATGGTAAATTATCGTTAAGGATGGAGGGGGCTTGGTTTATGCCAACAAAAAAAGGCAGGCCAAATGCCTGCCTTTAAACGTGGGCCCTGTTGGGCTTGAACCAACGACCCTCTGATTATGAGTCAGATGCTCTAACCAACTGAGCTAAGGGCCCTTCCTTGCGGAGGGCAAAGGTATCAAATTTTCGTGGAGTAAATGCCTACTTTTTTCGGACCAAATCGATGTACACCGGAAAGTGGTCGCTGTGGCCGCCCAAATACTGAGGCCCATTAAAGGTGCGGTAGGGCTTTTCGCCCAAATACCGCTCGTCTCTTTCTATCAACCAAGGGGCGTTAAATATGCCGGCATCGCCCCCATCCACAACCAAGCCTTTTTGTCTTTTGAACAAAGCAACGTTCACCAACCACTGGTCCAGCATGCCCCAATGGTCTTGGTATTTTTCAGTGCCCAGGCCTTTTTCCCAAAGTTCGTACATAAAGTTCACAAAGTCGCCCGATTTCAATTCGGCATCTCTTCGTTTTCCTCGCAAAATCTGGGCCATGGTTTTGTCGCCTGGCTCGTCGTTGAAGTCGCCCGAAATCAATATGTTCGCATTGGGATTGTCCTTCAACAAACTATCGCACATAGCCCGTATCAATTCGGCTACAAAAATCCGCTTGGGTTCTGAGGTTTGTTGTCCTCCCATTCTCGATGGCCAGTGGTTGTAAAAAACATGAATGGTGTCTTTGTCAAAAACCAGCCCTTTTACATACAGAAAGTCGCGTGTTTTGAAGCCAGGATCCTCTGGAACAAAAACCCGCCTGTACTCATGGTTCAACACCCTTATTTTGTCGGGCCGGTAAATCAAACACACATCAATTCCCCTTCGGTCTGGACTGTTCTCATGAATAATTTGATAGTTCATGTCTTTCAACGAGGTTTCGGTGATAAGCCGGTGAATTACCCCCCTGTTTTCTACTTCGCAAAATCCAACCATGGCCGGAGCCTCCCAGCCGCCTAAAGCAATCAATGTTTTGGCGTGGTTATTTATTTTATGCCTAAACCTAGTCTCTGACCAGCCTTTCATTCCCCCGGCCACAAATTCTTCATCGTTAATCAGGGTGTCGTCTTCGGTATCAAACAGGTTTTCTAGGTTGTAAAATGCCAAGCGCAATGCGTTGGGCGATTTGCGCTCAAACCTACTTAAATCAGAGCCCACCTCGGCCATTTCTACCCGCTCATCGTCTGAATCGGGTTGGATTTCCTGGCCCATACAGGTCCACGATGTTCCCAAAAGGGCAGCAAACAGAAAGAAGATGTGTTTCATAATTCAAATGTAACACCCTAAAAGCAATCTTTTGCAGCAAAATCAGAGACAATGTTAGCAAACAGGTTAAATTTAAGGACCTAAAATTTCCAGCTTCATTGTTTTGAAACCAATCAAGCCTAAGAAGGCCTGCACCCCCGATTGAGGCGGCAGGGGCTGCCGACGCTGCCTGCAAGGGCCCGCGCCGAGGAGACGACCTTGGGAGCCACCGCAGGGGCTTGGCCCTTAGGCAGCGGCAAAGCACCTACAGCCGAAAGCGGGAATAGGCGCCCAAAATAACAGGGAGGAATTTGAGAGGAAAATTTGCCTTATTCAGGCTGAGCTGCGGGGGCGGCGGGCGACTCAGGAGCAGGCATCGCAGGCATTTGATTTTCAAGCGTAGTTAATGGCTTGCGCGCCTGTGGAGCATCCGTTTGCACCTCGTAGCTAAAGAAAAAGCCGCTGCTAATGCACAAAACTGCCAACAATCCCATCAACTGCCAGGTCCGTTTTTCAATCAATTCGGTCTCTTTGCGCGCTCCAAACAATTGGTTCGACACACCGATGTTCGAGGAAATGCCTCCTCCCTTCGAGTTTTGTATAAGAATTACCAAAATCAACAGCACGGCTACCAACAATATCACTAAGGTCATTACAATGTCCATGGCTCTGGAATTAAATTTGATTTGCTTCTTGCGTTACTTTAGCAATCAGGTTGGCAAAGTACGCGCTTTTTTCAGGATTTTCCAAACTCAATTGCCGGTAAACCGACAAAGCTAAATTCAATTTTTTTTGCTTTATGTAAACGGTTGCCAAGGTTTCTGAAACGCGGCAAGCGGATTTTTGCTCATTTTCTTTCTCCTTGAACCCCTTCGCTGCCTCGGCCAAACCTACCACCCCAAGCCGCTCTTTGCTTGGTCTAATCCGCACATTGTTGCTCACAAAGGCATCGATAGAACGGCGGTGTAGCTCCTCGGCACGAGCCTGCTCCAACTGCCCCCGATCGCAGAACATCAACCAATGCAAAAAGGTAAAACCCCTGCCATCGGACGAATGAAAAAGCTCTTCAATGTTATACTGCATGCGAAACCTTGGAATTTAAGATAGAAAAGGCGTTGAAAAATCAACGCCTTACCTACTTCTAAAAACACGTTCAACAATCGGACAAGAATCAGCCCGATGCTTGAAATTAGTTGTCTTCTTTGCGGGCTTTTGGTTTGGACTTTCCTTTGCTCTCGCAAGAAGCTGCTGCATGGTCTTTGCTGTAGCAGGCTTTGCCTTTTTCGGCAGGAGCAGCGGCAGCCGCCGTTTCGCTTTTTGCAGCAGCCGATTGGCAACCGGCGGTCGAACCTTTTGAGCAGCAGGCTTTAGCTGGCTTAGAATCAACAGGGGTAGGAACCGTATTGGCTTGTTGAGCCTGAGCCGCCAATCCGAAGGCCGCAGCAATCATTAAACTTAAAATGGTTTTCATATGATTTCGGGTATTTAACTTTTTTATCATTTCAAAGGTACTAAAAACCCGTATCTTTGAAACATAGCTACAAAAAATGCAGAATTTCATTCCAAATTTGGCTCTTGGCCGCTTGCGCTTCAGCCTAATCGTTGTTTTGGGCTGCATTGTTTTGGCCTTTTTAAATCCGGCACAAGCGCAACAACCTATTGCCACCCTTCAAATTGAAACCTCGGCCATTTGTGGCATGTGCAAGAACCGTCTTGAAACCGAATTGGGCTTTCTTAGGGGAATTAAATCGGCCACGCTGAACCTTGACACCAAGGTGTTAACGGTGGTGTACAAAACCAATAGACTTAAGCCCGACTCCATTCGAGAAAAAATAGCCAGCTTAGGCTACCGAGCCGATTCGGTGCCTGCCGAGCCCAAGGCTTTTGAGGCCTTACCTGCCTGCTGCCAAGCCGAAGGCCTGCATCACCCTTAACGGTTTAAATACCTGGCCTTTGAATTTAACGCTCAGCGAACCAAGGTAAAAGGCTCTACCTAAAACCAAGCGTATTGTTACCTTTGAACATGGGAATTCCCCCATTACATCTCTTTTTTTAGTGCATATGTGTCTTCGTAATTTCCTTATTGCATTAAGCCTGTTGCCTTTGTGTGCACAGGCTCAGTTGAGTTTAGAACAAGCCACCTTAGGCCAATGGAGGCAGTTCGGGCCCAAAGATTTAATGAACGTACAATGGAAAGATGCCGGCACCCTAACCTGCTGGGATGCCACAGGCATACAAAAGATTGAACCCAACGGCAAGCGCATTGAACTTTTTGGATTGGAACAATTAAACCGAATCCTGGGCGATAGCCTAAAAGGCTTCCCCTTTTCGTATGCTTGGGTAAACCCCAATCTGCTTCAGCTTCAACAAGGTTTGCGGATTATTCAAATTGACCTTAGCCAGCAAAATCGAGTATTGGACTACACCCTGCCCGAAGATGCCGAGAACATCCACCCGCATTTAGGCAGCGGAAAAACAGCCTTTACCCGTGGGCAAAATGTGTGGCTGGCCGAGAAAAACGGCGCATTAAGAGCCATTACCAAAGACGAAAAACCCGGTGTAGTGAACGGTTCAGGCTACGTACACCGGCAGGAATTCGGTATTGCTGAAGGCCTGTTTTGGTCGCCCGACGGCTCAGCACTGGCTTGGTACAGAAAAGACGAAAGCATGGTAACCGAATACCCATTGGTGGAAAGCAGTCCCCGAATTGCAGCCCAGCGCCCGGTTCGCTATCCCATGGCTGGAATGAAAAGCGAAGAAGTCAGCATTCAGGTGCTGCAGCTGGACGGAGGAAGCACCCAAACCCTAAACACAGAAGGTCCAAAAGAACAATACCTAACCGCCGTAACCTGGTCGCCCGATTCAAAATCGATGTACGTAGGCCTGCTGAACCGAGGTCAAGACAGCTTAAAACTGTGCCGGTATCGAATTTCAGATGGAAGGTTAGAGGCGGAATTGTTACAAGAAACCGACCCACATTGGGTGGAACCCGAACATGGGCTTAGCTTTATTCCAGGAAACCCCCAGCAATTTATTTGGCGCAGCGAACGGGACGGGTACGACCATGCCTATCTTTATTCAACAGAGGGAAAGCTCATTCGCCAACTCAGCACAGGGCCATTTCCCATCACCGATTTCCATGGTGTTTTTGGGAAAGAAGTTTGGATTACCCGTTCAGAAAACAACGGTTTAGATCGGCAATCGTACGCCATCAACCTAAACTCGGGAAAATACCGGCTGCTTACCGAAGGCGATGGTGTGCACAGCATCATTCCCAATCCCAGCGGCACGGCTTGGGTCGACAAACTATCTAACCCTTTATTGCCCAACCGCATAGATTGGGTTGATGCCCGCAGCCGTCAACGCCTGCTTGATGCACCCAATCCCTATAGCGAACAGGGATTTACCCTGCCCAGAGCAGAACAGATAACCTTGACCGCCGCCGATGGCAAAACAGCGGTAAATGCGCGCATCATTTATCCCGGCCAATTTGACCCCTCAAAAAAATACCCAGTCCTTATATATGTGTATGGTGGCCCGCATGCTCAAATGATTAGCCGCTCTTGGCTTTGGGGAGCTCGACTTTGGGATTACTATATGGCACAAGAAGGATATCTGGTGTTCACCCTTGACAACCGAGGTTCGGCCCACCGAGGAAAAATCTTTGAGGAAGTCATTCACCGTCAATTGGGAGAAATGGAGGCTACCGACCAATTGCAAGGTTTGAATTATCTTAAATCGCTCCCCTTTGTGGACAAGTTTCGCATTGGAGTGCATGGCTGGAGTTTTGGTGGATTTATGACCACCAACCTGCTTACACGAAATCCCGATGATTTTGCGGTGGGAGTTGCCGGAGGTCCCGTTATGGATTGGAGTTTGTACGAAGTGATGTATGGGGAACGGTACATGGACCAACCCCAGGAAAACCCGGAAGGGTACGCCCTAAGCAACCTGCCTGCACGAGCCAAAAACCTAAAGGCCCCCCTGTTGATTATCCATGGCGACCAAGACGATGTGGTGGTACCTCAGCATTCCATGCAATTTATAAAAGCCTGTGTGGATAAATCCATTCCCGTAGATTTCTTTTTGTACCCAAACCATGCCCACAATGTGGCGGGCAAAGACCGGGTGCACCTGATGGACAAAATCACCCGGTACTTAAACCAACATTTAAAACCTTAAATTCAGGGTTGGGCAATGGCCTGAAGGGCCAGCGCCTCGGGCACGCCCAATTGAAGTCGAATTTGCCGGTAGCCCTGCACATCGCTGGCCGTTAAAAAGCTGGGCTTGTCGTTGCGCTCCCTTAAAACCAACCAGGTTCCACGGCCCTGAGCCAAAACGAATTCGCCCGAATAAGCCAGGCTATCCACCGGATTCAGCAGTGTTTTATCCATTAAACCCAGATTCAGCATCAAGTGGTTGCCTTTGTCGTTTTGCTTTAGGGCCGAGTGGGGAGTCAAGGTTTTGATGTTTGCTTTACCCTGAGAGGCAGCTCTATTGATAAGGCCAAAGGCAGAGCCAACTCCGGCGAAAACCACAAAAAAGATGGGAATTAAAGCCACCAATAGCATAAGCAGCAGCACGGGGGTCATTATAGAATACTTGGGATTTCCCATATCAATTGCCTGTTTTTTCCCGGAAGACTTCTTCCAGGCTTCTAGATTCTTTTTGGATACCGTTCAGGGTAATTCCTTGTTCCATGGCCCAGCGCGAGATGGCCATGGCCACACCCTTTTCGGTTTCGCTAAGCAAATGCCAACGCTTGCCGTCCAGGGCTTGCACCCTTGTAATACCAGGAATACCTTGCAACTGCTGTTGTTTCAAATCCTCTTCAAATTCGGCCAACCAAACAATTCCCCCCGATGTTCTAGAACCTAATGCATCAATGGGAGCATCTTCCACCAAGCGCCCCCGGTCTAGAATGAGTACACGCTGGCAAACGGCTTGAACCTCTTGAAGAATATGAGAAGAGAGCAAAACGGTTTTTTTACCTGCCAGCCCGCGAATTAAATTTCGAATTTCTACCAATTGATTGGGGTCAAAACCGCTGGTAGGCTCATCTAAAATAACCACCTCGGGATCATGGATTAAGGCCGCGGCCAAGCCGACCCGCTGCTTATAGCCTTTTGACAGGGCACCCGTGCGCTTGTGTTGTTCTAAGCCCAATCCCGTAACCTCGATCATTTCAGCCACGCGCTTTGAAAGCAGGGTTCCTGAGAATCCATGCAAACGTCCAATAAACCGAAGAAACTCCTTTACATACATGTCTGGATACAAGGGGTTTGATTCAGGCAAATACCCCACCCTGCGCTTAAGCTCTAAGGGTTGGGTTTGAATATTAAATCCGGCCACCGAAGCCAAACCGGAATCGGCCGGAATAAAACCCGTTAAAATCTTCATCATGGTGCTCTTTCCGGCGCCATTCGGCCCCAAAAACCCTACAATTTCACCTTGTTGAATAGAAAAACTCACCTGGTCAAGGGCTTTTTGACTGCTGTAGGTTTTGGTAATGGACTGAACTTGGATAGACATTCAGAGACAATTCAAACAAAGGAACAAAAAGTAGACGTAGGACGAAGCAAAAGTAGCTGGGAAAAATCAGGAAACGGAAAATCCAAGGGCATTCCGAACGCGTTGAAGGGTTTCATGCAGAATAGGGCGGGTACGTTCTGCTCCTTTAGCCAAAATACGCTCTAATTCATCAGGGTTCGACATCAAATCGGCGTAAATACCACGTGCCTTATCAAACCGTTGCAAAAGAGCTCCGAGCAATTCCGATTTGGCATGCCCGTATCCGTAGCCGCCGGCTTGCAATTTATTGCGCATTTCAAGGGCCTGCTCAGGACTTCCTATGCATTTAAACAGTTGATAGACAATACAAGCATCGGCATCTTTGGGTTCTTCCAAAGGAGTTGAATCGGTCAAAATGCCCATCAACACCTTTTTAAGTTCCTTTTCGGGCAGAAAGATGTCAATAAAATTCCCATAGCTCTTGCTCATTTTTTGCCCATCGGTACCTGGAATTAGCATGGTTTCTTCGGCCACCTTTGCCTGGGGCACCACCAAAACATCGCCGTACCTATGGTTAATGCTGTGTGCAATATCGCGGGCCATTTCAAGATGTTGAAGTTGGTCTTTCCCTACGGGCACCCAATGGGCGTCGTAGCCCAAAATATCGGCGGCCATGAGAACGGGATAGGTAAACAGCCCAGCATTAACGTCGCTCAACCGGTTGGATTTATCTTTGAACGAATGGGCATTGGCCAGCATGGGAAAAGGCGTAAAGCAATTTAAATACCAAGTCAGTTCGGTAACTTCGGGTAAATCGGACTGGCAATACAATCTGTTTTTTTCTACATCAAAACCACAAGCAATCCAAGTGGCAGCCACTTGCCGAACCTTGTGTCGGCGATCCTGTCCTTCTTTTACCGTGGTTAGGGCATGCAAGTCAGCTATAAAGGCGAAGGCCTCCATATTCGGAGCCTGACTCAATTGAACCATAGGCTCAATGGCTCCTAAAATATTGCCCAAATGGGGCTGGTTTGTACTTTGAATGCCAGTTAGAATGCGCTGCATGTCCTTAAGTTTGGCTCAAAATTACCAATTCCCTCCTACCTTTGCGATAAAGTAGGCCTACATGATTGAAATTGATGGTAAAGTTGTATCGCTTGATGTATTAGACCAGTACTTTGCCTGCGATTTAAGCAAGTGCAAAGGGGCCTGTTGTGTTGAGGGCGATGCAGGGGCACCTGTAGCCGATTCCGAAAAAGAAATCCTGGCCCAAATTTGGACAGACGTTAAACCCTATTTACCTGAAGACGGTGCAAAAGCAATTGAAGAACAAGGAGTCTGGGTGGCCGACCCCATAGATGGAGAAGCCGTAACCCCGTTGGTAGATGGCAAACATTGCGCCTATACTGTATTTGAAAACGGGGTGGCTTGGTGCGGAATAGAAAAAGCTTGGAAAGCTGGGGCGGTTTCTTTTCAAAAGCCATTAAGCTGCCATTTGTATCCCATTCGAGTACAGAAATACCCTCAGTTTGAAGCGATCAATTACGAACGCTGGAAAATATGCAGCCCAGCCTGCGCCTGTGGGGCACAAAATAAGATTGCAGTATATGCCTTTTGCCGTTCCGCGTTGGTGCGGGCTTATGGAGAGGAATGGTATGAAAAATTAAAATTGGCGGCGGAATGGCAGCAAAAAAATTCAGATTAATATTAAATGTCTAACTTGTTTTTTGGGTCTTGTGTCCTAGGGTATGGGGCAAACCTTCAAGCCAGAAAGAACAAACTCTAAGCAATGGTTGGCCGAAAGGTCAATGTTAAGAAAAAACGGGGCTTCCTTTTTGTCTTACCAAAAAAAAACCAAACTTCAAAACTTCTATACCCCTTTTTTTGCAAAGGATTTCACAATTCCTTGTTGATTTCGATTGCATTCCTTTGATGCAAAGGAATAGAGCCAATGTTAAGAATTTCAAGGACAAAAACGGCCAAAAAAATTGTTAATAACATTGGTAAAATGTGAATAATTGGAGGGGCATTTTTGTTGTTCTGCATGTTTTTTTATTGAAAATTTGTGATGGTCATACGCTGAACGGGAAAAGCCATTAGGAAGATTCATAAAAAATTAAAGCTGAGGCCATTAACAAATTAAAACCACATATTTATGTCGGAATCTTTTATTGAAGTGAAGAACGCGTCGGAGGTCGAGGAAGCTCTAAAAACCAGGTTGGTTATTGACGAACCCATTTTGGAAGAGAATCCAGATCGTTTTGTTTTGTTTCCGATTGAGCACAACGACATTTGGCAGCTGTATAAAAAGCAACAATCGTTGTTTTGGAGAGCCGAAGAAGTAGATTTGGCTCAAGATAAGAGCGATTGGAGCAAAATGTCGGCCGACGAAAAACACTTCCTTAAATATGTATTGGCTTTTTTCGCCGCCTCCGATGGCATAGTAAACGAAAACCTTGCCGAGAACTTCGTCCGCGAGGTACAATATACCGAAGCCAAAATGTTTTATGGCTTCCAAATCATGATGGAGAACATCCATTCGGAAATGTATTCTTTGTTGATTGACACCTATGTAATCGACCCCAACGAGAAAAAATCGTTGTTTCGCGCCATTGAAACTATGCCCTGCATCCAAAAGAAAGCAGAATGGGCCCTTCGATGGATTGAATCGCCCAAATTCGCCGAACGGCTTATCGCCTTTGCCGCTGTTGAAGGCATTTTCTTCTCGGGCAGCTTCTGCGCCATTTTCTGGCTAAAGCAAAAGGGATTGATGCCCGGTTTGGCCTCAAGCAATGAATTCATTAGCCGCGACGAAGGTCTTCACTGCGAATTCGCCTGCCACCTGTACACCAAACATATTGTTAATAAACTTCCACAAGAACGCATCCAAGAAATCATTGCCGATGCCGTTGAAATCGAAAAAGAATTCATTACCGAAAGCCTGCCCGTTCGACTTATAGGCATGAACGCCGACCTAATGAAACAGTACATCGAGTTTGTGGCCGATCACTGGCTCTCAGCACTAGGTTGCCCAAAACTATACAAGTCCACAAACCCCTTCAGCTTTATGGAGTTTATTTCCTTGCAAGGGAAAACCAACTTCTTTGAAAAACGCGTGAGCGAATACAAAAAAGCCGATGTTTCAACTGGATTTAGCCTAGACGAAGACTTTTAAAGGCAACTCCAACCCAAGTTTAATTCATTTACCCAACCGCATTATTCAGCTTTGCCCGTATGGAAGACATGAAAGAAATGTTCGTGATTAAGCGCGACGGCCGTCGTGAAAGCGTTAAATTCGATAAAATCACCGCACGCATAATAAAACTGTGCTACGGCTTAAACCCAACCTATGTTGATCCCATCAAGGTGGCTATGAAGGTGATCAACGGGATGTACACCGGCATAACTACTTCTGACCTCGACAACCTGGCTGCCCAAGAAGCCGCGGCGATGTCGGTGATTCACCCCGATTACGCCCTGCTTGCCAGCCGAATAGCTGTTTCGAACCTGCACAAAGACACCGAAAAAAGCTTCTCGAAAAGCATCGATGCCCTGTATCAATACATCGACCCGATGACCGGGCAATCGGCCTCTTTGATTGCACAAGATGTATGGGAAATCATTCAAAAAAATGCAGAACTGCTCGATTCTACCCTAATTTACGACCGAGATTATCACTTTGATTACTTTGGATTTAAAACCCTAGAAAAATCGTACCTGCTCCGCCTAAAAGGCAAAGTGGCCGAACGCCCCCAGCACATGTACATGCGGGTAGCCATTGGCATTCATAAAGAAGACCTGCATGCCGCTATTGAAACCTATCATCTGTTAAGCGAAGGCTGGTTTACTCATGCCACCCCTACCCTGTTTAACTCAGGCACCCCAAAACCCCAAATGTCAAGCTGCTTCCTTCTTCAAATGAAAGGCGATAGCATCGATGGCATTTACGATACCATTAAACAAACGGCTAAAATTTCCCAATCGGCCGGCGGAATTGGCCTAGCCATCCATAAAATACGGGCAAAAGGCTCCTACATCAAAGGGACAAACGGAACATCAAACGGCATAGTTCCTATGCTGCGCGTGTTCAACGATACCGCCCGGTACGTTGACCAAGGCGGCGGCAAACGAAAAGGCTCGTTCGCTGTGTACATTGAGCCCTGGCACGACGATATCATGGATTTCTTGGAACTGAAAAAAAACACCGGGCAAGAAGAACTCCGTACCCGAGACCTGTTTTTGGCGCTATGGATTCCTGACCTGTTTATGAAACAGGTAAAAGACGATTCCGATTGGTATTTGTTCTGCCCCAACGAAGCCCCAGGCCTGAATGAAACCCACAGCGAAGAATTCGAAAATTTGTACCACTCCTACGTAGCCGCCGGCAAATACCGCCGTAAAATTAAAGCCCGTACCCTGTGGACCCGAATTATTGAATCGCAGGTTGAAACCGGTACCCCTTACATGCTGTACAAGGACGCAGCCAACAGCAAAAGCAACCAAAAAAACCTGGGCACCATCCAATCCTCAAACCTCTGCACCGAAATCATTGAATATACCGCCCCCGACGAGGTAGCCGTTTGCAATCTGGCCTCCTTCGCCCTTCCTAAATTCGTGAAAGAAGACAAAACCTTCGACCATGAACGACTGTTCCAAATTACCTACACAGCAACCCGTAACCTAAACCGCATCATTGACCGGAATTACTACCCCATCAAGGAAGCACGAAACTCCAACATGCGCCACCGACCTATTGGCCTGGGGGTTCAAGGTCTGGCCGACACCTTCGTGATGATGCGCATTCCCTTCGATTCAGATGAAGCAAAGAAACTGAACAAGGAAATTTTTGAAACCATCTATTATGCCGCCCTTACCTGCTCCAAAGACCTGGCAAAGGCAGAAGGACACTATGAATCTTTCCCCGGATCACCCGCAAGCCAAGGCATTTTGCAATACGATATGTGGGGGGTTCAACCCAGCAACCGCTGGGAGTGGGATGTGCTAAAAGAAGAAATCCAAGAATACGGACTGCGCAATTCCCTGCTGCTCGCTCCCATGCCAACTGCCTCTACAGCACAAATCTTGGGCAACAACGAATGCTTTGAGCCCTTTACCAGCAACATGTACATGCGCAGGGTACTCTCTGGCGAATTCCCCGTCGTAAACAAATACCTGCTGCGCGACTTGGTGCAACTTGGCCTTTGGAGTAACGACATGAAAAACAAAATCATGCTGCACAATGGCTCCATCCAAAACATCGACGAAATCCCCGACAACATAAAGGCCATCTACAAAACCGTTTGGGAAATCAAACAAAGAGATTTGATAGATATGGCGGCCGACCGCGGAGCCTTCATCGACCAAAGCCAATCCTTGAATATCTTCATGGAAAGCCCGACCTTCGCTAGAATGACCTCCCTGCATTTTTACGCTTGGGAAAAGGGCCTTAAAACCGGCATGTACTACCTCCGGTCAAAAGCAGGAGCCGATGCCGTTCAATTTACGGTCGATAAAAACGCCACATCCATTCCGGTCACCCAGGCTGAACCCTCCGAAAACGAAACCGTTTCTGAAGAAATCAACCCCGAAGTGGTTAGCCAGCTGTCTTGCTCTCTCGACAACCCCGAAGGCTGCGAAGCCTGCGGCTCTTAACCATTAGAGAATTCCCCCCACGCGACCTCCCACACAAAACTCCTTCTGCCCTGGAATGATTTTTGTACCTTCGCCGAGTATGTACCTGCGACTATTCCTGTTTTTAATCGTATTACTTCCCCTGAACCTGTTGGCTCAGAGCGACAGCAGCATGGCAACGCAAAAGGGTATGGACGTACAGTACTCGGGCAACCTAGAATCGCGAATCTGGGCCTTTAAAGAAATTCAACGAAACCAATTCTATAAAGGTTACAGCGTTCAAATACTAAGTGCCAGCGGCCCCACAGCCCTACAAGAACTCGCTGCCCTTAAACAGACGTTTTTGCAGAAATACCCTACGGTGCCCGTCAATGAAATTTGGGAGGCTCCCAACTGGAAACTCCGGGTAGGCGAATTCAGAAGCCGATTTAATGCCGCCATTTATAGGCAATACCTCATCGGAGAATTCCCAAGGGCTTATGTTGTTGAAGGAGAATTGCGCAAGCGCTCAAAACGATGAGCCCATCAAACGACATTGCTCTTTATTTCGGCACCTTTAATCCCATTCATATTGGCCATATGGCCATGGCTAATTTTATCGTTAACGAAGGCCCTACCCCTTTCCTTTGGTTCGTGGTTACCCCACAAAACCCGCTTAAACCTTCCACAGGACTGCTGCCCGATTACCAACGGCTTGAATTGATTCGCCGAGCCCTGGGCGATGACCTGCGATTCAGGGTTTCTGATGTGGAATTTAAATTGCCAAAACCAAACTACACGGCTTACACCCTGATGAAACTCACCGAAGCCTATCCTCAACACCGATTTTGGCTGGTCATGGGCGCCGACAACCTTCAAAATTTCCACAAATGGAAAAACACCGATTACATTCTTAACCACCACCGAATTCTAATGCTGCCTCGCCCTGGATACACCCCAGGTGAGTGGGCAAACCATTCCGCAGTTACAACTCTGAATGCCCCTCAAATTGAGGTATCCTCAACGTTTATTAGAAACTCCATTGCCCAAGGCAAAAACATTCGTCATTTCATGCCCGACCAAGCCTTCGAATACCTTGATGAAATGAATTTCTTTCGTTAGTACAGAACTCAAAATTCTGTCTTATCTTTGATTTAATATAATCTGTTTTCGTATGAAACGCATTTTCGGTTACTTAAGCCTTCTTACTGGCTTTATCTTATTCTTCTCCTGCGACAGCGGGGAAGGCGAATGCCAAAAAAATTGGTATGTCAGCCTTAGAAATCCTTCGGCTATCGTTGAAATTGACACCCTGAACGACGAACTTTCCATGCAAATGGAAAACCCTTCGGGCGTTGACGCTGAAACCTATCAGCGTACCGTAAGCGGCGACTTCAATTTCCGCATCGATTTCCGCAATTTCGCTCGGCCAAACCTCACCGACGACATTTCGTATGCAGCCCTTGTATTGTATGACCCCACCGTTCCCGATACCATTCTTGATACTTCCATTGTTATGGCTGGAATCATGAACGGCAAACTGTTTGCGGTGGCCACTGTTTCCGATACCGTTTTCAAAAACACCAACGGGAACAAGGGGGTTTTCAACGTGCGTCGCACTGGAAACATGATTACCGTTAAATCCATCAGCGGTTTTGATACAGCGGTTATCGAGCGCGTTTACAAAGCACAGCCCAGCCGCGTCGGCTTCCGCATCGGAACCCTCGACTCTTCGGTGGCTGCCAGCGGCATGCTTGGCATCAAAATCACCAATTTCGAGGTCATTACCGGCGCCAATCAAGGCCTGAACCCGATCGTTTCCGACGACTTCAAATGCAACTCGCTCGGTAAAGTAGACTAAGCCACGTATTCATCTAATTCTAAATTCAAGCCCTGAGGTATCTACTTTGGGGCCTACGCATTTTTCGTATTTTCGCGTCCCGCTTGGGGATTTGTGCCGGGCGGTTTTTATGGAGAGGTGACCGAGTGGTTGAAGGTGCACGCCTGGAAAGCGTGTGTATCTCAAAAGGGTACCGGGGGTTCGAATCCCCCTCTCTCCGCCAAGCTTAAGGGCCGCAATTGCGGCCTTTTTTTTGGCCTGCGTCCGATGCTTGCGGGTGGATGTTGGGTGGTTTTTCAACAATGCGGTTCCGTTGAATGCCATGGGTTGGCTGCGGCAGGGATTGACAGGGCTAGCCCGCAGAACTTAAGGCGGCTGGCAGCAAGCGCACCAAAGAGCGACTTTAGGAGCTACTTTGGGGCCTGCACTGCCCCGCCTAAAGGCGAGGACTAGCCTGGAAAGCCCGGCTGCCGCCCAAATAAAAAAGCCTAAAACTCCGTAAATTCTCCGGCGATATTCCTATTCATTATGGCCCGAACTCCACTCAACTCATCGGCCTGCCCCAATGCGTGCATGCACTTGACCAAGGCCGCTTCAAAACTCAAATCCCTGCCATTAAAAACACCCAAATCTTGCATGGCCTTCCCTGTTTTGTATTTGCCCGGCGACAAACTGCCATGCCAACATTGGCTGATTTGCATTACAAAAACACCAGCCTGCAACCAACGTTCAATTTGTTCCATCAACCCCGAATCAAAAGGGGCATTACCAAAACCAAAGGTTTCGAGAACCACAGCCCGAACAGAACGGCTTAAACCCATTTGCTCATAAAGGCTAGACGGAATTCCAGGAAACAACCGCAAAGGCAAAACGGCTGCATCCATTTCAGGAAGAGACTGAAGTTCCCCCGCCTTTGGCCTCCAAAGTGCAGCGGCGTTAAATTGAATGTCAACCCCCGCCTCTGCCAATACCGGATAATTTGGCGATACATAGGCATGAAAATGCTCGGTACTGTATTTCCGGATTCGGTTGCCCCTAAACAATTTGTATTCAAAATACACTGCTACCTCTTGCAATAAGGGCACACCCTCATGCTGGGTCGCCGCCACTTCAATGGCCGATAAAACATTTTCCTTTCCATCGGTTCGGATTTTACCTATGGGCAATTGACTGCCTGTTAACACAACGGGTTTTCGGAGCCCTTGCAGCATAAAACTGAGCGCCGAAGCGGTGTAGGCCATGGTATCGGTTCCGTGCAAAATGACAAATCCATCAACAGAACCATGGTTGGAAAATATATGCTTTGCCATTCCAGCCCAATCCGCAGGGCGCATGTCTGAACTGTCTTTGGGCTGGCCCGCCGACACCACTTCAATATCCACATCCAACCTTCCCAATTCAGGAATGTGCTGATGAAGGTGTTCAAAATCAATGGGATGCAGGCCGCCCCCATGTGGCAACTCAACGCTGCCAATGGTTCCGCCAGTGTACATCAAATGAATTAATGGGCGTTTGTTTGGCATGAGCTTAGGGTTTAATTCGGGCTATTCGGGCTATCTACAGGAACAAAGTTCTGCATTTTCAAGCGCTTAATCAGAAATTTCAGGCAGATAATTTCGGATAAACCCTCAAGGCATTTTCAAAGGTGGTTTCAATAACCTCTTGAGGATGGCATGAACATGCTTGAGCAATCACTTGAACCACCTCAGACAAATAGGCCGGTTCATTGCACTTTCCACGGTAAGGCACCGGAGGCAAATAGGGGCTGTCGGTTTCCAAAACCACCCTGCTTAAACCCACCTTTGACAACACTTCCCTTAATTCGGTTTGTTTGTAGGTAACTACTCCACCAATGCCAATAAACATATCCAAATCAAACACCTGAACCGCTTCGAAATAATTGCCACTAAAACAATGAAAAACGCCCCCAGAATCTGGCCGAAATTCCTTCAATGCACTCACCGTTTCGGCGTGTGCATTGCGGGTGTGCAAGCAAATGGGCAACCCCATTTGTTGTGCCTTTTGAAACTGAGCATGCAAGGCCATCAACTGCCTGTCTAACGTTGTTTTATCCCAATACAAATCAAGTCCAATTTCACCAACAGCTATCCAGTTTGCCTCTGATTCATACCTCCACAATTGGGCGATCTGCTCTTGCCAGTTCTGTTGAACAGAACAAGGATGCAGTCCCAACATTCCAAAACACCAATCCGATTGCTCCTGTAACAAACCAAGTATGGGCATTATGGTATCTTCCTCAACATTCGGCAATATCGATGCCACCACACCTTGAGCTTCGGCACGGGTGCGCATCGCGCTCCAGTCCTCATTAAACCTCTTGTCGTTCAAATGGGCGTGGGTGTCAATAATACCAAGCTTCATGCGGCAAACCTACACAGAAATCAGGTCGAATAAACCCAGAACACCCTGATTTTGTTAAAAGTCCTAAAAAACAATCCTGTTGTGTATATTTGTATCCTGTTTGAAAATTGACCGGCCTATAGAACACGTATATCCCACCAATCAGTTGTATTTAATGCCCTTTTGGGTTTTGTTTGACGTATAGGATATTTTTGCCGGATGATTAACCATTTGAATGGCTCTTTTATTGAAGTAACCCCAACCCATGCCGTGGTAGAATGTCAGGGCGTAGGTTATCAGGTTTTTATTTCTCTTCAAACCTACGATGTAATTCAGTCTTGGAAACAAGGAAAAGTATTGGTGCATCAAATCATTCGTGAAGATGCCCATCAGCTCTATGGTTTTGCCCAAGAAAGCGAAAGAGAAATGTTTCGGCTGTTGTTGGGGGTTTCTGGGGTGGGTGCAGCCACGGCGCGCATGATTTTGTCTGCCTCTTCGGTGGCCGACCTGCAGCATACCATTTTGCGCGAAGACGTCGCTGCCCTTAAGCGCATCAAAGGAATTGGCGCCCGTTCGGCCGAGCGCATCATTGTTGATTTGAAAGACAAGGTCGGAAGAGTAGTTCCATCAGCAATTGAAGGGTCAATGGGAGCCGCTGATGCTCCCGTACGACAAGAGGCAACACTCGCTCTTTTGGCCCTTGGATTTACTCGGGCTGCCATAGAAAAGTCCTTGGACAGAGTGGCCAAGGAATCGCCGGGGAATGAACCTGTAGAAACCTGGATTCGTAAAGCACTAAATTATTTGTAAATTCCAAGTGCCCTTCTCTTTAATACATAGGTCGAACCCCGCTTGGATTTCAAGACAATGGATGTTGCTCTTACTGCTATTCCTAAGTTCTGAGTTAGCCATGGCGCAGGTGGACACCAACCACCACCACCTAATGGGCGCTCAAGGACAGGTGGAAGAAGAAGTGGTTTACGATCCAGACCTGCAGCAGTATATTGTAATTAGAAAAGTGGGGGGAGCCGAACTGTCTAGACAGTATTTATCAGAAAAAGAATACCGCACCCGGCAATCTGCCCGCGAAATCATGAACTACTGGAAGAAAAAAGAAAAAGAAAAGTCCAGTGGAACCGAAACCAATTCTTTAATTCCAAAAATAAACCTGGCAAACATCCCTGCAGGCCTTGGCAAAATTGATATTCGGGCAACCGGGTCTGCCGAACTCATTATGGGAATTCGGGTCAATACGAATCAAAACCCAAGCATTCCCCTAGCCCAACGAACCATTACTACGTTTCAATTCGACCAAAATATTCAGGTGAATGTAACCGGATCCATCGGCGATAAAATTAAACTTGGAACGAATTTTAATACCGAGGCCGTTTTTGCCTTTGAAAACCAACTTGACCTTAAATACCAGGGTGGTGAAGATGATATTTTGCAGTTGCTGGAATTCGGTAACGTAAACATGGGGCTTACCGGACAACTGATTCAGGGCTCATCATCCCTTTTTGGAGTAAAAAACAAACTTAAGTTCGGCCGCTGGGAAATTACCAGCGTGTTCAGCCAACAACAAGGGCAACGCCAAAACATCACCGTGCAAGGGGGCGCCCAAATCACCGAATTCGACTTGGCTGCTTCCAAATACGAAGCCAATCGACATTACTTTTTAGGAGATTATTTCAAAAACCAGTACGACCAAGCCAATCAAACCTTACCCTACATCACCTCCCCCGTAAACATCACCCGTATAGAGGTGTGGGTAACCAACCGGATTAACGCCACCGAAAACATCCGAAACATTGTGGCCATTCTTCCTTTGGGGGAAAATTTTCCTAACCCCTCTGTTTACCCCTCGAACGGAGTCAATGGTTTTGACCCCGCTGCATTGGCCCCCCAAGTACGAGACATCACCTCCCAATACCTGTTCAGTCAACTCAACAACGGCACCCAAATTGAAAAACTAACCAACGCCCGCCTTCTCGCACAAAACGAATATACCTTTAATCCATTGTTGGGTTACATTTCCCTAAATCAGGCACTAAACGCTGATGAGGTTCTGGCTGTGTCGTATGAGTTCACCGCCGGGGGGCAAACCTACAAGGTCGGAGAATTCTCTCAAGACCTTTCAAGCCCCTCTGCATTGGTCGTAAAATTGCTTAAATCCTCAAACTTAGACATCAACGAGCCCAACTGGCCCTGGATGATGAAAAACATCTATTCCATCGGCGGTTTTAACATTGGCCAAAAGGACTTCACCCTAAACATTCTGTACCAAGACACGGAAACAGGGGTAAAGGTGAACTATTTCCCCAATGCACCAGGGGTAAGCGGTACTCCTTTGCTTCAACTTTTTAATCTTGACAGATTAAACCCTCAAGGCGACCAACAGAAAGATGGATTTTTTGACTTCTTGGAAGGTAAAACCATCGTTGCCCAAAACGGCAGAATCATTTTCCCCGTTGCCGAACCCTTTTCAACACGCTATTTAAGCCAGATTTTCACCAAAGCAAACCAATCCAATCCAGGTGTAGACATTCAGGCCATGACCGAACGCTATGCCTTTGACCAACTTTATGATAACATCCAAGAACTGGCCGAATTAAACCAAGAAAAAAACCGCTTTTACTTAGGAGGAAACTACAAGGGTGCCAGCGGTTCTGAAATTAGCCTGAACGCCTTTAATGTACCTCAAGGCTCTGTTACCGTCACCGCCGGAGGCCAAACTCTTCTTGAAAACACCCATTATACCGTTGATTACGCCATTGGTCGAGTTCGAATCATCGACGACGGCATTTTAAGCTCAGGCCTGCCCATCAATATATCGATGGAAAACAACGCCACCTTCAACATTCAGCAAAAGCGTCTGATGGGCACCCATGTAGATTACAAACTAAGCAAAAACGTAGTGGCAGGTGCCACCATTATGAACCTGAGCGAATTGCCACTCACTCAAAAAATTGATATTGGCAATGAGCCCGTTAACAACACCATTTGGGGGCTTGATTTAAACTTCACCAAAGAACTACCCTTTGTTACCCGCTTGGTCGATAAAATTCCTGGCATCGACACCAAAGCCCCTTCCCTGCTCACCTTTAACGGAGAATTCGCCCATCTGATCCCCGGCTTCAATGGAGTAATCGATGCCAACGGCGAAAATGGAGTATCGTACATAGACGACTTTGAGGCCGCCGAAACCGCCATCGAAATCAAAAGCCCCATACAATGGAAGTTGGGCTCTGTCCCTCAAGACAATCCCTCTTTCCCAAATGCAGGGTTCTTTGACGACCTGCGTTACGGCTTTAATCGAGCAAAATTAACCTGGTTCACCTTAGACCCTCTCTTTTTCAGACAAAACACCCAAACCCCTGCCAACGTCTCGAACGACCCCTTAATGAGGGCCAACAATTACCTACGTGAGGTGCGACCTATGGAAGTCTTTCCGGGTTTTCAGCCCAACTACACCCAACAACAAATCAACCAACAGGTTTTCGATATCCATTTCTACCCAGGCGAACGCGGCCCCTACAACTTCGACATCAACAATTTTGACGAAAGCATTAGCGATCGGGTTGGTTTGAAAAACCCGAAAAGCAACTTTGGCCTTTTGATGCGCCGCATGGAAACCACCAACTGGGACGCAGCCAACATTGCCTACATAGAATTTTGGATGATGGACCCCTATCAAGCCAACGACCTAAATCAACTTAAAGAATGGGATGTCGGCACCCCAGGGACTACCAACAAAAATCTTTTGCCCGGTGCGGGTGGCGATCTTCTTCTGCAGGTAGGAAACCTGAACGAAGATTTTTTACGCGACGGCCGAATGAGCTATGAAAACGGGCTCCCAACTCCCGAAGAAAACAGACCCACCATCGAAACCGCCTGGGGCAAAATCCCTTTGCTGCAACCCATAAACCAAAATTTTGACAACCTGCCCGCCAATCGAGACCTTCAAGATGTAGGCTACGACGGATTAAACGACCAAGAAGAAAGCGATTTCTTCCAGGCCTTTATGAACGATGTAGAACTGAAATTTGCCGGAAATCCTGCCGTCCTCCAAGACCTACGCGAAGACCCCGCTGGCGATAATTTCAGGCACTATGCCGGAGCTTCCTACAACAACAGCACCAACATTCCAGGCGAAAACTACATCCACAACCGCTACAAGCACTTTCTTGGCCCCGACGGCAACAGCCCAGCTCAAAACAATACCGAAGCGTATGGGGTTGTGCCCAACAGCGAAGACATCAACGTCAATTACACCTTAGATCAACCCGAAAGCTATTACCAATACCGCATCAGCATGCGGCAAAACGACCTAGACGACATCGGCGAAAATTTCATCACCGATATCCTAGAAACAACCGTTTCGGTTCCTGGTCCCTCGGGGGGCACCATCAACAAGCCCGTAAAATGGATCCAGTTCCGAATACCCATTTATTCAGAACAACGCGAACGCTTTGGCAACATCAACGATTTTCGTTCCATCCGTTTTATGCGCATGGCTCTAAAAGAATTTGACGATGACGTTTTTCTCAGAATGGCAACCATGCAACTTGTCCGTTCAGATTGGCGCGTTTACCAAGGCCTAATTGCCGATGTAGCCGACATCTGGCAAGAAGGCGCCGACTTCAATTCTACCACGGTTAACATCGAAGAAAATACCCAAAAAGCTCCCTTCCCTTATGTTCTGCCTCCTGGAATTACGCGCGAAATCGACCCCGCAAACCCCCAACTTCAACAATTAAACGAACAATCCCTGGTGCTAAATGCCTGCGACTTAAAAGACGGAGAAGGAAAGGCAGTATTTAAAAACACCGAACTTGACCTACGCGCATACCGCTACGTACGCATGAATACCCACCTGGAAGCCAGAGACAATGCCCCTCTGGATAGCAACGACGTTTCCGTTTTTGTTCGCCTTGGCATGGACGCTTCTGAAAACTACTACGAATACGAAATCCCTCTCAAGCCCTCCGATGTCTCCATTCAGCCCAATGCCGCCTCGGGCGACCCAAATAAAGATTTTGCCTACCGAGAAAATGTGTGGCCCGCCGAAAACCTAGTTCGCATTGAACTAAAACTCCTTTCAGACCTAAAACTCAAACGAAACACCGAGGGCGAAAACCCAAATTTAATCTACAGCGACATTGTCGATGGTGCTCGAATTTCCGTTAGAGGAAACCCAAACCTAGCCAACGTTCGTACCATGATGGTGGGTATTAGAAACCCATCTAAAAAAAACAACCCCTGGCAAACAGGCCAACCTCAACCCGACGACGGAATGGCCAAGTGCGTTCAAGTTTGGGTGAACGAACTCCGGGCCACCGATTACTTTGAATCCGGTGGCTGGGCCGCACTCGCTCGCACAACCCTCGATTTGGCCGATTTTGGGCAGGTAGGCCTATCCGTCGGTACCACCCGATTTGGGTTTGGTTCCATTGAACAACGCCCCCAAGATAGAAGCCGTGAAAATACCACCAACATTGACCTTACCACCAAATTCGAACTGGGCAAATTCTTCGGCAAAGAAGCCGGTGTAAGCATCCCTGTTTTCTTTGGTTACTCCGGCTCCGTTGCTAGCCCTCAATTCAATACCCTAGACCCAGATATTTTGTTCACCGACGCCCTTGGTGCATTGCCCAACGACTTTTCACGCGATTCGTTAAGCCGTCTGGTCGAAGAGGTAACCAACCGAAAAAGCTTTATCATCAACAACATGCGCAAGCAACGGGGAAAAGACGCCGGAAAACCCAAAATTTACGACATATCTAACCTCTCTGCTTCGTATTCATATACCGAGGAACTGTTTCGCGATACCAAAACCGAATTCAACAACACCTTCCAACACAAGGCAAGTTTAACCTATGGTTTTAGCCCCACCGTAAATTATTGGGAACCCTTTAAACGCAGCAAAAAACTAAAGTCGCCTTGGCTCAAATTCATCAAAGATTTCAACCTGAGTTACATGCCCAAACGCATTGGATTTAGCGCAAATGTTCTGCGCGATTGGAATGAATTTAAACTCAGAAATACCACCCGATACGACCTGCTGATTGAAACTACCTACCGCAAAAACTTTACCTGGACCCGGAATTACGAATTCCAATACAACCCCACCCGCGCTTTAACCCTAACCTTCTCGGCAACCAACAATTCCCGCATTGACGAACCTGAAATGCCCCTCGACTCCTTGGTGCGACCACGCACCACCTTCTTGGGCCGAAATACCCGTTACAACCATAAATTTGATGCAAATTACTCCCTACCCATCAACAAATTCCCGTGGTTTGACTGGGTAAACCTAACCGCAGGATACGGAGGCGACTTTTCTTGGACAGCCAGCAACCTAGAACAAACACCCCAATCCGGTCAATTTACCCTTGGCCGATGGGGTAATGTGGTGCAAAACAATCAGTCCATTAAGTTGAACGGTCAACTCAATATGAATTCCCTGTACAGAAAATCCGATTACCTTAAAAAACTCCACGCCAGCCCTCCTCCTAAAAAAACCAACGACGACGATGAAGTTATTTCCGATTCCTCTAAGGTGAAAATTAAACTGGTTTCTTGGAAGGCACCAAAACCCTTGTCGTTTAAAAAAGACCGTAAACGTACCATTAAACACAAACTAAGAACCGAAGACGTCGATGTAGTTGTGCTGGCTCTAAATGGCGATACCGTTAAAGGCAAAGTCGAAATCGTGGACGACCAACGAATTCGGTTCATCGCTGCCGCCGATGTTAAATCGGCATCCGTTAGCATTTCCGGAAAACGAATCCGCAAAAAAATGGATTGGGGTGTGGTGCCAAACACCATTGTTCGCGTCATTACTGGTTTTAAAAACATTTCCCTAAGCTACACCCAAACCAACGGAACCGTACTCCCTGGCTATGCCGCCGGTACCGACCTGCTGGGATTGAATTTGGGCGGAGCCTCAATCGGCCCTGATTTTGCCTTCGGCCGGCAATACAACGACCAAGACCTGCAAAGCAAAGCGGTGCAAGATGCCTGGATGGTCAGAGATTCTACCCTTAACCAAATGTTCATGCGAACCCATTCCACCTCCTTAAGTGGCAATGCAACCTACGAACCCTTCCGTGGATTCCGCATAACCTTCAATGCAGAACGCACCTTCTCTGAAAACTACCAAACCAACTACCGATTCGTACCCAGCGAAAACGATTTCAGGACCCAAAACCCCCTTACCATGGGCAATTTCAGCATGTCGTACATGACACTGGGATCGTTCTTTGATGGCCTAGGCCCCAATTTCAGTTCACCCACCTTCAACCGCATGCTGCAGCAGCGAAGCACCATTTCAAAACGCCTGGCCGAACTAAACCCAAACAGCACCGTAAATCCAAACGCCCCCTTCCAGCAAGGTTTTGGCGGCAACCAAACCGATGTACTGTATTATTCTTTCATAAGCGCCTACACCGGTACCGACCCCGCTTCGCAAGAACTAAACATGTTCCCTCAAATCCCAATCCCCAACTGGAGACTGCAGTTCGATGGACTTAAAAACATTCCCTTCTTTGCCGACCGGTTTAAAAACATCGTTATAAGCCACAGCTACAAATCAACCTTAGGCCTCTCCGGCTTCCAATCCAACAACGTGTACAACAACCTCAATTCGGCCTATTGGAACGCCACTCCGTTCGGTTACAACGAGTTTGGCGTAGACGGCAATTACGTAAGCCGATTCTTCCTAAACTCCGTCAGCATTCAAGAGCAGTTCCAGCCCCTAATCAAGGTAGATATGACCTTTAAAAACGAAGTTCAAACCACGGTCGAGGTAAAAAGCAGCCGAAACATCAGCCTAAATTTCCCCAACAATCAGCTAACCGAAACCAATTCGTTCGAGGTGAGTGTGGGGGCCGGCTACAAAGTAGCCAAGTTCAAACTGCCCTTCTTAATCAACGGCAAACGCCTTGAAAATGGATTCAACGTTCGCGCCGATGTAGGCTGGCGCGACAACTCCACCATCATCCGGAAAATTCAGGAAGAGGTACAGCAAATCACAGCAGGTCAACAGCAGCTAATCATCAAAGTATTTGCCGAATACGAGCTAAGCAAAGCCATTACGGCCCGGGCCTTTATAGACCACATGGGCACCAATCCATTTGTGTCAAATCAGTTCCCCAACAGCACCACCAACGGGGGCATCAGCATCCGCTTTACCTTGCAGCCTTAACTCAGCAGCCCTTGCGGCAATCGGCGGTTGAGTTTTCCGCACAAAAGCCGTCCATCCGTTACGGGGAACTGGAACCGCATCGGCATAGGTTAAAAAGGGGCTGAAGGTTTTTGGGCGGCTGCGGGCTTTCACCGGTTGTCCGCGGTTGCCGAAAGGCTGGCCCAGCTGGTTTGCGGGGGCTCCTAAAGTCGCCTCCGCACCTAGCGGGCCAGGCTTCGGCACCCTTGCGGGCAACCCGGTTCAATCCCTGCCGCGGGCGGCACAATGGTTCAAGCCATTTAATTTCAAAACAGCGTATCCCCCCGAGCAACCACGTATTTTTTAGCCCCAAAAGCTTGCTGAGTTTTGTAGGCAAATATATGTTCGATGAGTTTACAAGAAAAGATGTTCTCCGAGGTTGAGAACTGGATGGCAAAACTTGTTCCCAGGAACATTGGAGGTGTAGTTGCTGGGGTGGATACTGTGAAGCCGAAAGCAACCCATTAGTCAATAAGTTTCAAGAAACTATTGCTTGGAAAATTTACTTTTCATATCTTTTTAGTGAGTTATAAGCTCACCTTATGGCTATAAGAAATAAAAACATGTCGTTTCAGGCAACAAACTTGCTCAATAAGCTGATTGAGGCAAAGCAGTTGTGTTTTGGCATTGACAAGGCATATCAACTTTTGCCAAACTCAAATACCGATGCCGTAAAACGCCTGTTAAGCGATATGACAAAGCGAGGTTTGCTGATGCGATTGAAGGACGGACTTTATTACGTCATTCCTTTTGAGCAAGACTCTGAAACTTTTATGCCCGATTGGCATTGGCTTTCACAGTATCTTGTAGGTGATGCAGAATATTATATCGGCTACTTTTCCGCTTTGCAAATTCACAGCTTGACTACTCAACCGAATTTGAAAGAACAAATTGTAGTAAACAAACAAATCAAACCCTCAACGCTTTTGATAAAAGATATTCCTTTTCAATTTATCTATCATAACGAAGCACATTTTTTCGGCAATAAAAAAACGTGGATGGACAGTTTCAATAAAGTGCAATGTTCCGATTTGGAAAAAACATTTATTGATTGTCTGTTTAAACCGCAATACGCAGGTGGAATTACGGAAGTTGCCAAAGCCATCCACAAATCAAAAGACAAAATTGATTACCCGAAGTTGTTGGATTATGCCAAACGCTTCAATTCGCAAGCCGTTATAAAGCGTTTAGGATTTTTGTTAGAGTTATTGGAAATTGAAAATCCTGTCATTGACAAACTGCAAAAGTTACGAACCAATTCTTTTGTAGCATTAGAACCGTCTTATCCGAAAGAAGGAAAAACTATTTTCCGTTGGGCAATCCAACAAAACCTTGACAGCAATTCAATTCTTTCACCGATTTACAGCTAAGTATGATTGAACCAAAAGAGATAAACAAAGTAGCAACACAGAATAAAGTTAGCGATAGACAAATTGAGAAGGTTTTGAGTAAAGAAACTGCTTTCAAACGAGATTGGGAAAGGAAACTTGCTTCACAAATTCACGACATACCCGAATATGCAGAAGTTTTCAGAGGAGCAAAAAGACATTTTAAGTTCTTCAACAATTAGATTATTAGCAATTTCAAGGCCATTTATTGGTTTTTTCTTCCTAATAATCGGCATTTTTATTTATGAAATTTATCCAAGGAAAACCCCGAAATCAGTGGGAGATGTATTGCCTGGATGCGCATGCCGATAATGAAGTTCGTCTGATTGACCTGTTCGTGGATAGCTTGATTCTTTCTGAACTTGGGTTTAAGGTCGATTGCGAGGAAAATGGCCGGCCGGCATACCACCCCGGTGCTTTGCCCCGCCTTTTTATTTACGGCTACCTGAACCGCATTCGCTCCAGCCGAAAACTGGAAAAGGAATGAAAACGCAACCTGGAACTCATGTGGCTCATGCCTGAACTTCAACCAGACCACAACACCATTGCCAACTTACGAAAGAACAACCCCAAAGCATCTCCAGATCCTTGCTTCGCCTTTTATTCAAGCTCCCCCTTTTTACCCCCCAAACCCAACCCCCAGCTCAGGAAAGTTTCCTACCTTTGAAATCCAAAAGCACTCTATGCCTTTGGACTCCTCTTTACGTTCGGTTTTAATTATTGGCAGCGGCCCGATTGTGATTGGCCAAGCCTGCGAATTCGACTATTCCGGAAGCCAGGCCGCCCGCGCCCTGCGCGAAGAAGGCATACGCGTTGTGCTGATCAACAGCAACCCGGCAACCATTATGACCGACCCGGTCATGGCCGACCGCATTTACCTAAAACCGCTGACTCCCGAATCCATCGAATCCATTCTTCAAGAAGAAAACATCGATGCCGTTCTGCCTACCATGGGCGGGCAAACCGCCCTGAACCTATGCAAGGAATGCTTCGATGCCGGTATGTGGGAAAAATATGGAGTCCGCCTAATCGGTGTCGATGTAGAGGCCATTGACCGCACCGAAGACCGAGAACAGTTTCGGCAATTGATGCACCAAATCGGCGTTCCCGTAGCGCCTTCGGCCACCGCCAACTCCCTGCTCGAAGGCAAAGACATCGCCCAACGCATCGGCTTCCCTTTGGTTATTCGCCCCTCTTTTACCTTAGGCGGCACCGGGGGCGCTTTTGTTAAAGACCGTTCTGAATTCGAATCGCTTCTGGATAGAGGCCTGCACGCTAGCCCCATCCACGAGGTCCTTATTGAAAAATCCATCTCAGGATGGGGCGAATTTGAACTGGAATTGCTCCGCGATGCCAACGACAATGTGGTTATTATTTGCAGCATCGAAAACGTGGATCCCATGGGTGTGCATACCGGCGATTCCATTACCGTGGCCCCTGCCATGACCTTGCCCGATTCCGTGTACCAAACCATGCGCAACATGGCCATATTGATGATGCGCTCCATCGGTAATTTTTCGGGAGGCTGCAACGTGCAGTTCGCCGCCCAGCCCGAAACAGGCCAAATCATGGCCATTGAAATCAACCCCCGCGTAAGCCGCTCCTCCGCCCTGGCCAGCAAAGCCACCGGTTACCCCATTGCTCGCATTGCCGCCAAATTGGCCATTGGCTACACCTTAGATGAATTAAAAAATCCCATTACAGGCACCACGGCCCTGTTTGAACCCACGCTTGACTACGTAATTGTTAAGATTCCCCGCTGGAACTTTGATAAGTTCAAAGGGGCCGACACCCGCCTGGGCTTGCAAATGAAATCGGTGGGCGAGGTCATGGGCATTGGCCGTTCTTTTCAAGAAGCCATTCAAAAGGCAGCCCAAAGCTTGGAAATTTCCCGAAACGGACTCGGAGCCGACGGCAAAGGAAAAACCAACCGCGATGAAATTCTGCACAGCCTTGAAAATCCAAGCTGGAACCGCATTTTTCATGTGTACGACGCTTTTTTGCTCGGTATGCCTTTGTCAACCGTGCACCGCGCTACCCAAATAAATCCCTGGTTTTTAAGCCAAATTCAAGAGCTTGCTCTGCTTGAAAAATCCATGCAGCAAACCCAACTTGAATCCTACGACGCCTCAAGCCTGCGTATCTTAAAGCAAAAAGGATTTGCCGACCGGCAAATTGCACATGTAACCGGCCGACTTGAAAGCGAGGTCAGCGCCTACCGAAAATCCTTGGGTGTTAAAAGAGTCTGGAAAAAGGTAGATACCTGCGCCGCCGAATTCGAGGCCTTTACCCCTTACCTGTATTCAACCTTTGATGAAGAAAACGAATCGGTTTTGAGCGATCGCCCCAAAGTAATCATCTTGGGTTCAGGCCCCAACCGCATTGGCCAAGGCATTGAATTTGATTACTGCTGCGTTCATGGCGTTTTGGCCACCCGCGAAATGGGCTTCGAAGCCATTATGGTGAACTGCAATCCCGAAACGGTTTCAACCGACCCCGATACGGCCGACAAACTGTACTTTGAACCCGTATTTTGGGAGCATTTAAACGACATTATTGAGCACGAAAAACCCATTGGAGTGGTGGTGCAGTTGGGTGGACAAACAGCCCTAAAACTGGCCGAAAAATTAAACCGATTCGGAATTCCTATCCTTGGTACTACCTACGAATCTCTCGATTGGGCCGAAGACCGCGGCAGGTTCTCGAACCTCTTAAAATCCTTGGACATTCCTTACCCGAAATTTGGAACCGTTGAAACCGTTGACCAGGCCCTGGTTCTTTCTAAAGAACTGGGATTCCCCCTGCTGGTGCGCCCCTCGTATGTGTTGGGCGGACAAAAAATGAAAATCGTTCTGAACGACGAAGAATTGGAATCCCATCTTATTGAACTGTTCCGCGACATTCCCGGAAACAAAGTGCTGCTCGACCACTTTTTAGAGCGTACCATCGAGGCCGAAGTCGATGCCCTTTGCGACGGAGAAGAGGTAATGATTATTGGTATGATGCAACACATTGAGCCGGCCGGCATTCACTCGGGCGATTCCTACGCCGTTTTACCGCCCTACAACCTAGGCGCCCTGGTGATGGAGAAAATGGAAGAATACGTTAAGAAAATAGCCCAAACCATGCGGGTAAAGGGACTCATCAACGTGCAGTTCGCCATCAAAGACGACCAGGTCTATGTGATTGAAGCCAACCCACGGGCCTCGCGCACCGTTCCCTTTATCTGCAAAGCCTACCAGCAGCCTTACGTAAATTGGGCAACCAAATTGATGCTGGGTACGCACCGGATTTCCGATTTCACCTACGCCCCCAAGCTAGAAGGCTATGCCATTAAGATTCCGGTGTTTTCGTTCAACAAATTCCCCAATGTGAACAAAGAACTGGGCCCAGAAATGAAAAGCACGGGCGAGGCAATTTACTTCATTGAAAACCTGCGCGACCGGTTTTTTACCAAAATTTACTCGGAACGCAACCTATATCTAAGCCGATAAAACCATGAAATTCTGGGCCATTGTTCGAACTGCGTTTATTGCCTATCTGGTCTTTCGCCTGATTTCTTGGTTGGCCAAAAGGTATCAGCAGCGAAATCGCCCCGAGGCTCAAACCCCAGCACCCGACCGAAACAGCACCATTGATCTAAGTTCAAAAGGCCGAAAAAAAGATGCCGAGGGGAACGATGTAGAAACCTTTGGACCTTAAACCAGCCACTTACCAATCCAAAAACGCCTCGTTAAAAATATCCTGAACCAATTGTTCCGATATCTCTTGCAGCAAAGCCGATTCTACCGCCGATAAGGGTTGATTCGCCTGAAAATCAGCAAAGCGGCTAAAGGTCTTTTCAAAATTCTTCTCCGGATTCAGGCGGTTGTCAAACTTTACCTTGATAGATATGTTTAAACGTGTTAGGGCAGACGTTTCATTCCCCGTTAAGGCCAAAGATTGAGTCTGATATTGGGTTATGACGCCCGAAAACCCCAGGTCGCCATTCGAATTGATGACCTGCAAGCGGGTTTGCGATAAAAACCGCTGCCGAACCTCTTCGGTCAACTGCTGCGGAAAAGCAGGGTTGGTTTGGGCCGCTTGGTTTTCGAAGTTCTCGACCGAAACAGTCCGTGCAGCCTCTGGAATTGAAATGCCCGATAAGCTTACTTTGCAGCCAACCAACAGCATTCCCAGCCACAGCAAAGCCAACAGGCCATGTATGCGGATTCTTCGCTTCATTTTTCGGGCAAAAGGTTCATGCCCTAAAGGTACAGAATATTGATACAGCCAAACCCTGGCACAGTGCCTTAGGAATAGAGTTCGGCTTGTTCCCGAAGCAATTCGGCTTCCATCAACCCATAAACCTGTTCTTTCAGCCCGTTCAGGTCTGAATCGTTCATACCAAGGGTTGGAATACCGGGAAGGTACCGGCAACGTATGGTGCCCGGTTTCAAAGAAATGCCTTTCATGGGAAACACCTTGGTGGCTCCCAGCACCACCAATGGAACAATGGGCCGCTGCGACAAAATTGCAATTCGAAACGCTCCGTCGTAAAAGGGTGTCAGTGGCTTGCTGCTGCGATTGCGCGTTCCTTCAGGAAACAAAAACAGCGAAAATCCGGCGTTCAAAGTCCGCTGCAAACGTTCCACGCTGCGCTTGCGGCTTTCGGGCGAAGACCGATCTACAAACACGCTGCTGGTTTGAAACATGTAACCCAGCACCGGTATTTTTTTCAGTTCAACTTTGGCTAAGGCCCGAACCATGAGTGGTGAGGCCAAGGCTCCATTCAACACATCTAAATGCGAAGAATGGTTGGCTGCAATAATGGCCGGTTGGGCTTCGTTGATGTGCCTTCTGTTTTCAACCACCAAACGAATGCCGCAAAGCAAAAACCAACTCCGAGCCCATAATTTATAGGCCGGGAACATAATTTTTTGCCCCTTTGCTCCCAACAAGGCATACACCGGTGCCGCCCAAGCCGCCGCGGCCAACATCAGCACAACAAACCAGACAAAAGCCCATACCATGTACGGAACCTGTATGATTCTGCCAATAAATACCAATACCTTTTTCATGCTTTGCGCTCTTATTTCAGCACAAAATCATCCATGAATTTGGTGGTGTAGTCGCCCTTACGGAACCGTTCGTCTTGCATCAATTGAATGTGGAAGGGAATCGTAGTTTTGATGCCTTCAATCACAAATTCCTGCAATGCCCTTAGCATTTTGTCGATGGCTTCTTCGCGGGTTTGATGCACCACAATCAATTTGGCGATCATGGAATCGTAATGGGGAGGAATGGTGTAGCCGGCATACACGTGGGTGTCAACCCGAACACCATGTCCACCCGGAACGTGCAGGGTGGTGATTTTTCCCGGACTTGGCCTGAATCCATTGTAGGGGTCTTCGGCGTTGATTCGACACTCAATGGCATGCTTTTCTGGGTAGTAGTTTTTACCTGAAATCGGATGCCCGGCCGCAATTTTAATTTGCTCTTTAATTAAGTCGTAATTGATCACCTCTTCGGTAATGGGATGCTCCACCTGAATACGGGTGTTCATCTCCATAAAGTAGAAGTTTTTGTATTTGTCCACCAAGAACTCTACGGTACCTACGCCTTCGTAGCGAATGGATTCGGCGGCTTTTATGGCCGCCAATCCCATGGCTTCTCTAAGCTGATCGTCCATGAAGGGCGAAGGTGTTTCCTCGGCCAATTTTTGGTGCCGGCGCTGAACCGAGCAATCCCGTTCTGACAAATGGCAGGCTTTGCCTGTATTGTCGCCGGCAATTTGTATTTCGATGTGGCGGGGCTCTTCAATGAATTTCTCCATGTACATGCCATCGTTGCCAAAAGCGGCTCCGGCCTCGGCGCGGGCTTTGTCCCACTGCACCTTTAATTCTTCGTCGCTGCGAATAATGCGCATGCCTTTTCCGCCGCCTCCGGCCGTAGCCTTAATCATAACGGGGTATCCCACCTCTTTGGCCGCCTTTATTGCGTCATACAACGTATCAATAAGTCCTTCGCTACCTGGAACGGTTGGCACGCCAGCCTTAATCATGGTGGCCTTGGCCGTGGCCTTGTCGCCCATGGCCAAAATCATTTCGGGCGAGGGCCCAATAAATTTGATTCCATGCTCTTCGCAAATGCGCGAAAATTTGGCGTTCTCTGAAAGGAAACCATATCCGGGGTGAATACCGTCCGAGTTGGTGATTTCAGCGGCCGAAATAATGGCTGCCATATTCAGGTACGATTCTTTGCTGGGAGCCGGGCCAATGCACACGGCCTCGTCGGCAAATCGAACATGCAGGCTTTCTCGGTCGGCGGTAGAATAAACCGCCACCGTTTTTATACCCATTTCACGGCAAGTACGTATTACCCTAAGGGCGATTTCGCCCCGGTTGGCAATGAGAATTTTTTTAAACAAAATCGTTGCTTTTTGATGAAACCTAAATCCCTACTTTAGGAGGGATCAATAAGGAACAAGGGTTGGTCGAATTCAACCGGTGAAGCGTCGTCCACCAAAATTTTAACAATCCGACCTGAAACCTCCGATTCAATTTCGTTGAACAATTTCATGGCTTCGATGATGCACAATACTGTTCCAGGCTTTACTTCGTCGCCCACATTGGCGAAAATGGGCTTATCAGGCGAGGGACGGCGGTAAAAGGTGCCTACCATTGGAGCCTTTACGGTGATGTATTTGCTCAGGTCTTCGCTGGCCGCTGCAGGCGCTGCTTGAGGCTGAGCGGCTGCCGGGGCTGGGGCTGGGGCTGGGGCCGCCTGAGGCGCCGCTGCGGGGGCTGCTTGCGGCATGGCCGCTTGTACGTAAGTTACCGTATTTTCTGGGGCTTTGTTTTGTGTCTTAATCACAATTTTAAAGCCTTTTGATTCCAATTCTACCTCGGCTACTCCAGCCTTAGAAACGAATTTAATCAACTCTTGAATTTCTTTTAATTCCATCGCATGTAGTTTAAATGCAAGGTTCAAAATTAAAGGAAAATTTGGTGCATTTTCACCCTTCCCGTTTTTTTTAGTGTTTGCTCAGCCGATTTAATGCCTCCAAATAGCGTTCCTTGTAAGCCAAAACCGAGTATTTGCTCTGTATTCCTTTGCGGGTATTTTTTGATAGCAAGGCCAAAAGTTCGGCATCCGAGGCCAGTTGCTTCAAACGCTCATACCAGTCCTCAGGTTCTGAACACAAATACCCGTTTTCGCCTTCTTGCACAATTTCTTTGTTTACCCCCACCGTCGAAACCAAGGCCGGAATTCCTAAAGCCAAATACTGCAGGGCTTTAAACCCACATTTCCCTTCGGCCCAAGCATCGTCCCTCAAGGGCATAACTCCCACATGAAAATCCAACAGGCTTTCCACCTCGGTTTCTTTTGACCAAGGCCGGAATTCCAAAAAAGAGCAATCAAAGTTGGGGCGAACATCCGATACAATTACCCAGCGCAAGGGAAACTCGGCAGCAAGGGCTTCCATGGTTGGCTTTAGGTCGTTCAAGTACGTGAGGGTGGAGTGTGAACCGGTCCAACCCACCACAAACGCTTCTTTGCTTGGACTGCCCAGCCGATTGTGGTGACCTTCGGTGTCAATGGTTGTGGGCATTATGTTCACCTCTGCCCTACCCCCACAGCTCTTCGCGTATTCGGCTAAAAAGGCGTTTCCGGCAAACACCAAACTCGACATTCGAATCAACTTCGATGTGTTTCCATACGATTTTAAGCCCAAGGTCCTGCGGTTGCTGTGGCTGGTGTTGGGAATCCAAATGGCATCGTCAAAATCAAAAACCATGGGCTTTTTCAGTACCTGGGTCAGAAACCACGCCACCCAGGGAAATCCCATAGGAGCCAATTCTCGGTGAACCAAAACCACCTGAACCTTAGCCACACGAAAAACCAGGGTGCTTCTGCGCCAAAACCCACGCAATAACGCCCAAACCTTCGATAATACCTGTCCTTTTTGATACAGTATTTCCCAACTCTGCTCATCCCAAAATGGCTCCTGTTGAATTTCCCAACCCTCGGCCTCTAAAATTCCCAAATACTGTTCAAATCTAAACCGCTGGCTGGGCGCAGTTCCCCTGGGATAAGGGCATAAAACCAAGAGCTTTTTGCGGCCACTTTTCATTTTTTCCCAATAAAAGGGTGGCGCTCAAACGGTTTTTCTCGATCAAACAGGTACCGATAGGTTTTAAGGGTGCGTTGCCTCTGCGCATTTAAGTTCTCGCAAATCCGCAACATCTTTAGGTTAAAGTCCCCTATCCAAGTTATGATGGTATCTACATATTGCCCTTTAGGTACTATGTGGTCCTCGGCAAACTTGATCATGGCGCCTTCTACCCCTCTGCCTTGCCATTCGGGCACAATACCAAACACAATTCCATACATGGTATGCGGTGTGCGTCTCCATTTATGCCATAAAAACACCAATTTGCCCCAAAGATTTAGGTTGCCCTTCACATGCTTGAATATTTGGTTTAGTTCAGGCAGGTTGATGTAAAATCCAATGGGCTTGTTTTTATAAAAGGCAAACAAACTGATGTCGGGGTCTTTCACCGGCTTAATGGCTTTCATGATGGCTTGAGCTTGAGCCAGTTTCATGGGACTAAATCCGGCATGATTGCCCCAGGCTTCGTTGTACACCGCCAAAAAATCCCGAGCCAATTGATCTTCCGATACCCCCCGCACATTCCGCACCTCAAAGCCATCAACAAACTTTAGCATTTCTGCCTTGCGCACAAAAATCTCTTGTGCCGGGGCGTCGGTGCGCCGCCAAAATACATATTGCTCGTAATAGGTCTTAAACCCATACGATTCAAAAAAAGCTTGGTAATAAGGCGGGTTGTAGTTGATTTGATAGGCCGGCTCATGCTCAAATCCATCGGTCAACAACCCCCAAAAGGCATTCTTTTCTCCAAAATTGATGGGGCCATCCATGGCCTGCATGCCTTTTTCTTGCAACCATGCTTTGCAGCAGTCAAACAAGGCAAAGGCCGCCTCGGCATCGTTTATGCACTCAAAAAAACCCAGGCCTCCTGTTGGCTGATCAAACGATTTGGCCGTTTTTTGGTTGTAAAAAGCCGCCACCCGACCCACATCTTTGCCCTGGGAATCGCGCAAAAGCCAACGTTGGGCTTCTCCACCCCGAAACGCTTTGTTTTTGCGTGCATCAAATACCTTTTCTACGTCTTGCTTTAAATGCGGAATCCACAGCGGATTGCTCTGATACAACGCAAAGGGCAAGGCATGAAACCTCCGAATTTGCGCTTTATTTTCTACCTTTTCAACCGCATAAGCCATGCTCAAAGATAAAAAATGTACTTTGCGTTGATATGAAAAATTTGGTTTTGGCAATTACGGGAGCTACTTCTGGTATTGGAAGGGCTATAGCGATTGAGGGAGCGCGGCGCGGAGCACGAATCGCCGCCTGCGGACGAAACGCCGCACAACTGGAATCTCTTCGCTTAGAAGTAGAAGCCCTGGGCCAACCTTGCCTATGCTTGACCGTCGATGTGAGCCAAGAATCCGAATGCCGGCAATTTATTCAGGCCATCGAGGCCCAATACGGGCGGCTTGATGTGCTGATCAACAACGCCGGCATTTCCATGCGCGCCCTGTTTCATGAACTCGATTTAAAGGTGCTCAAGCAGGTTATGGATGTGAATTTTTGGGGGACGGTTTTCTGCTCCCGCTACGCTATGCCCTTGCTGTTAAAAAGCCAAGGATCTCTGGTGGGCATTTCTTCGGTGGCCGGCTTTCAGGGCCTCCCCGGCCGCACCGGGTATTGTGCCTCTAAGTTTGCCATGCACGGACTGCTTGAATCCATTCGTCTTGAAAACCACGATTCAGGATTGCATGTATTGATTTGCTGCCCGGGTTTTACGGCTTCAAACATCCGAAATACCGCCCTAAATGCCCAAGGAAATGCCCAGGGCGAATCGCCCCGCGACGAGCAAAAAATGATGACGGCAGCCCAGGTGGCTGTTTTCACCCTAAACGCGGTTCAACAACGCAAACCAAAATTGGTGCTTACCACCCAGGGAAAGTTGACCCACCTGCTCGGCAAATTTCTGCCTGCCTTTGTCAACAACCAAGTTATTAAGGTGTTTCAGCGCGAAAATCAAAGGCCATGAGTTTGCTTTTTCGAACCTTGCTGCTGTTGGGTTCTTGCTTTACTTTGCTTGAATTCAAGGCTCAAAAACCTGTTTTTTCTCCCCTAACCGACCTTCAGGGTTTAGAGCTTCGGCCCCTGACCTCCTGTTCCGATTGGAGCGATGCTCAGTTGAGGTTTGCCCTTCAAAGTTTAGAGCAAAACGAAAGCGAAAAGGCGCTGCTGTTCGCTTTGTCGGTACGCAACGGAGAACCCGATTGCCCACAGGGGCTGCAGGTCGCCGCTTGGTGCTTGTTTCGAAATGGGCAACGCCGAGCCGGAATGCAAGCCATTGATTCGGCCATTCTGCGCTTCGGACCTTACCCTGAATTGCTGGGCCGTCGAGCCTTGATGGCCTACGAAATGCTGAACCATGGATTGTTTCAAGCCTGGGTCGATGGCCACGCTCAATACCAAGGCAACCCTGCTCCCTGGGCAGGCACCGACAGCAGCTTTCGCTACCGCTGCCTGAATTTGGCGCTCAGCGATTTTTCGTTCATGGAATCGGCCGGATTTGCTGATACCGCCGAATACCTTATGCTTGCCCGCTTGCATTTAATCAACAAGAATCCCAGCCTGGCTTGGACGTATTTGCGCCGGTCTGGCCCACCCTTCGAGGCGCCCGACTACCCCGTTCTGCTGCAAACCCTGGCCGACCTTGGCCAAATCGATTCCCTTTTGCATTGGGCTAAAACGCTGGGCTATCCCGACCTAAATACGGCGCGGGGCTGCAGGCAATGGGCCAGGCTTACCGCCGGTATTTGGCCCGATAGCGCCAGGTATTACCTTCAAAAGGCCGAATTTGTTGAACGGATTTGGTTGGGCGAAACCCTTCCTTTCCAAACTGAAAAGGCCGAATTTTTCATGAAATTGCAGAGCAAGCTGGTGCATAAGCCCTTGCCCGTGCTGCAGCGAGGCATTGCCAAGCAACCTCCGTCTGAACAGGCATTTTGGTGGCTGCAGGCCCTGTGCCTGGCTCCCCCCGAACGCTTTCCCGATTTGGCCGATTTTTTGAGCGCAAACAGCGGCAGTTTGTGGACCTGGATGCTGCCCGCTTTGCAGCGGACCGACAGCATTCCCGAGCGCGCCCAACACTTTTTCGGCTGGTCGCGCAACCCTTCGTACTGGAATTGGGCTGTGCAAAAAGCCGAAACCTGGGGCATGCAAGCCGAACCGAAATCAAGCCCTTGGCTGGCCGGCATGTATCTGCATAGCCCCGAAAAGGCGGTGCGCCACTTTTTACGCTGCCTGGCACGCCCCAGTTGGGTTCAGCGCCGCCCGGTCGAATCTTTCCTGAGCAGCGTAATGCCGCCCACCGAACTTCGCCGGCTGGCCGAAGCCGAAGGGTACAGCCCCGAACAAATTCAACAGCTGATTGGCCGATTAAATTGATTTTTTGGGGCGGGTTTCGGGCTTTCAGCGCTACTCCGCGGTTGCCGAAAGGCTGGCCCTGCTGGTTTGCGGGGGCTCCTAACCTCGCCTCCGCACCTAGCGGGCCAGGCTTCGGCACCCTTGCGGGGTAGCTGCTTCAATCCCGCCCGCAGGCCGCTCTAAAATTTAGTTGCCTCTTCCAAACTTAACCCAACTCTGCCCCTTTTCTCGTATTTTTACCCTCGGAAAAACCATGGTTTTTTCCCGGCCGCCACCCTAGCTCAGCTGGTAGAGCAACGCATTCGTAATGCGTAGGCCGAGGGTTCGAGTCCCTTGGGTGGCTCTATTTTTTAACTAAATAGATGTAGGTACAACTATGTCCATGCTTCGGATTCTACTTACGGGCAGTCAGACTGAACAATTACCCCAATTGCAGCGTTTGGGTACTGGCGAACACAGGGAACTCTTGTTGGCCAGCGATGCGCCTTCGGCTATGCGACTGCTG
>VGMT01000002.1 GCA_016866335.1 Bacteroidota bacterium | reverse complement strand
TATGCCGGCGATGCACACTGGGGGGCCGAAACTACCTACGATTACTTTATGCTGATTCACAACCGAAACAGCATCGACGGAAATGGGTTTACCCTGCGCTCATACATCCACTACAGCAACAGCTACAACAACGCATTTTGGGACGGACAAAGAATGACCTATGGGGACGGAGACGGTAGCGTTTTCACTCCGCTTACCGCACTTGACATCTGCGCCCATGAGGTAGCGCACGGTTTAACTTCAAATACTGCCGCCTTGGTTTATCAAAATGAATCTGGGGCCCTCAACGAATCGTTCAGCGATATTTTTGGTATGGCTGTAACCGCATACGCCAATAACGTAAACGAATGGACCATCGGCGAAGATGCCACACCCAACGGAAATGGAATACGGTCTATGAGCAACCCGAATGCCTATGGCGACCCCGACACCTATGGAGGTACCAATTACTACACGGGAACTCAAGACAACGGCGGAGTGCACACCAATTCTGGGGTGCAAAATTATTGGTTCTATTTGCTCACCGTTGGTGGAAACGGAACAAATGATTTGGGAAATCCTTTTTCGGTAACCGGAATTGGAGTTGTGAATGCGGCAAAGGTGGCCTTCAGAAATTTGACCATTTACCTTGGCCCCAACAGCGACCACCAAGACGCTCGATTCTATGCCATTCAATCGGCCATTGACCTGTTCGGCCCTTGCACACCCGAGGTGATTGCCACAACAAATGCATGGTATGCTGTGGGCGTAGGCCCCGTTTTTAACAGTTCGGTGATTGCTGGATTTACTGCCCCAACAACGTCTTTCTGCCAAGCTCCAGCCATGGTTAATTTCAACAACACCAGCACCAATGCAGGATCTTTTATTTGGAATTTCGGCGATGGCAACACATCAACCGCCGTCAACCCAACTCATACCTACCAAACATTAGGCACCTTTAACGTGAGCCTAATAGCCAATGGGGGGCCTTGCGGTTTAGATACCGTAGTTCAAAATGCCTATGTTACCTTAGATACAACCCTTCCTTGTTCCGTTACAATGAACCCGAATGGACTAAATCAAACTCAATTTTCATGCTTTGGAACCTTGTTTGATCCAGGCGGAGCCACCAACAATTATCCCGATAACCTAAGTTCTGTCATTACCATAGCCCCCACAGGAGCAGCCACGGTTACCCTAAATTTTACCGCCTTTGATACCGAATCTGGTTACGACTTCCTTTTCGTATACGATGGAGGCACCACAAATGCCCCACTTATCGGTCAATACTCAGGAACCAATCTTCCTAATGGAGGAACTATTACCAGCACAACAGGAGCCATAACGTTAAAATTGACGGCAGATCCATTCGTAACCGGCGCTGGATTTATTTGCAATTGGTCTTGCACCATGCCAACCACCCCGCCTACGGCCAACTTCCTTGCGACCTCTTTGGTTTCGTGCGATGGATTGATTCATTTTACCGATCAAACAACCAATGGGGCTGTTTCTTGGGCCTGGGATTTTGGCGATGGCACCACGTCTGTTCTGCAGAACCCGGACCACGATTATCAGGTCGATGGAACTTTTTCGGTCAAATTGGTGGCCACCAATTTTATTGGTTCCGACTCCATTGTTAAAATAAACTACATAACCATCGATCGTCCTGATGTGCCACAAACCAGCGGAAATATTAGTATTTGTGCTCCCGATTCAGCCCTGTTAACAGCAACGGCTCTCGATGAAATTCGTTGGTACATGGCTCAAAATGCGACCACACCCATTTACACCGGCGACAGCCTTCAGGTGTATGTTGCTGCTACCGACACCTTTTGGGTTGAACACGTAGAAAATCAGCCTGTTTTAAATGTTGGTTCTGTGAATAGCGCAGCCAATGGAGGGTTCCACAACAACTCTACCCCTCAATATTTGATTTTCAACGTCCTTCAACCTGTCACCCTAAATTCCGTTTGGGTGAATGCAAATGGCGCTGGAAATAGAACCATTATGCTTTGGGATGCCGCTGGCAATGTCATTGATTCAAGATTTATCAATATTCCAGGTGGGCAATCCAGAATTGCGCTCAATTTTAACCTTCAGCCTGGCACAGCTTACCGGTTGGGGGGCAGCGATATGGCTTTGTACCGAAACAATGCCAACGTAAGCTACCCATACACATCTGCTGGATTGGTTAGCATTACAGGATCTTCGGCAGGCAATAATTTCTATTATTATTGCTACGATTGGGAAGTCCAAGCAAAGCCCTGCATCTCACCCCGTGTGGCAGTTATCACCGCCCTAGATTCGGTGATTGCTTCGTTCACCCAATCTACACAGGGCCTCTCGGTTAATTTTGTTTCAACTTCATTTGGAGCATCGGGCTATTTATGGGACTTTGGTGACGGAAACGCATCAACCCAACAAAATCCTAGCCATACCTACTCTCAAGCCGGAACCTATTTCCCCTCATTGATAGCATTCCACCAAGGCTGTTCCGATACAACCGGACAATCGGTAACCGTCCAAACCATGAGTTTATCCTCAAATCCAGAAAGCATATTTGAAGCGTATCCTATTCCATTTTCCAATTCATTGTTCTTAAATTGGAAGGGTACAGCCCAAATTGACTCTTGGATGCTATTGGATTTGACCGGACGCACGGTTCGGCAATTTAAAGCAGCCGTTCAGTCTCCGCAAGAAATACAAGGCTTAGAAAATATAAGATCAGGCATTTATTTTATCCGCGCTGTTGGAAACCAAGGACAATCCTTAGGACAACAACGGTTGATTAAATGGTGATTGGTCGGTGGGGTTTACTTGGATCTTTTCTAGCCTTCTCAATAGGCCTAAAAGCCCAATGCTCTTGGACCGAAGGAACTCCAAATACCTACACCGATTCAGTAAAGAAGGTTGAAACCCGATTTTTTAACCAAATTCAGGTCATTGCAGCGAACCCTTGCAAACAGGGTGGAATTGTTTTTACTGGAAGTTCAAGCATTCGCCTTTGGAAAAATATAGAGTCCAGTTTTCCCGACCTTCCTGTATGCAATACTGGGTTTGGTGGATCAACCTTACCCGAATTATTAAAGTACCTGCCCGAATTGATTCTGAATCATAAACCCAAGGGCTTGGTAATCTATTGCGGAGAAAACGACATTTCCCTCCCATATTCAACCGTGTCCGATGTCGTTGGTCAGTTTAAACTGCTCTTTGACACCCTAAATTTTCACCTTCCATCTATACCTGTCTGGTTTATTTCGGTAAAGCCAAGTTTGCTTAGCCGGCACTTTCTTGAAAAACAAAACTGCGTCAACAACGAAATCAAATCCATTTTGACAACAGATAAAACCCAACGCTGGGAATTTGTTGACGTTCGAAGTCCAATGCTGAATGAAGAAGGAGAGCCCCGCCCAGATTTATTTCTGCGCGACGGACTACATATGAATGAAAATGGATACAAAATTTGGCAAGAACAACTGCAAACGTTGATTTACCCTAAATGGGAAAAAAGATAGTTTTTACTTTAACCGCGAACCATGCTAAAAATTAAAACTTGTATTCTTGCACTTTTTTATTTTAAATCCATTTGAATGCCAAGGGAAACGTACCTTTGCGCCACGGATAGCCCATGGATTTTAGGAATAAGACGTTTCAGTTTTTTGTGTTGTTGGTATTGGGTTTAACCTGGGGCAGTTCGTTTATTCTTATGAAAATTGGTCTTCAGGCCTTTACTGCCTTTGAAGTTGCGCGTTGGCGAATGGTTTTTGGTGCAGCTATTTTGCTGCCATTTTTGCTGCAGCACTGGTCCAAAATCTCAAAAAAAACATGGGGCTGGTTGCTGGCTGCAGGGTTTATTGGAAGTGGCATCCCCGCGGTTCTTTTTGCAGCAGGCATCACACGGATCGACTCTTCTTTAGCCGCCATTATAAATTCAACAGCCCCCCTTTTTACCTTATTGGTTGGCCTTACCTTTTTTCAACTTAAAGTAAGCTGGAAAGGAGCATTAGGTATTTTAATTGGACTGGCAGGAACCGTTTTTCTTATCGCTTCTCAACGAAAAATTCATGCCGACAGCTCTACCCTTTATTTTGCATTGATGCCCTTGCTGGGAAGTATTTGTTACGGATTTTCTACCAACATCATCAAATCAAAACTTGGCCAACAACCCGCCATGGTTATTTCGGGTGGGGCCCTTTTTGTTGTAGGCTTACCTGCCTTGCTTTCTCTGGGATTAGACGGAAGTGTTGCTTTGGTATTCTCAGACCCAAATCGGCAAGAGGCCCTCTATTTTATAGCTTTGTTGGGATTTGTTGGGACCGGCCTAGCTGTTCTGGTTTTCAATTATTTAATCAAGCAAACCACCGTCCTTTTTGCCGCTTCGGTTACCTATTTGATTCCTGTTTTCGCTCTAATATGGGGCTGGATTCTCAACGAAGACCTTAATACATCGGTTTTTATTAGCATGGGTATTATTTTCTTCGGCGTATTCCTGGTCAACCTAAAAAAGAAAAAGTAAATTTTACCCTAGGTTTAGTTTCTGGAATTTTCTATTTTTGAGCGGGAAAATGGAGAGCTTGGGATGGCTTTCAACTAATTGCGTTGCTGTACCGATTTGCTTTAGGTCTTTTTTAAGCGGCAAGCTGTAGTCATAGTTTACTTTGTTCGGCATTTTTCCCCGTCAAAGAATAACTGGGGCTCCAATTTTTAGGGGCATTCAGGGGCTTTGATGTGCCTTAGTAATCTTTAAAAAACAGATTCAACTGTGGCTATAAGAGCCAACACTCAAAACTGCTCCAAACTCTAAACCTAAAAAACGAATTACAATGGATTTTTCCTGGCTTTCTCTCCTTCCAATCGGAGAAGTTTACTCCGATTTAGGCCGTTTGATTAAATACAATTCTGCTCATAAAGATTTATTGATTCGGGAATTACGACGCAACATTAAAGCATTTAAATTGGCCAAGCATTCCAGATTTGTAGATTACGACATCCTACTTTCTTTAATGCGGACCCAAGCGTTTGAAAATGCCTTGCACGACCATTTTCCATTTTCAAAGGTCAAGAGGGGTAGAATTGAATCAAAACATGTTTTTGACAAGCGCAACCACCGATATATAGGGAAATCGGCCGACTGGATGTTTAAAAACATTGATGCCAAAATCAATGAATTGAACGATTTAAAAACGCAGGTTGGAAGTTTGCGCAACGCGGAAAGCACCAATACTGCGCTTCATTTTACCAATTTATTTTACAAAATGAAATTGCTTTCTGATTTTATTGGTTACGAAGACAAAGGGTAATTATCCGTTTCTTGAAGATCGTATAAAGGGCACTTTTAAACTAGCCCAAAGGTTCAGATTCGATTCTAATTTAAAACCAATTTGAAGGAAAAGGGATAAAAAAAGGCAACCACTTGGTTGCCTTTTTATATGAAAATTTGGGTTCTAAGCGAAATTATTGACCTTCCTCGTTGCCTTTCTTAACCCTTGAAACGTGCTGTTTGTATCGGGTATTAAATTTATCTACACGGCCGGCGGTATCAATCAACTTCATTTTACCTGTAAAAAACGGGTGTGAAGTATTTGAAATCTCTACCTTGAACAACGGATACTCATTTCCATCTTCCCAAGTTATGGTTTCTTTTGTTGGAACACAAGAACGAGTGATAAATGAATAATCATTTGAAACGTCCTTAAACACAACCATTCTGTACTCTTGTGGGTGAATTCCCTCTTTCATAATGCAATTTTTTCGGTTGCAAAGATAGAGCTAAGCTATCAAAAATCAAAAGAAATGATTGATTTTTATCTTTCAGGTATTTTGATGCAGCGAATGGGCGCCGAACATGCGTTTTATCCAAGGAGTATGCATAGCCAAAAGTGGATTATCTCGAAATTCCTTTGCGGTTTTAGCATACTGGTTCAACCAGCCTAAACCGGAATCTAAATAAGGGATCAAAAATGCAGGTTCAGCAACAAGGACGCCAGCTTCCCGAATCATCACCAACCGTTTTCTATTCCTAAAATCCAATCCCAACTCCTTTTCTAAACAACCAATTAAAGTTGATGCTTTGTCTAGGGAACAGCCGGTTGGTTCAACCCCTGGAAAAACAGCCATTACCAAAAGTTGTGGGCAGGGCATTATCCAGGTTGCCGATAAAGGTTGGCCATGGGCTGCCCATTCTTGAAAAAACCTTTTTCCCTCGTTTAAAACCTGGTCTTGCTGCCCCTCGGTTAAGGGCTGTTCTGTGGTGTAAAACCACAACCTTGATTCAGGATCCCAAGAATTAGGAACCCATTTACTGCAATCCATGTCCAATTAGTTCGGCAATATCCAAAACCCGTACTTCGGCTTCTTTATTGTGGTGTTTCACTCCGTCGCTCATCATGGTATGGCAAAACGGGCAACCAACTGCAATAATTTCAGCCCCTGTTTCAAGAGCCTGTTCTGCCCTTAGGTGATTAACTTCTGCGTTCCCCTTTTCAGCTTCCTTAAACATTTGGGCCCCACCGGCTCCGCAACAAAGCCCCTGGCTCTTACTCTTCTTCATTTCCGCCAGGTCGGCATCTAGGGCTAGCAGGGCGGCCCTTGGGGCCTCGTAAATGCCGTTAGCACGCCCTAAATAGCAGGAATCATGAAAGGTGATTTTCTTCCCTTTGTAAGTTCCGCCTTGAATTCGAAGTTTTCCTTCATCAATGAGTCCTTGTATAAGGGTTGAATGGTGAATCACCTCGTAGTGGCCGCCCAAATCTGGGTATTCATTTTTTATGGTATTAAAGCAATGAGGGCAGCCCGTTACAAGCTTTTTCACTCCATACCCATTCAAAACTTGAATATTTTGAAAAGCAGTCATTTGAAATAAAAATTCATTCCCAGCACGTTTTGCCGGATCACCGGTACAAGATTCTTCTTCACCTAAAATGGCAAAATTCAAATTGACATGCTGCAAAATACGGGCAATTTCTTTTGTTACTCGTTTTGCCCTATCGTCAAACGAGCCTGCACACCCCACCCAAAAAACAACATCGGGCGACTTTCCCTCGGCCGCCAACTCGGCCATGGTAGGAATTGGTAAGTTTGAAGTATCCAAAACGTTTATTTTAATTGATTAAGATTGACGCCACGAACCGCGGTCGGAGGGTGAAAAGGGCCATGGAGCCCCATTGTTCTCTACATTATTAAACATAGCCGTCAATGACCCTGGAGCTTTACTCTGCTCAAGCACCAATTCCCTGCGTAAATCCATAATAATGCTAAGAGGATCAATATTTACCGGGCATGCTTGGGTACAAGCATTGCAGGTAGTACAGGCCCACAATTCCTCCTCTGAAATGTAATCGCCCAACAACGATTTTCCATCGACAAAATCAGAACCATGCTTATCTATATTTCTCCCTACCTCCTCCAATCGGTCTCGGGTATCCATCATGATTTTACGGGGCGACAACAGCTTTCCCGTTTGATTTGCAGGGCATTCGCTGCTGCACCTTCCACATTCTGTACACGAATAGGCATCAAGCAATTGTTTCCAAGACAAATCCGCCACATCTTTTGCTCCAAACTTGATAGGCTCATCGCCTTGTGGTTGTGCCCCGTTTGCCTCTGCCGAAGGATTCATCATCAATTCAACCTCCTTTTTAATGGCCTCGTGGTTTGGGAATTTTCCCTTAGCGCCCAACTTGCTATACCAAACATTAGGAAAAGCCAATACAATATGGAAGTGCTTTGAAAAAGGCAAATAATTTAGAAAAGCCAATATCCCCACTGCATGAAACCACCAAGCAGTCCGCTCTATCAAATGAAGGGATTCGGGACTGAAACCTAAAAACCAAGGGCTAATGAATGCACTGACCAAAAAGGGGGCCTTATCGGAATGCGGCATGGCGCCTTCTGCCGCGTTCATTAGCAGAAGAGCCGACATTAATACCAGTTCAATACCCAAAATGAGCATAGCATCTGTATAAGCCCAACCCTTTAACTGAATTGACGATACGCGTGCTGGTTTTCCTGATAAACGGCGAACCAAAAACACAAAACAAGCCAACATAACCAAAACCGCCAACACTTCAAAAAAGCCGATGGCCAGGTTGTACACTCCCCCAAAAACATCTGCAAAAATACGGTGCGATCCCGTTAGACCGTCCAATATAATTTCAAGAACTTCAATGTTGATTAGAACAAAACCAGCGTAGATTAAAATATGGAAAAATCCTGCCAACGGCCGAACCACCATTTTTGATTGCCCTAAAGCAACCATTCCCATCAATTTCCATCGTTCGGCCTTTCTGTCGTTGATCTGCAGAGGCCTTCCTAAAAAAATATTTCTACGAATTTTCTGAATGCTGCGAACAAAAAGACCTATACCTAAGGTCAGCAATGCCAAAAAAATGATTTGTTCTACCATGATATACTAGGGAAATTCCATCTATTTAATGGATTTATCTTTGTTTTTGTTGACGTGAATCAGCGAAAAATGCAAAAAGCGTTCTGGATGCTCGTTTATTTCGGTCATTAAAAGCTGTAAACTAAGGGCAGTTGAGTCAATGCGGCGATGTAGGGCATCGCTCTTGGCCAATTGACCAAGGGTTCCTTCTCCTTCATTGATGCTTTGCAGTAAATTTCGCACCTGTTCCATGGCTTGTTGTGTGGTGGCAACAGTTTTCGCCAATTCCAACGCGGCCAAGGTATCTGAAAATTGATGTAAATTTCCGATCATGCTGTCCAGCTGCCGCTCATTTCGAGCCAAGGTGCCCATTAATTTATCCAAATTTTGAACAATGCTTCCTACCTTTTGGTCGTTGTTGCGAACCAATCTATCCACATCGGTAATCAATTGATTTAAATTATCAACCGTACTAGGCAAACTTGTTTTCATTGGCACCAAGACAGAATCCAGGTTTTTCAATACCGAATTCATGTTGTTTTGAAGGGGTTCCACGATGTTCATCAGGGTTGCCTCTATGCCTAAGCTTAGTCCTGCCTTAAGGGTGTCGCCATCTTGCACCTCCTTTCCTGATTTACCCAATTTAATATCAATAACGTTGGCCGCAATCAAACCGGGCGATGAAATAATTGCCTCGCTTTCTTTGTCTAAAAACAAATCATCTTCGGTTATTCGCAATTCGACCAATACGGTTCCTTGGGTCGGGTCCATCAGGCGGGTATCAGATACAATGCCAATTTTATATCCATTCACCACTACCGGTGTGGAGGGTTCAATAAATCCTGCGTGCGGAAATACCACAAACAGTACTTTACCTGGTTTAAAAAGATCCTGCCCTTTTAAAAAATAAAAACCCCAAATGGTCACGGCCAAAGTGACCATGGCAAAAAAAGCTATCTTTAATTCTCTGCTTATTTTCAACGTCGTAAATCTAGTTTATACAAACTTAATTCTTTTTTTTCAGGGTTTCCCGAACCAAATCCAAGCTAACTTTTTGATCACCCTTAACCCCCACCAAAAAAGCATCCGAATATCCTTTATATTTTAAAGTCTTAAGCCATTCTTTGGCTTGAATTTCATCCGAAAATCGTCCACTTAAATAAGCAAACCACCCGTCGCCCCTAGGTAGTGCATTGACGGGAGCCAATCCAGAAAACTTCGAATCGGTAGGCGACAGTTTAGATTTGGAAGAAAAGAACTGCACCGCAAAAAAGGGCTGAGATTGTTCTGTTGATTCGGCAGAATCATTCGGCCCTGGAATTTCTGCAATTGGGTCTTGTTTCACCTCTGGCAGGGTTCCCCCCTCCCTATTCCCGTGATTCAAATTTGGATGAGGCTTCCGCAGGCCTTCGTACTTTTTTCCTTCGTTTGATTTTTTATAATCGGCAAAGGCTAAGAAAATGGATTCGGCCATAAGCCTTACACCCTCGGTTGAGCCTAAAAAAGTTTCGTCGCCCGGATGGGAAGCAAAGCCGGTTTCAATTAAGACCGAGGGCATGGCCGTTTTGACCAAAACCAAAAACCCGGCTTGCCTTACTCCGCGGTTATGCCGTTTGGCATGGTTTTCAAATCGTTGTTGAACCAAACCTGCAAACTCAAGGCTTTGATTTAAATAGGCAGATTGGAACATCGAAAAAATTATGTTACCCTCATCGCTATTGGGGTCAAACCCTTCATAGTTCTTTTTCACATCGGTTTCAAAACTAACTGAGGCGTTTTCGCGTTTTGCAACTCGGAGGTTATCTTCGGTTCTATGCAACCCCAGCACATAGGTTTCGGCCCCATGCGCAGATGAACTTGCTGCGGAATTGACATGAATACAAACAAACAAATCTGCTTGAGCTTCATTGGCGATTTGTGCCCGTCGGTAAAGCTCAACGAACTCATCTCGCTGCCGTGTGTACACCACCTTCACCTCTGGATAGTATTCATTAATCTGTTTTCCTAGAGCCAATGCAACCTTTAGGCAAACTTCTTTCTCATAGATAAAAGAACCGTGGCATCCGGGGTCCTTACCACCATGCCCAGCATCGATAACCACGGTTTTTACTCCTTGACCCCAAACAGGCAGGGCAAGCAAATAAATTGTTAATGAAAGGAAAAAACCTAAGTATTTCACGAATTTATCCGTTTTTCGCAGCATTGTTGTTACCAATTTTTGGCGGGAATTCAACAAGAACCATGCAAATTTACCCTTCCTTTGTTCTGAAATGCCCGTTTATCGATTAATTTTATTAACGATTTTAATAACACAGCTGTTGGCTTGCATACATCGTAAGCCATCAGCAGATAGAACATCTTTGAATTCCAATTTGCCCCACCAATTCATTGAAGCAAAGTCCGATTCAAATTCAAGCTCGCTTTCGGCCGACTCATTAAGCGCCTTTCCACCCGATTCTTCCAAAACAGCTCCCTCTACTTTAAAAACGAATTCAGGACTGGAGTTCCCAGTGATTTATTCGGCCAACGACAGTTTGGTGTTGGATTTAGCATTAGAAACCATAACCCTGCACGATAGTGTTGTGATTCTGTACGACAAAATTGACCTGAGGGCTGACTTTGTAGCAATGTCTTTTGCCAAAAAACGGCTCAAAGCAACGGGCATTCCTGACTCTCAAGGCAGGCTGCAAGGAAAACCAATTTTCAGCGAAAATGGTAAAGGCTTTGATGCCACCGAAATGGAATACAATTTTGAAACCCGCAGAGGACTCATAAAAGAAGCCATTACCAACGACGGCGACACCTACCTACACGGACAGGTAGCAAAAAAAGAGGCGAACAACATTCTTTACATTAAAAATGCTCGCTTCACAACCTGTTCAGACAAAGAACACCCCCATTTTGACATTGCAACCAACAAAGCGAAGGTTATACCTGACGACAAGGTTGTGACTGGCCCAGCTGTTTTGCGGATAAGCGAAGTTCCCACTCCCCTTGCCCTTCCCTTTGGATTTTTTCCCAGCATGGAATACCGTTCCTCTGGCATTTTACTCCCCGAATACGGCGAACAAGGTGCATACGGTTTCTTTTTGCGGAATTTCGGGTATTACTTCGGGCTGAACGATTATATGGATTTGTCGCTAACGGGCGATGTATTTACCAGCTTGAGTTTTGGCGCAAGAGCTGAATTGAGGTATATTCAAAAATACAAACACAACGGACGCCTCGCTTTAAAATTTAGCCAATTTCAAACCGGCGATCCAGAAATTTTAAGCGATTTTCAGCAATCCAGGGATTTTTCGGTTAACTGGTCGCACAATCAAGACCTGAAGGCTCACCCTACGTTTAATTTCAAGGCCGATGTCAATGTGCAAACCTCAGGATTTAATCGATTGAATGCAGGTAGCGTGAATGCGATAACCCAAAATCAATTCAACTCCAACATTAGTATAACAAAAAGCTTCAGAAACAGTCCCGTCAATATTGCGGCATCCATCCGGCATTTTCAAAACACATCAACAGGCGCCGTTTCATTCTCTCTACCCGAAATGGTACTGAACGTTTCGCGAATTACGCCCTTTAAAAGAAAGGTGGCCATTGGAAAACCACGGTGGTATGAGCAGATTGGTTTAACCTATCGGCTTCAATCAGCCAACCAACTGAATACCATAGATTCTTTGCTCTTTTTTCAACCCATTCAGGAATTAAATAGGGTGAATTCTGGAATGCGACATGAAATAAACGTAAACACAAATTTAACCCTAGCCAAATACATTTTTATTACACCCTCGGTACGCTACGATGAACGCTGGCATCTTTGGTCATTAAATCGGTACATAAACAATGCCGGCCAAGCGGTTTCAGATACCGTGCGGGGCTTTCATTCAAACCGGCAAATGGATGTTTCGGTCAATATTTCAACCAACGTTTTTTCTACTTTGTGGCTAAAAATTGGTCGATTAAAAGGGATTCGTCATACCATGAGCCCTGCTTTGGCATTTTCATACCGACCTGATTTATCTGAAATTAAAACAGGGTATTTTGGAACAGGCGGACAGTTGAGTTCCTACAGCCCTGGCCAAATTGGATTGTATGGAGCTAGTCCCGCCGGACAAAGCGGCTTGATTGCACTTGGCATCAACAACAGGATTGAGGCTAAAATGGGTCCTTCCAAAAGCGATAGTACATCAAAGGATGCAAGGACACCAATCATAGAACAGCTTCGGCTAGGTATGAATTACGACCTAGCCAGAGATTCATTGAACCTTTCTAATTTAACGGTTAGCGCTAGAACCACTCTGTTTAAATTGATAAACCTCAACCTGAATGCCGCTTTTGACCCCTACCAATTCCATGTTGTTAATGGTCAGGCTCAGCGCATCAATAGGTTTATGGTGGAACAAGGTGCTTTATTTAGAACAACCCAAGTGGCTTTGGCGGCTGGCTTTACATTTAGGGGACAGCGCAAAGCCAAGCCCCAATCGCAAGAAGAGGAACAGGTATTATCAACCCCAAACTTTTACAATTACTTTATTGACTTCAATATTCCCTACAGCCTACAGGTCAATTACAACATTTCGTACAATAAACCCTACGATAGGTCAACCGTAACCCATACCATTGGGGTATCTGGCGATATAAATCTGACACCGCGTTGGAAAATCGCCATGAATTTAAATTACGATATCGAAAATGGGCAGATTTCTACAAGTTCCATTGACATTTTTAGGGATATGCACTGTTGGGAAATGCGCATATCGGTAATACCATTTGGGTTTAGGCAAAGCTATAATTTCACCATCAATGTAAAAAGCCCACTGCTTCAGGCTTTAAAATTAAACCGGCAGAGGGGTTGGTTCAATAATTGACCCTTTTATTGCGGCTTCTCCTGATTAAATAGGCTCTGGAACATATTTTCGTGAACCTCATCAAATTTGATTTTTCGCCTGGCCATCATGGCTTTGGCTGTTTCTTTTGCGGCCTCTAATTTATAAGGGATAACACCTGAGGCACCTCCCCAGCGAAAAGAGGGAATAACATTCCTAGGAAAACCTGAACCAAAAATGTTGCAGCTAAAACCCACCACAGTCCCGGTATTAAACATAGTGTTTATTCCGGTTTTGGAGTGATCACCCATAAACAGCCCGCAAAATTGAAGGCCGGTATTTTCGAAGGTGCTTAAGGCTTGGTTCCACAATTTAACCTCGGCATAATTGTTCTTCAAATTAGAGTTGTTGGTATCGGCACCTAAATTGCACCATGAACCAATAACGGAATTGCCCAAATATCCCTCGTGCCCCTTGTTGCTGTAATCAAAAATCTGACTTTGGTTGATTTCTCCACCTAATTTCACATGCACCCCCGTTGCTACTGGCCCATAAATTCGGGTTCCCATTTTTAGGCAGCTGTGCTTACCAAGATAAAATGGACCACGAATCATGCACCCTTCCATAACCTCGGAATCCGAATCCAAAAAAACATCGCCTTGAGTGGTATTTATTATGGAACCATAAACCGTTGCCCCGTCGGCCAAATGCAGTCTTTCAGCGGGTCCAATAATTAAATTCCCCCATTCCGTTTTTGGAATTGTCCGATTCGGTGTTGAAAAAGCTAGGTCCCGTTGAATCTCCCTGCCAATCAATTCGGGGATTTTCCAGATTCGATCCAAAACATCAACTGGTTTTTCAACCTGAATTGAATTTGATTTGGTTGGAGTATGATTTTTCTCCTGCAAATCGCTGGGGCTTTGGGCAAAAATGGCTAAAAGGGCATTTCCCTGCCACAGGGTTTGCCCAGGAGCCATTTTTTGGAGTTGCTGAATAAAACCAGTGGTTGGAAAGCAATGGGAGGCCACAGCAACCAAAGGAAAAGCAGAGGCCTCGGCTATGGAATCGTAAGTTGACCAGGATGATACTAAGGAGGGAAAATGACCCAAAATATGGACTTGGTTTAGCGCTTGCCACTTTTGACGCAAACTGAACATTCCAACTTGAATATCTGCGGCACTCCTTGTCAAAGTAAAGGGCCACAAATGGGTTTGAATAGATGGCAAATCGAACAGATACAAACGCATACAAAATTGGGTTATAAAACAACAAAAGGTGTTGGGTTAAAGATAAAGAAAGGAAGCAAACCTATAGAAAAAACAATTCAATCAAGGGCGCCCATGCAATTCTACCAGTTGCTTTTTAGGAAAAAAGGCGGGTACGCCGCCACTGATATTCAAATCAACAGGTTCGCATATTCCATTGATTCGGGCTCGGTCAGTAAACTGCCATAAATCCCAGGTCTGAGAACTGGGTACGGAGGGATTGTCTGTTTTATAATGAGCAACCCACAGAGGATAGGATTTAAATTCTGGAAAAAGATTCACCTTGTAGAACTTTGAACCCGAATAAACAATGGGGCGCAACCCTGTTTTTTTTTCTACCGCATTTAACCAAATTTTAATCCCAGTGTGAAATTCATCGCGGGGGATTCCTGTTGGCGCCTCCTCAATATCTAAAACTGGAGGCAAATCGCCCTGATAATTTCCATCAGGGTCGCACACCCGACTTAAAAACTTATCTGCCTGAGCTTGAGCCGACTGATTGGCAAGGTAATAATGGTAGGCTCCACGCAGAATTCCAACCTGAGCGGTTGCCTTCCAATTGTAGGTAAAGTACTTATCGTTTTTCCAACGGCCATAGGTTGCTCGGACAAAAACAAAAGACAGCGGCCTAGAATTAACGTAGGCCGATTTAACCTTTTTCCAATCAATCAAACCCTGATGGTGAGAAACGTCGATTCCCAACAAATCAAAATTGGTTGGTAAGGCAACGCCGGTACCCGAATAGATGCAATCTCCTTGATGAATGGCAACATCGCCCGTTGATTTTAATACGCGCTTTCTTAGCAAATACCAATAGGGTCTAGAAACAGCTAGGGCAATAAGAAAAATCGAAACAATAAGCGCTACAAGAGATATGAGCCGTACATTCATTTCTCAAATTTAATAAAGGATACTTAACCTTGTGGCTTTACCCACAAATTATTAGGACAAATTAAGGTCTTTTGTTTTCGAAACCGATTGAAGTCCTAGAGCCCTTAATTCAAAATATTGATGCAAAGCCTCACCCACGCTCAACCCTGTTTTTTTAAGCCGCTGCGTTGAAACCAAACTTGTCAAAAAAGCGCCATCGGCCATCAGCAGCAACTTAGGATTTACTTTTCGTAAGCCATGGTCGCGCATGCCTTCCATATAAAATTGCTCCAGCCATTGAAGGCTAAATTCGATAAATTGGTAAACCTGATTTAGCTGTTCGGGGTGCGAGTGCATAACATCCTCCAAGAACTTAGGTGAAACAGGCGCCAATGCATCCTCTAGCAATACCATAGATGCACGGTACCTGTCCCGGTAAGGGCGGCCAAATTCAAATAAGATGTCTTTAAAGCCAGTAATTTCCGTTAGTTTTAGAGTAAGCATTTCCTCAACCAACATTTCCCTTGAACTGAAATACTTATAAAAGGTAGCTTTAGACACACCCACCCACAAAATAATTTCATCCATAGATAAGTGGCGAAACCCCTCTTGAAACAATTTTGGTGCAATAACGCTAAGCCATTGCAATTTTACCTCATCGTCTTCTCTTCTAAATTTTTTGACTGGTCTTCTTCCCATGATGAATTTGGTAGTTTGGTGGTTGATTTAGGAACGCAAATTCGTAATTTTATGTTGTTTTTTGGAACTTTTAGAGCGTAGACAATTATGTTTAGGGAAATGCTGCGTTATGTTTTAAGTTTTTTGGTGCCGATGTTGGTTTTTTTAGACCTTCGGTTTTCCATTTTGGGAAATTGGCTGGGGCCTTTGGTAGCCTTTTGTGTAATTCCTTTTTTGGAGCAAGCTCTACCGCGCTCCACCAGCAATGTGGATGAAACAATGAAGGGGCAAATTGCATTCGATGTTATATTGTTCTTAAATCTGCCTGTTGTTTTTGGAATTTTAGGCTTAGGATTAGAAAAATGGCTGAATTTTAATGGAAATTGGGTTGCTGGATTGGGGATTTTGGTGAGTACTGGATTGGTACTTGGGGTGAATGGAATTAACGTGGCGCACGAGCTTGGGCACCGTTCGGATGCGGTATCAAAGTTTGCAGCCTGGGCTTTGCTTTGGCCTTCTTTTTACATTCATTTTTTCATTGAACACAATTGGGGACATCATCGGTACGTCAGCACCGACCGCGACCCTGCCACTGCAAGGCTTAACGAAACCGTTTATGCCTTTTGGTTCCGCTCCATGTGGGGTTCTTGGCTTTCTGCATGGGCCTTGGAACGCGGCAACCTGGCGCGAAAAAACAGACGATTCGTTTCCAAGTACAACAGAATGGTTTGGTTTAGCTTAGCTTATGTTGTATATGCCGCGATTTTGGTTTGGTATGGCAGTACTCCTGCTCTCCTTTTTGGCATCTCAACTGGTTTTTTGGGTATTTTATTATTGGAAACCGTAAATTACATAGAGCACTATGGGTTAAAACGCAGACTTCTTCCCTCTGGGCATTATGAAACGGTAAAGCCATGGCACTCTTGGAATAGCGACCACCGGCTGGGCCGAGCGGTGTTGTACGATTTAACAAGGCATTCCGACCACCATTTCAAGGCAAGCAAACCATACCAATTGCTTCAGCACAGACCAGAGGCGCCGGCTTTGCCTTTGGGTTACCCTGGCTCTATGATGCTCTCATTGATTCCCCCCATATGGTTTAAAATAATGAATCCCAGAATTGAGGCATTGAACCGTGGCCTAGATTCAAAATTCCAAGGAATAGAAAGGGCTTAGTCTTGGGTAGTATGCAACAGAGGTAACTTCACATAAAAAGAAGTTCCAACGCCCGTTTCAGAGGTAAAATTAATTTCCCCCTTCATGTTTTCAACAATGGTTTTGGCCATAGCCAAACCCAAACCCATACCAGAGCCCTTGGTGGTAAAATTGGGTGTAAAAATCCGCTCTCGGTTCTGTTCAGGTATTCCCATGCCATTGTCTCGAATTTCGACTATGGCATTGGATCCATTTTGAAATAAATGAATCTGTATCTCGCCACTTCGGCCTTCAGGGATAGCTTGAATGGCATTCCTAAAAAGGTTATTAAAAACTCGAAGCAGTTGATCCCCATCTGCAAGCACCTCGGCATTTTGCATAGAATCAGGGTTCCATATTAGTTTAACTCCCTCTTCGTTTTTGGAGTAAAAATCCATAACCGATTTCAAGGACTGAGATAAATTTAAGGTTTGCAATGATATTTCAGGCAGTTTAGCGAAATAACTAAACTCACTAGCTATAGAAGAAAGGGTTTCAATTTGCTCCAGCATAGCCTCTTTAAATCGAAGAATACGCTCAGGGAAGTCGGTTCGGCCATCTTCCCAAGCTTTTAGTAAATACTGCACATTCAGTTTCATGGGTGTAAGAGGGTTTTTCACCTCATGGGCCACCTGTCTGGCCATTTCTTTCCATGCATTCTCGCGTTCGGATGCAGCGAGCAACTGAGCCGATGCTTCAAGCTCTTGAACCATTCTGTTGTATTCGTTTACCAGGCTAGCGACCTCGTCGTTTCCTCGGTATTCTATGGTTTCATTTTTGCGGCCCAGCCTAATTTTCCCTAATTTTTGCTGAAGCAAAGACAAAGGCCCAGTGAGCTGATTTGCAATCAATAGGCTAATGAGCATAGAGGCAACAATCAACAATGAATAAATATTAATAAGAGCCAGAAGCGAGCTTGACAATTCTTCCTTTAGGTCTTTCTGCCTTAAAAAATAAGGCAAGTTCAAATACCCTAAAACCTCGCCATTGCGGTTTCGAAAAACGGTATATCCCGACAGGTATTCAAAATTTCCCACCCATTCTTTATGCAAAAACCTTGGTTGCTGTTCTTGAATTAAAGCTTGATATGCCTGAGGATGCATTTGCCGTCCGATAAGACCCTCGTTGTACATGGCTTCACGCGAACTTGCCAACAGAATGCCCGAGGGCATGAATAAATTGATGTCTGAGAAGAAAATGCCGGAGTATCGGGTAAGTAAAAAATTCAATTCTTCTCGGTTTTGAAGAATTCCAGGCCGGTTTTCTACTTCCATCTTCAATTCGGAAACAATGGAATTCATTTTTTCCTCTATGGTAAGGCGGTTTTTTCGATTAAACGTGGTGTTTATGTAATCGTTTATTCCCAATCCTACCATGAGTAGTGATATCAATAAAACCAATAAAATGGTTAACTGAATTCGGCTTTTCAGGGTAAATCTAAGCCGCTCTGAAGCCTCGCCGAAATAGTACTGATATACAAAATACAAAAAGAGCAAAGCACTGAAATACAGCAATAAATATGCAAATGGATTCAAGGAATCCAAAAGCCTAGGAATGGGCTTAGAAACCACCATAATGTTGGCTGGACTCTGTCGTAGCAACAAATGGCTAAAGCCCTTAAATCTGCGTAGGCTAATTTGGTTGGTATCGGTATTCCAACGTTCGGATTGCAAAGGATACGCAAAATCGCCCGCAGCTACATTTAATTCGCCCTCTTTATAGCTGGCATAGCTGTAACCCTTTAAATTCACCGGCCGGGTAATACTTTGGTCAAGCAGCAATTCAGGGAAACCGGTTACCTGGGTAACCATTTTAGAAATAAATTCAAGATAGATGAAATGGTGGCTTGTGTCTTTCCCGTTCCAAACGGAGACTGGAATGCGGCCAAGGTAATTTACTTTTCCATAATTGTTTTCTAAATAAAATAAATATGGGCTTGCAGTTGCTCTACCCTGTTTTTCAATTGAGGCTTCGTAATGAAGCACATCTGGGTCGGCCAGCTCAGGATGAGTCGCATACAATTCGACCTCCCTTGACGAAAAAGGAACAATTACCAAGGCATACTTTGACCAATACCCACCAAAATAGCGCTGGGCAATGCGTTCAAAAAATTCGTACGGAAAGGAATACGAATACTCTTGTAAAAAATACCGAATGGCTGCGTCAGATTGAATTCCCTTAACCGCCTGGTCAAAAAGAAACTCGGCCACATGGTCCTGCTCTTCGGCAATTTTTAAAGCCAAAACCTGCCGGGCCTGCAATTCTTTTTCGGTATTTAGTTGCGAAAGCATAAACGTGGCATAGCCTGCAAACAAAATCAAGGTCGGGGCCAAGGAATAAAATCCAATCACCTGCTTGTTTTTCATGTGAACCCATAATATAGCAAGGTGAATCGGATAGGTCAACCAAATACTTAATGGATCAAGTCCATCAAGAAACAGGGTAATTAAAGACATGCCCGCATAGGGCACAAGGGTCCACAATGCGGCTTTCCACCAGCGCAAATGTGGGCTGCGCGCCAACATTTTAGAACAAAAATGTGAAATCAATAAAAAATTGGCCAACAGCAAAGCCAAGAGGGTAAAGCCCCAGAAACTATACGTATTTAACTCCAAAACATTGAATAAATCAAAAGATATTGAAGAATCAAAAACCAAGGTTCGGAGCAAATGAAGCAGTGCATAGCTGAAGCCTGCAACCATGCCTCCAAAGATTAAAATCCACAAAGTAAGGCGAGAACCTTGAACGTCGGGGTACTTGTATTTGCTGTAATTTGAAAAAATTAAGGCCAACAACGCTGTCATTAGTAGAGCATGAACCATGAAATCGCCGAGGCTTGGCAACCAGTCGCTGCTGGCAAAATACAGGGGCGAAAACAGGGGCAACTCGTACAGTACGAAAGGAAACTTAAACTGAATGTTTATAATCCGAACGGCAACCACAAACAAAGCAAAAAGGCTTAGGTGCATGGCAGGTCGTTTTCTAAAAACCCGAAGCCTGCGTAAATCATACAGCAAATACAAACCCAGAAGCAAGGCCAAGAAATAGGTTAAGCCAGCCAGCAAAGGAAAGCGCAGCGGGGCTCGTTCGCTTTGCGGAAAAACCAGGGCACATAAAAAATACCCCTGCCGATCGGCTAAATGGAAATCAGAATCGGCTGGATTCAAACTAATTTGTACCTGATTGTCAAACCCGAACCCAGGTGAAAATGCGTCTTGCAAAAACTCATTTTTTATGAAAAACTCCTGCTTTATCTTAACCATTCCTACTATTGAAACATCGGCGCTGTCTCGTCTTAGTATTCGATACCATCCATTCCGCAGCTGCATTACAGGTTGCAAAAACTCTTCATCGAAACGTTGGAATGGAACAGGTACCGAAGCCGAATTCCAATAGATTAAGGAGTCGTTTTTATAGACAAAAAAGGCAAGTTCTGCCTGGGTTTGAACCTTCAATTTTGATTCCGCATTCTGAAGCACATCCTCTAGAACCGAATCCATGACTTGCATAAGCAAATCTTCATTGGCGTACAGAGCCTCACGCGCATTCAACGTGGAAGCGGCTTTGTGTTTAGAAGTGTTTCTTAAGTTCCCCAGCAGTAAGGATAAACCTAGGGCCCCAAAAAACAAAAGCAGGGCCGTGTGGCGAAATGCACCTCTGAATATAAAAGCCAGCCACTTCATTTACCAGAAAAATGGCGACGGGTAAGGACCTTCATTAAGCACCTTTGCAGCAGTTGCATTGCGGCCTTGTCGTTGTTTTCATCTAAGTCTTGGAGGTCTGCAGCATAAGCAATGGCATAGCGTTGACTAGGCTTTAGCGTTCGTAAGCGTTCCGCAATAAAAACAGACCAGGTTTGTACCGCCACGATTGGACTTTCTGTGGAATCTAGCCTTAATTTCATGGCTGAGGCGTCTTTTTCCACCTGCAGCCTCCACGCCTGCATCACCTTACTTAGGTCATTCGAGCATAGGTTTTGAACCGTGTTGAATTCAGGAAAATAAGACACGGTACGAAAGTACAAAAATGCGTTGCTATTCCCGAGTATTGGACTCGGCTCGGTTTGGCGTTTCGTTGGCTAAGCCGTTACTTTGTGCCCAAAGCACCTTAGATGAACCATGAATTTGTTGTCGGATTTGATGCCAAAAGAGCCTTTTCAAATTCATCGGGGCTGGGTCAATACTCCCGGAACCACATCCGCATGTTGGCCAGTGTGTTGCCCCCAAACCGCATGGTTTTGTTTAGCCCAAAAATTGAGAGGGCCGATTTTGCCGATGAAATGCACAGGGCAGGCATTCGAATCGTTAGCCCCAACCAAAACGCTCGAATTTGGCGGATTTGGGGCATGGGTAAGGAAATAAAAGAACAGGGTGTTTCGGTTTTTCACTCCCTATCCCCTGAACTTCCACTTGACCTAAACGTTCCATCTGTGGTTACCGTTCACGATACCATTGCGTTTGATGTACCTGCCTACCATTCTATTTGGAATGCCATACTGTACCGTATAAAAACACAACGCGCTTTGCGCCGATGCTCAAGCGTTGTTTGTGTAAGTCGGTTTACTGCAAACCGGCTTCAAAACCTGCCTGCCTTGTTGGGCAAAACGGCCGAGGTTTTGCCTCCTGTTTTTATTCCCAGCCAAGTTCAATCCATACCTCCAAGCAAAGCCATTCAACCCTATTTTTTGTATGTTGGAAACCTAGAAGCTCGAAAAAATTTAGGAATGCTGCTGGAGGCTTTTATGATGGTAAGAAAGCGAATTCCCCACCATTTGATTTTGGTTGGAAAAGATTTAGGCATGCGGTCAAGTTTGTTGGGGTTTATTAAAAACATGGATTTGACCGACCGGGTACACCTGCTGGGTGAAATTTCAGAGGCCGATAAAAACGGGTACATTGAACACTGCGATGCATTGGTATATCCATCTGTTTTAGAAGGGTTTGGGCTGCCGGTTTTAGAGGGAATCCAAGCTGGAAAAACCGTTATTACCAGTTCAGGAACCGCTATGGAAGAAGCAGGCGGAGATTGCGCCTACTACGCTTCGCCTTACCAGCCCGAAGCTTGGGCAGAAACCATGATGCACATTTTAGAAAACCCTTTGCCTGAAAATCGGGCAGAATGCCGTAGCCATTTGCAGCAATTCAGTCCCGAAACACTTATTCCTGCTTGGCTGGGTTTATATTCCCTTGTAGCAAACGGGAATTAGCCCTACTTTTGCCCATGGCATTTTTGGAACTGAACCGCCCGATTTTTCAGTTGGTTGGCGCTGAGGCCGATGCCTTGGGCCTGGAATGCTATGTAATTGGTGGATTTGTGCGCGACTTGCTTTTAGGAAGACCATGCAAGGACATCGATTTTATGTGCGTTGGAAATGGCTTAGAACTGGCCGAACGGGTAGCTCATAAATTAGGGCGAGCCGAACATTTGATGGTGTTTAAAAACTTTGGAACCGCCCATTTTTTATGGGAAGATTTGGATATTGAATTCGTAGGGGCTCGAAAAGAAAGCTATCGGCGCGATTCACGAAATCCTGAAGTTAGTCAAGGTAGTTTTCAGGATGACCTAAACCGCCGTGATTTTACCATCAATACCCTTGCGGTTTGCCTAAACAAAAACAAATTTGGGGTCTTAATCGACACCTTTGATGGTGTTTCCGACCTGAATTCTGGTCTGATTCGTACTCCAGTAAACCCCGAAAAAACATTTGACGACGACCCATTACGCATGCTTAGGGCCATTCGGTTTGCTATGCAATTGAATTTTGACATTCATCCAGATTTGTGGGGAAGCATGCCCAGGTTGGCTGGTCGAATGAATATTGTTGCCAAAGAGCGGATTGCTGATGAAATAAACAAAATGATGGCCTGCGATGAACCCGGCCGACTGTTTTTAATGTTGGACAAAGGAGGTTTACTTGAGGTTATTTTCCCGGAATTCTGCTTACTTAAGGGCATAGAGAAAGTAAATGGCCTTGGCCATAAAGACAACTTTTACCACACCATCGAGGTTTTAAACAACCTTGCTCAGCTCTCGACCAACCTATGGCTGCGGTGGTCGGCCGTTATGCACGACATAGCAAAACCCCAAACCAAACGATTTGAACCCGGCCATGGTTGGACCTTCCATGGCCACGAAGATCTGGGGGCTAGAATGGTACCTAAATTGTTCAAAAAATTGGGTTTACCCGGCAACGAAAAAATGAAATTCGTTGAAAAAATGGTGAAACTGCATTTACGGCCCATTGTTTTGGCAAAGCAAGAAATCACCGATTCGGCCTTAAGGCGGTTGTTGATGGACGCTGGGGAAGACCTTGAAAACCTTTTGTTGTTGTGCCAGGCCGACATAACCTCAAAAAACCCAAGTCGGGTTTCGCGTTACCTGCGCAACTACGAGGTGGTTAAACAAAAACTTCAGGAAGTAGAAGAAAAAGACCACATCAGGAACTTTCAGCCGCCTGTTTCGGGCGAAGAAATCATTCGGCATTTTGGAATTGGGCCGGGACCTGTTGTAGGGCAAATAAAACGGTGCATAAAAGAGTCTATTTTAGAGGGGCGCATTCCCAATGAACGAGAAGCGGCATTGGCCCTAATGATTGAACTTGGAACCGAGCTGGGATTGGAATCTCCAAAGGTATGATTAGACCCAAAATCCATGTGGTTGCAGGCCCAACGGCCTCGGGAAAAACAGCCCATAGTCTAGAATTGGCTAAAGCGTTAAACACCGAAATCATTTCGTTTGATTCAAGGCAATTTTATCGCGAGATGCACATTGGAACGGCACGTCCTTTGCCGAATGAACTCGAGGAAATACCCCATCATTTTTTGGGAACAGAAAGCCTACTTGCACCCTTAGATGCTGTTTCGTTTGCCCAGAAAGCTCGCCCAGTTTTGAATTCCATTTTAGACATGAAAGGAAGCGTTGTTTTGGTTGGGGGTTCGGGTTTCTATTTGAACGCTTTGCTTTTTGATTTGGACGAAATGCCCCCGACTCCAACAGCCATTCGGACTCAGGTAAGCCAGCTTAGTTTGCCTGAATTGCAGGCCCAAGTTGCAGCGGTTGACCCTATTTATTTCAAAGAAACCGACATTCAAAATCCGGCTAGGCTTAGACGAGCGCTCGAAGTTTGGTTGACGAGCAAAAAACCTTGGTCGGCCTTTCGAAAATCAGGATTGGACAAAAAAAACTGGGAATGGAATGCGGAATTGCAGCTGACCATTCTGAACCCCGACCGAAAAGAACTGCATCAGTGCATTGCCAAACGAACTCGGCAGATGATAGAAAGGGGGTTAAAAGCAGAAGCACTTAGCCTAATTGAATACCGAACCTTGCCGGTAATGAATACCGTTGGGTACCAGGAATGGTATGCGCAATCGGAGGAAAGCGACAGGGAGATAGAGGCTCAGATCAACGCGCATACCCGGCAATATGCCCGACGTCAAACCACCTGGTTTAGCAAATTCAAGAACCAAATTGAGGGGCTAACCATAGGTTAAGCAAGCCGTCCTGCAGGCGAATTTTGGGGCAGGTCTTAACTGGGGGCCCGCGGGCGGGATTGAGGCAGGTTGCCCGCAAGGTTGCCGGCCAGGGGCCCGCGAGCTGCGCAGGCGACTTTAGGAGTCCGCGCAAAGCCGCTGGGCCCCAGGCCGGCAACCGCGGACTACCGCCGAAAGCCCGGTACCCGCCCTAAAAACAAAAAACCCCCGACCTAAGCCGAGGGTTTTCAACATTAAAAGCTTCGCTTATTCGAAAATTCGAACATTGCCCATTTCCATGCGCTCACCCAAGTTGGCCCGACCGATGTAGCGGTTGCGGTCCACTCTGTTGTAATTTTTATGCGCAATAATGCTCCAGCAGGTAGATGAACCTTGGCTGGCGATGATGACCGACCAGTAAAGGAAAACCCTCCAAGTGCGGTACCACCACTCTCCGTAGTGTTGAAGAATGTACTCTTTATTGGCCTCCCAGTTGTGGTACCAGCAGGTCATGGTGTGCGAGTAGTGAATTCCGATGTTTTCAACGCTTTGCACCTCGAAATTGGCGTCTTGCAAAGTTTGCACCAAGAAGGCCAACGGAGTAGAAGCATCGGCGCCGCTGAAAATAAACTCGTTCATGAACAAGCCCCAAACGAGGTCTTCCCAATGTTCGCCGCGGGCCATAAGTCCTGGATTGGCACGAAGACCGGCTTGCTGAAGGTAGAAGGTTCCGTCGTCGTCAAGTTTGTCGTAGATATTCTTAATAAAGCGACCAAATTTGCGGAGGCCCACGTGCTCGCCCATTTCCAGACAAGTAACGTGGTTGAACATTTGGTTGTTTTTGCCTGGAGTAATCATGTCGCGGTAATCCATGCGAAGGATACGCGCGCGATCGGCCACTCCGTGTGCGGCAATTTGCTTGTTTCCGTGGTCGGTACCGTCTTGGGCCAGGGTAATGCCTGTCGAATCGGTTCCGTAGTATTTAGCGGCGTAGGCCACCAAGGTTCCCCAACCACATCCAATATCCAGGTGCCTGTTGCCTGGTTTCATCAGCAATTTATCGCAAACCATGGTCATTTTACGGTCTTGCGCCTGTTCTAAGGTTTCGTTGGCCACGTCGTTCCAAAAACCAGAGGTATAAATCATACGCGGTCCTAGAAAGGACGAGAAGAAATCGTTACCCCGGTCGTAGTGATCGCGTACAATACGCTCATCTTGGCTTTTGGAGTGGATGGCCACCTCAGGAATCATACGGGTAAAGAAGAATTTGATATGCTTCCAGGTCAATCGATAATCGAACACCTCGTTTCGGCACTTCATAAATTCAATGAAATCTCCCTCAATATCAACGTCGCCATTGGCGTAATCGTGAATAAACTCAGAGAAAGGAATCTTTTTGCCAGCAACGTATTTGCGGCCCGCCGAAGGCGTTTTAGTAACAATAAAATCTAATGGAGATTTGCTCATAGTCGGTTTTTTAAGCCGTCAAACTTAGTACAATATTTTGGGAGCAACCTCATTTTGTTAAAAAAAATAAAATAGTTTGAGTTAAAAAGGGGTACAAATCCCTGAAAATCTTTGGTATTGACGAAGATTTACCTAGCTTTGCGCCCACTTTAGGGGTGCCAATCGTTTAAATGAAGTTTAATCCCGAAGCATGAACATGTTTGCCACGGCACCTCGGCAAACAGGAACAAGCTTCGACAGTTCTGAACAAAATGTCAGAAGAAACAACACAGGGGGCTACGACCCAGACCACATTTGACTGGTCAACCGTAAGCAAAAAAGGACAAAACTATTCTAAAGAAGAGCGGGCCAATTTGTCAGACATGTATGAGCAAACGCTAAGCAGCGTTGCCGAGCATGAAATTCTTGACGGAAAAGTGGTGCAATTGACTCCGAAAGATGTAGTTATCAACATTGGCTACAAATCAGAAGGGGTTGTACCTCGTACTGAATTTCGGTACAATGCCGGATTGGCTGTAGGCGATAAAGTTGAGGTTTACATTGATCAGTTGGAAGACCGCGATGGCCAATTGCTGTTGAGCCACCGCAAGGCGCGTGCTATCCGGTCATGGGATCGGGTGAACGAAGTTCATTTAAAAGACGAAGTGGTTACGGGTGTAATTAAATGCCGCACCAAAGGTGGTTTGATTGCCGATGTTTTTGGTATCGAGGCCTTCTTACCAGGTTCTCAGATTGATGTAAAACCCATCCGCGATTACGATGTGTATGTAGGCAAAACATTGGAATTCAAAGTGGTGAAAATTAATCAAGAATTCAAAAACGTGGTTGTTTCTCATAAAATCCTGCTTGAAGAAGAATTGGAAGAGCAGAAAAAACACATCATCTCCAAACTGGAAAAAGGTCAGGTTTTGGAAGGCATCGTCAAGAACATCACTTCTTATGGAGTGTTTGTGGATTTGGGCGGCGTAGATGGATTGATTCACATCACCGACATCAGCTGGGGCCGAATCAACCACCCCGAAGAGGTGGTTACTTTGGATTCAAAAATCAACGTAGTGGTGTTGGATTACGACGACGAGAAACGCCGTATTGCCCTTGGCTTAAAGCAATTGAGCACCCACCCATGGGAAGCTTTGAGTGCTGAAATCAAGGAAGGCGATAAAGTGAAAGGCAAAGTGGTTGTTCTTGCTGACTACGGAGCGTTCGTAGAAATTGCTCCTGGCGTAGAGGGATTGATCCACGTTTCAGAAATGAGCTGGTCTCAACACCTACGTACGGCCCATGACTTCCTAAAAATAGGCGACGAAATTGAAGCCGTTGTGCTTTCCATAGACAGGGAAGAGCGTAAAATGTCTTTGGGCATGAAGCAACTGACCACCGACCCATGGGAAAACATCGAAGGACGTTATCCTCAGGGAAGCCGCCACAGTGCTGTAGTGCGCAATTTCACCAACTACGGAATTTTTGTAGAGCTTGAAGAAGGAATCGATGGATTAATTCACATTTCGGACCTAAGCTGGACCAAAAAAATCAAACATCCTTCTGACTTCACTAAAATTGGCGAGAAAATCGAGGTTTCTGTGCTAGAAATAGACACCACCAATCGTAAATTATCGTTGGGCCACAAGCAATTGGAAGAAGATCCTTGGGAAGTTTTTGCTACGGTATTCAATACCGACGAAATGCACAAGGGTACCATCTTGGAATTGAACGACAAAGGTGGAATTATTGCTCTGCCTTACGGAATTGAAGGCTTTGCTCCAATGAAGCACCTTAAAAAGGAAGACGGAAGCAAGGCATCGGTTGACGAGCAATTGGATTTCACCATTTTGGAGTTCTCCAAAGACGACAAGAAAATTCTTATTTCGCACACCCGCACGTGGGATGTGTCAAAGCCAGAGGCATCGGCCGAACCCCGTACCAAGGTTATTGGCAAATCAAAAGCCGCCCCTGCTGCAGCTAAGGTTCAAAAAGCCGATGTAACCACCTTAGGAGACATCAGCGCTTTGTCTAATTTGAAAAAGGAAATGGAAGCCACTGAAAAAGGAGGCGGCAAACCCAAATCCAAGGCAAAATCGAAAAAAGTCGAAGCGCCGTCAGACGAATCTGAAGATTAAATCAAAAAAAGCCCTTCCTTGTGAAGGGCTTTTTTATTTTTATACCATGATCAATACCACGCCCCATAACCCCTTTGCCGACGCAGACGCCATGAGGGTACGAATTCACCGCTTGTCTTTGATGCTGGCGGAATTGCATCGAGAGGATTCTCCAATGGTTTTACTGGGGATTCAACCCCGAGGGGTGTATTTGGCCGAACGGTTAAGGGCAGCGTGGAAAAAACAAATGCCATCGGCAAGATTGGATTATGGAATGCTGGACCCCACTTTTTTTCGCGACGATTTCAATCAGGCAAAGGTGCTGGTACCCGAAGCCACCCAATTGCATTTTTCGCTTGAAAACAGAAGGGTCGTTTTGGTAGACGATGTACTGTTCACCGGAAGAACAATTCGGGCCGCCCTAGATGCCGTGAATACCTTCGGCAGGCCAGAATGGATAAAGTTGCTGGTTTTGGTTGAACGCCGCTTTGCCCGCCAACTCCCCATTCAACCTGATTTTTTTGGTTGGACGGTCGATGCCTTTGAAGGCCAAAAGGTGAAAGTAAGGTGGACCGAACACCATGGCGAAGACTCCATTTTGATTGAAAACAACGCTTAACCTATGCCACAGCTAAGCAGCCAACACCTTTTAGGAATTAAAGACCTAAGCCATTCCGACATCGATTTAATTATGTTGACCACGGCCGAATTCATGCAAGTGCTGCAAAGGCCCATAAAAAAAGTCCCTTCCCTGCGCGATAAAACCATCGCCAATTTGTTTTTTGAAAACTCTACCCGCACTCGATTGTCGTTTGAATTGGCAGAAAAGCGCCTGTCGGCCGACGTTCTAAACTTTTCGGCCTCCGGTTCCAGCTTAAGCAAAGGGGAAACCCTGCTCGATACCGTCAACAACATTCTGGCCATGAAGGTAGATATGATCGTTTTACGGCATTCAAGTCCTGGGGCTGGCATTTTTCTAGCCAAGCACCTAACCCGTTTTAAGCATTCGGCGCATGCACGCATCGTCAATGCCGGCGACGGCACCCATGAACACCCTACCCAAGCTCTGCTTGACGCCTTTTCCTTGCAGCAGGCTCTTGGAAACCTGGTCGGAAAACGAATTGCTCTGGTTGGCGATATTTTGCACTCCCGCGTGGCCTTATCAAACATTTTGTTGCTCAAAAAAATGGGCGCAACGGTCCAGGTCTGCGCTCCGCCCAGTTTGCTGCCCCGGCACATTCAAAACCTGGGCGTCGAGGTAAGCCATTCGCTGGACAGCACAATGGAGCAGGCCGATGCCCTTAACATGCTTCGCATTCAAGAAGAAAGGCTTAAGGTTCAGCACTTTCCCGGAAATTACGAGTACCATAGGGTGTTCGGCTTAAATCTGGACCGTTGGGAGAAAGCCAAAAATAAGCCCCTAATTCTTCATCCTGGACCCGTTAATCGAGGCGTGGAAATTGATGGAAAATTGGCCGATGGTCCCGATTCCATTATTTTAGACCAGGTTCAGCACGGGGTGGCGGTGCGCATGGCTGTATTGTATTTGCTGGGGCAAACGGCCAACAAAGAGCATTAATTTAGGCAGAATTTAGCTCAATTTTAGGCGCATCGGTTGGCTTCCCAAAGATGCAATTCAAGGGCGTTTTTACGTGTTTTTAATTTTTTAGGGGGCGGCAGACGGGCTTTCCGGGCATAGTCCGCAGCGCAAGCTGTGGCATTGCAGGGGCAAAAGTAGCTCCCAAGGTCGCTCTTTTCCCCGGCAATGCCGTACACCTTGCCCCTGCCGGCCTAGCCTCGTCAATCCCTGCCGCAGGCCGCTCAAACCGTTTTCACTGTAAATGGAGACCAAGGCTAGTCTGAACAAAACGCATCGGCACGGAACATTGTATATAATAAGCTCGGCAAACCCTTTGACATTTGCTTCGCGCCCCCCCCCCCCAAAGGGTGGCATTCAGCAAAAAAGTTTTTTAGTGGAAAGAACACATTTAAGGGAACCGCATATTTTTTTAACTTTGAGGAATTGAATAACAAGAACATGAACTTTCACAGCATAGAAAAGCCACATTTCTTGGCCTTGGCGATAGAGGATACCCATTTAACGGCTCAAACGGCTCCCGATTTGAAATCAGAACTTGTTCGGTTGAGTTCCTCGGGACATAAAAATGTGGTAGTTGATTTGCAAAATGTAGAGTTTGTGGATTCCAGCGGCCTGTCAGCCTTGCTTGTTGGAAACAGGTTGACTCAAAAATCCAACGGCGTATTTGCCATTACTGGAGTAAACGCGGGGGTTATGAAAATCCTGCAAATTTGCCAGTTGGATTCCGTCTTGAATATAATCCACAACGAAAATGAAATTGAAGACTTCATTATCATGAGCAACATCGCTCAAGATTTATTGGATGAAGAAGAATAAGTGTAATTTCACCCTAAAACCACCTATATGAAACACGTTTTACTTTTTGCTGCCCTATTTACCGGGGTGCTGGCTCAAGCCCAAATTTGCAGTCCCAACCCGCCCGACCCAACGGCCACTCAGCTAGGGTTCAACCCCAACCCACTTCCTGGAGCGGCAGCTGGGAACAACTACACCCACCAAAACACGGTGGTGCTTCCTGGCAAAGTTGACAATACCCTAACCCCTACTCCGGGCGATTCCATCGACTTATGCGGGGTTAAAATTTTATCGGTTAGCCTTGACACGCTGGCTTCGTACAACCAATCTATTCCTGCCAACTTTAATTTCAACTGGGCTGCCTACCAAGGCAGCACCGAAATAAACGCTTCCAACAGCAGCAATACACCCATCACCATTCCTGCCGGAACTTCATTGCAACGGGTATGTTTGCGTTTAAATTCAACCAACGTTCCCAACCCCATCAATTCTCCCTGCGATACGGTCTATTTTAAAGTAGATGTTCGCGGACGCATTAATTTGGGCTTTGGTTGCAACGACGTTCCTCCCCCCGATGGAGATTTGTCTTTTTTCATTGCATTCCCTGTTTGTGCCAACACCAGCTTTGAAAACCTACCTGGAATTCAAGTACAGCCTATGTTCCCAAATCCGGCCAATGCAACAGCTAGCCTGAACTTTACAGCCACAAAAACCGGAACCTTTGCCTTTCAAATGAAAGATGCGTCTGGACGGGTTGTAAACCAACAGCAAGGAAATTGCCAATTGGGTGAGCAATCCATTCAAGTAAGAACAGCCAATTTAGCTGCCGGATTGTATTTGTATTCGCTTGAGGTGAATGGAGTTCAAGCCACCGGAAAAATTATGGTTCAACACGATTAAGGTGTTGACCAAGTAAGGCATTTTGCCTTCTGCCTTATTCATTTCCACCCCTTTGCTTTTTGCTTAGGGGTGGATTTTTTTAGAAAAACCGGAAAATACAAGCTCCATGAATTTTCAGTTGTGCATCTTGGGTTGCAGTTCAGCGGTTCCAACCGCCGAACGGGGGCTAAGCGCTCAATGGCTTGAAATTCATCACAAGCATTATTTGCTGGATTGCGGGGAAGGCACCCAAATACGAATTCGTCAAGAGGGTTTGCCCATGCAGCGCCTATCGGTAATTTTTATTTCGCATGCCCATGCCGACCATTTTTTGGGGCTACCTGGTTTGCTTTCAACCATGGATTTGTTGGGGCGAAAAAAAAGCCTACGCATTGTTTGTCCCGAATCGGTAAAAGAATTCTTAGTGCATTATTGGAACACCGTAGATTATCAGCCTGGCTACCCTATTGAAATCGATGTCGAAGCATGGAAGGAAGGCGGCCTGATTCTTGAAGAAGATTCGGTTCAGGTAGAAGCCATTTCCCTAAAACATGCCCTACCCTGCCGTGGATTTATTTTCAGAGAACAACGCGACGCCTTTGTACTTGATAAAGAAAAAATCAAGCAGTACGAACTAAGCAATACTCAACTTAAAGAACTAAAGCAAGGCAATTCCGTTCAACTAAGCAATGGAACGCTGCTTGATGCCAATCAGGTGGGTTCAATCGGCCCGGCAGGCCGAAGCTATGCCTACCTTACCGACACGAGGCCGGTATTGCAAACTTTGTTAAAAATACCTGCTCCGAATGTGCTGTACCATGAAGCCACATTTACAGAAAAACACAAAGAAAGGGCAAAAAAAACCCAGCATTCTACGGCGAGCGAAGCAGCCGAAATTGCTGAAAAATGGGGAGTTTCAAGCCTTATATTGGGGCACTTTTCTGTTCGATACCCAAACCTAGAAGAATTGCTTTTAGAGGCCCAAAGCCTCTTCAAAAATACCCAAATCGCCTACAATGGGCTAAGGATTGAACTTTGAACTTGGCGAACAATCGGGTATCTTTGAAAAAAAAACCATGTTAACACCTATAGTAGAATCAGCTCTAAACGAGCAAATCGCCATTGAAAGCCACAGCTCAAACACCTACCTAGCCTTAGCCTCTTGGTGCGATGCCAAAGGAATGGAGGGGGCAGCCAAATTCTTCTATTTGCAATCGGACGAAGAGCGTGCCCACATGCTGCGCTTGTTTCGGTATATGAACGATTCAGGTGGGCAGGCCATTACCCCGGGCCTGAGCGCTCCTCGCACAGAATTCAAAGACATTCTAGAGGTGGTTGAAAACTTTTTGCAGGGCGAGGTAAAGGTGTCAGACGGCATCAACAAACTGGTTTACATTGCCACCCAAGAGAAAGACTACACCACGCTGAATTTCTTACAATGGTATGTGGCCGAACAACACGAAGAAGAAACCACAGCTCGGAATATCAAGGATAAAATCAACCTGATTGGCCTTGAGGCAAATGGTCTTTATTTAATCGACAAAGAAATTGGGCGACTGGCGGCCGCAGAAACCGCTTCAAAAACGTCTGATGCAGAATCCGGAAATTGAGTTCTGAAGTAACGAACTATGAATAAAGGGCTGCAATTTCAGGCTCTTGGCTGGGCATTATTTTTCACGTCTTCGGTTTGGATTAATCCCTGCATTTCGCAATCCTATGCGCTTCTGGCTTCCGAAAGCAAGGTTGATTTCAGCATAAAGAATTTGGGTATTGCCGTAGACGGTCAATTTAAAAAGCTTGCCGGAGAACTAAAGGTAAATTCAAACAACGGACAACCTGAATTTATGTATGGTGAAATAAAGGTAAACAGCATTGAAACGGGAATTGCAATGCGCGACCGACACCTTTTAAAAGCAGATTATTTTGATGCCGAGCGTTTCCCTCAACTCAAATTCAGGTCAGAATCCATAGTTCCACAGGGGAAAGGCTATACCATTAAAGGTTGGATAAGTATAAAAGGAAAAAGCCAACCCATTCAACTTGCAGCTGAAATGGTTAAAACCAGCAAGGGGTATCTAGTAAAATCAAAATTTCAGGTCAAGCGTAGCTCCTTCAATCTGGGAGATTCGGCCCTATTGAGCGATGAAATATGGGTGGTTTGGAACTTGGTTTTTAGTCAATAAAGTAAAATTCCTCTTTTTTATGTAAGGGTTGGGAATAGGCTTATTTTCAACCTGTTTTTTTATATCAGCAAGAATGGCTGGGAAAGAAAAAAGAATCTTTTGTACACGGCAAGCACCCAAATAGGAACTTAAATCTCTACCTTTGACCACCGATGTGTTTCGGTTGTTTTAATTTTACGTATGAGCGAAGTAAGTACTCCCCTTGTTGAATCATTGTATACCTCACCAGAAGGTCCACCTCCAGAAGCCGTTAAAAAAGAAAACAGAAACCAGCCTAGACTGATTGACCAATACGGTTTTGGACTGATTCATCTTACCCCACTTTTAATGATATGGTCGGGTTTTACGTGGAAAGATTGGTTGGTGTGTTTGTTTATGTATTATTTCCGCATGTTTTTTATCAGTGCTGGGTACCATCGGTATTTTTCGCATAAGACCTATGAAACAAGCCGATTTTTTCAGTTTTTAATTGCCTTTTTTGCGCAGACCAGCATTCAAAAAGGAGCTTTGTGGTGGGCATCGCAGCACCGCATTCACCACCGCCATAGCGATACCGCTCACGACCCTCATTCCGCTAATATTTACGGATTCTTCTACGCCCACATTGGTTGGATAATGGGCCCTGATTATCAAAAAACAAGGTACGATTTGATTCAAGATTTTGCCAAGTATCCAGAACTGCGCTTTTTGAACCGGTATTTTATGGTTCCGCCCATCATTATGGCCGTTATCATTTATTTTATTGGCAACATGCTAAACGGAAATGGCCTAACCGATTGGAATGCAGGTTGGTCTACCGTTGTTGTTGGTTATTTAACCAGTACGGTTATTTTATACCACGGCACATTTTCCATCAACTCGTTGATGCATAAAATTGGCCGCCGCCGCTACCGTACCAAAGACCACTCTCGCAACAACGCAGTGTTGGCCTTGATTACCATGGGCGAAGGCTGGCACAACAACCACCACTACTATCAAGGTTCTTGCCGCCAAGGATTTTTTTGGTGGGAGTTTGACCCAAGTTATTATGTGTTGAGGACCTTGGCCCTATTTGGAATTGTTTGGAACATACGTCCCGTTCCCGTCGAGGTTAAGTATGGTTCTAAGCGGCTTGATGGTAAAAAGGCGCCAGAAAAAGGCTAAAAAGACACAGCACTTCAATCAAATCCTTTTAGGTTTTTACCTTTGTGGCCGTATGATTTCTGAAGTTATCCAAACCGATTTATGCATTGTTGGCGCAGGACCTGTTGGTTTGTTTGCCGTCTTTGAGGCCGGCTTACTCAAAATGCGCTGCCATTTGGTTGATGCTCTTCCTCAAGTAGGTGGGCAATTGTCAGAAATTTATCCCAAGAAACCGATTTACGATATTCCTGGCTATCCCTCTATTTTGGCCGGAGAATTGGTTACCAACCTAATGGAACAAATTGCTCCATTTAAACCTGGGTTTACCCTTGGCGAAAGGGTTGAACAGTTGAATAAAACGGAAACTGGCTATCAGGTAATCACATCAGCAGGCACTGAAATTCAGTGCAAGGCCGTTGTTATTGCTGGCGGATTGGGCTGCTTTGAACCTAGAAAACCCAGCATAGCAAATCTAGAAGCTTTCGAAGGTAAAGGAGTGGCCTACATGGTTTTGGATCCAGAAAAGTTTCGAAACAAAAAGGTTGTACTGGCTGGTGGTGGCGATTCGGCACTCGATTGGGCCATTTTTTTAGCCGATGTATGTTCTGAATTAACCCTAATTCACCGCAGTGGAACCTTTAGAGGTGCGCCAGAAAGCGCAGAAAAAGTCTTTGAACTTGCCAAAGAGGGAAAATTGAGGCTGGTTTTGAATGCCGAGGTGAAATCCGTGCAAGGCTCAAACCACTTGGAAGGCTTAACTGTGAGCGAGGCGGACCAAGAATCAGACCACCACATTCAAACGGATTATTTTATCCCGCTCTTCGGGTTAACGCCCAAACTCGGACCTATCGCAGATTGGGGGTTGAACATTGATAAAAATGCCATTCTGGTGAACACCGAAGATTACAGTACCAATGTTCCTGGCATTTACGCCATTGGCGATATCAATACCTATCCTGGAAAATTGAAGTTGATTTTATGTGGGTTTCACGAAGCGGCACTCATGGCTCAATCGGCCTTTGCCCGCGTATTTCCAGAACAAAAATTAAGTTTTAAATACACCACGGTAAACGGGGTAAACGCCTTTTAACCTATGGCCGATTCGTTTATTGAACTGCAAGCGGAAGACCTACATGGAAAATCCATGAAGGTGGAAGTCCCCACCGATATGGGATTATCGTTGATGGAAGTATTGAAAGGCGAAGGATTCCCTATCTTGGCGACCTGTGGAGGTATGGCATTGTGCGCAACCTGCCACGTTGAGGTTCTTGAAGGCTATACGGATTTGCCCGAGGCCGGAAACGAAGAGCTGGATATGCTAGAAAGCCTTCCTGTGTTAACAGCCACCTCTCGTTTAAGCTGTCAACTGCGCCCAGAACATTGCCCCTCAAAACTTCGATTAAGGGTTTTAGGCGAAGACAATGTTTAAAACCAATTTAGCGCTTTAAATAAGGGAAATTTAAACCCATAAATTCGGCCGATTCTCCTAGCATTTCTTCAATTCGAAGCAATTGATTGTATTTCGCAATCCGATCGGAACGCGAAGCCGAGCCGGTTTTAATTTGCCCGGTGCGAAACGCCACGGCCAAATCGGCTATGGTGGTATCTTCGGTTTCACCAGACCGGTGGCTCATGATGGAAGTATAACCATTCCGATGTGCCATTTCAATGGCATTCGCAGTCTCAGAAAGGGTGCCAATCTGATTTACTTTTATTAAGATGGAATTGGCGGTTTTTGTTTCAATGCCTCGGCTTAAACGCTGGGTATTGGTAACAAACAAATCATCTCCCACCAATTGCACCCGATCGCCTACCAAATCCGTCAATGTCTTCCAGCCGGTCCAATCGTCTTCGGCCATTCCATCTTCAATCGAAATGATGGGATATTTTTTGCACCAGTCAGCCCAATATTCAGCCATTTGTTGAGAACTCAGACGCTCGCCGCTGGACTTTTTAAACACGTACTCTCCCTTTTCTTCATCAAAAAACTCCGAACTCGCGGGGTCTAAGGCAATCCAAATATCTTCTCCCGCTCTGTACCCTGCCTTTTCTATTGCCTGCAAAACCACCTCGATGGCAGCTTCATTTGAAGGCAGATTCGGAGCAAATCCACCTTCATCACCTACGTTGGTGGCCATATTCATTTTCTTCAAAATGCCTTTCAAATGATGAAACACTTCGGTTCCCATTTGCAAAGCTTGACTAAAGGACTGAGCCCCAAAAGGCATAACCATAAACTCTTGGAAATCGACGCTGTTATCGGCATGAGATCCTCCGTTCAATATATTCATCATGGGAACAGGCAGCAGGCGGGCTTGCATTCCGCCCAAATATCGGTAAAGGGGCTGGCCCGTAGCTGCGGCGGCGGCTTTAGCCGAGGCCAAACTCACCCCCAATAAAGCATTCGCGCCTAAGTTACCTTTGTTTATCGAGCCATCTAAGGCCATCATTTTCTTATCAATACCTTGAAGATCATGGATGTAAAACCCAACCAATTCTTCGTTCAGCACTGTATTTACATTTTCAACGGCCTTTAAAACCCCTTTGCCCATGTAGTACTGGGCATCGTTGTCGCGCAATTCAACAGCTTCGTGCACACCGGTTGAGGCGCCTGAAGGAACAGCAGCCCTCCCTACTTCACCGGCGTCGGTATAAACTTCCACCTCAACGGTTGGGTTTCCCCGGCTATCTAGAATTTGCCGAGCATGTATACGTGCTATGTAAGACATTTTTTTTCGTTTACTCAAAGGTAAACAGAACTAACAAAGAGAGGAAAGAAAAGCGGACCTAAAAAGAAAAGCCAACCAATGGCCTTGTAAGATCCCTGGGAATTAATACCCCAATTTGGTGGCCATTGTCCCATTTTTTAAAAAAACGGCAGTAAAGCAACATGCACAATTACCATGGATATTTACCTTTGCACAAAAAAAGATGCCCCTGGTTTATCTAACCCGAAAAGAACAATTTAACGCCGCCCATAAATTAGTCAATCCAAATTGGAGCGACCAAGAAAATGAGCGGGTTTTTGGTCCTTGCGCCAATAAAAATTGGCATGGACACAACTACGGTCTTTGGGTAACCGTTAAAGGCCACCCGAATCCGGATACTGGCTTTGTGGTTGATTTAAAACAACTTTCCACTCTAATTCGCAGCACAGTAATCGACAAATTAGACCATAAAAACCTGAATATGGATGTGCCTTTTATGGAGGGAATATTCTCATCAACCGAAAACCTAGCCATTCAAGTTTGGCAGCAATTGCAAATGCCCATTTCTGAGTTGGGCTGCACCTTGCATAGCATTCGAATTGCTGAAACAGAACGCAATTCTGTGGAATACTTTGGAGATTAAACTCCGTGTAAGGGGTCTTTAGACAATCGATTTAGACGCTCAACTATCTGCCGCTTTTGCCGCCTTGGAATTGATATACTGAATCCATCTTCCATTAAAATGACGGCCCGTAATTGTGCCTCCATTTTTGAGAGATACATAAGGTTGATAATGTGAGAACGACCCACACGCAAAAAAAAGAGCTCACTTAAATGTTCCTCAAAATAACTCAGGTTGCCTGAGCACAAATGAGTTCTACCCTTCGTCAGGGTAATTTCTGAATATGAACCCTTTGCAGCCAATCGAACCACTTCGCGGGTTGGAACAAATACAGCTCCCCGGCTGCTGGGAATCCGAAAGGTACGAATACCCTCAAGATGGGGTTGAACCGCCGCCGCCCTAACCCTGTGAATGGCCTCCTTCAATTCGTTTCGGTCAATTGGCTTTAGCAAGTAATCGGCAACCCTAAACCGAAATGCGCGCACGGCATATTCGCTGAAGGCAGTTACAAAAACAACCTGGAATTGGCTATTTCCCATTCCCTCAAGCAGCTCAAACCCTATTTCCCTGCCCAACTGCACAGCCAAAAAACAAGGTCTGGATTTGTTTTTTCAATCAAAGCCTTCCCGTTAATTACAGAGGACGCTGCACCTACAACGTCGAGTTCAGGAAAATCTTGACTTAGGTATTGAACCAACAAATCGATAGAATGCTGTTCGTCTTCTATAATAATTGCTTTCATGAATAAGAGGCAGTGGTGAGTGGAACTTCTATTATTACACGGGTACCCGATACCATACCCTTAGAATCTATAACTTCATCAACGTTAAAATCAACTTTTACCTTGTACTGGTTTCCCAGTAATTTTATGCGTTGCTCGGTTAGGTCAATTCCAAAAGAGTCTTGACGGTTCGTTTGCTTGTTTTTTTTCCCAACCATTATTCCAATTCCGTCATCTTGAAGTAAAATAACCAAGCGTTCAGCCTGTGGAAATAGGGTTAACGAAATATTCAAGGGACAATCTGGCCGCCGGCGCCCATGCTGCACTGAATTTTCTAAAATTGGCTGCAATAACATAGCCGGAACCAAAATAAAATTTGTTTCTAATTGTGGGTCAACCGCAAGTTCAAATTGAATTTGCCCTGGAAAACGAAGTTGCTCCAATTCAATGTACAATCGAATAAAACGCAATTCCTCCTCAAGGGGTATCATTGTGTTTTTTGTCTGGCTTAAGGCTCCCATTAGCAAGGCAGAAAATTTATTAATATACACATCGGCCGAATCGGTTTTGCCTTGATTTATTAAAGCCTTAATTGCATTCATGGTATTGGCCATAAAATGCTGATTGAGCATACCTTTCAAACCAACCAAATCTGATTCTAGTTTGATACGAATTCCCTCTTGTTCTCTTTTCCGGATGTAAATTAACAGAGCAGAAATGACGGTTACCGCCAAGGCCAATAAAACCCCAAGTATGTTAAACACATTGCTTTGATGCAAGTACCCTGCCATTAGGTAAATGTTACTTGCCGGTCATCCGGATGAATTGCATTCCAGCCTGAAGCCAAATCCTTTAAATTACAAGCACTAAAACCACAAAGAGTCCAACTTCCTATCTTTTAAATGAATTTTGCAGAGCGAATCAAGGCGATTTAACTTGATGAGTGCCTCCTGATAGGATGGCAAATTCGAAGCACTCAATAGCCAAGGGCCGCAAAATACAACCGTAAGAAACAACCAAAAAATCTGCTTTTTCCCATTCACGAATCAAATATAAAGTACCACCTTCCTATTTAAAGTAAGGGGCGCGCTGCAAACCTACAAAAGTTTACGAATGGATTGTTTTGATTTACAATTGGACATGTTTATCCGATTTAAAAGATAAAAACTAAAATAGTTGCCGGACTGGCATTCTTGGCCGATACACCAATTCTATTGGGTTTCCCTTTGAATTCGGGCCCCATTATTCACCCTGCACAACCACGGCATTTCGCGCATCCAGTTGATTCAGCACATTGGATGTTAAACCCTGAAATTCCTTTCGTTCGAACCGTAGGTATGCGTCAAAATACAGTGGAATCACGGGGGCATGATGGCTTAACAAAGATTCAATTTGCTCAATCGCTTCTCTTTGTTTCTCTGTTTCGGTACTTTTTGACAGCACCTCACAGGCTTGGTCTAAGGTATCGTTCTTGAAAAAACTGTAATTAGGTCCATTGGGAGGAATACGATTCGAATGGAAAATACCCAAAACATTGCTGGCCGAGGGATAATCGGCAATCCAAGAGGCCCTAAAAAAATCAAGCTGACCTTTGGCTACCATAGATTTTAAGGTGGAACGTTCTAGAACTTCTAACCTTACCCTAAACCCCTCTGAAGCCCAAGGATAAATGAGGGCGGAACAAAAATAAGCGTAGGCTGGATCGGTATGCAAGACCAAGGGCGGCACCTCCCTTGGATGATTGTACCCCGCTCTCTTTAACCAAGCCAAGGCAGTGGCCCTCTGATCTTGGCCCTGAAGTTCGTTGGGTTTAGCCCCTACTTCCACCAAAGAAAGCGGACAAAACCGCCCTTCTGCATCTTGTCCCATTCCGCTTCTAACCTCTTTCAATATTTTGGAAACATCTAAAAAGGCAGCCAACGATTTTCTTAAAGCGGCCGAACCACAAGCAGGATGTTTACCCTGAAGATTAAATCCCAGGTATTCTGTATTTAAAAAATCACCCTGAACCACCCGAAAAGAGGCGGAAGGTTGTTGTGCAAGCATACGCAACTCATCGTTTACTTGAGGATCAGCACCTTGCAAAAAAGCCAAACTGCCCCTTAAAAAATCAAGCTTTGCACTTTGAATCTCCTTTACAAATTGAATTGCAATACCCTGAATAGGGATTCCCTTCGAAGTTATACCTGTATTATTCCAGTAAGATTCAAATCTAGGCAAAATCATTTTTTCTCCTTCAACCCAGGTTTGCAACCTAAACATCCCAGTTCCACAAGCTATGGTACGCCAATATTCAACCGGCTTTGATTCAAGCAAAGGGGCAGGGAGTATGCTTAGAGCAGGAATGGACAATAAGGCAGGAAGGTCTGGGACAGACCTAGAAAAATGCAGTTCAATTTCAAAATCCCCGTTTGAAATCAGTGTATCAAGACCTTCTAAAATCCAGGCACTAAAAGGATGATTCTGAGCCCTATCTAAACTTAAAACCACATCGCGGCTGTTGAGTTGATAGCCCACAATTAAATCGGGATTTGGATGAAAAAACACCCCTTTTCGAAGAGAAATGGTCCACACTTTACCTGTTGAGTCGCAAACCCAGGCATCGGCAAGGCAAGGCACAATTTTGTTGTCTGAATTTAGTTTGGTTAGCCCTTCATACGTCCACTGAACCGCCCAAATATTCGCCAAATTTCTTGCATACAAGGGGTCCAATGAGGTGATGCCAGAATGCTCGTTGTACAGAAGAACCGCTTGTTTTGTTGAACTTGGTAAGGAACAAGCAGCCAAAAGACCTAGGCTAATCCGAAAAGTCCAGAGCCTGATCCTAGAAAATTTCATTTTTCAAACAAAAAAGGATACAGTTCATCCATACCCGGTTTCAAATGCAGGTAAAATCTCTTTGTTTCTCGATCTACACGCACAAAAACCTCATCACTCAAAGGCAATAAGGCCTCTTGGCCATGGCGTTGCACCACCAGCCATTGCATGGGTCCATGCTCCATCACCTCCAAAATCGAACCCAATTCTCGGCCTTCTGGGCTGCAGGCCAAAAACCCGGGTAATTCATGGTAATAATACTGCTGGTCTGAACTTAAAACCGGCAACTGTTCAATAGGTAAATATAAATCAGAACCCGCCCATTCAGAAGCTTGGTCAATATGCTCAATGGTTTTAAAACGAGCAATAAACTTCTGCCCTGCCACCTGAATGGGCTTTGAAAAAAACAACGGCACCAATTGATGATGCCGTTCTGCAAATACAAATTCCAAATTCAGGTACGGACTAGGATCATCTACATCCAGAAACAACTCGAGAGCACCACCTAAACCGTTGGGCTTTTTAATCTTGCCCAAGAAAAAGCAGTTCGATTTATCCAAACCGGTAAAAATTAAGCTTCAGGAGCCTCTTCGGCTGGAGCTTCAGCAGCAGGAGCCTCTTCGGCTGCCACTTCAGCGACTGGAGCCTCTTCGGCTGCCACTTCAGCGACAGGAGCTTCTTCTACTGCTGACTCAGTGTTGGCAACATCTTCGGTGGCCATTTCAGCTTGGGGAGCATCTTCTGGCATTTCCTCGGCTAGAGCTTCGGTTGCCTGAGCTGCAGCTTCTGCGTCAGCCAACGCAGCCTCGCGGGCCTCGTTCACTTTCCGTTCAGCCGCCAAACGCGCTGCTTTATCAGAGGCCTTAGAATCGCCGATGGATTTAGCGTGGCCTGCAATTTTATCTTCTTTCTCCTTCATCCAAACTTCGAACTTAGCGTTTGCCTGCTCTTCAGTTAAAGCGCCTTTGCGAACTCCATTTAGAAGGTGGTTTTTGTACAATACCCCTTTGTAGCTTAGAATAGCTCGTACAGTATCGGAGGCCTCAGCTCCATTTTGCAACCAATTTACCGCCTTATCCACATTGATTTCAATGGTAGCGGGTTGGGTGTTGGGGTCGTAATTTCCAATACGTTCAATAAAACGACCGTCGCGGGGCGAGCGGGCGTCGGCAACAACGATGTGGTAATACGGGCGTTGTTTTCTGCCTTGTCTTTTAAGTCGAATGCGTACAGCCATGGTCCTTAAGATTAAGTGTTACTGTAAAAATTTAGATTATGAGGGGGCAAAGGTGCGATGAATTTTTGAGAAATCCTATTCTGCACCTCATTATTAAACCGGCGGATTCCAATCGGCCATTTCACATATCCGCTGGAACTCGGCCTCAGTAACCGGGCATACAGACAATCGACTTTGGCGAACCAATGCCATTTGGCTGCAAATCGGATCGGATTTCAGTTGAGCCAAACCTACAGGCTTGGGTAGGCTTGCCACAGGAACCACATCTACCACCACCCAAGGTCCTTCTTGGGCAGTAGGGTCAGGATAGGCTTCTTGAACCACTTGAACCAGCCCTACGATTTCCATACCCTCATTGCTGTGATAGAAAAAAGCGAAATCGCCACTTCTCATTGCCAGGAGATTGTTCTTGGCCTGGTGGTTTCTCACTCCGTCCCAAAAGGTCCTTCCCTCTTCAAGCATTTTAGACCAAGGGTACTTAACCGGCTCAGACTTTATCAACCAAACCCGTGCATTCATGGATGAAGCAGTTTTAGCATTAATTCTTTCATTAAAGCATCTTCAGAGGCCCCCGAACGGTCGATCCCCTTTGATTTGCGGTCGTATTCCCTTAGAATTTGAAGTGAACGCGCCGTTTTATCCATTGGAATTGTTTTTAAAGCCGCTTGGTAAATACCGGGATCGTACACCCGAATCACTCTAAAAGGATCTCGGCCAGATTTACCTTGTTTCTGAAGCCGCTGATTCTCAAAGTAGATGCTTTGAATGGCCAGCAGCTTGGAATAAAAATTGTACAAAACTCCAACCAAAACGGGCAATGGGTACTTGTTCGTATTGCGCGCCATATACATGGTGGTGCGCAGCAACCGTACTTCATTTTTCTGGGCTAGGTAGGCCGGCACATCAAACATATTAAACTCCCTACTTAGCCCAACCTGGTCAATTACCTTTTCCAGTTTAATCTCGGCCCCTGCAGGTACCGAAAGCCGAATCTTTTCAATTTCAGAAACTATACGAGCTAAATTAGACCCAAGCAATTCCTTCAAGGCAAAAGCTGCCTTAGCATCAAACTTAAGTTGGTTTTGCCCAGCTTTAGCTACAATAAAGTCAACCAAACCTTCTTCCGACATTGGCTTTGCCTCCGAAAACCGAGCCTGCTTTGATTCTATAAAGGCCTTGGTTGCTGTTTTCCGTTTGTCCGGATCCTTATTCCGGTGTATAAAGGCTAAAATTGTGCTGCTGGAGGGCGCTTTTAAATAAGGCATTAATTTTTCCCATTCCCTTGCATGCAAACTCTGAGCCTCGCGAACCAATAACAGCCTTTTCTCGGCCATCATTGGATAACTTTTTGCAATGGATATCAACTGCTCGGCATTGACTTCTGAGCCATACACTATGTCAAGGTTAAACGCCTTTTCTTCTTCGCTCAATACCGACTCCAAAAGAGCATTCTCAATTTCATCTAAAAAAAACCCTTCGGCTCCTCCCGCCAACATTAATGGAGCGGCTGTACCCGTTCGGATTTCTTTTACCAAATCCATTGGTTTAATCTGCATGGCCTTTTCTGTTGTATATGAATTCAAATCCGTTCATGCCGCCTTTAACTGGCCCTAAAGGTACTACTTTTCATAGGTTTACATAGGTTTTCGACCTATCCCAACCTCGGTTTCAAACTGCTTTGCCGCTATATTTGCTGTTAAGGTTGGGATTTTAAATTTTTCCTGTTAATTTTGCCAACCCGTTTGGGAATGCTTGTTTAAAGATTACCGTTATGTCATCACTCATTCAGTTTGTAGAAGAGCAGTTTACCAAGAAGAATGAACTGCCTACGTTTAAAGCCGGCGACACCGTCAACGTGGCCTATAAAATTCGTGAGGGCAATAAGGAGCGCATTCAGCAGTTCCAAGGCGTGGTAATTCAACGTCGCGGTAGCGGCTCAACCTCCACCTTTACCGTTCGTAAGATTTCTGGTGGTGTTGGCGTTGAGCGGATTTTCCCTGAAAATACGCCCTTCATTGATTCCCTAACCGTTCTTCGCAAAGGCAAAGTTCGCCGTGCCAGATTGTTCTACCTGCGCGGTTTGTCTGGAAAATCTGCCCGTATTAAGGAGCGTATTGTTACAGCTTAACATTTTCAATATTTACTGAAAAGGCCGGCTAATTACCGGCCTTTTTCATTTTACCATCTCGGCAGGCCTGGCTGCAATACTTAACCTCTTCCCAATTTTTCTCCCATTTTTTTCGCCAAGAAAAGGGACGCTGACAAACCACACAGGTCTTTTCTGGAAGATGCTGTTTTTTATGCATGTTACCCAACTAAAGCAGATTGAACTAAAAACAAGGCAAACAGCCCAAGGTTTAGAAAATAGCCAATTATATATCGTTGGAACGCTCAGGCAGCATAGGCACAAAACGAAACTCTCCAAAACTCTCGGTCTGTGTGCTGCCATCCTCTCGTCGAGTAATTCGAAGCATTTCCTGAACATCGCCTTCCCCAACGGGAATGACCAACATGCCACCCGGACGAAGTTGCTCCAACAAGGCCTCTGGCACAAAAGGGGCTCCACAGGTTACCAAAATACGGTCAAATGGGGCAAAAGCTGGCTTACCCGCAAATCCGTCCCCAAAAAACAATTTGGGAGCATAACCCAGCTTAGGCAGCAACACTTTTACCCTGTCGTACAACATCCGCTGCCGCTCCACCGAAAACACCTTTAAGCCCAATTCCATCAAAACCGAAGTTTGATACCCTGAACCAGTTCCAATTTCCAACACTTTCATACCCTTGGTTGCTTGCAGCAATTCCGTTTGAAAGGCAACCGTAAAAGGTTGACTTATGGTTTGTCCAGCCCCAATTTTAAAAGCCATATCCTGATACGCATATTGGTCAAACTGGGTATCAATAAAGGCATGCCTAGGTACCTTTTGAATCGCAGCCATTACACCTGCATCTTTTATTCCCTTTGTTGCCAACAACTCTGCCAACTGCTTTCGAAGGCCCATGTACCGATACGAATCCATGAAGCAAATTTAATCGGTCGGGGGGCTAAATTGTGTAATTTTGTGAAAACATACTAACAATGGGTGTCTTGAAAGTGGGAGTGGTCGGTGCGGGCCACATGGGTAAAATTCATGGAAAATTGCTGCACGGTTCTCCGATGTTTGATTTTCAGGGCTTTTATGATTCGGCCGCTGCAACAAGCGACTCCCCCTCCGCCTATTTTGATTCCCTGCAATCTTTGCTTGATGCCAGCCAATGCCTTAGCATTTGTTCCAGCACTGTGGCCCATGCAGAACTAGCTGAAGCCGCTCTGCGCCAAGGCAAACATGTTTTTATTGAAAAACCCATCACCCAAACTGCGGCCCAAGCCCAGCAGCTGTTGAATTTCTGCGGTCCCGGCAAACCCGTCGTGGCCGTTGGCCATGTAGAACGGTTTAACCCCGCATTTACCGCAGCATTACCCCTGATAGTAAATCCACGACGCATCGAAACTGTACGTTATGCAACGCAAGGCAGCCGCGGCTTAGATGTTTCAGTGGTGCTCGATATGATGATCCACGACATCGATCTGGTTCTGGCCCTAATTCAGTCCCCTATTTCGTCCATTCAAGCCAAAGGCCACCGCTCCTTTACCCATTCCTGCGATACGGCTCAGGTTAGTTTGGAATTTGAAGATGGAAGTCAGGCCCTTATGCTGGCTAGCCGCGCACATGTTCGCCGGTACCGAAGCCTCACCGTGTACGAAGACCATCAAACCCTTGACCTAGACCTGCTAAACCACAGCCTTGCTGTACAACCTTGGAAAGAACAAAACCAAACTACTCTATATCCCGAAATTAAACCCAACAACGCTATTCTAGATGAATTAGAAGACTGGGGCCAAGCTATTTTAACAGGGAAAAGCCCTCGTGTTGATGCCCTTGCAGGACTTAAAAACGTAGATTTGGCCGAAAAAATTATTCAATCCATGAGCTATGCCAACCCCTTTGTTTGTTAAAAGCATTCTGAACGCGTCCGCAATCGCTGCGCTGCTGGCTTTGCTCAGCCTGCCAACCGGTTGCGACACCGCACCGGCACCAGCTCCCAGTTTTTTGCGTATAGATACCATCGCCGTTGACAGCACCTCCTTCGATTCTACTGGTTCCGTTTCCCATGCCATCCGCTATGCTTGGGTATATGCCAACGACAACCTCTTAGGTGTTTTTTGGTTGCCAACCGTTGTACCCGTTTTGGATACCGGAGATGTTGACATTACCGTTTTTGGCGGCATTTCAGAAAATGGCATAGCTACCCAGGCAGGCCGATACCCTTTTTATGCTCCCTGGCAGGCAAAGGTGAATTTAAACACCATGGACACCAGCCTCGTTTTTCCTCGGGTGCGCTACCCAAAAGGCTTTATCGCCCCTATTAACCAAACCTTTGACCAATCGCAATTGAACGGAATGTCTCTGGCCATCGTACAAGGAGGCGGCTTTTATTCCATCTTACTTAATGCCAGCGAAGCCTACGAGGGCCAGGGTTGCCTGCAACTTTACCTTCCCCAAGGCGACCAAGATATGATTTTAGAGACCAGCAGCTTGCCGGTACCCACTGGCAAAGCTGGCTATTTCATTGAAATGGACTACCGCAACAATTGCGATTTTCTGCTGGGGCTTCGTGCCGCCGGCTCCAACCAAGCAGCCTCCTTAATTGGAGTGCGCCCCCGCGCTGAATACAACAAATTGTATGTAAACATTACCAATCTGGTTGACCAACTTAGTGGTGTTTCCGAAGCCGTTCACCTTTTCATTCGCGTGCCACAAGATACCTCCATCGCCGATCAGCGGGTCTACATCGACAACCTTAAACTCGTTTATTAATGCATTCAGGCCAGGCCATGCAACGCATTCAAAGAAAACGCGCACTCTACATGCTGGGCGATGCCCTTGCATGCATGCCCGCCTGGACCCTTTTCTTTCTGTACCGAAAATCAGAAACCCCTTGGATTTACAACCAACTCCCCTGGCATTCGCACCTATTTAACGACAGCAATTACCTGTGGGGGCTCCTAGTGCTTCCCTTATTTTGGTTGTCTATCCATGCCCTTAGTGGATACTATAAAGAAGTTGACCGCAAAAGCAGACTCATGGAGTTGTTCCGCACCATCTTGGCTTCGGTGGCAGGGGGCTTGATCCTATTTTTCTTTATCATTCTTGACGACACCGTTTTTCTTTACACCGATTACTACCGCTCTTTGGCCGTGCTAATCGGTCTTCAGTTCGGTTTTACATGGATTCCCAGAGTCGTTCAAACCATTCGCTACCATGCTCAAATCCGTTCAGGCCGCCTGACATTCCCCACCCTACTGCTGGGCGATATTGATGGAATCAAAGAGGTCCAAGCAAAGTTAAATCCCCAGCGCTTCCTTTCAGGCACCGAAATGCTGGGCTACCTAAGTGCCGAGCAAGACCCAACTTGGAACGAATTACCCTGGTTAGGCAAGATTGACCAACTTGAAGACCTTCTTAACCAACAATCGGTTGACGATGTGGTCATTTGTTTTCGACAAACCGACCACGTTACCCTGCAGCAGTTGATTAGCCGACTGCACCTGTTGGGCGTTCGAATTCGAATTCGTCCAGACTTGTACGACATTACCTCGGGAACCGTTCGCTTTTCAAACATCTTCGAAACTCCACTCATGGAAGTCCACGCCTTAAAAATGCCACCCTGGCAACAGTTTTTAAAGCGGGCCATGGACATTGTAGTTTCGGGAATCATGCTGGTTATACTCTCTCCTCTCTACCTCTTCATCGCGCTTAGAGTAAAGCTTGATAGCCGCGGGCCTGTATTTTACAATCACGAACGCATCGGACTGAATGGCAAAAGTTTTACGATCTTCAAATTTCGAAGTATGGTGGTAAACGCCGAATCGCATACACCAAGGCTAAGCAGCGACAGCGATCGCCGAATCACTCCCTGGGGGCGCACCATGCGCAAATACAGATTGGACGAATTGCCCCAATTTTACAACGTTTTACGCGGCAATATGTCCTTGGTTGGACCTCGGCCCGAACGGGCATACTTCATCGAACAAATCACTCAGGTGGCTCCACATTACCGGCTTTTGCACCGGGTAAAACCTGGCATTACATCCTGGGGGCAGGTAAAATTTGGGTACGCTGAAAACATCGACGAAATGGTAGAAAGACTCAAATTTGATTTGCTTTACATCCACAACGCCAGCCTGCTGCTCGACCTAAAAATCATGCTGCACACCTTTTTAATCGTGGTTCGGGGCGAGGGAAAATAGGGGGCGGGTATTCGGGCTTTCACAGGTAGTCCGCGTCCAAAAGGGTTGGTCCCAGCGGCGTTGCGCGGGCTCCTAAAGTCGCCTGCGCCGCGCGCGGGCCCATACCCTTTCGGCCTTGCGGGCAACCTTGTTCAATCCCGCCCGCAATCCTCACAAATATGCCGCCCCAAAACCATACAGCCCATTTCTAAAAAAATCAAAAAAAATGAAAATTTCACTTGACAAGTCTATACGCCCTTCGTAATTTTGAAGCTCACTAGTGAAACAATTTTTTGAATGAATTTGCTTCGTCACGTATTTGGGGTGGCGAAGAATACTTAGGGTTCATTTGGAGTGAAGTGTGATGGGTAAGTCAAAAGATTTCCGCAAGGAAATCCAAGGTTTACTCGGGGGTCTCAAAGGTGCTTCTTGGCAACAACAAAGGTAACTTTGCTGAAGTCTGGAGGCGGGAATACAGGGATTGAGACAGGGTGTAGTGGCGATATACCCTTTTTGAAATAGGTTGTTGAGGCGGAAAACAAAGAAGGTTGAATACGTTGGAGGATGGAAATTATAACGTACTTCAAATTTTTTGTCGCAGCAACAATTAAGAATAAATTTGACCAGCCCATGGGAGTCCTTTCTGTTCAACAGACAGATTGCGTCTCTAATCGTCGTAGATTTCCTCCTTCCCAACCGCCCAAACCAACCCAACCCCGCCAGGGCAGCCCCTGATAGCGGCATCCTTGAATTAGTTGTATTTTTGTACCATGGGCTTTAATCCAGTGAACATTCGCAACAAGCGAGCATATTTTGAATACGAAATTTTAGAGGAGTTGACAGCTGGAATGGTGTTAACCGGAACCGAAATAAAATCCTTGCGCGAAGGCAAAGGAAGCTTGAACGAAGCCTTTTGCGCTATTGCCGAAGGAGAGGCCTTTGTGCGAAACCTCTTTATTCCAGAATACAGCCTTGGAACCTATGCCAACCACAGCCCCAGGCGGCAGCGTAAATTGCTGTTAAACCGAAAAGAAATCAACAAATGGGAGCATAAGGTCAAAGAAAAAGGCCTAACCATTGTGCCTCTTAAATTGTACCTAAACGAAAAAGGACTGGCCAAACTTCAAATCGGTCTGGCCAAAGGCAAAAAAATGTACGACAAACGAAATAGCCTGAAAGAAAAAGACGTACAACGAGATTTAGACAGAGTAAGAAAAGGAGGATAATAATAATTTTGCCTTCTACTTATTGAAGTATTTCATTTTCCGAAAACACATTTCGCCCATAACTAGGCAACAATCCGAATGCCTTTTTATTGTGTGCATTACGGTTTAATTGTGCAGATTTAGGCTCAAGCGGCAGGGATTGACGAGGCAAGCGCGCAAGGTTCGGTACGGCTGGGGCTGCAGGCGTGGCAGAGCGACTTTAGGAGCTACTGCCCTGCCCACAGCCCCCCGTACCGAACCGCGTACTTGCCCGGAAAGCCCGGCAGCCGCCCAAAAAAATTAGCGCATCAATCTAGGCGACACTACCAAGTCCTTGCTGCCGGGTGTATACACATAAAACCCTTCGCCGGATTTGACGCCGAGCTTGCCTGCTTGCACCATGTTGACCAGCAGCGGACAGGGCGCGTACTTGGGCCTGCCGTACCCATCGTGCAGCACCTGCAATATGCTCAAACAAACGTCAAGTCCAATAAAATCAGCAAGTTGCAACGGACCCATGGGATGCGCCATGCCCAACTTCATCACCGTATCTATTTCTTCAACCCCCGCTTCGCCTTCAAAGTAGGTCTCAATGGCCTCGTTGATCATGGGCATTAATATGCGGTTTGCTACGAAACCGGGGTAATCGTTAACAACCACAGGCACTTTGCTTAAATCTCGGCTCAACTGAACTATTTGCTCCGTTACCCTGGGGTCCGTGCTGTAGCCGTTGATGATTTCAACCAACTTCATAACCGGCACCGGATTCATGAAATGCATTCCAATGACCCGGTTGGGCCGATTGGTTACGGAAGCAATTTTGGTAATTGAAATGGACGAGGTATTTGAAGCCAAAATGGCATGCCCAGGAGCATGCTGGTCTAGGGTTTTAAAAATTTTCAGTTTTAATTCCACCCGCTCGGTGGCGGCTTCAACCACCAAATCGGCCGACCCTACTCCCGCTGCAAGCGAGGTACTGGTTTGAATGCTTGACAAGGTTGCAGCCTTGTCGGCCTCGGTGATGCTGCCTTTTGAAAGCATGCGGTCTAGGTTTTTTTCTATGGTTGACAACGCTTTTTCCAAAGCTTGTTCTGAAACATCAACCAGGGTTACCTGGTGGCCGTGCATGGCAAAAACGTGGGCAATTCCATTGCCCATGGTACCTGCGCCAACAACTGAAACGTTTTTTAGCATGAGTTTGATTTTAACCCCAAAGGTACGAATTTGCTCGGCGGTGTGGTCGAAATTGAGCCCAATTGAAGCTAAAAAAGAAGCTTTTTTTGCAAAGCAATGGGCCGAGCTCAGGCTTAGGTTTAACCAAATGCAGTAGCTTTGACCATGCGCCGATGGTTTACTGTGTACGGTACCTTACTTGCCTTGCTGGGGCTGGGTTTGGCATTAAGAATGTATGTTCCCGGTGGAATGGTTCTGGTGGGCGACGACCTAAGCTCTCTGCTGCGCACCCATTACGACAGTTGGAACGAGTTGGTGGAAAAGGGCTTGAAAACCGATGTGCACCCACCTGGAATTCAGGTGTTTTTGTTTTTCTGGAACCGGATTTTTACCGACCAAGCCTGGTGGATCAAACTGCCCTTTATTGGTCTTAGCTTGTTGAATGTATTTTTAACTTGGTTGCTGGGCCGACGCTTGGGAATGCAGCAATCGGCCAACTTGGCCGCCCTATTTATGGCGGCCCTTCAATTTCCGGTATTTTATGGACAACTGGCGCGCATGTACGCCCCAGGAACCACCGTAATATTGGGCCTAAGTTTGGTTTATTTGCAAGGCAAAAACAAAGCAGGGTTTTCGTGGAAACGATTGGTTTTACAGGGGATTTTGTTGGCTTTGGCAGCATACATACACCACCTTGCCGCGCTGAGCGCCCTTCTTGTCTGGCTTTCTGGGTTTTTGAGCTTTCGGCGGCCTTTGCGTTTGGAATGGTTGGGCGCCGCATCCTTGGGCCTTCTGCTTTTTTTGCCTGCCATGCCACTGTGGTTGGAACAGGTAAGGTTGGGCGGAGTGGGCGGAGAACAGGGCTGGCTAGGAAAACCCGAACCTGATTTCTTCCTCGCCTTTTTAGCATACCTGTTTCATTATTATATTCCACTTTACCTGTCGGCAGGGTTACTTTTTGTCTTGGCACTACGCAAACAGGCCTGGTTTACAGGATTGCTATGGTTTGTCGTGCCGGCCCTAATTGCCTACGCCTATTCCCTGCTACGCAATCCTGTTTTGCAGTTTTCGACCCTGCATTTTTCTTTGCCCTTTTTCCTCTTGTTTTTAAGTTCAGGCATTGACAGATTGCCCAAGCTGTGGAGTTCTGCAACCCTATGTTTTATGTTGATTTTGGTTACAGGCAGTTTGTTGGGAATTCGCCGCCACCCTTACATGCAAAGCAAAGAACCCTTCAGGGGCATTCCCTTGTGGATGGCCGAACACAATACGCCAAATACCTGGTATTTTTGCGATGTTGCTCCTGAACGCTGGCAGTGGTATGTTCATGCCCCACTTAAAGGGCCGTTGCAATTGGCTCCCAGCCTGAATCTTACCGACAGTTTGCCGGAATTTGAATCTTGGCCAACCATTCAGAGGGCAGTCCTTGGGCAGGTTCGCGAAACAAATCCCGATGTATGGGCTGCCCTTAAATTCCATTTTCCCGCAATTCAACAACGGGTGGATTATACGGGAGGCATGATTTGGGAATTCAGCAAAGAAAAAAGCAACAGACCCTCCTCCCTAAAGCCCTATTTTAAAGGCAATTGGCGTTTTGATGAAGGCAAAAAAAGGGTGTTCTTTAATGGCCTAAAAATAAATTTAGACAGCCTTATAAGGCATGAGTCCGACTGGATATACCAGCAGGTCAAACTGATTTGCCCAATGGGCGTCCCTCCGCGCTGGGTCACCGAAATTCGAAGGGGGGAAGAACGGGTCATGTGGAGAAGCGTATTGCCGATAAGGCAGAACGGAGACACGGTATGGTATGCCAGCGCAGTGCTGATGCAAGACATCGACAAAACAGGGAAGTTTGGAGCATGGCAGAGCTATGGGTGGGCTCCCGATTCCGCAGATGTAAAAAGCCTAGAAATTTCGCTGGAATGCTGGCCAGGAAATAAAATCATGGATGCCCCATTTAAAAAAGTAGATTGGACAAGACCTTAATTTAATTGTGGGCGGCAGCCGGGCTTTCCGCACTACTCCGCAGGCACCGAAAGGCTGGCCCAGCTGGTTTGCGGGGGCTCCTAACCTCGCCTCCGCACCTAGCGGGCCAGACTTCGGCGCCTTTGCGGGGTAGTTGCGTCAATCCCTGCCGCGACTCTCTGCCGTTTGTCAACCATAATCAAAATTGGCCAAATAGCATTCATGTATAAAAAGCCTCCAAGCGTGCATTCCTGGCTAGGATATCCGAATTATGCTTCGAGAGGCCTGGCCCCGAAGGGTACACCTACCTAACCACAGGGTGCGGTCCCGTGTGCATTAAGTAGAATAATATGGACCAAAAAACAATCTGCATAAATCAGGCACAAGGATTAAAAACGCCCTCTCGCTGCATAAGCCCTTGCACGTTCTAGGTCATCTGCCGAGTCAACTCCGCCAAAAGTGGGTGCTACAGTAAGAACACGAATTGGAAAACCTAAGTCCATCCAAGCCAATTGTTCGAGCCGTTCTCGGCGCGAGTTGGGTGTTGACGCACCTAAAACCTTCTCAAGTGGCAAATTAGCTGGGAAACCATAAATACCCAGGTGTTTAAAAAAAACATCGGTTTGAACCTGGTTTGATTTAAAGGATTCGGGATTCTGCCTACTAAAACAGGTTGCTTTATTGTCTAATTTAGAGATGCCAACCTTCACACAATTGGGGTCTTCAATTTCTTCCGAGTTTGAAATTGGAATTGCGGCCGTAACAATGTCTTGCGCTTCAGTTTGCAAAAATGCCCCCATTTTTTGCAACAAGGCGGGCTCGATAAAAGGCTCATCGCCTTGCACATTTATTAGGCCTTGAAAGCGAAGACCTTGGCTTTGGAGTTGTTGCCAAACTTCAAGGCACCGAGAGCTGCCTGATTCATGCGCATCTGAGGTTAGCATGGCGCATGCTCCAAAAGCAGCACAAGCGTCCATCAAATCAGGGCAATCGACTGCAATCTGCACTTGAAAACCCTGACCAGCCTTTTGGCAAGCTTCATACACCCATTGAAGCATTGGCTTTCCTTGAATGTCGGCCAGCATTTTTTTAGGCAACCTACTGGAATGTAGGCGGGCAGGAATAACAATAAGAATGGGCAATTTGCTCATTAGGTTGATTAAATTCAAAGGATGTGCATTGGCCCATGGTGGGGTTTGGACTGCAGCCAACGTTCGTACAAATGGTGAACGATTCCATCCGACAACCCAACCTGTGGAACCCATAGCCGCCTGATTCCGGCGTGGCGGCAAATAAAGAGTAAAATTTCGGTGGCAGGAATAATTACGTCGGCCCTATCTGGATTTAGGTTTAAATGCCGGATGCGGTCTTCGAACGAGAGGGATTGAAGACGCTTTAAAATCCCCTTGGTTTTATCGGTGGTCAATGGCCTTCCGCTGGGAACCTCGGCCAGTGCAAACAATTTAACCACGTTTCCGCCTGAACCGATTCCGCTTAAATCAGGAAACGAATCATTTAATCTTTGGCAGGTTTCTTTAAGTTCGGTCCAGGTTTCTGGCTTCACCTTTCCAGTTAAGGCTCGAACGGTTCCAATGGGAAAAGAATGCGCAAGGTGTTTTTCGCCTTCAAAAAACAAGGTAATTTCGGTACTTCCTCCTCCAATATCAATATACAAATAGGGTTTTCCGGGAATCAACTGCTCAGCCACATCGTTTTTAAAAATCAAATCGGCCTCGGTACCACCATCAATCAAATCGACGCAAAGGCCTGTTTCTTTGAAAATACGCTGCAAGATTTCAGAGCCATTTTTGGCTTCGCGCATGGCAGAAGTAGCCGCCCCCATCCAATCGTTTACCCCGTGAACCAGCATCAGGCTTTTAAAGGCATGCAAGGTTTGAAGAAGGCGTTCCTCGTTTCGCGGACTTACAAAACCTTGGCCGAACACATCTGCTCCAAGACGAACGGGGACCCTAGTGAGTGCAACTTTTTTAAAAACAGGCTGATTTTGCGGATTAAGATAAACGTGGCTAAAAAGCAGGCGTACGGCGTTTGAGCCAATATCGATGGCGGCAAAGGTAAGTGGAAACTCAGCCATGAGGTTGGGAAAGTTGAATACCATGGAAAAACGCTAAACCCTCGATTGGCCTTCGAACTACAAGTCCCAATTCAAATCCATGTTGGTGTAAGACCTCCTGTAGAAAATCTTGAAAATAAAATCCCACCGAACCGGTTGCATGAACAGGCAATGGGTTTTCAAAATTATACCGTTTAAGATGCTGCTCAACAAAGGCTTGAAAACCTTGTAAAATCAATTTTTTGACTTCCGGAAAATCAAAAGCGTAGGTACGTAAAAAAGGAACAAAAGAAGCAAACCATGCGGGGCTGGCTTCTTTGCTGTAAGCAAATTGAATAAGTGAATCGCAATTCCATTCTGGATAGTTTGCATTCCAATGCTGCAGCAAATCAGCCGAGAAATCACCCCGAAAATAGGCCAACAGTAGGCGCTTGCCTAGCCAGGTACCGCCACCTTCGTCGGCAAAAAGATGTCCTGGGCTGGCAACGGTTTGAATGATGTGCTTTCCGTTGTAAAGGGCACTGTTTGATCCTGTTCCTAAAATGGCGGCAATGCCGGAATTGGTTCCGCACAATGCCCTGCATGCTCCTAATATATCGTGGTTAATTTCAAGGTGTTGTAGGCTAGAAATGGACTTTCTAAGCGCATTTTCTACACGAATTTTCCCTGAATTGGAACTGCAGCCTGCCCCATAAAAATACAGGGTTGATGCTGAACACCGAACCGATTCGGGCAACCGTTGCGCAATAGCATCTTCGGTCAATGTGTTGGGATTTATTCCAGGCCCCTCAAGCAATTCTCCGCTTTGGTTCAACCAACTTGTTTTGGTGCCACCGGCATCGGCTATCCATACATTCATGGGGCAAAAATACAAAGCAATTCCGAGAGAAACTTTAGAACGTCAAAATGTTGGTTCCTATATAATTTGCAAAATGCCAATGCCAACCAACTTGGCCTATTAACGCATTCATGATGAAGCAATTCAAACAAGATTGGAAGGAAAAAAGCAGCTGTTTTGCAATTACTTCTCGGCCTCGTCCCCCTTTGCTCGACGGCGGCGGCGCATGTTTAGAAGTTCTATTGACAAAGCATATAGAACCCCAAAATAAAGATAACCCTTTGGGACATCTACATGAAAACCTTCAAGAATGAGCAAAAAACCGATTAAAATCAAGAAGCTGAGCGCCAACATTTGCAGTGATGGGTTTTTATTGATAAAACGGCTAATGGCTCCCGCAAATACCATCATTACAAAAATAGAAATAACAACAGCCACCATCATTACTTCAACCCAGGGAGTTAAACCAACAGCAGTTAGAATGCTATCGAAAGAAAATACTAGGTCAATCATAACAATTTGGGCCAAAATCATTGCCATTCCTTTCCCGGCATTGATCGCCTTCCTTGCCTCTTCTTGGCCCTCCATTTTATGAAAAATTTCGGTTGTGCTTTTGGCAATCAAAAACAACCCACCTACCATTAAAATCAAATCTTTAATGGAAATCGAAAGCCCTAATTTTAAAAGGTCGAATCCTTGAATTGGTGGAATCTGAACCAACGGTTCGGTAAATCCAAGAATCCAAGTAATAGAAAGCAACAACAGCAATCGGAAAGCCATAGCCAACAGCAATCCGTAGTTTCGAACCCTTTTTTGCTGGCTTTCAGGCAAACGGTTGCTGATAATAGAAATAAAAATGATGTTATCTATACCTAAAACGACCTCCAAAAAGGTCAGGGTTAGCAAAGACACCCAAGCGGCCGAATCAGAAAAAACGGAAAAATCCATACGTTGAAATCAGTGCAAAGGTAGGCAAATTGCCTTGCCTATTGCCATAATTTACCCCTTTTAGCCATTCGAAAACAGAGCCCGCCCGAAACAATAGCAAAAGCAGCCAGTAGAATGGCTTCCAACCTATGTCCATACAACATAGTTCCTGTAGAAAGGAGCATTCCATATACCGATAAAATGGCAAAAAGGGCCGCCAAAAATTGAAACAGAAAAGGATTACCCTGCGGTTCGGCACCCATCCACTCCGTTTTCCAACCAGGCCCACCGGGTTTTACTTTTTGCACAAAGTTATTTAGAACCATTTCGTCTTCGGGAGCCAGAACAAAGCAACTACCTAACCAAATAAGGGTAGTAATTAAGGTGCCGAAAATTAGTTTTTGATGGGATTCTAAAAGCCAAGGGCAAATGGAATCGTGAATAAAAGTAAAGTATATGGCCACAACCAAAGAGGCCGCCATGGCAATCAACTCCGTTTTAGCACTAATGCGCCACCAAAACCAGCGCAAAAGAAAGAGCCCCCCCGTTCCTGAACCCAGCAGAAGCAATAAATCAAAAGCCTGGCTAGCATCCTGCAGTACCAGGCCCAGCATGGAACCTAAAACCAAAGACAAAAAAGTAACCCAACGGCCAACAGATAATTGCTGTTTTTCACTGGAATTCGGTTTGATAAAACGAACCCAAACATCATTCACCAAATAACTTGCACCCAAATTCAATTGGGTTGACATGGTACTCATGTATGCTGCCAGCAAAGATGCCGCTACCAATCCCAGCAATCCCGAAGGCAAAAGGCTAAGCATGGCAGGATAGGCCATATCATGTTGAATTTGATGCGTGGGCAGATTTGGAAATGCTCTTTGAAGAGAACCTAGGTCCGGGAAAACTACCAAAGAAGCAAAAGCAACCAAAATCCATGGCCAAGGGCGCAGGGCATAATGAGCAACATTGAATAAAAGCGTCGCACCCAATGCATGTTTTTCGTTTTTTGCACTTAGCATTCTTTGTACAATGTAGCCTCCGCCACCAGGTTCGGCACCCGGATAATAACTGCTCCACCATTGAACGGCCAAGGGTACGAACAACAAAGGAATCCAACTGCCTGGTTCATTGAAATCGGGAAAAAAATCCATTTTCGATGATACCAAGGGATTGTTAAGCAAAGTCTGCATTCCCCCAACCGAATCTAGGTTCATAAGGTAAATGCAGGCCGAAATCGAACCAACCATGGCAAGAACAAACTGCACAAAATCGGTCCAAATAACCGCCTTTAATCCTCCCAAACCAGAATAAATCAAGGTTATACCTCCAGCTGTAAGTAGGGTTAACCACCCTGGCCAACCCAACAAAATTGAGCCTAGTTTAACCGCCGCAAGCGAAACGGCACCCATTACCAGTACATTAAAAACAAGACCCAAATAAACAGCTCGAAATGCTCGCAGAAATGCAGCTGCAGCCCCCCCATACCTTAATTCGTAAAATGAAATATCGGTCATTACCTCCGAGCGCTTCCATAGTCGGGCATACAAAAAGACCGTTAACATTCCTGTGAGTAAGAAGGACCACCACACCCAATTTCCTGCTACGCCCTTTTCACGAACCAATCCCGCTACCAAATTTGGTGTGTCGGTCGAAAATGTGGTGGCCACCATGCTGACCCCCAAAAGCCACCAAGGCATATTTCCTCCAGCCAAAAAATAGGATTGAGCGCTCTTCCCGGCTCCTCGCGATGCCCATAGGCCAACCACCAGAGTGAAAACAAAATAACCTGCAATGATAACCCAATCCCAAAATCCAATATTCATGTTCTTAATGTTGCATTGTATTTAAATAGGGTATCCATCAAAATGCCAGCATTCTGTTTATGGTATGGCTGCCACCTCTTCGGCCTGAATGACCTCTCGACTAAGGCCATTTTGCAAAACAGCCACCACCGAACAGTTGCTCATTACCCAAGTGGCACCAGAAAAGCTTTTGCTAAAAGAAAGAACAGCCGAAGTACCATTTAATTGAACTGCCTTACCCCATATTGGACCTAAGCTTGCGCGCAATACATGGTTGTGTTCGTAAAACTCTATTTCCTCTCCGGGTACCGAATAATCAGCTTGCCAATTTACAAAACTGTTTTCGGCCAAATAAACACTAAGCATAAGGCTATCGGGCAGGGTGCCTGAAAGGTGTTCGATAAAAACAAACGCACAAAGGGACGATGTGCTGCTGTCCCACAGGGTTTTAACTTGCAAATCCGCCATTTGGCTGGCATTCAATTCTTGTTGAACAATTTGCCCCCAAGTTGAAATGGGTAGATCGTAAGCCCCGTTCACGCGCTTGCGATTTACAACTCCTTTGGGCAAACCCGTGGCTGCAACCTGAAAAAAGGCATCGAGCGTATTGCTAACCTCGTTCCTGAAATCATGGGTAAACGCTGTGCCTGTTTTCGGAGCAGTAAAATAACCCGCAGCTTGGGCATGCACTGCCAATCCCACCACCTGTCCTGGGTGCGCTACCTGCAATTCATGCAATTTTGAGGCGGCTAAGGGACAATTTCCGCAGCGGTGGCCTGTGTAATCCTCTAACAGCAATTTTATTTCAGGATTTACACGCGGCTGAAATGAGGGGGTATCGGTGCAGAAGGGAACGTTAGGAGCCGGCGGGCCATCTGGGTCTTCAATGATATCGCAACTAGGCAGAATTAAAAATAAGCCCCCCAAGACCAAAAATGCAGCATATTTCATACGGTTTATTTTTTTTTAATTAAAAACTGCTCATCAAAGAAAAAGTCAACCCATTGCTGGCTGGAACCTGACGGCATACACCCCCAATGCAAATAATGCCCTCCCGTTGCCTACCATATCCAATCGCAATCCTAGTTGTTTTTAGGGTTACGCCAACCATGGCCGTTGGATAGTGGATTTGTTTTTTCTCGTCGGGATTGCCATAACTCCATTGATTCATGACGCTGGCAAAAAACAAAGGATTAAAATTGTATTCCACCAATCCCATTGCCCAACTGCCATTTACCAGTGAATTTAAAGGATTTTGAAGGGCTGGGGTTGCCAGGTGTTGCACTTCAAAGCGAAGCGTGTGTTTTTTTGCCACCTTCCATGTAGCATCTACCACCGCTATATGAGCCGCAATTAAATTGTCTTCGGTGGTTCCTTGACCTTGAACCAGGCGTTGATTTTGCCATAGGTACATGTACATCAGCGACAATTTGGTTTTCTTGCCTAAGGGTTGTTGCACTTCAATGTTGGCGTCCATGTAATACCTTTTCCCAAAATCAAATGCCGAACTGGTGTACCCATAGCGGTCTCCCGTTGGAGTAGTATCTAAAGCCGACACCATGCTGAAGTTTAAATTAACGGTTGTGGCGTATTTCTTATTCAACCATTTGGGGGTGGTAAAATTCACATCGGCCTGCCACCCCAATTCGCTGTTGGCTTGAACGGCATAGGGATAAATGCTGGCAGGCAAGGCGTAGGTATGCTGCTTGTTTAGCATGGGAATAAAGTTCAGCAACAAATCGTTTCCTTGGGCATTACGGTCGCTGCGAAAGTCAAAATTCTCAACGCGTTTTGCCTGCAAGCTTATACCTAAGCCTTTGGTGGAATAGGCCGCACTCACATACGCTGCTGTTCCAGGCTTATAAATAAACTTATTCAGCGCATTTGGATCGTTGATTTTGTAGGCATATTCAGCGTTTAACTGAAAGCCCCCATAACCCAGGTTCATCCTACCTGAAAAACCACCAACGTTTAGAGGTATTTCAAGAAGGTTGGCGGGATTGTCAGGGTTTGGAATTTCTTGACCAGATTGGTATCGACTTACAAAACTGCCGCCCACAATTAAATTCCATTTTTTCCAATCTACTTTCGGCAAGAATTCCCTAAGGGTTAATTCCGCGTCAAACCCTTTAATGTTGCCAGGGCTAAATTGCCAATAAAACCGTTGACGGGCTATAAAACCAATCAAACGAAGGCCATCAACAGGCTGGTATTTAAGGCGAACTCCGTCTAGGGCATTGTCAAAACCCAAAGCCCGCTCCTCATAGGAACGCAAAATCAACCCATTGCCAAATTGTTCATAGAAATTCCCAGCAGTGATGTCCAAACGCCCCAAGGTATATCCAGCATACCGAAAGGGTATTCCATGACCTTCAAATGCTACAGGGAAACCAAGTAGAGGCTTAGGCATATAAGCTTCATACCGTAAACCCGCCCTAAAATTTCCTCGGGTGTACACCAGGTTTAAAAAAGAATTTGCCCGAAATATGTCGGGAACAGGCTGAGTGTTTATGGCGGGGTCGTCCAAATAATATTGAGCATCAATGCCAACATTCCCGTGTATTTCACCATAATCGGGACTGGTTTGAGCGCACAAAAAAGAAGCAAAGCCAAGCAATCCTAAGCTTAATAGTGCATTTTTCCTGAATGAACTCATTTGGATTCCAACGATTTACCTTTTGACAACTTTTCTATCAACTCAAAAAGGTGGGCTTCATCTCCTGGATTGTAGGCATTGTGTTGCCAAACAATGTTGCCTTGACCATCAACCAAAAAAGTATGAGGAACGGTATTCACCGACATAGCTCTTTTAAAATTGCCGTTTGGATCACAATAAACCTCATAGTTCCAACCGCGGCCATTTACAAATGGGGCCACTTTAGCCACATTGCGCTGATCGTCTATAGAAATTGCTACCAATTTAACGCCGGTTTCTTCTGCCCAGGTTTCATATTCTTCGTGGATGGCACTTAATTCTGCAATGCAGGGTTTGCACCAGGTTGCCCAAAAACTAACAACCATGGGTTTCCCTCCGTTTGTAAATGTACTGGTAGAGACGGTTTGGCCTTTCAAATCTTGAACATCTGCCGTAGGCAAGGCATATTGCTTTTGAGCAACCAAAAGGCTGGTAAACAGAGTACTAAGCAAAAACAAAAAAGACAAATACATGATTCTCATAGGCTGGGTTTTGATGGTACAAGTTTACTAAATGTTACGGGTTCATTGAAGGTAGACAAGGTTTCAGGTTGCACAATCCATGCCGAAATTCGATTCATGCAATTAAAATGCCCCTTTGGGCATGTGGAAAATCCCGTTTTCGTGCAGGGGCGGCAACCCAAACCGCTGACTTGGTGGTACCTGGCTTTAAAAGGCTGAGCGGTCCCATAAAAAGGCTCCATACCAAATTCGGGCTTTGTGTTGGTCCAAACCACATCAAGCGACTTCGAAAAACAGGCGGCTAAGTGCATAATTAAGGAATCACCACTGACCACATGCTTTGAATCCCGAACCCAATTTGCGGTGGTCAAAAGGTCTGTTTGACCACAAAGCGAAACAACGCGACCAGGAAACTGAGCACACAATATTTCTCCTTTTTCACGGTCGTTTGCCCCACCTAACAGGACACAAGGAAGGGATTGCATTGCCAAAAATTTGGACAAAAATTCCACAGACAAAGCCTTTGTCGCATGGGCAGAGCCAATGCCAATGGCAATGTATTCTCCTTGATGCTGCTTTCGCCAAGATTCTTCTGAGATTTCCTCAAAGGGCAAGTGCAATTCAACCCCCAATCCATCGTCTGATATCCCAAGGGCATTTAATCCATCAAGCATCCGCAAAACAACATGTCGGCACCGACCCCCATTCTTTAAATTTACCATTTCCCATTTCAGAACATTCTGTTTTGAAAAACTTAGCACCGGAAGTCCCGACCCCAACTTCAAAAAAGAACTGCGCAGGTTTTTTTGAAGATCAACAATCAAATCAAGCATACTCCCTAAAAAATCAGCAGCGCTTTTCCCTGGTGCAGCAGGGTCGTATGCAATTACCTTATGCAAATAAGGATTGTGCTCGAACAGGGGAACCATATCTTTATGGGTCAGCAATAGGATTTCGGGTTGTTCAAGTTGTTGGTACAAGCACCTGATTATTGGGCTGATTAATACAATGTCGCCCAAAGAACTTAACCGAATTATTCCTATCCTATTGGGTACCTTTCTAGGTTTAACCTCTAACATTGCACTAAGGTAGAATGATTGCCTGTACTATAAAAATACAGACTTGCACAAATGCCTAACAACGCTAAAATAAAGAGGCCTAGGAATATTAATCCCTTCTAAAAATAGAAAAACGCCCATTCATTTCTAAGCCCTCGGAACCATTAATAACCCAAAAATAAGTGCCATTGCTTAACTCTTGACCAGCTTGGTTTAAGCTTTTAAAACAAGATTGGCATGTCAAATCAGGTTGATTCGTGGTATTACTGGTGGAAAACACCTCAACGCCCCAACGGTTGAAAACACGAAGGGTGTAATCATAGCATAGGTTAAAGAAGGGCGCAAAAACCATGAAATCCAGCCGATCGTTTCCATTCATTTCTGGATTTAAGGTCAACACATTGGGCATAGCAGGTGGATCTGGAACTCCGATTATATCAATGATTTGAGTACTATCGTCGCGGCATCCGTTGGCGTCGGTCACCCAAAGTGTAACGGGGGCCGTAAGAATATTTGGAAAAACATGCAGGGCTTCATTTTGACCCACTATAATGGTATCGCCATTCCAACCCGGAACCGTCCAGGTCGGAATCAAGGGGCCAGTGCCTCCGGTTGATGTATTGATTAAAGTAACCTCATAGAAACAGAAGGGATCTGGGCTAAACGAGGCTATCGGAAGCGGGAATACCTCGAAAGAACCCTGAACCGAAGCTTGACAACCAAAATCGGTGGCCACCTGTAGGCTGTAGGTATATTGACCAGGCTGGCTTAAATCAAACGCTGGATTTAGGGTGTCAACCGGACCAACATAGGGCATTCCATTGCGGTCGAGTTCAAACATATGCTGCAAAACCTGGCCATGAGGATTTACAATCTGGTAGGCAAAAGCTTGGTTTTCTCCAGCACAAATATCCGGTACCGTTAGCTGAACCTGAGGAACACTGCCCACCTGAATGGTAGAATCAATCCGGTAAGTACACCCATTGGCATCGGTTACCATAACCCAAATGGGTGTTGGTCCCGAGGAATTGGCCATTGGCTGAATGGAGGCTGTAGTTTGGCCTGTATGCCAAGAATATCCGGCTCCGCCAGCTCCTGGCGACAACATCTGGGTACTTAAGCCCATGGTAGTACCTTGGCAAATAGAATCGGCAAACTGAAGGCTAATGGACAATGGTGGTGGCTGATTAATTAAAACCAATCCCGTGTCGGTACAGCCATTGGCATCCGTTATCAATACAACATAGACTCCGGTATCAAGACCATTTATGTTTCCTGTATTTTGTCCACTTGACCATACATATTGGTAGGGGGCTGTCCCTCCTTGTGGACTAACTTGTGCAGTTCCATCGGCCGCATTGTGGCAAAGGACCTGGGTGCTAGCCATGGTATGCTGCAAAACAGCGGGCTCAACAAGTACAACAGTATCGGCTGCTGTGCAGCCATTGTCGTCAATAACAGATAAAATATAGGTCCCAGAACCCAGATTTTGCAACTGGGTTCCGCTGCCTAGATTCGGGTTCCAGGTGGTTTGAAGATTTCCAGTTCCTCCAGAAACAGTAAAGTTAATTCCACCATTGGTGTTACCAAAACAAGAAATGGGGGTTATCTGGGGTGGGGCGATATTTATAGGAGCTGGAGCATTTATTACAATGCTGTCTGTGCCCGTGCAGCCGTTTGTATCGGTAACCGTAACCACATAGGTTCCAGCTGTTAGTCCAGAAATGTAAGGACCCGAAAGGCCCCCAGGACTCCAGCTGTAGGTAAAAATGCCATTTCCTCCGCTGCCTGTAACTTGGGCGCTTCCACTGGGCAAACCAGAGCAGAGGGGATTCACGGTTTGAAAACTCGCAGTGATGGGCTGTGGGCTAAGCACATCAACCGATGAGGTTGCTGTACTTCCATTTGCATCGGTAACGGCAACTTGATATGTTCCAGCGCACAAATTTGATACAGACTGCGTGATGTAGTTTCCGGGTGTCCACAAATACGTGAACGGTGGCACACCAGAATTGGGTGTAGCACTAACGGTTCCATCGCAGTTGCCTGGGCAAGAAACAGGTGTCGAGGTCGTTTGAATGGCCACGTTTTCTACACAAGAAAAATTATCAATCATTATGTTGATGTAGCCTGAACAATACTGCACATGATACGGCGCGAAACTTATGTAGCAAAAGCTTTGACTGGGAGTAAAGGTGATGCTGTAGGTTTGCCAGTTGGTATGGGTAATTGGCCCAGAAGTATACAGCGTTTCATTAATTCCACATGCTGAATTTCCACCGTAAATGGCCAAAGAACTGGGGCAATCACCCGGTGAAGCCGTATTGTAAATGGGAGAATGCGCTAAATCAACGGAAATGGTGTAAGTTTGGCCAGCAACCAAACAAGGGGTTAGCAACTGAGTCATTCCTTCAGCATACCCGTTCGGACTGTAGCCGTCGTGCAAGGCACTAACATAACTGGTCCCGTTTGAAGGGGGCTGGGTAAATCCCCATTGCCCTGGCTGGGTATCGGGCGAACCATAACAGGCCTGCCAAGGTGCCGGCACGACATGAGGCTGAGATGGCCCCTCTAAAGAAGGGTTTTGATAGCAGGATTGCTGAGCCTGAACTGAAAATCCAAACCAAAGCAATCCAATAACAATTAAAATGCGGTTAAACTGGCGCATCGAAACATGTATTTTGTATTAAAGGTACGGCAATCCAAGACAATAGCAAAAGTTTTAACAACTCTCATTCCTAAGTTGCACCTTGGCACTAAAAAACCATAGAATTAAACCAACCACAGCGAATCTTACATCGAATTTTGTAGGCATTGTTGGAGTCACCATGAATCCATAAGCACCTTCCAATCGTACGACAATGAATGGTTTCGCGCATAGATTACATTCAAATCTTTTGCATATTCATCGGTGGGATAAGCCCCAAGGATTCCGGGCCAAATAACAGCTGGAGCCAAGGTAGGCAGGCCATCTACCGAATACGAGGGGGCATACCCAACCCAGGTCATTTTCCCAGTAAGCACCTTTCCCCAATATCCAAACAATTTTCGTTTGGCTCCCCGCCCAGGAATAAGCAACCACATTGCAGGCAAAAGCAAACAAATTGCAATATCAAAGACCCTTTTTCTTCGACGCACCGAAACATTAGCTAAGGTGCTGATTTGCTCCAAATACCATTCCCCTGGACTATTAATGCTTTGACTTCCAATAATAAATGCCGAATTGGGGGGAGCAATTTTAAACTCCAACTGCTTGGATTCCCAGGCGGTCATTTTGCTGATGATGTATGCGGCTTCCATATCGGCTGCGCAAAAAATAACCTCGTCAATTTTTTTAATTTCAAGCAACTCCTCCGCATCTTCTAAACGGCCCAAATTTGTCGCTTCGCCTGAAGCATCCAATCGACCAACATAGGCAATCTTCTGGCCCGAAGCTGTTAATAGAGGCAATATCCTTTGTTCTTCGGCTTGAGAGCCAAACAACAAAACCTGTTTTATCTTTTTTCCCACCAAGCCAAAGGGACTACTGGGAAACACCCCTCCCAAAACACCTCTCAGCAAGGTTAGGAATCCGAAAGCCAGCCCCCCGCCCAACAACACCAAAGCCCTTCCAAACCGCAAATCTTCTGGCAACAAACCATAAAGCAGTAAAACCAAAAGCATGCCGTATCCGCCACCATGCAGCCATCTAGTCCACCTAAATGGTTTTTTATACGCACCACTCAGACCTAACATAGCCCCAAATACCAAAGAAACGCCGGGCGCAACTACCTCTATCACCAAATCCGGATAATTTCCTCCGTCTGCGTACCGAACCCAACCTGCCCAAATTTGAGTAAAACCTATAAATCCACCCGCGAATACCATCATGTCCAATATAGGCAACCAAACTCGATCGGCGCCCCTTCTTAATAGGGCCAAAAACGCTCTAAATACAATGGCTGTGTTGATCAAAAAGCGAAAAACTCCAGCATTTCCCTCTGAAAAATGTTTTTCCGCAAAAATCACCATGGCCTTGTAAAATACCACCACATAATTTACAGACCGCTTTTTTGTGCTTTCGCCCTTGTAATGAATAATGGTAGTGCCTGGGAAGTAGTAATTTTTCCAGCCCCCCAACTGAATCCGATAACTCAGGTCAATATCTTCACCATACATAAAGAACGTTTCGTCAAGCAAACCAACCTGGTCTAGGGTCTTTTTTCTTAAGAGCATAAATGCACCCGAAAGCACATCAACTTCATGGGTCTCGTGGGCAGATAAATAACCCAAATGGTATTTACCAAATCGACGGGAAGCAGGAAAAAGTTTAGCTAAGCCTACCATTTTATAAAAAGCAACTTCGGGAGTTGGAAGCCCCCGTTTGCTTTCGGGCAAGAACCGCCCCGCCCCATCTACCATGCGCACCCCTAACCCGCCACAATCGGAATTGGCATCCATAAAGGCAATGGTTGAGGTAAACGTTTCCCGTTCCACTACCGTGTCTGGGTTCAACAACAGAACATACTCTCCCCTAGCCTCTTCTATGGCCAGGTTGTTGCCCTTTGAAAAGCCCAGATTCTCGGTCAACTCCTTTCGCAGTACCCAAGGAAAGAGTTCCCTGCACATCAACATGGAGTCGTCAACGGAGTGGTTGTCCACCACAAACACCTCCAACGCATCGCTGCCATACAATTCCCTTAAAGATTGCCCAGCCTGCTCTACAGATTTCAAGCATTGCTCTAAAAAGTAGCGCACATTGTAGTTTACAATTACAACCGAAAGCTTAACCTGCACAGAAATTAGGATCTTAAGGTTTGTTCAAAAGGCTGACGCTGCAAAATACTACGGCCAAGAGTAATTTCATCGGCATATTCCAGTTCGTCGCCGAAGCCAACCCCCCGAGCCAGGGTGGTTATTTTAAGTTGAAATTCCGCCAACTTACGGTACAGAAAAAAGGCCGTTGTATCTCCTTCCATGGTGGGACTCAGCGCAAGTATTACCTCTTCAAACTCGACTATTCTCAAGCGTTCCATCAAGGATTCGATATTTAAATCGGCGGGGGAAATGCCATCCATGGGCGAAATTCTTCCCCCAAGTACGTGGTAAAGGCCATGAAATTGGGCGGTGGCTTCGATGGCAAGCACATCCCTCAAATCCTCTACAACGCAAAGGCCCTTGCCTTTCCGCACGGGATTCGAACATATTCCGCAACGCTCCGTATCGCTTAAATTATGACATAAGTCGCAAAAGCGGGCGTTTGATGCCAATTCAATCAGCGCATTTCCAAGACCGCTAACCCGCTCCTTATCTTGCTTTAACAGAAACAGCGCCAGGCGCATAGCCGATTTTCGACCAATTCCTGGCAAGCCCGACAGGGCATCTACCGCGGCGTCAAAAACCTTAGATGAAGCAATCGGCTGAACCATACGGAGTCAAAGATAGGGTTTAAATCAGTGTTTTAGGAATGGGGCGGGTAACCCGGCTGTCGCTGGGTAGTCCGCGGTGCTAAAGGCCTAGGGCTGCGGCTTTACGCGGGCTCCTAAAGTCGCCTGCGCAGCTCGCGCCCTAGCGCCTTAAGCCCCTTGCGGGCAACCCTGCTCCATCCGGCCCGCGGGCCAAATCGCTAAAAGCCTGCTAAAATAACTAAATCCATGTTCTGGCTTTGGCCACCGCCTTTTGTATAGCATCATGAACCTCGACCAAACTGGCATGCATCATATAGCAGGGTGCACAAACCAATTTGTTGGTTTCATCAACCCAAATACCACCCAAAGGTACTTCAGAAGAAATCGCCCCTAATGATTCCACACCGGCATGTATTCCAGTAATGTCGAAAGGCGATCCCCCGCCAGCTTGGCCCAAACTTAATTTAGGCCGATACTGCCCCAAAGCATGAGCTAAAAGTACGGGAGCCATGCAAAGAGCAACGATGGGTTTTCCTGCTGTATACATCGAACGAATAGCCTTTGAAACCTCAGGATTAATATAACCTGAAGGCCCCTGAACCGCCCAATCTGATAAATTTTTAGCAGCACCAAAACCGCCGGGAATCAACAATAAATCGGCCATTTCTGGTGAAAACTGGGCCAAATCGTCCACCTGACCACGCGCAATCCTAGCCGATTCAACAAGAACCCTGCGCGACTCTGACATTTCTTGACCATTTAAGTGATTAACTACATGGAACTGAAGGATATCAGGTGCCCAAAAACGGCAATCAAAACCCTGCTGTTGTAGGGCCAAAAGAGCCAAAACCGACTCCTGAATTTCGCTGCCGTCGTAAACCCCGCAGCCAGATAAAATAACCGATGCTTTCATAGCCTAAAATTGCAAAAATTTACGCTTGGGAATAATATTGTAATGTTGAACCCATTTATTGGTTTAAGAGGGAAATTTTGAGGCGTTATATCAAGGGTAGGGAACTCTACCTTCGGGCATAGAAAGTCAATACAAGCACTTTTAGGAGGCGCATCCAAGTCAAAATGACAGGATGGTCTCCCTTGGGCAACGCTGCCTCTTCCAACCTAATACCGATTCGAGAAACGAGTGCTGGCATTCGCCTAACCCCTTTCAACCTCTTACCCGCTACTCCCATTCCTCTTATCAACCCTCACCAAAAAAGGATGATCTACCACTTCATCCCGTCTCATTCCCGAAACTCCCGCCTTCCTTTTCAGCAAAGTTGCCTTTGCCAAATTAGAAGGCTTTTCTGAGACCCCCTGTGAACCATTGAATTGCTTTTCAGCTTTCCTTTGACCCACAAAACACACTTCACGCCTAAAAAATAATCCCTAAGTGTTCTTCGCCACCCCAAAAAACGTGGCGAAGCAAATGCTATTTTTTGTTTCACTAGTGAAATACAAAATTACGGACCACGAAGCATTTTGTCAAGGGCAAATCTGTTCTTTTTAACTTTTTCTTTAGGTTTTTGATTTTTGGTCAAAATCGGGAAGGGGTTTAGGAGGATAATATCTTTTTTGCAGGGTTCATTTTTTTGAAAGGCCGCGGGCGGGATTGAACCAGGTGGCCCGCAAGGGTGTCGGGCCTTGGCCCCGCGTGGGGCGGAGGCGACTTTAGGAGCCCCCGCAACCCCGCTGGGGCCAAGGCCTGCAACCGCGGACCACCGGTGAAAGCCCGATTTCCCGCCCCAAAAAACCTCTAACCTATTTCAAACATCCTTCTACTAAAAACCGTAAGAATGGCCTGTGCTTGCGCCCTTTTTTTACCTTTGCCCTTCAGCTATGAAGCACATCAGGAATTTTTGCATTATTGCCCATATTGATCATGGAAAGTCAACTTTGGCGGACCGCCTATTGCAAATCACCAATACCATAAGTGGTAAAGATTTGAAGGCGCAGACCTTAGATGATATGGACTTGGAAAGGGAGCGCGGTATTACCATTAAAAGCAAGGCTATTCAAATGGAATACAGTCTAAATGGGCAGTCGTACATTCTGAATTTAATTGACACCCCTGGGCACGTTGATTTTTCGTACGAGGTTAGCCGAAGCATTGCTGCTTGTGAAGGGGCATTGTTGATTGTTGATGCTACACAAGGAATTCAGGCTCAAACCATTTCGAACCTATATTTAGCCATTGAGCACGATTTAGAAATTATTCCAATCCTGAACAAAATGGATTTACCCTCGGCAATGCCTGAGGAGGTTAAGGACCAAATTGTGGAATTGATTGGATGTTCATTGGAAGACATTATTCCGGCATCGGGAAAAACAGGGTTGGGGGTTGACAAGGTGTTGGAGGCGGTGATTGAACGAATTCCGGCGCCCAAAGGGGATACTGAGGCACCGCTTCAGGCTTTGATATTTGATTCGGTTTTTAATCCATTTCGGGGAATTATTGCCTATTTCCGGGTAATGAATGGAAGTTTAAGGAAGGGGGATCGGGTGAAATTTATGGCCACTGAAAAAGAATACATTGCCGATGAGGTTGGTGTTTTGAAATTGGATTTGTCGCCCAGAAATCAAGTTTTGGCTGGCGATGTAGGTTATATTGTTTCGGGCATAAAGACGGCGAAAGAGGTAAAGGTAGGAGACACCATTACGCATGTAGCCAATCCCTGCTTGGATATGATTCATGGATTTGAAAACGTTAAACCCATGGTATTTGCAGGCATTTATCCTGTAGATACGGAAGATTATGAGGAATTACGGGAAGCGATGGCCAAGCTTCAATTGAACGACAGCAGTTTAACTTTTGAGCCTGAGTCATCGGCCGCTTTGGGTTTTGGATTTCGGTGTGGATTTTTGGGCATGCTGCATATGGAAATCATTCAAGAACGTCTTGAAAGGGAATTCGACATGAATGTAATTACCACTGTTCCCAACGTGTCGTACAATGCTTTTACCAAGAAGGGCGAAAAACTGATTGTTAATAATCCTTCGGATTTACCTGAACCCAACCATTTGGAATATGTGGAAGAGCCTTATATCAAGGCTCAAATTATTACCAAATCGGAATTTACAGGTCCTGTTATGACCTTGTGCATGGAGAAACGGGGCATTTTAAAAAATCAGGTGTACTTAACCCAAGACAGGGTGGAGCTGAGTTTTGAATTGCCTTTGGGGGAAATTGTATTCGATTTTTATGATCGGCTCAAAACCATTTCAAAGGGATATGCCAGTTTTGACTACCATCCAAGCGACTACCGTACCTCGGTACTGGTAAAAATGGACATTATGTTGAACGGAGAACAGGTTGATGCCTTATCTAGCCTAATCCACCGAGACAATGCGTTTGATTTGGGTAAGAAACTGTGTTTAAAGTTAAAGGAATTGTTGCCAAGGCAGCAGTTTGAAATAGCCATTCAAGCGGCAATTGGAGCCAAGGTTATTGCTAGAGAAACGGTGAAAGCCCTGAGAAAAGATGTTACGGCGAAGTGCTACGGAGGCGACATAAGCAGGAAGAGAAAACTGCTTGAAAAACAGAAAGAGGGTAAGAAGAAGATGCGTCAAGTAGGCAGTGTGGAGATTCCCCAACAGGCGTTTTTGGCCGTGTTGAAGTTGAACGATTAACGTTCGTAAGCTTACTTCTTGGGGCGAAAAACGCCCTTGTCTTCAGATTGTTTGTTCTTCAACATTTGCATGACCCAATAAACAGTAAGGCCTGTTCCGGCGGCAATCATGACCAAATTGTACTTCATGCTAGCCATTTCCAAAAACTGAAAAGACCATTTGATACCATTTCCTAGAGGAATAAACAACCAATCCATAATTCAAAGATTTGAACAAAGGTAAACATCCCAATGAAAACAAAGATACATTGTGAAAAAATCCACTCTTTGGTAAAAATTCGGTTTTTGGCATTAAATTTGTTTTTATTTTAAAAAAACACCCTATATGAAAAATTTTTATGCCGGTTTTTTGTTCTGCCTAAGTGCACTAAGCCTCAGTTCTCAAGTAACCATAACATCGGCTGATTTTGGCGGTGTTGGGGATCAATTTATTTTAGGAGTAGATACCAGCCCAGGGATTATACCTGGCCCAGCTGGAGCTGGACAAACCTGGAATTTCACAGGTTTAAACACGGTTAGTTTAGATACATTGTTCTTTTTAGACCCCTCGACGGTTCCAGCAGCTCAAGGGTTAACAAATTGCAATTTGGTAACAGAATCAAACGATGGGTACTTTTTCTTGAATAAAGGTTCAGCATCTTTGAATACGGTTGCCTTGGGTACAGACATTAATGGGGTTCCCACCCTAGCCGTGTACCAACCTGAACAAATTTTGTTGCCGTTCCCCTCTCAATTGAATGATCAGGTTAGCAGCAGTTCTTCATTTAAAACTGCCATATTTTTGGGGCTTGACACCAACGTACTTGGTTGCCAATTGACCTTTGATTCAACCCGAATCAATCGTCGATCGACCTTAAACACCGTATTCGATGCCTCAGGGACTACTTACCTGCCTACGGACACGGTTCAAACCTTGCGTGCAAAGTCTGATGAAACCACCACCGATTCCATTTTTCTATACAATCCCAATCCAATAAATTGTTTGTTGTTGGGCATTAATATGCCAGCGGGATGGAATTTAATGCCCCAGACATTGGCTCAATTGGCAGGTCTTCCTGGGAATGTTATAACCTCCACTACGACGGTTTACACTTGGTATGCAAATGGAGAAAAATTTGGAGTAGTAGCGTTGCGTTTAGATGCCCAGGGCAATCCCGACAATGTTAGGTTTAAGAGTGATGCCAGCCAATTGTCGGTAGCACCCGTTTCTACCCCTGAAATGTCGGTATTTCCTAATCCAGCTTCAAAAGGGCTAATCAGCATTCAAGGGTTGAAGTCTTCGGCTCAAATTAGCATCACCGATTTGAGTGGACGTCGTCATACCATTAAACGAGTTGGAACCGATCAAATTGACGCATCGAACCTTGGTTCAGGGATTTACCTATTTACAGTCCTTGAACAAGGGCAGGCGGTTGCCCGTGGCCGGTTTGTAATTCAGTAAAAAGAAACTTCCCATTTGAAAAAGAGAGCTGGAAAACCGGCTCTCTTTTTTTATGATTGATTCATTTCAGCAAAAATCCGATGGCTTTGGATGCTCCCGTGCCGGTCGAAATGCCATTCTAAGAAGCGCACCATGGCATCAAGCAATTCGCGGCGCTGAGTGGCTGATTCGGGGACGGCTTTATTTACGAGGAGATTAATCCAAATTTGAGTAAGTAGAGGAGAAAAAACGGGTTCTAAACCTGAACCCGGTTCAGGGGAAAAGGTGGCAGATTGAAGCCCGAAGACCAAATTGGGCGTAGATTTTTGTGGGGGTTCAGGTAAAAACCCGGACCAATCGATGATTTTCAATAAAAACTGTAATGGAAGACAGGCTGAATTTTCGGGTTTTAGCATTCTTTCCAAGTATTCCATCGCCAGATTATACAAAGCGCTGTCGCCCTTTTGCCATTGGGTAATTCTAAAAAAGACCTCAGAAAAAAACAGAGCCAAAGCCAGCTGAGGAGGGCCGGCTTGAATCAAAGACCTGCCCATTTGAAAAGAAAACTGGGAAGCATAGGGAAGTCCATTGGATTTCTTATCGCTCAACACCAAATTAAGCGCTGAGAGAGGGTGCAAAAAGGCGCGTTTTGCCGATTTTGACTTTGAAGAAATTGTCAAAACTGCATCCAGCTGTTCTCCCTCCGCGGTAAGCAATTTTAAGATGTATCCCTGCTCACCAAACCGTATGGTTTTTAAAAGCAAGCATTCAAGTTGCCGAGGCATTCCCTAGTTGATAAAAATCAATTTTGTAACCATAGATTCAGAGCCCTGGTCGTTGGTTGCCCAAACCAAGTAAACCCCAGTTTGCGGTCGACGCCCGTCAAAACGTTTGCCATTCCAAGTGGCAGTACCTCCAGCGGCTTGAAGTTCGTACACTAAATTACCTGCCACATCGGTAATTTTCAGGTTGGCATTGCGAGCAAGGCCATTGATGGTTATTGGCCCATCGTAGTTGGGTTTAATGGGATTAGGAAAAGCGAGAACCTGCCCGAATCCATCGTCGGCTTCTGTGGCGTTTCCTTGATAAGAAATAATACCAAGTTCGGTTCCAAAATAGACCTCGCCCGAGACGGGGTCAATTCCGATGCATTGAACATTATCGGACAACAAAGGGCTATTGGAAGCATTAAACCCGCGAACAATGTTGCGGCCATCTGGACTTACCAAAAGAACTCCGGCGCCTTGGGTAGCAATCCATTTTCGATTTCCGCCATCAACCTGAATGTCGTTCACAATGGTTTGGGCTAGAAGCAATTCGTTGTTGCCATCGTCGGATTTCAGGACTATTTTTTGACCATTTACGGGATTGCCTGAGAAGAGCAAACCTGGGGAAAACACCCGGATTCCATCGTCTGTTCCCACCCAAATTTCACCATTCTTGTCTTTTGCCAAGGTCCGGATGTGCAGATTTGGAAGGTCGCCACTGTTGAAGGTGGCTGTTAGGTATTGTTTTTGGCTTGTACTTGGATTGTAAACGGCAAGGCCTCTACTCCAAACGGCAAGCCAAACATGGCCAAAATCATCAACCACAACATCGCCGGTAGGAACGGTTGTCGATGTAAAATTGGGGAAATCCACCTGGGTGGTTGTGTTGTCGGTTTTTAAACAAAGTAATCCAAATGGACTATATGTGGGAGAAACCCAGAGATTTTTTTGGCGGTCAAAGGCAATTCCTCCTAGGCCTGGCCGGTTAAGCCCCATAGGAATGGGAGGGCCTTGGACAATGGAAGTGTAGGAGTAATTGTTTATTTCATACAGACCTGTAATTCCAGCAGCGACAAACAAATGCTTTGGGTCATCGGGATCAGGGGCAATGGCAAGCAGGTCAGCATGACCGAGTGGATATCCGGCCTCTGGCTCCCTAAGAACCCTCCAAAACCCTTGGCTTTTGTAAAACAATTGGTCTCTTCTAAAGATGGCCCCCCAAAGGGGTGTGCGTCCTCCTGTAGCAACCCAAACATCCCCATTTTGCAGAACTTTGATGTCGTATGCATTTCGGGTTTCAGGTCCAGGCGGGCCAAAGGCTGTTTGGTTGGTAGCCGCAAACAACAAGCCATTTCGAGATGTGGCAAGGTAATGGTTTCCGGCGCTATCTTGCACAATATCGTTAAAGAAACCATAGGGCGAATGGAAGTTCCATACTGGATTAAGCTGGGCATCTAGAGCCAAAGCGACGGTATCGGATAAAATATAGAGTCGATTACCTAGGGTTCGAATGCCATTGAAATTGGGTAAATCAGGAAACTGTAAAACTTGAAGGGACTGTCCGGGATCAATTGCAAAAAGGCTATCGCCCGATTGGCCTTTAATGGCATAGATTTTTCCGTTGAAAGCGGTTAATTTAGAGTAGAAACCAGGTCCAGCATCGTTGTGTAAAGTCCATGCTGTAAGGTCTTTAATGTTTCCGTTCAAAGGCAGGCTATACAGGCCAGTTGAAAGAGCGAACCAAAATCGGTTGTTAAAAATGGTAGCGTATTGGCAGGTTTCGGTGGTAAATTGGGGGCTATTTTTCAGAATGGCAGAATTCCGAAAAACCTCTTGATGGGCATCCACAATAACGACTCCGAAATCGGCAGCCAAAAGGACCGTATCGCCAAACCATTCTGCCGATCGAATAAACTTGGAATCGTTTATTCCTGAATTCAGCAGAGCATTTAGGGGAACTATTCGGCCATTTTTTTGCAAATCAACATGCCCACTTCGGTAAGTAATAATTGCCCAGGGTTTTGTGGGATGGGCACGAACGACAGAACTTTCGACCGCGCTATATCCTTCAGCCTTTGAAAACGGCAGGCGTTCGATGGTTTGCAGTTCGTAACTCCAAGCGCCTTGGTCGGATGCTAGCAAGAGTTTTCCCTGTTGAAAATCTATATGGGAGCAACGAAAGAAGGGCAAATGAACCCGCCAAGATTCAGGCTTTCCTTGGGCGAACAAAGCTGAGCAATGCAGCAGGAGCCCCCAAAAGAGAAGGGCAAGGCGGGGGGGTATAAGCATGGTTAAATTATCGTTTTTGATGACCGGGATACAGCATTTTAGGGAAATTCTTTTCGTCGCCGACAACAACAGAAATGTAATTTTCCAATACCAGAACTTTCCCTGCTTGTCCATTTGAAGCGATAGGATTGGTTTTCAAACGGAAAATAGGTTCCTTTTTATATGAAATCTCGGTTCTAAGCTTTCGTCCGACGTAAAAAGATTGGGTGGTTAGGGCAGGAAGTTCGGCTGTCAAGATATTTTCCCAATTGGCCCCATAATCAGAGAGAACCTCCACATGAATTTGAATGTTGGCGGGGATGCTATCTAAATTTTGCAAAACGACCTTGCCAACAACCTCTGTCCAGGGATTCAAGTCGTCGCGAAGCGGACCTGCGTCCATGTAAATAGAGGGTTGAGAAAGCATGGAATCAATGGGGGCGGATTTGTAAAGTCGTTGGTAGGAAAGGAGGGTATCTAAATCGCGCAGAATGGTAGATTTGACAGGAAGGGTTGAAAAGTAATGCTGTGCTTGCTGGCTACCACGCTTGCGGGTTTCATAGTTGGGGTAGAATGCTCGAATTTGGGAAGGCACTTGAACGGCTGGCTCTTCGTCAAACCAGGCATAAACCAAACCAATTTGACCTTGTTGTTTGGTGTTGGTCATCCAATCGGAAAGGTTGTGGTCAAGGCTGTCGGGGTGAAAAATCCGACCCAACCGTTTTATTGGGCTGTCCTCATCGATGAAATACCTTAAAACTTCGGGATTAGGGCTAACCATCAATACCGCTGTTTTTGGCGTTTTTTCAATTTGGTCTTCAATATCAGAGATGGCTTGCTTGAAATGGGTAAAGGGCATAATGTTAAACGCCTCTTTTTCAGTAAACGAGGTAAATAAAACCACCACCGAAAAAGCCCCCATTAAATAGGTGGGCATTTTTCTAAAAAAGGGATAAGCCCATTGGAAAATGAAGGCTGCCATAAATGGGAAGGTGGGCAAAATCAAAGAGGTATGAAATACCGGCTTTTGGACGAAGGAATAAAAAAGCAAACCTATAAATGGCAAAAAACCCAAGGCCGCTGAAAGCCAAATTATTTGGGTTTTACCTAGAACCATATGGTACCGATAAGCCCGCCAATTGGCTTTCTTTTCGTACGCTTTAGGTCGTGCATACACCATAAGGCCTAGTAGGGTTAAAAAGACAAACCAAGAGTGATTTACCAGATACAAAATCCATTCAATAATCCAGCGGAATTGGGGGTCAGGCACAGGCAAACCATGGGGGCCAATGGTGGCCATGGTAAAATGGTGGCGCCCAATTCCATAAAAGGGAGCGAGCCCTAAGGCTAAAATAAGTGCGGCGGCACCAAGGGCATGCATGTTTTTAGGTGTGATAAAAAGCAAAGAAGTTACCACCATAATCCCCACCACCATAAGGGCTCCATAATGGGAATGGGCGGCAATCAACCAAGCAAAACCCAAAAACAACCCTTTTTTAAGGGGAATTTGGCCTGTTCGATTTATAACACGGTCCCAACGCCAGGCCGCAAACATAACCAATGCCATACCTAGAACGAAAGGCCGAGCATAAATACCAAAAACCATATTCATAGCAGCAAAGCCCATCAAGGTCAAAACCATAACCGCAATTTTCCGTCCGAACCAACCTGAAAAAAGCAAATAGGCCCACCACATACCCATAGAGCCCAAAAGAACATAGGGAAGGCGAACAAAAAACTCATGGGCTGGCATAATTTGATACCATATTCCAAACAAAACCTGAGGCAGAACAGGGTGATTTTCACCTCGTTCGGTCAGGTGGTCCAAAAACCCAGAAAAGCCGTGATCTGAGAACTGAAAGATAGAGAAAACCTCTTCTGGACTAAAAGAAATGGAGGATGCATAAAACAATCTTAATAGGGTGGAAAGCCCAATAATAATGTATGCCAGCCATTTAACTCTGTCAACCTTTCTTTCGTTTGTGTTGGTTTCGATTGATTCCATTTCGGTACCTTTGATATCTGAAGAACATGCGTTATGAAAGAATTTCTCTCAAAACTCCGTAAAGATTATAAATTGATGTCATTATCCGAAATGGATTGTGGTTCAGACCCCATTTTTTTATTAGAAAAGTGGTTGGGTGATGCCGCGAATGGGGGTCAATCTGAACCAAATGCCATGACTTTAAGCACGGTAGATTCGGAGGGGTTTCCAAGCAGCCGAATTGTATTACTAAGGGATATTTCGAAGGGGGGGCTGGTTTTTTACACCAATTTCAATTCTGAAAAGGCCAAGCATTTGGAGAAAAACAATAAAGCGGCGTTGAATTTCTTTTGGGTTGATTTGGAACGCCAGGTACGCATTCAAGGGGAAGTGAATAAAATAACAAAATTTGAGTCGGAAGCTTATTTCCAAAGTCGTCCGCGATTGAATCAGCTCTCTGCGTGGGCCTCGCCCCAGAGTGAAATTGTTCCAAATCGAGAACATTTAGAAGAGTTGCTCAAACAATCTGAAGCACGTTTTCCGAACACGGACTCCATTCCTATGCCTCCTTTTTGGGGTGGATTCCGACTCCTTCCTCACAGTATGGAATTTTGGCAAGGAAGGCCAGGCCGATTGCACGACCGCATTCGTTTTAAACGTCAAGGAAATTCTTGGATCAAAGAAAGGCTTGCTCCTTAATTTATGGTTTCGCCTGCATTTATCGTTTCGCTGATTTGCAGCCTGCTTTTAGCGGGCATGTCGTGGTTCAATGCCCTAGCCACCCTACCCTTGTTTCGTTTCATACCAGAGGAAAAGCGTAAGGAAGCCTCGGACTCCTTTAAAAACCGCTCTACCCTACTCCATCTTCCTTTGGTTTCCTTGGAGTTATTGACCTCATTTGCCACCTTGATTTTTTCGGTACGTTCCATGGAGGCGTCGGAACAATCGGCCCGATTTATTCAAATGTATGGTATTTCGTTTTTTATTTTGCTCGCAATTTGGGGGATTTCATTAGGATTGCTTCGCAAACAACGTTCGGCATTTTGGGCCAATCCAAACGATAAAAAGTTTAAAGAGTTGTATTATACATCGATGGTTCGGGCTGGACTTTGGACGGTGCGTAGCCTGCTCATCCTTTTATCGGTAGCCGTTAAAGCCTAAGCATATGAAAGCATTTAGCCTTGTTTTTTCTACCTTCTGTGTTTTCGCAGGGCAAATTATTGGACAAAGCCTCGTTCCGCCCCGATTGGTGGTGGTTGTTTCGGTGGACCAAATGCGGAACGATTACCTGGAGCGGTTTGCACCTTATTTTGGAGAAGGAGGGTTTGAGCGAATAAAACGCCAAGGCATTCGATTTAACAATGCCCGATATCATTATGTTCCGACCTATACTGGGCCTGGTCATGCCTGTATTTCGACAGGTACTTTTCCAATGTACCATGGAATTGTTGCCAACGACTGGTTTGACCGAACCCAACAAAAATCCCTGTATTGTGTGGAAGACCCATTGTCTAAATCGATTGGAAGCAGTTCGAATGTAGGACAAATGAGCCCGCGGAATTTATGGGCTACCACGGTAGGCGATGAACTTAAGCTAGCCAACCCTAGCTCAAAAAATGTTGCGGTGGCCATAAAAGACCGTTCAGCCATTTTAATGGCAGGCCACCATGCAGATGGGGTTTATTGGCTAGACCCCTCAACCGGGCATTTCATCAGCTCGTCTTTTTATGGTTCAAGCCTACCTGAATGGGTAAACAAATTCAACCAAGGAAATGCCAAGGACAAAGAAATTAATCAATCATGGGAATTGGAAAAAAAACTATTGCCCTTGGCCCAGTTCGACAATCAAAAAGAGGAAGCTCCATTTCCGGGTGAGCAAAACCCTGTTTTTCCTCACAACGATCCCAAAATTGGGGCAAAATATGGTTATCAAAGGCTTAAATTTTTACCTGCGGGCAATACCCTGACGGTGGATTTTGCTTTAGAGATGATTCAACGGGAGGAACTTGGATCAGATGACGTACCCGATTTGTTAAATATCAGCTTTTCTCAACCCGATATCCTAGGGCATCAGTTTGGCATTCGCTCGTTGGAAGTTGCCGACACCTACATCAAATTAGACCAAAATTTGGCTAGATTATTTGGTTACCTTGACCAAAATGTAGGGGCAGAACATTGGATTCTGGTATTAACTGCCGACCATGGAGCCGCAGAAAACCCTATGTTGGCTGAGTCGTTTAACATTCCAGGGGGAATCATAACCGACCAAATCAAAACAGAATTGGAGCACAACGTTCCCGGATCAAGCGCGTACATACAAGCGGTTCAAAATCTAAATGTTTACCTAAGTTCAGATTGCCCTGCCGACTTTCAAAAACGAATCCAACAAGCTATGCGTAAAATTCCTGGCATATTGGATGTGTATTTGGCAGATGAACTCTACCCTATGCTAAGCCTGCCACATGGTCCTGGTATGCTCGCAAAGGGTATGCATCACCACCGATCGGGCGACCTACTTGGGCTTCCAATGCCAGGATTTATGGAGGGATTAAGTCAGGGAAAAGGAACCACGCATGGCTCTCCGTATTCGTACGACGCCCAAGTTCCCCTTTTGTTTTTTGGCAGCGTATTCAAACCCCAGTGGCACTATCAAGAAGTGGGCGTTGAAGATATTGCCCCCACTCTTTCTCAGTTGTTGGGCATCCCTTCGCCGAATGCTTCGGTGGGGGCCGTACTTCCTATTTTCAAAGGAAGGTAAATTGAGTCTTATTTATTAAAAGCAGTTCCAACGAAGTGCAGTTGGGAAAGGGTAGGCCACCGTTAGCCTCGCAGGGTTCCGTCGAGCTTACGAACCCGGGTTGCCGTGGCCTGACAAGCCGCAGTAATATGCAATTCAGGAATGTTAACATGGGGGGGCAGGGCAAGGCAATAAGCCACCGCGTCGGCAACATCTTCGGGACGCAGTGGTTCCAGGTCTTGGTAGACGGCATCTGCCCTAGCCTGGTCACCATTAAACCTAACTAGGCTAAATTCAGTTTCGACCAAACCTGGATTTATAGAAGTCAATTTAATGTTCCAAGGCAGCAGTTCCAGCCTTAGGGTTCTATGAATGGCATCAAGGGCATGCTTGGTGGCCGAGTAGACGCTGCCGCCAGGATAAACCTCACGGCTAACCACCGATGACATTTGAACGATGTGGCCTAGGTTTTGGCTTTTAAAATAGGGGATCAGGTATTTGCACATAAACAAGGCCCCTTTAATGTTCGTATCAATCATCCTATGCCAGTCGTCTGAAACGGCATGGTCAACATGAGCCAAGCCAGCAGCAAGGCCGGCATTGTTAATTAAGACCGAGGGCATAAGGCGATTTCTGTCCAAATCTTCGTAAAAAGCAATCACATCGGCTTCCAAACGAACATCTAAGGTTCGGGAATGAATTTGAATGGTTGGGTAATCCCGTTTCAATTCCGAGCAAAAGAGGTTTAAGCGATCGGTACGCCTAGCGGTCAAAATCAAATCGAACCCATCTTGAGCTAGGCGTTTTGCGGTTGCAGCTCCAATGCCAGAACTGGCTCCGGTAATTAATGCACGGCCTTTCATAACATAAAGAAATCAGGATGTAAATGGCTTTGACCAGCGTGGCAAGTCTGGCGAGGCTAAACGAGCTAGGTCGAAATTGGGCTAGGGTGTTTATTTCAGCCAGCCCACTTCGCGCACCCAATTAAGGGTTGGAGTCAAAATTTCTCGGGGCGAGCGGAAATCAATACCCAATTCTTTTTTAGCCTTGCTGTTATCGACGAACCAATATTTAACTGCATAGGGAATAACCGCGGGCTCAAAGCCCATAGGAATTTTAAAGGTTTTGGAAATCCATGCCAAGGTCATGAGCATTTTGCGAGACATCATGGATATTTTGGCTGGCTTACCTAGAATTTCCATTGCCAAGGCTGCAAGGTCTTTAAATTCCATGTTTTCTCCGCCCAAAATATAGCGTTCGCCAGGTTTTCCCTTTTCAAGGGCAGCGAGAATTCCGGTAGCCACGTCATCAACGTGAACAATGGAGGTTCCCCCTTCGGCAAGTTGAATGGTTTTGGTGGTTGCGAAATCAATTAGGTTTCCGCAGGTGATTTTTTCCCAGTCTTGAGGGCCATACACTTCGGTGGGATTAACAATGCAAACAGGAAGGCCTGCGGCAGCGTAATCTTTGCACAACGATTCGACCTGCTTTTTAGCATGCGGGTAAACGAAGTGGGTTTTATTTAAGGTAATTGGACTGTCTTCGTTTAAGATAACTTTTTCTTCGGTTCCGTCAATGGCGGTAGAGGAAGACACATAGACAGTGGGGAGATTCCCATTGTCTCGTGCGGCATTGAGCACATTGCGGCTACCTTCAATAACCACCAGTGGCATTTTGGGGCTATGGATGTCTTTCCAATTTGACAAAGAGGCCAGGTGAATCACCGCAGAACAGCCCTTAATGCCCTCTTGCATCGATTCCGCGTTGGTAATGTCGCCCAAGAAAGATTCGTAATTTAAACCTTCAAGGCGGCGCAGATTGGTGGAGTTACGCACCAGGCAACGGACCTCGTAACCTTGGTCGATTGCCATTTTCACAACCCTGCTGCCAATAAAACCAGCGCCACCGGTAATAAAAATTTTGCCTTTGCTCATGATTTTGAGAATTAAGGAATGGTTGAACTCAATTGTTAATCCGAAGGTAAGAATAAAACCCCTTTGTTGGGTAGGAATTCAATGAAAAGCGACATAAACGGGCTGGGATGCGGCAGGGATTGAACAAGGTAGGTGCGCGGTTGTTGGGTTCTGGCCCGCGTGGCGCGGAGGCGACTTTAGGAGCCACCGCAAGCCCGCTGGGGCAGTACCCAACAGCCGGGGACATACCTGAGAAAGCCCGGCAGCCGCCCAAAAAAGCGCATAAAAAAGACAAATCAAACTGAATTTAGGAGCGCAAATCGACGGTTTGCAGAGAAATGGGGTATCCAAGAAGGCGCTCGGCTGTTTTTTCAAAAGCTGGAGTGTACTCGGTAACCTCGCAAAATAGATTTCCAGTACCTGCGAAATCCATTCCCTGAGCTTTGCATTGGTTAGCAAGGACTTGGCCGGGATTGAGCACCTGAATTTGGGGGCCAAGCAGCTCTTGAAAAACATCATGCAGCACAGGATAATGGGTGCAAGCCAGGACCAAAGCCTGAGCCTGATCTAGGGGCATTTGCTGCAGGTAATGACGGACCAGGATGCGGTTAAGATCATGCAGCTGAATTCCTTCTTCCACAAGGGGGGCCAAAAGCGGGGTAGCCAAGGTTTCAATGTGAATATGAGGAGCGATCGCCTTAAGCAATCGGGGATAGATTCCAGACTGAACGGTAGCGCGGGTCCCGACCAGGCCCACCCAATTAACATCGGATTGCTGGGCAAGGTAATGAACCACGGGGCGAACCACGTCTAAAACGGGAATATCGTCAGCCTCTTGGCAAACCGCTTCGAAGGCCCAGGACGAGGCAGAATTGCAAGCAATAACGATAAGTTCAGCGCCTGAGTTGCGGAGATATCGGGCGATTTTTCGGCTGAAGTCCTGAATGTTCTCAGGGCTTTTATCGCCATAAGGCATGTGCAACGTATCGCCAACGTAATGTATATCGGCGGTAGGAAAGGCCTGACGAAAGGCCTTAAGAACGGTTAAACCGCCCACGCCGGAATCAAACATTCCAATACGGGAATTCACCTTTAGGGTTTATCAAGTTTAATGGGCTGGTCTCCACTTTTGCCGTCTTCTTCGTCTTCTGTACCTTCTGAATCTTCTGGTTCGCCGGCCCCCGGTACTAGCCCCATTTCACGAATGACCTCATTGCTGATGTCAAAGCGCTTGTTTCCATACATCACCGTGGTTGAACCGGCTTTATCGAAAACCATGCTGTAGTTTTTTTCTTCGGCCAAACTAGCAATGGCATTGAAAACCTTATCTTGAATGGGGCGAATAAGTTCTTCTTGTTTTTTGAAATAATCGCCTTGTGGACCGAATCGTTTTTTCTGCAATTCCTTGACCGCCTTTTCTTTTTTAAGGATATCATCTTCTCGTTTAATGCGCATTTCTTCGCTGAGCAAGATTTTTTCAATCTGAAATGTTTTGTAGAGTTGGTCAATTTCGGCCAAACGGGTTTCGATTTCTTTTTGCCATTCGGTGGCGATGTCTTCCAATTGTTTTTGAGCGGCCTTGTATTCGGGGACATTGCTCAGAATGTAGTCGCTATCGACGTAAACGGATTTTTGAGCTGAAAGGCCTGAACTTGAAAGAAAAAGAAATGCCGTAAAAAGAAAGATGTATTTCATACCAAGGAAAGAATTAGGCTACCGGGTATAAAGGTAGGGTTAAAATTGTTGACCAATCATAAAATGGAACTGACCGCCGGGCGGTGTATTGTTGGGAGGAAGGGGATCCATGCCCCAGCCATAATCGATGCCCAACAAACCAAACATGGGCAAGAAGAACCGCATTCCAAGTCCCCAAGAACGTTGAAGTTGGAATGGGGTATAGTTTTCAAACCCGTCCCAAGCGTTTCCTGCCTCAAGGAATCCGTGCACCCATATTTTGGCTTGAGGATTTGGGGACAGGAGAAACCTTAGTTCCATGGTATGTTTGTTGTAGATGGTTCCCCCCACAGAGTTCACGGAATTTCCGTCAAAACCTGGTGTCAAGGATAGATTTGGATATCCGCGTAAGGAAATAATTTCTCGTCCATCAATATTAAAGCCGGTTAAGCCGTCGCCGCCCAAGAAAAAGCGCTCGAAGGGAGTGGGGCCTACCCTTTCCGAATACTGACCAAGGAATCCGAATTCGGTTCTAAGCATTAAAATAAACTTAGATGGTTTGTCGTTGGCGCGTTTATCAAGAGGTATAAACCATTTCCCTTGAAATTTCCATTTGTGGTACTCAAGCCACTGATAGCGTTCTTGAAGAGGAAGGGAGGCATAATCGACCGAATTAAAAGCGCTAAAAGGAGGAGTAAGTTCAACATTAAACATGAATAGGGAACCCGAGGTTGGGAAAATAAAATCATCGGTTGAATTGCGTATTAAACCCACATTGATGTTGAAGTTGTTTGAAACCCCGGTAAAATTTTGGGCTGTTCCCGCAATTAGCCTGTAGTCGCGGGCATCGTATCGGTTGTAGGAAATGCCTCCGGAAATTTGAAAATAATCATCGGGCCATCGAAGCTGCCTTCCAACATTAAGGCCAACCGAGGTGTTCATGAGCCTAGAAGAAGAATCAGAAAGGCCAAAAGAAAACAAACTATGGTTGATAGAAAGGCCGAGCGAGATGGGTTTTTTACCCCCCAAATAGGGTTCATTAAAACTAAAATTATAGGCTTGAAATTGAGGTCCGGTTGACTGAGCCCGAATGGACAGTTGTTGTCCGTCGCCCGAGGGCAGGGGTGACCATGTTGATGGTTTCAACATATTACGTAAGCTGAAATTTCGGAACGACAAACCCAGGGTTCCAACGACCTGATTTGCACCCCAGCCACCCGATAATTCAATTTGGTCAGACGGAGATTCGGTTACTACAAATTCAAGGTCAACCGTTCCATTTACAGGGTCAGGCCTAGGAATAATCTCCAATGCCTGAGGGTCAATAATTCCCAGTTGAGATAGGGCTTGTTGAGTTCGGATGACGTCGGAGCGGCGAAACAGGTCGCCAGGCTTAGCGCGTACCTCACGCAGCAAAACCCGGTCGTTTGTTTTTGTGTTGCCCGATAAAATAATCTTACGAATCCGGGCTTGTTTGCCTTCCGAGATTCGGATTTCTAAATCAATGCTGTCTCCATCTACCAAAACCTCGACCGGTTCAACCCTAAAAAACAGGTAGCCGTCGTTTTGATAAAGGGAACTAAGATCTAGGGCATTTTGGTCCATGTTAAGGCGCTTGGAAAGGCGCTCTTGGTCGTACACATCTCCGCGTTTTATTCCCAACAAACTGTCTAGTCTCCCCGAAGTGTATTTTTGATTACCCAACCAACGAATGTTTCTAAAGTGGTATTGCCTACCCTCTGAAATTTCAATTTTAGCATGCAATTCCCCTTGAGCATAAAAAACCGAATCGCGAACCACACGAGCGTCCCGATAGCCTTTTGATTGGTACAGGTTTACGATGCTACGCATGGCCATGTCCCACTCCAGCTCGTTGTATTTTGATTTTGTAAAAACGTTGATTCTATTGGCGTTCCTAAGGTATTCCAGTGTAGAGGCATAAAAGCCTTTACCAAGCAGAACGGAGTCAAGTTCGGCCAATTCGGGATTTCCTTTAAGGAAAAGGAAGAAATCTCGTGCCAAATCAATCCTAGACTTTTCGACCAGTGCTTCTTTAATGGTTCGGCGAATTTTTGAGGTATTAACCAAAACATTCCCTGAGATTTCTAAGGATCCCACCTTAACCTTTTCGCCCCGGTCGATATCAATAACCAGATTAACGAAGTCTGGCGGCATGGTGCTATCGGTTTCGGTTCTGAATTCGATTTTGGGATTTAAAAAACCCTTTTCGGCCAAAAAATCACGTATGCGGTATTCGGCCACCTTTCGCAGGTTTTCGGAGTACACTTCACCCCGGTACCATTTTATTAGGCCAGTAATGTCTTCTTGCTCTCCTTTTTTGATACCAAAAATAACGGGCTTTAGAATTCGAGGTTGCTCTTCGGCGTAGATAATTAATTCGGCATGTCCTGCCTGGATTTCATTGGCCGAAATTCGAATGTTTTTAAATACTTTTTCTTTCCAAAGTTTGCGAATGGCAGCAGCGGTTTCCCTGCCGGGAATTTGAATTTTATCGCCGGCGTTTAATCCGCTAAGTAAAATCACGTAGGTGGAGTCCAATTTTTGATTTGGAGATTGCACCTGAATTCGATCAATGGTGTAGGTACGCGGGTAACGGTAATCTACATCAAAGCTTGGCTTTTGGGCTGAGGCTGCTTGCGACAAAACGCAGAGGACAACGAAGGAAAAAAGGAGCGTTCTAATCACAATGGGGCAACTTGTTCACTAATTTTTCCAAAACGACGTTCCCTTTGTTGGTAAGCCACCAAGGCTTCAAACAAATGTTCCCGGGTAAAATCTGGCCAAAGGCAAGAGGTAAAATACAATTCGCTGTAGGCAATTTGCCAAAGCAAATAATTGCTAATGCGCTGTTCGCCACTGGTACGAATAAGCAGTTCTGGGTCGGGAAATTCTGCAGTACAAAGGTGTTTGCTGAATACGGCTTCGTTGATATCATCGGGATTCAATAAGCCGACCCTCACTTGGTTTGCCAATTCTTTAACCGCCCGTAAAATTTCCCAACGGGCGGAGTACGACAAGGCCAAATTTAAAATCATTCCCGTTTGGTCTGCCGTTTGATCAATGCTGTTTTGAAGTTGAATCTGGCAATTTTTAGGGAGTTGACTAAGGTCGCCCATGGCCCTTAGTTGAATACCGTTGTTGATCAATCTTGGGGTTTCCTGGTGAATGGTTTCAACCAACAAATTCATCAAGGTGTTGATTTCCAGTTTTGGGCGGTTCCAGTTTTCGGTTGAAAATGCATATAAAGTCAGCACTTTCAGGCCAATTTCAGCAGCCCCCTCAACGGTTTCGCGGACGGCCTTCACGCCCACTTTATGCCCAAAAGTACGCAACCGCCCCTTTTGCTTAGCCCAACGCCCATTGCCGTCCATAATAATGGCAACATGCTGAGGCAGTTTTTCTGTTTGAATGTGCTCTCTAAATCCCATACGCATTGCCTAATGGTCAAAGACCATTCATGTAACAGATTTTGGGGTCATTGAATTTGAACACCAAAGATACATTGAAAAAGGAATACCAGTCTAAATTATTTGAGGTGCCCCGTTGATACCCAGCCAAAGTACTTCCACCTACGGTTCCGCTTAAAGATGGATCAGACAACTCTGATGCCAATTGCCCGTTAATAATTACCATTTGAGCCTGATTTGGATACTGGTAGCTAATGTCGTCCAAATAATCGGTAAATGTCATGCGCATGCCCCACTCCCCCAAAAGGCTAAATCGATTCGACAATTTCAATTTTATTCCGGCGCCAAAAGGAACTGCCATTGACAAAAAGCCATAATCGCCAAGGGTTGATCCAGGAAGATTTTGCCCTTCGGTATTCAAGGAGGCCAAGTCAACTAGACTTCCGTTGTAGTTAACCTGAGGAGAAAAATAAAATAAGCTAAGCCCTGCAAAAAGAAAAGGCGTCCAAACTCCACCTTTGTTTGTTCTGCCTGGTCTAAACGGTAAAAAGTTGAATTCAAGCCATCCAAAACCTTCGTAAATGTCCGATTCAAACCGCAAATTTCTGTTGGCCTGAAAATCGTAGGTTCCCAGGGAATCGTCTCCTGCAACCTTTCCAATAACACCTCCCGCTCGAATGGACCAATGGTAATCAAAATTTTTTCGGTAAAATACTTGGCAAGCCAGCTGAGATTGTTGAAAAGGAAACTCGGGGTTAATATCCCCTTGATAGTACATTCCACCCAAACCGAAACCGAGTTCGTGGGTTTGCCCTGATACCAACAAAGGCAAGAACAGCAACCAAGTAAAAATCGAGCATTGCCTCATAATCAACGTATTAGGGGAAACGCCGTTTACAGGGGTTTGGTATCCCCTCGAAAAAATTAACGAGGATATTTGGGCGCGGAATTTTGGAAGGCGGTCAACTTCCAGCTCAAATTAAAGGCAAAAAACATGTAGGTATCGTTGTCTTGAGGATTTCCTCGTTGATCGCCGGGGCCGAAGATTTGTACACCTGGCTCAGGAGTTTGATCCAAATAGTAGGCCTGAGTTCCAATAGAAAGTTGCTTTGCCACATCGCTATCGAACAAGTTGGGGTCAACATACGTGCTTGACACGTCGTCCATGTAATCGGTGAAGGTCCTTCTCCAACCCACCTCAACATCAAGGTTAATGTCGTTGGTAAGTTTAAATGAAAACCCTACGCCAATTGGAATGGCAACCTGAACCAAGCTATAAGGATCGCGGGTGGGCAGAACGAATTGGCCTTCGGTGCCCAAAGGTTGCAATTCGTAGGTTTGGCCGTCGTAGGGATTGCGGGCCATAGGATTCATCGTAAAGCCGACGATTCCGGTGTAAATGTACCCCAACACAGGTCGGCCTGTTTTTCCAGTTACTCCACGGCGACGGTACCTGCCTTTCAAGGGAACATCGGGCAAGAAATAAAATTCAGGCAAAAATCCCCACTCAAAATTGAACGAATGGAACGATAAATTTCGGGCGTTGCGGGCAGGGTCTTCCGTCCAAGCATCTTTTCCAATGGTCCATCCAAAATTAAAAGAGGCTCTGGTGGCAAAACGACGATGCCAGTGGTAACGTGCCCCAACTTGAATAACAGGACGAACTGCCTCCCAATCCCAATCGGCAAGGAAAGAGCGCCCAATGTCGTTGGCGCCACCTACATCTCCTAAAAAATTCATGGTTCCCAGCCCTGTTACAACGCGAAAATTCTCCTTCCAGCTTTGCTCTGTCGCATAGCGGCGTGACTGAGCTATTCCCAAAGTAGAAAAAGCCAAAACAAAGAGCAGAGTTAAAGGGGATGCCAATCGATTCATAGGAGCAGAAATTAAGATACCTTACAAAGGTAGTTAGCATTATTGAATAAATCAACCCCAAGTTAGTTTCTTGGGTCCAAACCCCAAAGCAATTTATTTCGAAGGGTTTGCAGGTAGTTCATAGATTTAAGATGCACGAAGCCTATTTTATGGTTTGCTTTTCGAACGCGGATGGACATGGAGTCGGGCAACCTATAGCTTCGCCCATCTAAACTCACCAAATAATCGCCGGTGCGCGAGGTGCACTGCAATTCTATAACGGCGGCGTCCGATACAACAAAGGGGCGTTGGGTCAGGTTATGCGGCGCAATAGGTGTAATGACCAAAACCGGAGATAAGGGATGAACAATGGGGCCCCCACAACTTAATGAATACCCCGTAGAACCCGTCGGCGTTGATACAATAAGCCCATCAGACCTGTACGTGTTGAAATATTGTCCATCCAACAAGCACCTTAATTCAATCATCGAAGAACTGTCTCTTTTCAAAACGGTTACTTCGTTTAATGCCAGTTGACCTTCCCTTGGAACACCTTCAATCTCGGCCTGCAGAAGCCCCCTTTGTTCAATGGTAAAATTGCCTTCCGTCAATAAGGTTAGGGCTTGTTCTACCAAAGGTTTGGGAACGGGCGACAAAAAACCCAGCCGGCCCAAATTGATTCCCAACATGGGAATACCGCTTGATTTCAATACGGTTGCCGCCTCCAATATTGTCCCATCTCCTCCCAATCCAATCAACACATCCGATTTATCTGGCAGGCTTAAGGAAGTAAACAAGGGCAATCCCAAATCCAGTTTGTGCTGTTCAAGAAGGTAATCCTGATATGGGGCGTAAACCCAAATTTGGACGTTTCGCTTCAGCAGGAAATCCCGCATATTAATAAGCAAGGGAATATCTTCTTTGCCCAGACTTTTACCTAACAACAGGATTTTCATAGATTAAAAGTAGCGAAAACCACCTTCCAATGGCTCATTTCCATTCCGAAGGATTTAAATCTTCCTGGGTATGGGCCTCCCATTCAATCTTAGTCAAGCCCAGCAAATTAACCCTGTTCGAATCTAAGCCTATTTCCTGCCAATCCAAATTTTTGAATTCAGACAAGCCCCCTGCCACCTCATTCCCATTTGTACATTTTAAAATAAGGTCCAGTGCCGTAGACAATTTTGGATAGTTGAGCGAGCCATGCTCATCGACCAAAGCCTTAAATCGCTCGGCCAAACGAATAATCTTTTTCCAGCTGCCCATTTCCATTTGACAAATCAAGCGAAAAATCCAGGCTGAAAATAGAGTTGAAAGGCAGTACCAATCATCAGAGGCCTTGCATACCGCTGCAAATTCGTGTTCGGCATCTTCGAATTTACGGCGCAAAAAACAGGAATACCCCACAAAAAAGGTGGCTTTGGTTTCATACCCAAACAGATAGAGTTGATCCAAAATTGGCCTGCGATCCCAAGCTTGAAGAAACTGCCTAAGGTTCAACTCATCCCGCTGAAGGGCCGCTCTATATCCAGCATAAAAAATGGGAGTACAACGAACCCAGGCCGCCACAAAATCGTTCAATTGGTTCCATTCAGAATCCTTTTGAGCAGCTTGAAGTTCTTGGTCAAGTTCTTTGGCCTTATCCATTTCAAAAAGCAGGTCCATTATTCCTACCAAAATTTGAATAAACAAGAGCGGAAACTCCATGTGTATTTTCTGCTCAAGCCAAGACTTTTTTAACGAAATCAATATTTGAAGCCCCTCTTCAAGCTGTCCATTGGCCACCTTGGTTTTTACCTCAATTAAAGTGATGGGCAATTCATTGCGGGCATGGCCCTCAAGAGCCTTCACAAGTTGCCATTCCATTTCCGAAAATCCCAGCAAAGGGTCAAAGTCGTAATTCCGTCCCAAGGTCTTTCCAGTAAGCATGGCATTCTTAACCCATAATTTATTCTGAATTCTTCGTTTTTGTTGCACATCCAACTGCTCCCCCCCAAGGGTTTGCAGCCGTTGGTCATCAAAACACACAAATCTAGAGGCTAAATGGATGCGTTTTTCCCAATGCAAAAGCAAATCTAAATTAGCCAAAAGCCCATTTTGTTCGGCAATTTCTTTGGCTTTTTGAAGCATCAGCAGGGCCTGATCAAAAATGCCTTTGCTGGTCAAAAATTCCACATCTTGAATTAAATCAAGCACCCGCTTATCTTCAGAATGCTTGCTGTACGAACGCATAGCCTTTAAAATCAGGTCGTACAAGTAGCTTTTGGTTACTGCATAATGATCCAACAAACGCTCTCCAGCCAAATTCAGTTTTATCTTTCCCTCGTCCAAGGTTTCTTGGCGTTCAAATTCCCGAAAAAGCTTTAAATAATCGTTGTTTTCGCTTTTTGCATGCAACTGAGTATAAATGCTAAAATACCGCTTTTCGGTTTTGGAAAGCGAGCGAACCAGCTGAAAAAGCTTGTCCCGTTTGGGCATAATGTTGGGTTAATATTTCAAATTTACATTCTTTTTTCAATTGGTCAGCATGAACAAAAAAATCAGTTTCAATTCATTTTTTTGGGGGGCGGCTTATCCGGCTGTCACCTGTACCTTGGTTGGCCCTTGCAGCATAACGGGCCGGCCGGTGGCTTCCCCTGGTCGCCCCCGCCCTGCTCCGTTCTGCAGCCCAAGGGCCGCCCGCGGTGCCGGCTCCATCCGGGCCGCTGAGCCTCAATAAGGTAAAAAAAGCAACAAAAAAAAGGCAAACCGGTTACCCGGTTTGCCCTTAACTAGGATAGCCCTTCTCAATTACTTCCGAACAATTCGACGAACAGCCTTAAAATCTCCGCTCTGTATGCGAACCACATAAACCCCTGCGGCGAATTTACTCATGTTCAAGGTCGTTTCTACGCCTTCAGATAGCAGCTCAACCTGTTTGGTCATCAAAATTCGGCCCGTCAAATCCATCAACTGAATTTCAGCTTGGGTAGAATTCAAACCTTGAATGGTTAGAGTGGTGATTCCAGACGTCGGGTTAGGATACACCTGAATAGAAGCGGCATCGCTCTCTTCAATGGAAGTTACATTCACCGTTACTTGCATGGTTTTGGTGTTGGTTTCTCCACATGAATTTGTGGCCGTTAGGGTTACGGTATAGGTTCCATCAGAGCCATAAATATGCAAGGGGTTAACATCGGTAGATGTGTTGCCGTCTCCAAAGTTCCAACTGTACGAAGTTGAGTTGGTCGAGGTGTTTGTAAACACATAGGTGTAGAAGCTGTTGATGCTGGTAAAGTTGGCCACGGGTGCTGGGATATCAAACACTTCAATGGTATCGTCCACCACTCCACAGTTGGCAACAAGCGTTAGGCTGTATTCGCCTGGTGCTGAAACATAAATGAGCGGATCGTTGCTAAAGGTGCTCCAATAATAGGTTCCATCCAAAATAACCTCGGCACCAAGCATAACGCTATCCGAAGAACATTTGTAGATGTCGTTGCCCAAGGTAAAAGTAGCGGGCAAAACAAATTCATCGGCCCCCAAATCAGGCGTGGTAGCATTGCGCGTATCTCCGTCTACATCGTTCATCACGCCCACTCCCACTCCAACATTGTCGAAATCAACCAAGCAGGTATGCATATCAAGGTTTGTAAACAAGGGGTCAACCGAAATGGAATTCAAGTCATGCCCAGTTGCAGCACTGAAAGCAGCCAAATTAGAATGGGTAGTACCGGCATAGCGGGCCAAGGGACCGTTCGCGGTAAACAGGTCGTTGTTGTTTGATGAGGCGATGCTGAGTGAACCATCAATTTCATAGGCAGCACCCTGCCCGTAGTGGGCAAAGATGTTGTTTTTAAGATTGATGTCTACATTCGCACCTACACCAATGGTAAGAGCGGCAGAGTTCGCAGTTTGTGAATAAACAGCAACGCTGTTGTGGTATACATTCATTAGGTTGGAGCCATTTTGAATGTAAATTGCTTCTGAGTTTTGGGCATTCATGGTATCGCCCATGTGAATGAAATTGTTCGACAGAACCGCAGAGTTGCTAACGCTACCGCTTACCCCATCCATATTTACACCAAAACCTCCATTTGAACCGCCAATTTTGTTGCCGCTAACGCTGCAACCATTGTAAACGGTATTTAGGTACAATCTAAACATGTTTGTGTTGCCCCCGCTGGCAATAATCGTATTGCCATTTACGACGGGATTTTCATGATTGAACAAGCCAACCCCAACGAAATAGAATTTCTCAATGGTATTGCCAATCAAACGAACGCCCTTTTCAGGGTTGGCAGCCGAAGTCCCCGAAAGACTTACAGCCCTTGAACCTCCCCAAATGGTATTGTTCAATAGGCCAAAATTATTGTCGTTGTCAACCAAAGATTTAATGTTAAAGGAGTTGTTGCTGTCAAACGTAGCCAAGGTATCTCCAATAATTTTAGAGTTCTGAATGGTATTGTCTTTTCCATTGCCACTCAACAAAACATTGGTAGAAAAGCTAAAGCCTGTAGCTGCCAAGGTTACCTGATTAAGGGTAAATTTCTCGACCGTCTCAAACCAAGCCACGTAATTTCCGACTTGGGTGTTTGCGGCAAATTGTATGCGCACCGAGTCGGCATTTTGAACCTCAGACTGCAAAACAACGCTAGAAGTAGCATTTCCGGGGAAGGTTTGCAACCTCATTTGCTCAACATAGGTACCAGACCTAACATTCAACGTAACGTTGCCGCATGCACCGCGGGTTTGCAGGGCAGACAAGGCTGCATTGATGGTACTGAAATTGGGATTGCTACCACCAATGGTATAAATACCATTCATAGATTGGTACACATTCTGTTGCAATGTGTCGTTAAAATTCAAGGAATCTTGAACGCCATTAGGTAAGCTGGTCCAAACTTTCAAGAAGTCGCCATCGTTAAGAACGGTGCTACCTACAAACACGTTCTGAGCCGTATTGGGCCCAATGTTGCCGGTCCAGTTGAATGTTTGAACCGATCCATTGTTTACCCTAACGTTAAATTGGCAGGTAGTTAAAGGCACCTGACCAACGTTTTCTAGACGAACCCGAATGGTATCGGAGACGAAACATAGATTTGGGGAGGGAGAAATCAATTGGGCAATTCCGGCATCGTTGTAAGGAGGGTCGGCAACGATCAACACATAATCTTCGGTTTCGCCGTAGAAGTATGAACCGCAGGGTGGCGTTGTAACTCCGTCTTCTGAGGCGATCACGCGCATCAAAATGGGGCCATTTGCGGCATTTAAAGGAACGGTGAAGCTAAGGGCTTCGGCCTGGCTTGCTGTTCCAGGGGCAGAAATAGACATAAGTTGTTCGCCGGGGTCAGTAAACAAGCCATTGGCATTCCAATCGGCCCAAACCAAAACTCCTCTAGAATAAACTCCCCCCCCATCGCAATCGCCATGAATAATGTTTCCGGAATAATTTCCGCCCTTAATTACCAGGGTTGAAAGGTTGGTGTTGTCGGTATAGTTTGCACAAGCCGTGTTGATGGCATTGATCGCCCCAAGCTGAACCCCTTCAAGGTAGGTATCGCCACTAAACATACCGGAAGAGGCACATACATTGCAAATATTGGCGGGTATAATGGTTGATAGTACACCTGCGCCAGAAGTATCAGATTGCCCTGAGCAGGTAACAATGCAGCGGTAATGCGTTGGGGAATTGGCAGTAGTAGATAGGTTGATGTTTGTAGCGCCAGGAATAGAGGCCCAGGTTGTACCATTGGGCGAAGATTGCCATTGGTAGGTTTGACCGCTTCCTAGCGACATCCCGCTTAGGGAAACATTAAAAGCAACACCAGCACAAACGGAAGCGGGCGCATTGGCAACGCCTGGGTTTGGAGGAGCCACACAGGCATTATTTACAACAACAACGGTGTAATCTTCTGTTTCGCCGTAACTAACCGCCTGACAGGCCTCGCCAGGAAAACCAAGAAAATCATTGTTCCACCAATTTCGCACGCGCAAGCGGTAGGTTCCTGAATTGACCGTACCCGAAATGGTAAGGCTTCCGTTGGCAGAAAAAGAGCCAAAAACATAAGGAACCGAAGAAACAAACTCCCCTACATCGTCAAAATCGCCATCTTGATTTATGTCCAACCACATCCCTAAACCTTGATCAGAATAACCAAACGTAGCGGAATACGGGTATGGGATTCCCGCATTCAAGGTTGTACTTATGCTGCCACTAAAATCGGAATAACCACCTGTACAGGAAGTGTTGTTGTTAATGGTGTTTAAGGTAAAGTTTTGAATTTCGTCTCCGAAAGAACAGTTGCCTGAAGGAATGCAATATTGGGCTTGCAGGCTTACCCCTGCCAAAAAGAGCCCCGCAATCAATGCAACTTTCGTCGAAAGAAGCCCCAATCGTGTACGGATTGTTTTCATAAAGTTTGGTTTTAATTTGAATTAGAATGCCATTTCGAGCATTTCAGATTGATTTAATTTCTTAACACAAAGGTAATATTTTGGATTTATCCTGCTTTAAATTTGTGTAAAATTTAAGAAATCAGGCCATTGGATTTTAAGTTTTCAACTTCAATTTGCAGCATTCTTACTGCTTGATTTATGGCATGAGCCGGATCTTCTTGAGGGCAAAATTCCTCGGTAATATAAAAGCTAAATTCCCATACTTCTACGATATCCTCTTTGGAAACATCGAAGGGCTTATAAAAAGTATTGGTTGAAGACAAGCGCAGAAAGCCCCCCTCGTTGAGTTTGTTTTCCACCAACTTAAAGACAATTCCATGCTCACGGGTTACCACTATATATGGCATTCCGTTGCGGATCAGGGTCCAATCTTCCAGATAGGTTCCGGCCACCCAAGACCCATCTGGGGCGGGCGGCATGCTGTCGCCCTTAATCTGGAAGGTCCGCCCATTCAGCCTGCGCCGCAAGAACGGCATGCGAAAGGTGGGAAGAGCTTGAATGAATTCCTGGTCGGCGTACCCTGCAGTGTAACCGGCACTGGCGGTGGTTTTCACCGCATCAAAAGAAGGCCCCGCCAACTCCGGGTCCACATCCCGAACCGTCAGTATGCGAATGTTTTTACCATGCAGATCAGCCCGATACGAGCCCTGCCATTCAACTATTGTAGATGGAAGGGTTTGGCGCAAAGACCTTGAAATTAAATAATCGGTACTGAGCTGGGCCCATTCGGCAATTTTCAATAAGGTCATCAAATTGGGTTCGGCCTTACCCAACTCGTACGCACTGTAGGTTGTGCGCTTCACCTCTAAAATGGCGGCCAAGGCTTCTTGCGACTGCTTTCGCTCTTGGCGCAAAAACTTCAGGTTATCGGCTAAAAAGGTTTCCATATGGGTACTTTGGTTAGAGGAACAAAGGCAAGCCCAAAAAAGCAGGGTTGCCTCTGCAAATATACAGTAAATTGTTTAAATTGTTGTCGTAAAAAAGACAAATTTTATGGCATTTCCGCCTTTGGTGCTTCATATTGATATGGATTCCTTTTTTGTTTCGGTTGAACAGCGCCGAGATGCCCGCCTTAAAAACAGGCCTTTGCTGATTGGCGGGCATTCGGCGCGAAGTGTGGTCGCCTCGTGCAGCTACGAGGCCCGAACACTGGGCATTCGCTCGGGCATGCCTCTTTCAACTGCGCGAAGGCTGTGCCCCGAGGCATTGGTCTTGCGGGGCGACATGGATTTATACACCCGAACCTCGCAAGAAATCACCGAACTCCTGCAAGAACGCCTACCCTGCCTTGAAAAGGCGTCCATCGATGAGTTTTATGCTGACCTTAGCGGCATGGAGCGGTTTTTCGGAGGCATAAAATACGCCCAAGAACTTCGGCAATCTATGATTCAAGAACTAAGTTTGCCCGTTTCCTTTGGCTTGTCCATCAACAAAACCGTGTCAAAAATAGCCACCGGCCAGGCCAAGCCCAACGGCAGCAAATCGGTTCCTCAGGGCCAAGAAATTCCATTCTTGTCTCCCCTACCTGTTCGCAGCATTCCCATGGCCGGCCCTGTTATTACCTCCAAACTCGAAAACATGGGAATCATTCAAATTGAGCGGCTTCAGCAAATTCCGCTTAGCTGGATGAGTCAGGCCTTTGGGAAACAGGGGCTTGAACTAGGTCAAAAAGCAAGGGGCATCGACCCCATGCCGGTTACTCCATTTCGAGAACAGAAATCCATGAGCGCAGAAACCACGTTCGACCAAGATTTGGCCGACCCCCTGGAATTGCGGCGACACTTGATTGTTTTGGCCGAACGACTGGGGCAAGAACTTCGGTCACAAAACCGCATGTGCAGCGAAATCACGGTAAAAATCCGCTACTCTGATTTCCAAACCCACACCAAACAACGAAAAATTGCTTTTACCTGTTCCGACCAAATGCTGATTCAACACGCAGGCGAACTGCTGAAACTCTTGTTTGTTCGCCGCAGCCGAGTACGGCTTATCGGAATCCGCCTCAGTGGCTGGGTGTCGGCCCCTCCCCTACTCTCGTTGTTCGACAATCCCGCCCCACAACAACAGCTATACCAAGCCATGGACAAACTACGCAACCGATTTGGCCAAGGTGCTGTGCTGCGTGCTACTTCGCTCGACCTGAAAAAACAAAAAAGCCAAGAACAATAAGAACCCGGTCTTAGGCAACAGTCCTCATGCTTTCGCCCAAGGCCAAGCCAAGCCAAGCCAACGCCAAACCGAACAGAACCTGGGCCAACACATACAGCCAACCCGCCCATTGCCCCTCGCGCACCAGGGGCAAATAATCTAAGGCAAAAGCTGAAAACGTACTTAAACCTCCACAAAACCCAGTAAGTAAAGCCAAGCGCAGATTGCTTCCAGCAGCAAGAACACCACTTAAAAATCCGGCTAAAAAACAAGCCAAACCGTTGCTCAACACCGTAGCCCAACCTTGCCAAGCCAAGGGCATCCATACCGAACAAGCCGATTGAACCGCAAAACGAACCAAGCCCCCACTTCCACAGGCCAAAAACACCCAAACCGCATTCTTTAAGGTCATCATAGCATCAGTGAGCTTCAAGCCAGTTATTTCCTATTCCAACCTCTACTTCTAAAGGAACCGAAAGCGGATAGGCCGCCGGCATGTGGGTCTTTGCCAATTCAACCACATGTTCCAGCTCCGACACATGGGCATCAAAAACCAATTCATCGTGCACCTGCAGCACCAAGCGGCTTTTCAGCTGATCTTGAAGCATAGCATGCTGAATTCGGATCATGGCCAACTTTATGATATCGGCCGCCGACCCCTGAATGGGGGCATTGATGGCGTTTCGTTCGGCAAACCCACGAACGGTATGGTTGGCCGAAGCAATGTCTCTAAGGTAGCGCCGCCGCCCCATCAGGGTTTCTACGTATCCATGATTCCGAGCAAATTCCACCTGCGAATCCATGTAATCGCGAATTCCAGGGTAGGTAGCCACATAGGCCGAAATGATGTCGGCCGCCTCAGCTCTAGGTATTCCAAGGCGTTGAGACAATCCAAAGGCTGAAATGCCATAGATGATTCCAAAATTCACCATCTTGGCTTTGTTTCGCATGCTTTTATCAACCTGCTCAAGGGGCACAGCAAAAATCCGTGCAGCGGTAGCAGCATGAATGTCTTGCCCAAGACGAAAGGCCTCTTTCATGTGCTCTTCGCCACTCAATTCGGCAATCAAACGCAATTCCACCTGGCTGTAATCGGCCGAAACCAACCGAAAATCTGCAGAACGGGGCACAAAAGCAGTACGAATGTCGCGCCCCCGAGCCGTTCTATTGGGAATATTCTGAAGGTTGGGATTGGTTGAACTCAGACGGCCAGTGGCTGCAACGGCCTGATTAAAACTGGTATGAACCCTGCCGCTGCGAGCCAAACGTAAATCGGGTAAGGCATCTAGGTAGGTGCCCTTTAATTTTTGAAGCTCCCTTAATTCAAAAATATGCTCGATAATGGGATGTTTCCCTTCCAATTTTTTTAGGGTCTCTTCGTTGGTGGCATACTGACCCGTTCTGGTTTTTTTTGCTTTGGCATCCAACTTCAAATGGTCAAATAAAACTTCGCCCAGCTGTTTTGGCGAGGCAGTATTGAACTTCTGCCCTGCCATTTCTTGAATGATGTTGTCTTCGCTCTCAATTTGCTTGCCAAAAGACAGGCTCAGCTCTGCAAGCCGGTTTGAGTCTATGCTTACCCCTTCCCATTCCATATCGGCCAACACTCCAACCAAGGGCATTTCAACCTCGTTGAACAAATTACTTACCCCGGCCTTCTCCAACAAGGGCCTAAAATGCAAAGCCAATTGTCCGGTTATATCGGCGTCTTCGCAGGCATAATCCGCCACCTCCTTTAGGGCAACCTGACGCATGGTCTTTTGTTGTTTTCCCTTCGGACCTAACAGGGCTTCGGTTGGAATGGTTTCATAGCCCAAATAGGTTCTGGCCAAAAAATCCAAATTATGCCTCAGTTCCGGTTCCATAAGGTAATGGGCCAACATGGTATCAAAGATGTTACCATGCAAGGATACACCGTAGTTTCGAAGCACCAGCAGGTCATATTTTATGTTTTGCCCTATCCATTCCAGATCGGTACGGGCCCACAAGGGAGCAAATTCCTGAATCAAAACCTGCACTTGTTCTTGGTCTTCGGGCATGGGCAAATAAAAGGCCTGCCCAGGCTTTAGGCTAAAAACCAAGCCAACCAGTTCTGCCTTTAAGGGGTCAATATCGGTGGTTTCGGTGTCGATGACAATGCTGGGCTCTTGCATAAGTTGATTCAGCAGCTCGGCCCGCCATTGTGAATCTTGAACCACAAAATACTGATGCGGTTCGGTTTGAATGGTTTTCCATTGCAGGGGATCTGCCGCAGGCACTTCTACAGGGCTACCTTCCCATTGGTCTTGATAGCTAAATAAATCTTGGGGCGCTGCTTTGGGTGTTGGCTGAGCCGCCGGACTTGGACTTGTAGCGCCCAGCATGCGTTCGGCCAAATTCCTGAACTCCAATTCTCCAAAAACCCTAGCCAAGCTTTCGGCATTTGGCTCTTGGCATTTTAAACTTTGTTCGGTCCAATCTATGGGTACATCCAACACAATGGTGGCCAGTTTCTTTGAAATCAAGGCCAAGTTGGCGTGTTCCCGAATGCGCTCTCCAAGCTTTCCTGAGATTTCGTCTTGGTTTTGCAACACTCCCTCAACGCTACCGTAATCGGCCAACAATTTTATGGCTGTTTTTTCTCCAACCCCAGGTATTCCGGGGATGTTGTCTGAGGTGTCGCCCATTAAACCCAGTAAATCGATTACCTGAATGGGCTGACTGACCTGAAATTTTTCACACACTTCAGCTGGGCCTAATATTTGGTCGGGGCTACCCATTCGGCCAGGTCTATACCAAAGGCGCTTATCGCTGACCAGTTGACCATAATCTTTGTCGCTGGTTACCATATAGGTAGTAAGTCCACGTTGCTCGGCTTGGGTGGCTATGGTTCCAATTACATCGTCGGCCTCAAAACCCTCGACCTGAATTAATGGGATATTTAAGGCATCTAAAATAGCTAGGATATGGGGCAGTGAATTCCGCAAATCTTCTGGCATGGCCTCGCGGTGGGCTTTGTATTCCGGGTAAATTTCGGCCCTTTCTCCATGGTCGCTAGCGGGGTCAAATACCACAGCCAGGTGGGTAGGATTTAATTTTCGGCGCAGGTCGTTCAGTAAATTGGTAAAGCCAAAAGCGGCCGAGGTATTTACGCCTTTTGAGTTAACCCTGGGGTTTTTAATAAAGGCAAAATAGGCCCGATACACCATGGCATAGCCATCGATAAGAACCATTTTTGATTGGCTGCCGTTTGGATTCATGGGGTAAAGATAGCAAGGGACAGGGGGAACGGCAACTGGAATTGCCGAATAATTAAAGCCTAAGGCTACCTATCTTTGGCTAAATTTTGCTCCCAACGCCACGCGTCTTGCAGAGCATCGGCCAAACTACGCTGACCAGTCCAACCCAATTCCTGTTCAATTTTTTGGGTGTCCGACCAAATTTTTTCTACATCGCCCGCTCGCCTGGGTGCATATTCCACCGGCAGGGGCTTTCCCCAAATAGAATTAAAGGTATCTACGGCCTCTTGTACGCTAACACCTTTCCCAGTTCCAACATTAAAAATACAGGGGTTTTGGTCGGTCCTATTTACATAATCCAAAGCCCGAACATGGGCATCGGCCAAATCGCAAACATGAATAAAATCACGAATACAGGTGCCATCAGCCGTCGAGTAATCGTTTCCAAAAATGCGCAAACGCTCTCGTTTCCCGATGGCAGTTTGGGTAATGTAGGGAATTAGGTTGCTGGGCACGCCTCGGCAAAGTTCTCCAATCAAACCACTTGGATGAGCGCCAATGGGATTGAAATACCTCAAGATGCAGGCCCGCAATTCAGGATAAGCTTTTAGGCTGTCTTGCAAAATCCGTTCGCCCATTTGCTTGGTTTCGCCATAGGGTGAAACTGTAGGGCGAAAGGGGGCCGATTCGTCAACCGGAAGGTGTTCCGGATTTCCGTACACGGTGCATGAAGACGAAAACACCAGATTCCGAATACTCAGCTTGCGCATGCAATCCAATACCTCAACCAAACCATACAGATTGTTTCGGTAGTATTTTAAAGGGTGATTAACGGATTCCTCAACAGCCTTAAAAGCGGCAAAATGAATAATGCCGTCAACCGCAGGACCATTTTCAAGGGCCTGCTTAAGGGCTCCAGGCTTGGCTACGTCCAATTCCATCCATTCGGCCTTCTGCCCGGTAATTTCTTGTATTCGAGCTGGAATATGGGGCTCTGAATTTGAAAAATCATCGATCGCTACTACATCGTGCCCAAGCTCTTGCAACACAACCAAGGTGTGGGACCCGATAAAACCCGCTGCTCCGGTCAAAACTATTCGCATGCCACAAAGGTGCTAATTTTACATCGAAATTTTACTCAGGGTTGCCCCTTTTCGCCCACCGAATGGTTTTGGCGGCCAATGGTGTTTGAATTTCGTATTGATTGCGCACAACTAGCGAATCAAAACCACTTTCCCCAAGAAGTCTCTTGGGGTACCATCCATTTCGTCTACCTCTACTTTGTAGGCATACACTCCCGGTGGAGCCTCTCCTGGCCCGGAGCCATACCAACTTCCGTCCCAACCATAATCCATGTCGGTCGTTTCGTAAACGGCCTGCCCCCAACGGTCAAAAATCCATAAATGAAACGTATTGGGGTTCATTCCCACCCCTGTAACCGTAAACCGCTCGTTTTTCCCGTCTTGGTTTGGAGTAAATGCCGAGGGTACAAACAGCGAAAAATGATAATCCACCTCAATTACCTGAATAAAGGTATCTACACATCCATTTCGGTCGTAGGCATATAAGGTTACCTCAAATTTACCAATGCTGTCAAAACTGTGGGTAAAGGAAGGCAGCACATAGCTTGAGCCGTCGTCCATGTCCCAAAAAATACTGGTTTCAAAAAGGGAGGCATTGGTAAAGGTAACCTGAGGAGTCAAAAAGTCCACCACATCGTAGTCAACCGTAAAATAGGCCGTCAGGCTGTCGTTCAATTCAACGCCCACTTGAAGCAAAGTGTCGCGTTTGCAACCGTTTGCATCTATTACCTGCACGTTAATCCATTGTCCTCCCATCAAATTACCTAAGGCATCGGTGCCAGGCAGGGTGTCGTTCCAAATAAAGGTGAATGGGGCTGTAGGGCCTACCGGAACAATTTGAAACCAACCAAAACCTTGATAACAGGTATCGTTTTTGGCCAGCACCTGCAAAACAAAGGCAGTGGGATCGCCCACGTACACGGAGTCGGTCGCCGAACAGCCCTGAGCATCGGTTACGGTTACGGTGTAGTAACCACGGGGTAGCCCTGTAGCGGTTAAGGTGGTTTGGGCGGCGGGGTCATTCCAAACATAGGAGTAAGGAGCTATACCTCCAGCGGCATTGACGCTAGCGGTTCCGTCATCAACGGGGCATTGAGAATCGGTACTGCTCATATTCAGTACCAAGCTAACGTAATCAAAGTCAAAGGGCGGAGCGCCCGAAAGCACATTCCCGCAGACATCCGAAATAGATCCCTGCACCTGAACCGAATACTGCCCGCTTCCTGATAAAGGCGTAGCCAAGATTAATTCAAATGTACGGCTGTAACTGGCACCCGTAGCGCAGTCCGGAGAAAAGACAGACAAAACAGAAATGGGCCCATTCGGCCCTTGCACCTGGAAATCGGCGGCTTGAACAGTACTGCAATCCAGGTTTTCAGAAAACTCCAAAACCAAACGCTGAGCGTTGCAGGCAGCCGACGGGGTTACCGAAACCAAAGCGGGGGCAGTATTATCAGGAACAGCCGCCGAACCAACCGAAAAATCCAGTTGATAACCGCTTTGGTTTTGGCCAAAGGTGTAATTGGAAATGTACAGGGCAAAGGTTTGCCCTTGAACCACCGGAAGCATAGGCTCATTTTGGTCGCCCAATTGACCATTTGCCCCCGTTATACCATTGTTGGTGGTCTGAGCGCTAAAATTGCAAATCACTTCCAAAGCGGCATTGCTGACAATATCGGAACAATCAAAATTGGTAAGATTGAACAAGGCCCAATCGTAATCGCTGGTCGCTGTATATGGAATGATGTTAAAACCTAAATTTCCGCTGGATTGAACCGTGAAAACATACCATTGCCCATTCGTTTCGCCATTCAGACAACTTAAGGAGGCATTGACCTCGTTGGGGAAATTATTGGGCTGAGGATTCAACACCGGCACATCGTACAGGTTATTGCAAACGGGGATAGCCCCCAAACAGTCGGAGGTAGTTGGGGTTTGAGCCCGTGCAGAAGAATGGGAATAAACCATCAAAAACAGGAACCCAAATAACGCAAAACATCGGGCAAATGCCTTCATAATCCCAATTGTACGAAAAAAAACAAAAAGATGATGGATTTTCGGGGCCAATGCCTTGGGTTTTTTATCTTTGCGGACGCATCAAAATTAATCAAACAAAGCATATGAAAATCACCGTCGTAGGAGCTGGCAACGTAGGAGCAACATGCGCCGATGTTATTGCCCACAAAGAATTGGCCAATGAGGTCATTTTAATTGACATTAAAGAGGGTCTTGCCGAAGGTAAATCACTGGATATGTGGCAAACGGCTCCGGTGAATTACTACAATACCCGTGTAAAAGGCTACACCAACAACTACGAACCTACCGCTGGTTCCGATGTTGTGGTTATTACCTCGGGCCTGCCCCGGAAACCGGGCATGAGCCGCGACGACTTGATCGCTACCAACGCAGGAATTGTGAAATCGGTAACCGAAAACACCATTAAATATTCTCCCAATGCCATCATCATTGTGGTTTCAAACCCCTTGGATGTAATGACCTATTGCGCTTACCTAACTGCGAAAATTCCTTCGCATCGGGTTATGGGCATGGCCGGAATTTTAGATACTGCTCGCTACCGCGCCTTTTTGGCCGAAGCCCTGGACGTATCGCCCAAAGACATTCAAGCCATGCTGCTTGGTGGCCACGGCGACACCATGGTTCCACTGCCACGGTACACCACAGTTAGTGGCATTCCTGTAACCGAAATGATCGACGAGACAGCCTTAGAGGCCATTGTTGAACGTACCAAAAAAGGCGGCGGAGAATTGGTAAACCTTATGGGTACCAGCGCTTGGTTTGCACCCGGTGCAGCCGCGGCTCAAATGGTTGAGGCCATTGTGCGCGACCAAAAACGGATATTCCCTGTTTGCGCCTGGCTTTCTGGTGAATATGGATTGAAAGATATTTACCTTGGCGTACCCGTTGTTTTGGGGGCCAAAGGCATTGAACGCATTATTGAGCTTGACCTGACCGAAGCCGAAATGGAATTGGTTAAAGAATCGGCTGGAGCCGTTAAAGAAGTGATGAATGTATTGGACAATATGAACGCATAAGCGTTCTTTTCTTTACCCTACAGCGACGACCTGGTTTTTTACCGGGTCGTTTTTTTTTGCCTAAACTGAAGCGGCGTTCAAGGAACAAGAAATCAAATTAAAACGGCAAGAGGCCCGCGCCCCCGATTGAACCGGCAGTGGCCGGCAGCCCAACCCATCAAACAGCGCCTGAGGAGGCGACCTTGGGAGCCACCGCAAGGCCCTGTTTGCAGGTTGGGCTGCCGGGCGCTACAGGTGAAAGCGGGAAAAGGCGCCCAAAAAAAATCAATGCAAAAAATCGCCCAGATAATGCCGGGGGTGCAGGGCCAACAGCTCGTTTTCGACCGCCGAATTCAATTTAAGACTGCGCACAAAGGCTTGCAAATCCTCGAGACCCAGCGATTCGCCCGTACGCGAAAAATCCTTTAATTTGTCGTACCCATCTGCCAAGCCCTCGCGCCGCAGAATGGTTTGAATGGCCTCGGCAATCACCTCGGGATGCCGATTTAAATCGTCCAAAATGGCCTGGGCATTCAGTTTTATTTTCCCCAAACCCTTCTTAATCGAAGTCAGGGCAATCATAATATGTGAAAATGGCACCCCAACGTTGCGCAGCACCGTGCTGTCGGTCAAATCCCGCTGCAAGCGGCTTACGGGAAGCTTGACCGGAAAAAACTCCAACATGGGAATGCTCCACAGCAAATTCCCTTCGGCGTTTTCAAAGTCTATCGGATTGACTTTGTGAGGCATAGCCGACGAGCCCACCTCATTTTTCCGAATCCGCTGCCGAAAATAATCCATGGAAATGTACTGCCAAACATCTCGGCAAAAGTCAATCAAAATTACGGCAATGCGTTTCCATGCATCAAAAAAAGCGCCCAACATGTCGTAATGTTCAACCTGAGTGGTAAAGCGCTGCCGTTCCAAACCCAGGTGTTCTCGGCAAAACCGGTCGGCAAAAGCCGGCCAATTTTGGCCTGGATAGGCGGCATAATGGGCGTTAAAATTCCCGGTTGCGCCGCCAAATTTGCATTGAAAATCAATGGATTGCAACATTTTCGCCTGATTTTCAAGGCGTTCTACAAACACCATCCATTCCTTGCCCATTCGGGTTGGCGAAGCGGGTTGTCCATGGGTACGCGCCAGCATGGGCACATCTTTGAAAGCCTCGGCCTGCACGCGTAAATGCTGAATCAAATCCTGCAGCAGGGGCTCGCCCACCTCTTCATGCCAGTCTTTAATCGTTAAAGGAATGGCCGTATTGTTGATGTCTTGCGAGGTCAGGCCAAAATGAATAAAAGCTTTGGATTGCTGAGGCAGGCCCATGTCGTCAAAGACCTGCTGCATAAAGTACTCAACGGCCTTCACGTCGTGGTTGGTCCTCAATTCAATTTCCTTAACGGCCAGCACGTCTTGATCTTGAATTTTCAAAAGCCGTTCGCGCAAGGCCACTTTTTGCTGCCGGCTCAGCGCGGGCAAGCCCGGCAAGTTGGCCTCGGAAAGGGCCAAAAAATATTCGGTTTCCACCCGAATTCTATACTTAATCAGCGCATATTCAGAGAAATACACAGAGGCAGCCGCAGTAATTCCAGCATACCTACCGTCAATCGGACTTATGGATTTCAGGGCATTCAGGGAGCTCATGTGCATTTTCTTGGGCACGAAGTTACGAAGTAAAAATTTAGCACTTTGGATTATTTTTTGGGGGGCGCCTTGTCCCGCTTTCACCTGTAGTCGGCTTGAGCAACCGGTCGGCAAGTGGGGCTGCGGTGGCTCCTAAAGTCGCCTCCTCGCCCGCTTGCCGAAGCCGGTGGCTCATCGCCGCCTGCCGGCTCAATCGGGGGCGCGGGCCGCGTTGTTGCATACACACAACCAAAATAAACAGGCCAATGGAAAGAAAAGCAAGAAAGGGCCCAAAATTTACGGCAGTCTTGTACCTTTAGGGCAAGAATGAAGGCGAATTTTGCATACCTAAGGCTCAGTGCATTGGCCTGGGGTTTATTATTCGGTGCATTGACTGCCCAGGTTGGAGGTAGCTTTTCGTATGCCTTTTTGCAGTTGCCCCAATCGGCCCGAATTGAAGCCTTGGGCGGCACCCAAGTCGCAATTATGGACAGCGATCCCGGCATGGCCTTTCAAAATCCTGCCCTTTTAAACCAAAGCATGCATTTGCAGGCCGCCTTAGATTTCAATGCCTATTTTGCCAATATCGGTTATGGATCTTTTGCCTTGGCCCACAAATTCAAAAAAAGGGGAACAGTGTTTGCAGGGGTGCAGTACTTTGACTACGGCAGCATTATTGAAACCCAAGAGAACGGACAAATTGTAGGCGAGGTCAATTCCAACGACCAGGCCATTTATTTGGGTTATGCCCAACCTGTTTTAGACAGTATTTTGCATGTAGGCGGGCATTTTAAGGCCATTTTTAGTGCTTATGCCGGCTACACAAGTATTGGTGCAGCCGTTGACTTAGGGCTAAGCTACCGAAGTAAAAACAAAAGAACGATCCTTGCACTGGTGTTTAAGAACATGGGAAGCATGATAGACCCCTATTCCACCAACAATTATGAACCCATGCCCTTCCAAATACAATTTGGTTTCGCCCATCAGCTTGAGCACCTCCCCCTGCGCCTAATGGTAACCGCAAACAACCTGCAAAGGCCTGACCTAAGTTTTTTAGACATTGAAAATCCCATCAATATTGACCCTTTAACCAACGACACAAGCATAAACCGAATTAGTTTGGGCGACAATGTTTTAAGGCATTTTATTATAGGGGCCGAACTAATGCCTTTTAAACAGCGTTTGTTTTTAAGAATGAGTTACAATTTTTTACGAGGGGGCGAACTTAGCTCTTTGCAGTCGGATGCCGCTGCCGGGTTAAGTTGGGGGCTTGGCATTCGGATTTCGCATTTTACGTTTTCGTATTCAAGGGCCACTTACCATGCCGTGGGGTCGCCCAACCACCTGACCTTGCAAATCAACGCCGGAAAATTGTTTGCTAAAAAGAAATTACCTGCCACCGATGCCCCCCGAACCGGAAACTAAACCAATCCAGCCCATAAACATAGCCATCGATGGCTTTTCTTCGTGTGGAAAAAGCACCCTAGCCAAAGCCTTGGCCCGTGAATTGCACTACCGGTATTTAGATACAGGCGCCATGTACCGGGCAATTGGCTATTTTGCTCTAAACAAAGGATTGGTGGACAAGGATGGAAACGTAGATGAAGCCAACTTGATTCTGTCCCTTCCCGACACCCAGGTTGGATTTGCCATTGACCCAGAAACAGGGGCCTCAATGGTTTCGTTGGCAGGCCAGGTGGTTGAGCCCTTTATTCGCAACTTACACATCGCCACCTTAGCCAGCAAGGTTAGCCAAATAAGGCAAGTACGCGACCACATGCAAATTTTGCAAAAGCAAATGGCAGAAGAAAAAGGGGTGGTTATGGATGGGCGAGATATTGGAACTGTAGTAATGCCACGGGCAGAACTTAAAATTTTTATGACTGCCGAGCCGTCTGTGCGGGCCCAACGCCGCCAAATAGAACTGGAAGGCCAAGGCAAAATCATGGATTTAAAAACCGTTCTAGACCAACAAATTGCAAGGGATTTCGAGGATGTAAACCGGAAGGAAGATCCTTTAAGGCAAGCGGAAGACGCTCGGATTTTAGACAATACCGATTTGACCGCTGAACAGCAGTTAGCGTTGGCCCTATATTGGGTTCATCAAGCTAAGCACAAAGAATGTTTTTTAAAAAAATGAAAAAGGAGCGGCTCTCTCTAAAAAGGGGTTTCTAAAATCAGACCCACCATGGCCATTTTTAGCGAATCTGACCTAATTGAACTGGCCCATAGGTATGCGGGGCCAGATTTTATTGAAGCCGATCCGATTTCAATTCCCTATAAATACACCAAAAAAGAAGACGTAGAAATTTCTGGCTTTTGTACAGCCCTTATTAGTTGGGGAAATAGGGCGAGCATTCTTCGGTCGGCACAAACGTGGATGGACCTTATGTGGGATAGCCCCTATGAATTTGTAATGCAAGCCGAAGAATCGGACTTAAACTCACTCAGCGGATTTGTACACCGCACCTTCAATGGCAGCGATGCCAAATGGTTGGTATTGCAATTGCGCCAAACCTATCAAAATGGGGGCTTGGAGGCCTGTTTTTCAACTGCAATTACGAAAGAGGCAGATTATGCTCAAGGGCTGCATGAATTCAGAGCTCAATTTTTGAAGGGCCAGGACCCTGGCCGGAGCGGCAAGCACATTGCCGACCCGCTAAGGGGGTCGGCGGCCAAGCGGATAAACATGTTTTTACGTTGGATGGTTAGAAGCAGAGAGAATGGGGTTGATTTTGGGTTATGGAACTCCATTCCGGCAAGCCAACTTCACCTTCCCTTAGATGTTCATTCGGGCACCGTTGCCCGTGAATTCGGATTGCTAAGTCGAAAACAGAATGATTGGCAATCGGTGGTTGAACTAACTGACCGAGCGAAACAGATTTTACCCCAAGACCCAGCCTTTCTTGACTATGCTTTATTTGGCATGGGCGTAGAGGCCGGTGGTTCAAGAAGCAAAAAATAGAAGGCAGGCATTTACCAGTTGAGCCAACCTGGCAGCACCTTTCGGCGCAGGATTCCCGAAAGAAAAACCGAACCATCGCTGAGTACCAGCCCTTTATCGACCATAGGAATAACGGGAAACCTACCTTGTTTTGGCAAAGGCATTTGATTTCGTTCAGGACGTCCAGAAATAGGTAGGCTCCAAGTAAGCAAATCGGCCCTTCGGGGGTTGTCCATAAACCTTAGGTCCTTTTCGCTTGTAATTTCTTTGTTTTCAGCATTTTCAAGCCAGGCTAGCTTTAGAGTGTCGTTCTTTAAGGCCGTTAGGCAAGACAAAAACAGGCCTTCGTCGTTCCGGCTAACCTGCCGCTTTGGCAGTTTCATGTTCCAAATCAATTGATTTAAGGAATCTAAAGCAAAGATAAACACATCGTTTCTAAAATAGGCATAGGTGCAAAATTGCTGAGCTGTCCGATAATCGGTGTAACAATGTTCGGTGTTAAGTCGGTGTTCGGCAACCACAAATGTAGGCCCATGGTCGGAAGAAAAAATCTGGAGTACCTCTACAAAAGCGGCCTCTTTATCGGCTCGGCTCTGAATTAAGGCATCGGTCTGAAAATCGGGGATAAAAGCGGGATCCAAAGCCAAGTCAATGTAATTGGGCCAGGGCTCATGGGGATGCAATGGAAGTGGCTGCAGAAGGATTCCAGAAAGTACTGCCGCCTTTTTATTGGGTATTTCATAGGTCATGCTAAGCCAGACCTGACCCTGAACGGATACCAAACTTGCGCCCATAATTTTTCGCTCTCCGTATTGAAGGGTTTGGCTACCAAATTGCGTGGAACTATCGTCGGGCGAAAACGACATGAGTTGAAAATAGCTTTTGTCTTCTCGGTTGGCAAAGAGGCCGGTTTCGCGCGGCCTAATTTGAGACAGCACCCAAACCACCCCATTGTCATTCAATTTAATTTCTTCGGGGCCAAGTTCATTCCTTTGAAAGGGCAATAAGACCTTGTTGGTCCATTCTAAATTCAAATTGCTGTCAACCACCACCACCTCAACCTCGACCCCCAACTGCCTTTCCATTGAATTTGCCAAAAAAAGAGCCACCCGGCCGCGTTCGGCATCGGGAATAAAGCGAACGGAGGGAGCCTTTAATTTCGATTCAATTTGGTCGTCAATGATGATTTGAGGTTTGTCTTCTTCTCGGCCCTCAACATCCAGAGGATTAATTAAGGCCAAGGCCTGTTTTCGGTTGGGATCATACCCGGTTTGAAATACCAAAAAGCGGTTTTGTTGAAAGGCCAAACCTGCAAATCGAGGGCGGTAAAACCTATAGCGTTCTTGAATGGTTTTTCCGTGGTGGAGTTCTAAACTGCGTTGGGCCGTTAATAAATCTAGGTCAAAAACATCCAGAACCGCCTTGTGGTATCCAAGGGTTGGAAATTTTAAACGAAGCCACCCAACCTCATCTTTGGAAATTGGATAGAAATCGGCCAGCTTTTCGTTCCGAGAAAAACGCATTCCTTCGCCCCATTGCAAAATGGGCTGCTGCGACCTTGCTTCTAAAATAGAAAAGAGGGCAAAACAGGTTATCAGGAAAGGTCTTCCCATGTGCCATCTTCGGTTTGATTGCTTTGCCCAGGCATAGAACTGCCAGTATTGGGGCGCTTAGGGGCCGTAATTCCACCAATGAAAATCATAACCCCAAAAAACATAATAATTCCACCCAACGCATAGGCAAAAAACCGAGGAAACTTAAAGATAAACAGGGCCAATAAAATTAAAAAGAGGCCAGATGAAAGCATCCAGCGCTTGGCCATAGCCCCGCCCATCACTTGAATTCTCATGATTTAGGCTTCATGTTAAAGTTATCAACCTTGCGGAAAACCGCTTCGAGTGGTTTGCCTCTCAAACGGGAAGCCACATCGCCCTTTTCAACGGCATCTTTAATTAGTGGAAGCACCTGGGCATAGGCCTTTAGGGTATAATCAATGTCGTTCATGGAATGGGCTGCCATCATGTTGTGGTTTCCTTGCCATAAAACACCTCTGCAAATCATTTCTTGTTGAAAATAGGCTTTTACTTCTAAGGCATTACCAACAGCAGCCTCAAGGGTAATGGTTGTACGGCAGGGATACCCTTTGCACTTTGTTAAATGCTGCATTCGTAAGGATTCAGCCAAGGAGTTGTACCCATCCATAAGGGCTTGTCCTTTTGAAGCCAAATCGGCTGGAACATTTAACCGCTCTAGTTCATCAAGAGTGGCCATGGTAGCGGCCAAAGAAAGTGCTTCGCCCCCAAAGGTGGTAAAGAAGAAAACATTGGCATTAAAGTGTTCCATCACATCGCGCCTGCCTGTTAAGAAAGCAATAGGCATACCGTTGGCCACCGCTTTGGAATACACGGCCAAGTCTGGCTTGATTCCAAAATATTCCTGAGCTCCCCCCAAAGCCAATCTAAACCCAGTCCACATTTCATCAAAAATCAGCAGGGTTCCATTTTCCTTGCACAATCGAGCAACCTCTTGCAAATAGCCGTCTGATGGGCGGTCAAAAACGAAGGGCTCCATTATCACAGCGGCTACCGAAGAGTCCAAGGATGCTTTTAAGGATTCGATATTATTGTAATCAAAGGTATTGGTAAGTTCTCCAACCGAACTGGGGATTCCATTCGCACGAGAGGTAACGGCGATGTACCAATCATGCCAACCGTGGTAACCGCAGCACAAGATTTTTTCTCTACCTGTATGGGCGCGGGCAATCCGAACAGCAGCCGAACAAACGTCGGCCCCCGACTTACTGATGCGAATAGCTTCAGCATTCGGAATAATTTGATGTAGGCGTTCTGCGACCTTGTATTCCAATTCGTGCATCAGAGAAAAGGTAATGCCGTCGCCCAATTGATCAATGATGGCTTTATCGACAGCAGGCCAAGCATAGCCAAGAGAAAGGGGGCCAATTGCGGCATTCCAATCCAAGTATTCGTTGCCGTCCACATCCCAAACCCGGGACCCTTTCCCCTTTTTTAAATAAATAGGCGCGGCTCCAAGGGAATACTGACCAGGGCCTTTGGCCATGGTTTGAGTTACAGGTGGCATAATTTCTTTAGCCTGTTCGTACAATTTCAACGATTCAGAAATGGTTGGGTAACCTTGATTTAATGCAACGGTATTGGGCATTTAATTAGGGGATTTTTGTTTTAGGTTTTAACAAAGGTAGAACAAGATTTTACCGAGAAAAACGCTGGACTTAAGAACAATGAGAACAAAAAAAACAGCAAATTGATGAGCGTACTTGTAAACTACAGGCTACAAAGGAACAAAAAAGGAGGCAAAGGCAACCTAAAGACGAGGGAATTAAAGGAATTTAGGGATAAGGAAAACAGAATTTAAAAGCCTTGGTAAAATTAAGCCGAGCCTTTGCGGCGGTTTAATTCATCCCGAACCCGAGAAGCTTCTTCGTACTCCTCATTATCAAGCAGATATTGAAGACGCTTCTGAAGAACATCTTCGCTCAACTCAGCCAACGAATCATCAACGGGCTCAGGGTCTAAGCCTTCTTCTAAATCAGAGGCTATGGCATCTTCTTCATTGATTCGAATGCCAGAATCTTCTAGAATTTTCTCATAGATAAAAATAGGGCAACCGAAGCGAACGGCCAAAGCTACAGCATCGCTGGTACGGGCATCAATGGAAACCTCGCGTCCAGTTTCGTCTGCGACAAACAAGGTAGCATGGAAAACCGCTTCGCGCAATTCATGAATCAAGATTTGGGTCATTTTAACCCCGAATTCTTGAGCGAAGGTTTTAAATAAATCGTGGGTAACCGGGCGTAGTGGCACCATGTTTTCCAATCCAATAGCAATAGCCTGAGCCTCAGAACTTCCAATTATAATTGGCAAACGGCGAGAGCCGCCCATTTCACCCAAAACCAAAACATAGGCTCCCGATTGGGTTTGACTGTATTGAAGTCCAACAATTTCTAAGGCTATTTTCTTCATAATTAGGCCTAAAATACCGTTAGGCTTGTTCTGCCTTGAACTTTTTAATGGCCTGGGTTAGTTTTGGCAACACCTCAAAAGCATCACCCACAACTCCATAATCAGCGGCCTTAAAAAAGGGAGCCTCGGCGTCGGTGTTAATAACCACGATGGTTTTAGAACTATTGACCCCTGCCAAATGTTGAATGGCTCCACTAATTCCAGCCGCGATGTATAAATTCGGCCGAATGGTTATGCCGGTTTGCCCTACGTGTTCGTGGTGTGGCCTCCAGCCAATATCAGAAACGGGCCGAGAGCAAGCCGTAGCGGCGCCCAATTCTTTGGCCAAGTCTTCAACCAAGCCCCAATTTTCAGGCCCTTTCAAACCGCGACCGCCCGATACAACCCGTTCGGCTTCTGGCAATGGAATATCGGAAGCGTTTTTATGCGTTGCCAACACCTTAATTTTAGAAACAGGGATGGAAGAGGGTGTCCATGATTCCAGGGCTGCGGTACCTGCCGTTTTTTCAGAGGGAATAGAATTGGGAGTAAGGGCGACCACCCAAACGGAAGTCAACACCTTAACTTTAGCCAAGGCCTTACCTGAAAATGCTTTAACTGGGAAAGAATTTCCAAGGGGCAAACCCGCTGCTCCTGCAACAAGCCCAGCCTTTAGTTTAGCTGCCGCAACAGGTGCCACCGCCCTTCCACTGTGGTCAAATGCCACAATTGCAACATCGCTTTGGCTAAACTGAACAGCCTCGGCCAATAGTTTTCCATGGGTTAATCCGTCGAAACTAGCCAATTCGGGTGCATTTGCATGGAGTACCTTTTGAGCTCCAAAATCACCCAACTGGGTTAAGTCCTCAGAACAGGGCCCTAAGACTAGGGCAGAAACGGTTCCTCCGTCGGCCATTTTGCTGGCATAGGTAAGAAGTTCCGCGGCATTTTTCCTGGGTTTTCCCAGCTGTAAATCAATGTATACAAGAACGTTCATACGATAAAATTAAAGGGCTTTAGCTTCAGAATGCAACAAACGAACCAATTCATCCATGTTTTCAGGGTCAATCATTTTGCAGGCGCCCTTTTCGGCGGGCAACGTAAAGTCTAAGTATTGAACTGTTGAATCAATGGACTGCGGTTCAACAACCGTAATGGGTTTTGTTCGAGCAGCCATAATTCCCCGCATATTGGGAATACGTTGTTCTGCCAAGCCTTTGGTAGCTGAAGCCACAAAAGGACCTTGTACCTGAACTTCTTCTGTACCCCCACCAATATCGCGCGACATGGTGGCAATTCCAGATTGCACATCTAATTTTTCAATCATTGGGATATAGGGCAAATCGAGTTCAGCAGCAAGCAATCCGCCCATTAAAGAACCATTGTAATCAATGGTTTCCTTTCCAGTTAAGATAAAGTCAAACGACTGCCCCTTCATCCATGCCGCGATTTGAGCGGCCACACTAGCGGCGCTGTCGGGCGACATATTTATGCGAAAAGCCTCATCTGCTCCAACCGCTAAAGCCTTCCTAATAATAGAATCGTCTTCCGAAAGTCCTACTGTTATTATGCTCACCTTGCCCTGCCCAGCCGCCTCTTTCAATTCCAACGCCTTTACCAAGGCATACCATTCGTCTGAAGGATTTACAATCCAGGTAACTCCGTTTCCATCCAATGCATTTGCTTCGGCATTAAACTTGATTTTAGTGGTGGTGTCGGGTGCTTTGGCAATACAGACCAAAATATTCATACGCCTCGATTTTTTAATTTAGACAGCATTAATCATGCTTCGCAAAAGTACATAAATCTCGCTTTAATCTGTATTTTTGTTCCAGATTAAGATTACTGAAATCATGCGAGAAATTCAATTTAGGGAAGCCCTTCGCGAAGCGATGACCGAGGAAATGCGACGCGACACTTCTATCTACTTGATGGGCGAAGAGGTAGCTGAATACAATGGAGCGTACAAGGTAAGCCAGGGAATGTTGGAGGAATTTGGCGCGAAAAGGGTAATTGACACCCCTATTGCCGAACTGGGATTTGCAGGGATTAGCGTAGGTGCCGCCATGAATGGTCTTCGCCCTATTGTTGAGTTTATGACCTTTAATTTTTCGTTGGTGGCTATTGACCAGATAATCAACAACGCCGCAAAAATGTACCAGATGTCGGGCGGGCAGGTTAACGTACCCATTGTTTTCCGCGGCCCAACCGGTTCTGCAGGGCAATTGGCTGCAACCCATGGTCAATCGTTCGACAATTGGTACGCCAACTGCCCAGGGTTGAAAGTGGTGGTGCCAAGCAACCCGGCAGATGCCAAAGGACTCTTAAAAACAGCCATTCGCGACAACGACCCGGTTATTTTTATGGAGTCAGAGCAAATGTATGGCGACAAAGGATTGGTTCCTGAAGAGGAATATTTGATTCCCCTAGGACTTGCCCGCATTGACCGTGAGGGCAGCGATGTTACCTTGGTTTCGTATGGAAAAATGATGAAGCAGGTTGTTTTGGCAGCGGAAGAATTGGCCAAAGAAGGGATCTCGGCCGAGGTCATTGACCTCAGGTCTTTGCGCCCCATAGATTATGCCTCGGTCGTGAATTCGGTTAAAAAAACAAACCGACTGGTGTGCATCGAAGAGAGCTGGCCTTTAGGAAACATCATTACTGAATTGACGTTTCATGTTCAAGAGCATGCTTTTGATTATTTAGACGCTCCTGCCTTGCGGGTTACCGGGGCCGACACGCCTCTTCCGTATGCCCCAACCCTGGTTGATGCATTTTTGCCCAATGCCGACCGAATTGTTCGTGCTGCCAAAAAGGTGATGTACAGGGATTAATCGTCCCGCAAACCGCAGTATGGCAAGAAGAAAAAAAAAGGTTCAACAACAATTAAGCAAGGTCCGTAGGCAGTTGCTGAAAGACATACGCACGATTTTCGATAAAAATCCTCCACAGACTCTTAACTACAAGCAAATTTCTTCCCGCTGCGGCGTTGAATCTTCCGACGCCTTTACACGTATTCTGGTGCAAGAATGTTTGGATACGTTCGTGCAAAAAGGGGACCTTGAAGAAGTAGAACCCGGAAAATACAAGTGGACCGTCCCCAAAGGTCACATCGAAGGGCATCTTGCTTTGGTTTCATCAGGAAACGGTTTTTTGGCCGTAGAGGGGATGACGCAAGACGTATTTATTCCTTCAGGCAAAATGATGTCGGCCATGCACGGAGATAAAGTCCGGGCCTTTGTTTCGATCCGTCGAAAAAATGGGCGTATGGAAGCTGAAATTGTAGAGATTCTGGAACGGGCGCATCACCAATTCGTGGGAACCCTTCAAGTTTCTGACACCTATGCTTTCTTGGTTCCCGACAGCGATAAAGTTCAACAGGACTTTTTTATTCCAGGAAAATGGCTGGGCGAGGCAAAAAACGGGGAAAAAGTACTGGTTGAAATCGTAGAATGGCCTGCCGATGGGAAAAACGCTACAGCTAAGGTAATTCGGGTTTTGGGGAAATCGGGTGAAAATGAAACCGAGATGCATGCCATTTTATTGGAATTTGGATTCTCGGTCGAGTTCCCCCCGGCGGTCGAAAAAGAGGCGGAAGCCATCTCAACAGAAATTTCGGCCGAAGAAATTGCGAGCCGCCGCGACATGAGGCAGGTTTTAACGCTTACGATTGACCCCGAGGACGCCAAGGATTTTGATGATGCCCTTTCTATTCAATCCCTTTCAGATGGGCTTTGGGAGGTGGGAGTGCACATAGCCGATGTGTCGCACTACGTTAAACCCGGATCGGCACTGGAAGATGAGGCCCGCAAACGAGCCACCAGTGTCTATTTGGTGGATCGGACCGTTCCAATGCTGCCTGAAAAACTATCAAACGGACTTTGCAGTTTAAGGCCGCACGAAGACAAACTCACGTTTTCGGTGGTTTTTACCATCAATTCAGAGGGGTATATATCAAACACCTGGATAGGCCGAACCATAATTCACTCCGACCAAAGATTCGCCTACGAACAGGCCCAAGAAATTATAGAAACCGGTAAAACGAAGGGGCAGAAAATTCCTTCGGAACCCCTTTTGGTTTTGCACCGCATGGCACTTGCACTCCGAAAACGCCGCTTTGAACACGGAGCGCTGCGCATAGAATCGACAGAAATCAAGTTCAAGCTAGATGAAAAAGGGAAACCCTTAAGTGTGTTTGTTAAGGAAAGCAAAGAAGCCAACCACCTGATTGAAGAATTTATGCTGCTTGCAAACAAAGCTGTGGCCGAATATGCAGGGAAAAAAGACAATCCGAACAAGCAGGTAAAAACCTTCGTTTATAGGGTTCATGATTTACCCGACCAAGAAAAATTAAAGGAATTCAAACGGTTTATAGCCTTATTTGGATACAGCCTAGATTTAACCCACCCCAAAAACATCACCAAAGGGCTAAACGCCCTGTTCGATGAAATAAAAGGAAAACCGGAGCAACAAACCATCCAGTCATTGGCCATTCGAAGCATGGCAAAAGCCGTTTACACCACCAAAAACATAGGGCATTACGGTCTTGGATTCGATTATTATTCCCACTTTACTTCACCCATTCGACGGTATCCGGACGTATTGGCTCATCGTCTGATTGCCGATTACCTGATAGGAAAACCGGCAGCCAGCGCCCCGCCCCTTGAAGATGCGTGCAAGCATTCCAGTGCCATGGAAAAAAAAGCGGCCGAGGCGGAAAGAGCCAGCAACCGCTACAAGCAGGTGGAATTCATGAGAGAACGGCGGGGTGAAGTGTTCGAAGGCATGGTGAGCGGCCTGACCGAATGGGGAATGTATGTTGAACTGGTAGAAAATAAGTGCGAAGGAATGGTACGTCTGCGCGACATTGAAAGCGACTATTACTCCTTCGATGAAAAAAACTTTTGCGTGCGAGGCCAACGAAAAGGGCATCTTTTTCGGATGGGCGATCGAGTTCAGGTAAGCGTAAAGCACACCGATTTGCAACGAAGGCAATTGGATTTTAATTTAGAAGACTTTTAATCAAAATCGCATGAAATTTCAAATTTACAGCTTGGTTTTTGTAGGCATTGCCCTAACAGCCTGCAATGGCGGAAATTCAGAATCAACCGAACCCGCCGTGGTTTTGACCGAACAATCGATAGACAGCATCCCAAGGGCAGGAAACCGAGAGCGTCCTTTGCCCCCAACACCCTATTCGGAGGTAATGAAAACGAAACCCTTTACGGGAAAAGTGGCAAGCACCGAAGATGTTCAAAAAAATGGGGCTATTTTCTCGTTTAGCCCCCCGAAAGGAAATGTACAGGCCGCATTACCGCTTAGAATGCCCTTGATGGTTTTTTGGGATAGGCATCCCAACCAAGACACCATTTTGTTTGCAGTTCAATGCGAGCGGCTTGGAGTTGACACCATGGTAGGTTGGGTGAATGCTTGGGGAAAATCGGGAATGTCGCCCTTAAGGGAACTTATTCATGCTCAAGAACAGCGCCGCATTGACGAACGGGATTTTATAAAATAAGGGAATTCTTAGGTATAAGGCGCTGCGGTAGGGATTGCAGCTGCTAGCCCGAAAGGGGCTGGGGCACTTCGGCGCGAGGAACAAGGAGCGACCTTGGGAGCTACCTTGGGCCCGCTGCCGAAGCGCCCCGGCACCGCGGACTAGCGCGGAAAGCCCGCAACCGCCCTAAAAACCCCCTTTCACCTCGCCTTAAGCCTGATTTTTAAATCAAAAAGTTTAGCGAAAATACCTCAAGAGATCCTGGTTCTTCTCACGCTGAATAAAGCCAATAAAGAAGAGCTCCATTTCTTCTGCCAAGCCCTCAGCTCCAAACTCTTTTGACCCCTTAAGTTCTTCAATAAGCTGATACATAGCACCATAAATTCCCAGCCGAACAATCCAAGAGGGGTCCTCTGCGATAATGGACTTAAGCATGGCAAATCCCTGGCGCTGTTCCTCAACGGGCCGCGAGGTTAAAAAGGTACCCATACTGGCTAGGAACTCATTTTCGGAATTTGGATCGCTTAATAAGGTAAAATGATCGCGGTACCAAGTCCAATCTCGGCCCTGGGCATTTTGCGCCCATGCGCCCGCCTGAGCGGCAATCAAGGCAGATGGTGGGCGCAGCGTATTTAGGGAGACTTCAGAAGCGAGCAAAGGGTCAAGGCCAACCGCAAATGCTTTCATAATTAAAGAGGGATCTTCGTTGAAAATTCGCCGGGCAAACAGAGTTTTTTCTAAGGTATCCAAGGTGTCTTGAAGTATTTGGGCTGCGGTTAAGCGAACCTTATCGCTGAGATCCTGAAAAACCAGGGCCTTGAGCCGCTGGGTGCGCCATGGCGTTGAAATTCGCTGAAGTGCTTCAAGGGCGATGACACGAACACCTTCAAATTCAGCTTGACTTGCCTCCAAAAGCAATTCATCGAAAGCAGGTTCGCCCCCATAGGTATCAATGGCATGCTGCAACATGCTCATTTTCACCAAAAAATCAGGACTATGTCTAAACAGATAAGAGGTCCACTCCAATGGGGTATTTTCGATTGTCTCGGCTAGGGTGTAGCGGCCATAATCCCAATCAACGGCCAAGGGATAATCGGGTAATTTAAATTGAAAGGTGTCGGCCTGGCTGTAGGTGGTCCAAGGAATAAACAAGGTCGTATCTTTAAGGTAAATCGCGGTGGTTAAATCCAATTTAAACAGGGCAGTACTGCGCCCCAGGGCGATTTGTTCTTGTTTAAGTGCCAAGGTTAATAGCTTTGAATCTGAATCCCAACTGTAACTTACATTGATTTGAGGATGCCCCTTGGTCAAAAACCACTGATTGAAAAAAATCATTAAATCCATGCCGCTCACCTTTTCAAGAGCCAGCCGCAAATCGTGCACCTCTACAGCACGGTGCTTGTTTTCGTGCAGGTAAACGCGGAGGCCTTCAAAAAAAAGTGAATCTCCAAGTTCCCTTCGCAGCATATGAAGAATGCGGCCCCCCTTATTGTAAGAATGACTATCAAACATATCGTGGGGCGAATCATTGGCATAGCGAATCAGGGGTTCAATTTTGTTGCCTCCGTAGTTGTAGGTTTCCCAAAAATAACCTTGAGCGTCTTCGTAATGCTGCTGGTCTGCCGCAGCTTTTCCATACGCATGTTCCAACCATAAATACTCAGAATAGTTCGCGAACGATTCGTTGAGTGGAAGGTTTGCCCAAGATTCGCAGGTTAGCAGGTCACCGAACCAGTGGTGAAACATTTCATGCGCTACAATCAATTCGTTTCCCAGTGCCTCCATTTCAGAGGAATCTTTTTGCACGAACTCTCCAAACACTACAGCCGTGGTGTTTTCCATAGCCCCCGAGGTAAAATCGTGCACACAAACTTGGTGGTATTTGGGCCAGGGATAGGGTGTTTTTAAACGTTGGCTAAAAAAGTCCAACATTTCAAGGGTTTTCCGAAAAATATGCCGGCTTTGGTCTGCGTAGGCAGAATCGGTATAATAGTGAACTGGAATTCCTCCCCACTGGTCTTTAACAACGGCAAATGGGCCTGCGGCAAACATAACCAGGTAAGGGGCATGGGGCATGTTCATTTCCCAATGGTGCCATTCGGTACCCGCAACCGGCCCCGGGCGGTTGGGTTTTTGAATGCCATTAGATAAACTCAGCATGCCAGTAGGAATTAAGGCCTTTAAGCTGTGTGTGATTTGCTGATTTGGAACATCAAATGTGGGGAACCAAATAGAGGCCGCTTCAGGTTCGTTCTGAGTCCAGCATTGCTTTGGTTTGGTCGAGGTGTATTCGTTGGGATTGATAAAATAAAATCCCCGTTCATAGGGATCCAATTCGGGACAATGTTCGGCAAGGGCATGCGGCCTAGCCAAATAATCTACTTGAAAATGAAGGTCTTCTCCGCCATGATACATTCGAAGTAACTGGATTTCTAAGTAATAGGAATTGTATTGAAACTCCAAATCTAGGGTGTCGGGCCCTTGAAAAAGGAGAACCCGGCGAATGAGCATGCCCTTAGCGTTCAGCAAAATACGATTTCCACCCCGCGGCCCCATTTTGGCGGAATACCGAGCCTTACCCTCAATTGTTCTTTGTTCCCAATTGGGCTCAATGCTCAAATCCAAATGCTTCAAATCAATTAAGCGCTTTGCGCTGGGTACAACAACTTGAGTTGTATTTGAAGCGGCTCCCTCACTAATGTTAAACGCTTCAAGTTCACTAAAAGCGGCCGATTTATTGGATTTGCAAGACCAAACCAAACCCAATATCAAAAAGGAAAAAACGACTAAACGCATAGGTTATAGAAAAAAACCCGCCGAAGCGGGTTTGAATTTTAATTTAAAATTTGAATTCGATGAATCAAAGTCCCTTGATCTGTTTGCAACCGCAGGGTATAGGTGCCGTCGGCCAAATTGGAAAGCGGAACCATTAATTCTTGTTCTGCCAAGCCCAACCGTTGCCAAACTTTTCGGCCCGACACATCCAATAATTCCACAAGCATACTACCTGAAGGTTTGTTTTTGAGTTTAACCCAAACAAAATTTGATGCAGGGTTGGGATAAATCAAAGCCTGAACGGAAACTTCGTCTATGCTGCTTACAAAATTAAAGGCCGCAGAGGTAGATGTACAGCCATCGCCGTTGGTAACTTGAACCGTGTAAGCACCATTTTGTGTGGGAGTAAAGTTGCCTGAAGTTGCACCAGGAATAGCCACGCCATTCAAAAACCATTGGTAAGTCATACCGGTTGGAACCGCTTGCAAAACCGAACCATTTAGGCTGATGCTTGCCGAGGGGGTTGAATTAACCGTAATCAAGCCCGCTTGCACTTCAGAATCTGATCCTTGGTTTCCAGTGGCGGTTAAACTGACCGTGAAATTTCCCGCGTTTAAATACTGAACGCTTGGATTTTGTTGGGTTGAGGTTGCTGGTGTTCCCCCTTGAAAACTCCACGCCCAAGATGTGGCATTTTGACTTGCATCGGTAAAGTTAACCAGGTCGCCTTGGCATATAGTGGTATTCGAAGCGGTAAATGCGGCAACCACGCTGGTTGGCGGGGCGCCACAAACACCCCGAACCGAAATATCATCTAAAAACAAATTGTTTCCATAGGCATTCACGCTTTCAAACATAATGTAGGCACTATCGGCTCCGTCAAAGGCACTTAAATCTAGGGTAAAGCAGCTCGCTCCGATATTTCCACCAAAACACCAATCGGTAGAAGTGCTTGGAATAAACTCGTTGGTTGTAATTGAATTTGTGGCAAAAGTCCCTTGCCCGGATTCTCCTTCGGCAAAAATCTCTACCCAGGTATTTCCTCCGTCGGTGGTTACCTTAATGATTAGAGAGTCCGTTTCATTTTGAGAGTACCTTCGGTGGGCGTGCGAAAAGGTCATTTCAATATTGGTATTGTTGCTGAAATCCAATTTTGGAGACAACAAATAATCCCTTTGACCTAAGGCATTTTGATAGGTAAAAAACCGCATTCCGATGGACCTAGACCCAGACAAATTGCCGCCTGTGGTGAAAAGGCTCCAGGTATTTCCGTTGTCGGGATTTGAAACGCCCCAAGAAGCCATAGTGGGGCTGTTGGCCTCCCAATCTTCTTTAAAAATGACTTCTAGGGCATTGTTGCCCACGGCAATATAATTGGTTGTAATAAGTGTATCTGTTCCAAAATTGTTGCTGGTAATTAAGGTAACGTTGTAGCTGCCTGGATTGGCATAGGTTACGATAGGATTCTGGGCTGTTGAGGTCGAGGGAACCCCGCCAGGGAAAGACCAAGAATAGGTATTCGCAACCCCGCTGCTGCTGCTTCCATAATACTGAATGCTGCTGCCTGGGCAAATTTGCTGAACATCTGAGCCGATATTGGAAATTGGAGCGGTATTCATGCTGCTGGCCACGCATTGCATGGCTGCCGTGGCATCAATTCGACCGGCTCCCATTTGACCTGAGTTTGTGGTAACCGGGTCGGCCGTTGAGTACAAGCAGTTCTCAATTTGCTGTTGTGTTAAATTCGGGTTTAGACTTAACATCAAACCGCAGAGGCCAGCTACGATGGGAGAGGCCATAGAAGTTCCTTGCAAACTTCCGTAGGTGTCCGTTATGGTAGAACCGCTGCTACCTATGTAGGTAGAACGAATGCTGGTGCCTGGGGCCGAAATTTTAATCCAAGAACCGTAATTGGAAAACGAAGCCCGGGCATCGCCGGTGGTTGTGGCGGCAACGGTAATCACGCCGATATATCCAGCTGGATAAAAAATGGAGGTGCTGTTGTTGTTTCCGGCAGCTGCCACGGGCACACAGCCCTTATTCCGGGCATAATTAATGATGTTCTGCCCAGTTTGGCCTCCGCCACTTCCGCCCCAAGACATGTTAATCACATCGGCTCCTGCATCGGCAGCATACACCACCCCAGAGTACCCATCGGTAACATATTGAGCTTGGTCGGTAGATTTTACGGGAATCAATCGAATTCCAAAACCAATAGAGGCGACGCCAACTCCATTGTTGGTGGCGGCACCGGCACAACCCGCAACGTGGGTTCCATGGCTAAAGCTTGAAGTTGGTGGCATTGGATTGTTGTCGTTGTCGGCAACATCAAATCCGTTCACATCATCAATGTAGCCATTGCCGTCGTTGTCAATGCCATCGTTGGCAATTTCACCCGGATTGATCCAAATAACCGGAGCCAAATCGGGGTGGTTGATTTTAACCGCATCGTCAACAATAGCCACTTTAATGTTGCTTGAGCCCGTTGAAATATCCCAAGCGGTTAAGGCTGAAATCTGATACAAAAACCATTGGCTATTGGTACCCGATTGAGGGCCAATGTCGTTGGGCGTCAAGGTGGGTCGTAGTATAGGAACCTGCTCGGCATACGCTACAAATCCATGCCTCTGCAGCTTTTGAATCAATCCCTTTACCTTGGCCGACTCGGTAAAATACAGCTGATAAATATGAGAAACCTCCGTGCTTGTAGCCCTGTAAAAAGGCTTTCTCAACCGGTAAATTCCAAATTCAGCAGCCAATTCGGTGATAAAATCGGTCTCTTTCAAATTAACCTCTTCTGAAAACCCACCTAAATCTCGGTACGAATTTAATTTAACGTACACTTGTCCGTCCCAATAATCGGGGTGTACCTGTTGGGCTGTAGAGCTAAATCCAATACATAATGCAAGGACTAAGGATAAAAAATACCTCATTTGATTCTAAATTAAAAGTTAAAGTGAAACGGGTTGAAGAACTTCGGCCATTTTGGCGCCAATACTTGCGGGCGAATGAACAACATGGATTCCGCAGGCTTCCATTATGGCTATTTTTGCAGCGGCTGTGTCATCAGCTCCGCCAACAATGGCACCGGCATGCCCCATTCTGCGCCCTGCAGGAGCCGTTTGACCAGCAATAAATCCAACCACCGGCTTCGTTCCATGCTCTTTGATCCAGCGTGCGGCTTCGGCCTCCATTCCACCGCCAATTTCGCCTATCATAATAATTCCATGGGTCTCAGGGTCGTTCATCAACAATTCAACGGCCTCGCGGGTAGTAGTTCCAATAATAGGGTCGCCCCCAATTCCAATCGCAGTGGTTATACCCAACCCAGCCTTTACAACCTGGTCGGCTGCCTCATACGTCAAGGTGCCGCTTTTTGATACAATTCCAATGTTGCCTTTTTTAAATACAAAACCAGGCATTATACCCACTTTTGCCTCTTCGGCTGTAATAACCCCCGGGCAGTTTGGCCCAATAAGCCTACAGGATTTTTCAGATAAATAGGCCTTTACCTGAATCATGTCTGAGGTAGGAATCCCTTCCGTTATGCACACAATGACCGACACCCCTGCGTCAGCCGCTTCCATAATGGCATCAGCAGCAAAAGCGGGCGGCACAAAAATAATGGACACATGGGCCCCGGTCTGAACAACAGCATCGGCCACTGTATTAAAAACAGGGCGGTCTAAATGCATGCTTCCTCCTTTTCCTGGAGTAACGCCTCCCACTACCTGCGTTCCGTATTCAATCATTTGAGAAGCATGAAAAGTCCCCTCATTGCCTGTAAAACCTTGAACAATAATTTTAGATGCCTTAGATACCAGTACGCTCATGTTGTTTTTTGATTTTAAAGGTCTAAAGATACATTCCCCCTTCGGAGTTGCAAAACAAGGATTGAATTTTAAGGTTAATTTGGTTTTAAGCGGTAAGCCAGACCTTCTAAATTTGGAATTACTTGCACTAAATTCCAACGCAAAAGGGTTGCTAACAGTTCAACCGCAGCGGGGTACCTCAATCCGGTTACCCGCTTGGTTTTAGAAAGGGTGATGTAAGGATGGGTTTGCAAAAACTCCAAGAGCCTCGCCTCGGCTGCACCAAAAGGGCGCACGTTGCCCCGGGGCTGCAAGTCCAATTCCCAATTTCGCAGCACAACAGCATCGGCCCGTACGTCACGGTCGCCCAATCTGAAATACGGCAGCCACTCTTCGGCTTCGTTTCGGAACAAATGCGGCCGTTGCACCGAGGACTCGACCTGAACACAAAGCACTTGTTTTCCGGCCGACACAAGCACTTCGGTTGTAAAAGGAACGCGGGGCTTAGTAAACAACTGCGATGCGGTCTGCAACATGTAAAACTCTTCCTCCGAACGAATGCCCGAAATGCTGCCATTGTCTTTTACTCCAACCAATAGCCGCCCCCCATCAGCATTTGCAAAAGCGCACAAGGTCCGAGCTATTTTTCGGGCATCCGACACCAAAAACTTAAAATCCTGCCGAGCATGCTCGCCCTCGGCAATCCACTTTCGCAACAGCACAGAATGGTCAACAGCCGTTTTCATGGAATTTGAAAGTACACAAATCCACTTGAAATTAAAATTTGCCTCTGAACAACATGGTTTTTTTGGGGGGGCGGGTAAACGGGCTTTCACCAGTGGTCCGCGGTTGTAAGCCTCGGCCCCAGCGGGGTTGCGGTGGCTCCTGAAGTCGCCTCCGCCCCACGCGGGGCCGGGGCTTGACACCCTTGCGGGCCACCTGGTTCAATCCCTCCCGCAATCCTCACAAACAATGCCAGTCCAAAACCATACAGCCCATTTCTAAAAAAAATCAAAAAAATGAAAATTTCACTTGACAAGTCTATACGCCCTTCGTAATTTTGAAGCTCACTAGTGAAACAATTTTTTGAATGAATTTGCTTCGTCACGTATTTGGGGTGGCGAAGAACACTTAGGGTTCATTTGGAGTGAAGTGTGATGGGTAAGTCAAAAGATTTCCGCAAGGAAATCCAAGGTTTACTCGGGGGTCTCAAAGGTGCTTCTTGGCAATAACAAAGGTAACTTTGCTGAAGTCTTGAGGCGGGAATATAGGGATTGAGACGGGGTGTAGTGGCGATATACCCTTTTTGAAATAGGTTGTTGAGGCGGAAAACAAAGAAGGTTGATTACGTTGGAGGAAGGAAATTATAACGTACTTCAAATTTTTTGTCGCAGCAACAATCAAGAATAAATTTGACCAGCCCATGGGGGTCCTTTCTGTTAAACAGACAGATTGCGACTCTAATCGTCGTAACTTTACGCCAAACCGCTCCCATCCCTGTCCAACAACCATCAACTAAAACAAATTCCTCCAAGCCGCAAAGCCCTGAAAGGGCGCAATATGTTAGGATAGGGTGCAGCCCTATCAAAGGGCGCAATACGCTAGGATAGGGTGCAGCCCTATCAAAGGGCGCAAACCTATTTAAACGGCGTCAGGTGAATTCCAATGTAGAATGTGCGGCCAAAAATCGGCGCGTACACCAACGAAGCATCAAAATTGTTGCCATTTGGATTCCCTGGATCAACCAATGGGTTTTCTTGCCGGTAATCCAGCAGATTTTCCACCCCGGCATACAAATCAACCGGTCCAAAGAGCTTTGTCATTTGAAGCAATACAATTCCAAACCAAGGTGTTTTTAACGGTCTAGGCTCAGATAATCCCGGATCAACAACAGTTGGATAACGGCCAGGACCCATCAATTGCACCGTTGCATCTACTGTAAATCCCGCCTTTTTCCAGTTATATCCCGCTGTAAATACACCTCGGTGGTCCGACATCAGCGGCATACTCAACATTTGACCTTGAAATTCTGCCTGCACGTCCTGCCATTTCCAGCCCAGCCTCAGCTCAAACCGTTCCAATGGAAAAAACGACGCATTGGCCTGTGCCACCCGTGAATAGCCCCTTCCCTCAACATAATACATGCGAAGTTGCCCACTTTGTTCCCGGTCGGCCACAAATTGCCGCTCAAACCGCGTTTCAAAGAAATCCAATGTGAATTGAGCATCGCGCCCGAAAAGGGTGCGCACCCACTGAAAACCACCACCATAAGTCCAGGTTAATTCAGGCCTCCATTCTGGAATATCAACCGAAATGCTTCGGCTGGTCATCAACATGCCCATACGGTCTGCAAAGGGGTTGGGACTGCGAAAACCGCGGCTTCCGCTCAGCCGAAATACATAACCGCATTTGGGTTCCCAGCGCAGATGAAAGCGCGGTTGGGCAACCAAGCCAAACAAGTTGTGCGCGTCAAGGCGCCCACCCGTTACCACTTGAAGGGAACTTAGCGGCTTCCAGGTGTACTCCAGAAAAACCCCGGGGACAGCCTCGGTCCGAGAGAAAACGAGCGAATCTAGCCCCTCTTCTACCTGATCGTACAGCATCGACGAGCCTGCTTTGAACGTATGATTGTCGTTGACAATGCGCGATTGAAAAACCAAATTAAAATATCCGCTGTATTCCTGGCCTAAATAATAGCGCCCTGCGATGGGCCCACGCTGGTCATGAAAGGTGCCCGAGTACATCAAACCCAAGGATTGGTAGGGTTTGCCAGCAAAGAAAAAACCGGTTTTTCCATATCCCTCGGCCCGCAGAGTTGAGGCAGCAGCCATAAATACAGGCCCCAGAGATGGCTGCTGAAAGGCAGACAGCGTACCCCCTTTCCGGTCCTCGGCCAACACCTTAACTCCAACTTGAGATTCCATGCGCTTGCCTTGAAATTTCCAGCGGTGCATACCGCTTACCGATTTCTTAAAGGGAATGTCTAAAAAACCATCTACGTTACGGTCGGTGATGGTTTCAAAATAATCGCCGTGTGCTAAAGTAAGTACCGACCAGCGAGGGTTAAGCCGTTCGGCATGCTGCACGGTCATTTCGACCCGACCCAGGTGATTCAAAAACCCATTCAGGTAAAACCGATCGGCGGTTTCAGGCTTTTTAAGCTCCACATTGATTTGCCCGGCCATAGACTCAAAGCCATTCACCACGGAACCCGACCCTTTTGAAATTTGAATCGATTCCATCCATGGGCCAGGAATGTATCCAATGCCATAGGACGAGGCAAGGCCTCGAATGGAGGGAAATTGTTCAGATGTAATGGAAACATAACGCCCATCAAGGCCCAACAACTGAATGGTTTTGGCACCCGTAATTGCATCGGTAAAGCCTACATCAACGGTGGCATTGGTTTCGAACGATTCCGATAAATTGCAACAAGCAGCCCGCCTCAATTCTTTGGAACCTATGTTTTCAATAAACTGGGGTTTGGCTGTGTACAGCGATGTAGAAAACGATTCCACCACCAACTCATAGGCATTCAGTGTTTTTGCACGCAACTGAATAGGATAGGGTATGCCGGATTGCAGCAAGATGGTGTCAGCAAAATAATTGGGGGCCGACACAACGGCTTTAACCGATTCAGGTTGGCTTTTTAGATTAAACGAAAAGCGACCTAAGCTGTCGGTGTAGTGCCCCCCACCTATTCCTCCTTGGCTAAGCAGCCAAACCACGCGGGCCGAAGGCAAGGGGCGGTCTAAAGAATCGCTCACCCTACCTTGAAAGGTTTGGGCATTTGCCGCTACACAAGAGATAAAAAATAGGCTTAATCGCCAAATTAAATTAAAATTTGTCATGGTTTTAAACTAAAAATGGATGAAGGAAAAACATGGGACTAGCCCCGAAAATCACTTTCCATTTTCATAAGCGCCAAACCTGCAGGCGAGGGGCTGTGCACGCATTTGGCAAGGAAAAATCCTTTCCAAGCGAGCCAGCGTAATTCGAAGAAACAAAAAAACCAGAGCCAACAATCCGAATGCACGGAGGCATGGAAAGCACTAAGGTTTGACCAGACAATTTTTCGGGAAGGGTGCGCACATGCAAATCGAGTAGGGCGACTTGATCAAGCCGGCAACATGACTCAGCTGTGCAGACAGAAATACCAACGCTTGTTTTGAGCAAGCCACATTCAATTCCAACAGCTTGCGACCGAGCATTTTGCTCTGAGGGGCAATGCATGTTCTTAGAAACCTCGACACCTGGAACAGAGCTGCAACAATTCTTCGATTGCCGAGTCAATTTAGAGGAGCGGGAACAGCCATGCGAAGATTCGGAAGAAGGGTTTAGAACCTCAACACAACCCTCGGTTTTGCGTAAAGAAAAAGATTCCACACGTTCACAACAACCCCCGGAATGAGCACCTGGAAACAAAGAAAAGTCCGTTCGATTGGATTTAAGGCAGGTATGGGCTCCCACCACCACCCCCACATTGGTTAGGCAGAACAAAAAGAGCAAAACCGTGGCTAAAATCCTTCGCTTCATAGCTATGCAAAAATAATAAGTTGGGTTTGATATTCAAAATCAAGCAAGGTCTAAAACCGAAACGGAGGTGGGCCTACGGAGTTTAGTTTGGCAGGAATGCACGAATGTTTGTAGCCGGGGGGCTTAATGGTAATCCAAGCCCATCAATTCACCTCGACCGTAGAAATAATCTCGTAACCCAAATACGTTTCAAGAATTTCACGGTATTTCTTGGTGGCAGTAAAACCGAAGCCAGATTCAAAAAACTCATTCAAATAGGCCTCCAATTCGCCGCTTTTGGGCATCATAAAACCAATGGATTCATGGTCTTTATTTAAATGCCTGTGGATTTTCAAATAGCCTTTGGTTTCTTTGATAAAGTTCCAATACGTAATAATGTCAACGTAACCGCAATATCCGGGTTTGGCTAAAATTTTACGAGGTATGTTGTTTTGATCGCCCACGAATTCCAATGTCATTCCAGTAAGTAGCGCCCGCTTTAAATCGGCCATATACCCGGCATGGGTTGACCCGGCGGAAGACACTCCATTTAGACCTTTTAGGGATTCTACGATTTGAGCATCGGTAAAAATGGTTGGAACCGACCCGTCGGTAATAAAAACGCTTACGTTGTTCAAGTAGGCTGGAGAAAAAGCAACTTCCTGCTTGCGGCGTTCGGTAATGGTTGCATTTCCAAAGCCCAAAGTTAGGGCATCGCCCTCGCGAACAGACTTATAAAAAACATCGAATTCGGTTTGGGCTTTCCAAGTTGGTTTTAAGGCAATATTTTTGGTTTCTTTCATCCAATTAACAAACTGCATGAAAATATCCACTTCCAATCCTTTGGGCATGGAAGCTCCGCTCACCTCAGACTTCATGGCTAGGGGCGGACGCACCAAATAATGAACGGTTACAAATTTTACCTCAGGGGTAGATTTTTGAGCTCCATTGGAAGATAAGCTAGATTGTGCCGCAGCGGGCAACAACATCAAACTCAAAAGAAAAGCAGATAGAATACGCATACACAGGATTTTGCACAAAGGTAGTGGCTTTAATTCAGCCGTCCATTGCCAAAAACCCACGAAATCATTAAAAAACCTTACATAAAAACCTAAAAAGGGTTCAAGCAAGCACCCGCATTGGTTTTGAAGCGATGGCCCAACAAGACTTCGACCAACTTGCCAGCTACATCGGTTTTCATTACCTTTGAAGCCTGTTAGATTTAACCCAACAACGCATGAAAAATTTGTTTTCCCTTGTTGCCTTGTCTTTGGCAAGCATAAGTTTCGCTCAGTCTTTTACCATTTCCGATAAAAACGGGGTAGATGTCACCAACAATACCGTTACCATTACGGGCAGTGCAAGCCTGTACTTTCCGAACGATGAACCCTTGAAATGGCAAGGGAAAGTGTCCAATGAAACCTCTCTAACCAAACCGGTTTTGGTGAAAAGACAGGTAATCAATGTTCCGAACGGCTCTCAAAATCAATTTTGCTGGTCCATTCAGTGCTATGCACCTGTAGCGAATCAAGCTACCGATACCGTTGATATTGCGGGGGCGGCAACCGACGAGTCTTTTTATTCCTACTTTTTCCCAGGCGGCGCCAACGGATTGTGGACCATCCGCTATGTGTTTTTTGATGCATCAAACCCCAACGATTCTGCTCATGTTACCCTGAATTTTGATGTAAGCGGCGGCACCTCCATTCAAAATCAACCCACAAAAAACACGGTTCCATTCGGCCCAATTCCAGCCAACGAATTTGTGCTTTTCAATACCTCGGGGTTGAATCTTCAGGGCATGGAAAGCTTACGTATTTTTGACCTGAGCGGTAAAACGTTGATGTTGCAGCCCTTGAAAAAAGAACAAGAACAGGTTCAGGTACCGCTTGATGGGGTCCATTCTGGATTGTATTTGTGGTCCATTGTTCGTGGAAACAACTCCCTAGGAAACGGCCGCCTTATTGTTCAGCATTAAAACAGTTGCTTCTTAGCCTGTTATGCTGAACAGACGCTTTTTATTTGCCCTTGCAGTTTCTGCTTTGGTGTGCTTGCTCTCTTGCGCCCCGCCCGATTGCATCGATTGTACAAATCATAGCGGCGATTTACCCAAAACCGTAATTTGCCAAGATACCTACGAGGCCTTGCCCCAAACGCCCAAATTATCTTGGTCAGAGTTTAGCAACCGAGCCATAGAACAAGGCTGTGAACCTGCAAACCGATGAAACAGATTGCGCAAAAAAGTGTGGTTTTCTTGCTGATTTTCCTCAGCGCATGTTCGGTTAGAAAGGACACGAAACTAAGCCGATTTTGGCACCGCTTAAACACCCGATACAACGGCTATTTCAATGGAAACGAAGCACTGAAGGAGGGCTATCAGGCCATTCTGAAAGACCGAAAAGACAATTATGCTCTAATCCTTCCGGTTTTCCCAGAAGGGCGCGAAGACCAATGGACCCCCATAAACACCTACGCCGAAAAGGCCATTGAAAAAGGGGGGCTGATGATTAAAAAACACAGTATGCTTATCAATGGTAAGCAATGCAATTCATGGATTGACGATTGCTACCGCATCATGGCCATAGGCAATTTTTACAAAAAAGAGTACTTTCTTGCGGCCGGCCAATTTACCTATTCTGCCGCAGAAACAGAATCAGAAAAAAGCTGCAATACTTCAAAAATTTGGCTGATTCGCCTGTACAACCAACAAAAAGAATTTGCCCAATCCAGAGCTGCCATTCGGGCCGTGAACAAAGAAGTGCTCGACAACCAACAGGCCAGCGACTTTTATGCCGCCCAGACCGAATATTTTATTCTGCAAAACCGCTACCCCGAAGCCATTGACCTGCTTACCGATGCCATTAAATTGGAAAAACGAAAGCCGTACCTGTCAAGATACCAATTTATCCTAGGGCAATTGCACGAGGCTTCAAAAGACCAAGATGCCGCATACAAGGCTTTTGAAGCCTGCCTGAAAACCAAACCAGAATATGCCATGGAGTTTCAGGCTCAAATTCGCATGGCCAACAACGCCGGAAACAAAAACGCGGAAACGCTCCGAAAGATGTTTGCCAAAATGCTCAAGGACGATAAAAACATCGAGTACCGAGATCAGATTTATTATGCCCTTGCCATTCTTGATTTAAAAGAAGACAAGCGGGTTCAAGCCATAGATCACCTTAAAAAATCCATTGCAGCCTCTACCGACAACTCCGATCAAAAATCATCAGCCTACCTAAAATTGGCCGACCTATCATTGGATCTCCCCAACTACACCGAAGCTCAAGCATACTACGATTCCTGTGCCGCCAATCTAAACAAAGAACACCCTCGGTACGAAGATGTGGTTCGTTTGCGCGACAACCTAGCCGAAGCCGTTCAACATTTAAAAACAATTCATCTTCAAGACTCCCTGTTAAAATTAGCCGGATTGCCCGATAAAGAACGGCAAAAATGGGCCGAAAACTATGTAGAACAACTGCAACTCGACGACGAAGAAGCAAAAAAGAAAAAAGAAGAAGGCGACCAAGCTGTTGGAAACGACGGACCCACAGGTGCTTGGTACTTTACAAACCCTCAGGCTAAACTCATGGGAGCCGAAGAATTTAAAAAAGTTTGGGGAAACCGACCGCTGGTCGATCATTGGAGGCGCTACCGCGGTGGGGCTTCGGCACCCGGAAATGAGGGCATCGACACCGCCAACAACCTTTTGGCCCAACGCTACAATCCAGAAACCTACCTGAACGAACTTCCCCTTTCTGATTCGGCTAAAAAAAACTCCTTGCTGCTCATCGAAGATGCCCTGTTTGCCTTGGCCCAGGTGTACAAAGAAAAACTGGCCGACAACCAACGCTCTATTCTTACCTACAAGGAACTTGATACCCGATTTAACCCCAGCCGACACTACCCTTTAGCCTTATATCAATGGTATTTAAACCTGCTTAGCGGCAACCAAAAAGCCGAGGCCGATAACATTAAAAAACGCATTGTTACCGAATATCCAAGCAGCCAGTATGCCCAACTGCTTACCGACCCCAATTACCTGGCACGCTTAGAAGAAGAAGCAAACAAGGCCCAGCCCCTATACCGCGAAGCCTACCAATTTTACACCGCTGCCAATATGCAGGCCTGCCTAAAAACCGTTCGTTCCGCTCAAAGCCAACTCAAAGAAAGCCCAATGCTGCATAGGTTCGACCTGCTCGAAGTCTTAGCCCTTCGCGACACGGCCAACAACCCCGCATTCATCGAAGCACTGAAAGGAATTATAAGCAAACACCCTAAAACAGAATCGGCCGAAACAGCCGAACGAATGCTCAGCATGCTCGGCGTTAAAGCCCCAGCCGCGGAAAAAGCAGACACCCTTCCCGCCGATACCGCCGCTAAAACCGACAAACCACTACCCTACACCTACCGCGACAACCTGCAGCATATGGTGGTTGCCATCATTGACGATGCCGGTTTCAACCCCGAACCCCTTAAAACAGCCATTAGCAACTTCAATGCCCTGGCTTTCAAAAGCAAAAACCTGACCATCTCAAACACCGTTCTAGGCAAAAAAACACAACTGCTCACCCTTCGTAAATTCAACGACGCCAAAGACGCGATGAATTATGTTCAGGCCGCCGAAAAAGACCCCGCCATTCGCGAAGCATTTGGCAAAAAAGAGCTCATTCTACTCCCTACATCCATTCCAAATTTGGGTTTGCTGTTCAAAGAACAAGATGTTCCCGCCTTCCGACTCTGGACCAAAGAGAACTACAAATAACGCCCCACATGCTTAAAAGAAGTTCCATAAGCCCCGATTCGCCAAACCTTATCAACGAATCGACCCGTATTCATGGCCAAGTTGAAGCCAACGAAAGTTTAAGAATCGACGGAAAAGTAGAGGGAAACATCCATTGCTCAGCTAGGTTGGTTATTGGAAAAAACGCAGAAATTCAGGGCAACATCGTTTGCCAACACCTAGAATTGCTGGGAAAGATCTTTGGCGACGTTCTGGCCCAAAACAGCTGTACCCTGCGAAGCAGCGCTCTTCTAAAGGGAAATCTAAGCACCTCCCTGCTCAGCATTGAAAACGGTGCCCAATTTCAGGGGCAATGCACCATGCTTGAATCAAAATCGGGTGAATAACCAAAAAAAAACAGCCCTGAAACAGGCCCTAATCTATTCGGGCCTAGGAATGCAAATGCTCGGTTTTATTGCCCTAGGAGCTTTTCTGGGCCATTACCTTGATGAGCGTTACAAAACCAACATCGCATCGCCCATTTGCATTCTTATCTTTGTACTGCTTTCCATTGCCTATGTGGCAAAAAAATTAAGCAAACCATGAAAAACAACGGCAACAAATACTTCCTTGTACTTTCTTTGATTTCCTTAGGCCTTAGCGCCGCCTACATCGCTTTTCGCAAAGCTTCGGGCATGAGCTTGGTCGATGAAAATTTCTTGATTATTCCCGCTTTCTATTTAATTACAGGCATTAGCCATCAGTTGCTCTTAAGGTCAATCAGCGCAAACCCCAGTCGCTTTCAAATGAATTTTATGATGGCCATGGCCTTTAAAATGCTGGCTTACCTAGCCTTTTTAGGCCTTATGTTTTACATCAGCAGCGAAGGCATCACCATGAGCTTTGTACTTCTTTTTTTCCTTTGCTATATGGTGTACACCGGCTTCGAAATGCTGGCCTTGCGCTGGTACAAAAACGAGGCAAACAAGGCTTCGTAATGGTTCTTTTTTGGGGCGCCTAACGGGCTTTCCGCTGTAGTCGGCTAGCCGGCAAAAAGCAGCAGGGCCGCGGCGTGGCTCCACAAGGTCGCCCGCCCCGGCTGCCTGCCGCTTGTTTTGCCGGCTTCGCCGCCTGCCGCTGCAATCCCTGGCGCAGCGCCTCACAGCTAAAAATGGTTTTACAACAACAGCAATGCCCTGAGCGGCCCGCGGCAGGGATTGAACCAGGGTAGCCCGAAGGAGCTGGCCCTAGGGCCCGCGCGGCGCGGAGGCGACTTTAGGAGCCACCGCAAGCCCGCTGGGCCCTTGGGCAAGCACCAAGGACTACCGGTGAAAGCCCGCAGCCGCCACAAAAAAAAGGGCCCGAACACCGAAGTGTCCGGACCCTTTCAATTGGATTTTTAGAATTATTCCCGGATGATGCGGGTAGAGTACACCGCGCCGTTCAGGTTCATTTCAAGTACATACACTCCAGTTGACAACTGCAATGCGGCGGTCGATACAGGCAGATTGTGGCTGCCGGCAGGAACCACACCGAAGGTGTAGGCTGCCAACTGCTTGCCAGTCAAATCGCGCAACGTCGCTTTAACCTCAGTCGATTCTTTCAGCATCATACCTACGAAGAACTGAGACTGGAATGGGTTCGGGTACACGCTCAAACCGAATTCGTTGGCTTGGTTGCCGTCGAACGAAGTAATGTCGCGGGCCTCGATAACCTGACACTCGGTGCTGCTGCAACCGTCCACATCCATGGTCAAGCAAACCTGATAGTTGCCAGGTAGGTTGTACTGATGCAAGGGGCTCAACACCGTTGTGGTAGTTCCATCGCCTAAGTTCCACAAATAGGTTGCACCTACAACAGGAGTCTGAGGAGCGAACTGAATTAAGTTCAAGCCTTGGTTAGCCCAGTTGTACAATGCACTTGGAGAAGGAGCAATGGTTACCATTTGAGTTGTGCTGTTGCTGCAACCAGCAGGAGTCGTTACGGTTAAGGTTACAGGATATACACCAGCCTGCGCAAAGCTAATGCTTGGAGTTTGACCTGTTGTTGTTCCTTGTCCGTAGTTCCAGCTCCATGTTGAAATGTTGCCTGTTGAAACATCGGTTACGTTGATCGGAGTGTTGGTGCAACCACGCTGGCTTAGGAAAGCAGCTGTAGGCACTTCATCAACCGTTACGGTTCCGTTGTAGGTAGTAGAGCAGCCGTTTTGACCCACCGCATTCAAGGTGTAGTATTTCACACCTGGGGTTGAATACTGGTGCTGGGCAATCACTCCGTTTCCGTTGATGCCGTTGCCAAAGTTCCAAGTGTAGGTACCCATTGGGGTTCCGCTAACAAAAGCTTGGAAGCTGGCAGCGCTTGGGAAACAAGCTCCGCTAACCATTACAGAGTCAACCGATGGATTGGCATTTACCGTTACGGTTTGAGCCAAGGTGTCGGAACAACCCTCGGGGGTAGATACAATCAATTGAGCAGTGTAGGTTCCGGCGTTGGCGTAGGTGTGGTTGGTTGAGAAACCAGAACCGTTGTTGCCGTCACCAAAATCCCAGCTGTAGTTGGTAATTACACCACCTTGCCCGATTCCAGAGTTTTGGCCAAATACCGTGTTGTTGCCAGCACAAACGGTAGAGGCGTTAACTTGGAAGATAACGGGATTCGGCAATACGTTCACTTGAACAGGAGCCGTAGTGCTTACGCAACCATTACCGTCGGTACCAATTACGCTGTAGCTACCGGCAGAAGTCGCAGTGTAGTTGGCCGTGTTGGCGCCGCTAATTGGACTGCCATTGTTGGTCCATTGGTAGTTAATGGCTCCAGTGGCCGACATTGGAATGTTGGAACCAGAACACAATTGTTGAATGGTATTTGGTGTAACGTTCACCACAGGCAATGGATTTACCACGATGCTTACGGTATCGCTGTTGGTACAGTTTGCGTTGGAAACCACATAGATAACCTGGGCAGTACCTGTTCCAGCCAATTGAACGTTAAACAGACCGCTGTTGCTGTTGGCCATACCGCTGCCATACCAGTTGCCGCCTACAGTTGCAGCTTGAAGCAATACGTTGGACGCATTTTCGCAAAGTTGCAAAGGAGCATTTGAAATGGTTGGATTGGGCGAAGCAAATACAGTAACGTTGGTGTTGGCTGTATTGAAGCAACCGTTGGCGGTAACCTGATAGGTCAGGGTTTGTGTTCCAACCACATTCAACGAAGGAGTAAATACCCCGTTGATGGTATCGGTTACGCCTGTACCTGTAAATACGCCACCGGGAGTTCCGGGAACCAAGTTAAACGGAGCATCGGCAGAACATACCGTAGAAGGCAGAGCCAATGTAGCGTTCGGGGTTGGATTTACCACAATTTGAACGCTGTCGGTGCTCAAGCAACCGGTAGTAGTATCCAATAAGCTGTGGTAAGCTTGGTAGGTACCTGCAGGAACAGAACCTGGATCAAAGCTAACGTTGTTTCCAACTACGCTTACACCGTTACCGGCCCAGTTGCCACCGCTGTTGAGGGCCGCAAGGCTAATGCTGTTGTCGTAGTCGCAAAGTTGAGTTGAAGCCGTAGTAATAGAGGCATCGGGACCTTGAACCACGGTTACAGATAGAGAGTCAGAGTGTACGCAACCGTTCAGGTTAACGGTATAGTAAACCATATTGGTACCAATTTGACCGAGCAAAGGATCTAGAATACCATTTACGGTATCTGTAACCATAGTACCAGACCAAACGCCATTGGTATCAGAGGGTTGAGAGATAAAGTAGTTGATGTTCACGAAACCATGGCTGTTGTTTGCAGCAGCTTGGTTAATTTGGTTGGTACCGGCATTGAATGAGCCACCACCACCTCCATTGCGGAAGGTATGACCAGAGTAGCCACCACCGCGACCACCAGAGTAGCCGCCGCCGCCGCCGCCGCCGTCGTAGCCATCAGAGCCACCGCCGCCGAAACCACCGGAATTGTAAGAGCTGCCGCCGGATTGGCCGCCATTTCCACCATTCACGGCTGCTTTACCGCCTTTACCATAAGAGCCATCAGAAGCACCGTCGGTCAAGAAACCGCCGCCGCCGCCGCCGCCCCAGCTACCGGTGTTACCAGCGCCACCGCCGTTACCACCTGTACCACCTGGAGCATTTTCGCCGTTGGTTTGGCCATCGTTGTTGGTCCAAGCATCTTTTTTGTTGTTGGACTGGTTGTTACCACCACCGCCGCCGCCGCCGGCAACAATAAGTGGTTGGTTAAGGTTGCTGGCATTCCAAACGAAGGAACCGCCGCCGCCGCCGCCGCCCTGCCAGGTGTTTCCACCGGCATCAACGCCCATTTGCCCAACAATAATGTCAAGTTGAGTACCCGCGGTTAACTGGAAGTTACCTTGCATTTTGGCACCTTTTCCACCTGCGTTGTTCAGGTTGCCTCCGCCTTTGGCACCAGCAACTTCAATGGTGTAAACACCGGTGTAAGGAACAGTCCATCGTTGTACTCCGGCGTTCACAGTAACCATACCTGCACCGTAAGCGGCATTGGCTGCTGCTTGGTCAGGACCCGTATTACCCGTTTTACCTAAGTTGGTAAACGACATACTACCTTGCAACAATGGGGGATCAAAGCCCAAATCAACGTTGCCATTTCCGGCACACAAAATGCCTGGGTCGGTTAGGTATGCATAAGGAATACGGTTGATGGTAACCTTAGCGGTATCAAATTTAGAAGGACATCCGTTCACCTTGTAATTAACATGGTAATTGATGGTTTGAGTCAGGTTTGGAGTAGTCCAGTTTTGACCGATGTTCACCAAGGTACCACCCCAAGAGTTGTACCATGCATAGTTTCCGTTAGGGCCGGTTACGGTCAAAGATGCAGAGCCATTTCCGCAGAAGGCGGTATCTCCACCCGCTGTAGGAGCTGGCAAAGAATCCAACCAAATAACGGCAGGAACGCGTGGGCTAGCACAAATAAGGGTTACGTTGTATGAGATTACAATTTGACCATTACCAGAGCGGAAACCTTGAGTATGAGTGGTTGCAGAGGTACGTGTTGGGCTAGCAAAGCTAGAACCGCCGCCGCCGCCCGAGTAGTAACCACCGCCACCACCGAACTGACCGCCGCCGCCGCCGCCGCCGCTATTCCATCCGCAGGTTCCACCTTGGCCACCTTGGCCAGCGGTTCCAGCAGTTCCACATCCGCAGCTGGGCTGCAATCCACCCGTAGTGGGTGAAGCTCCACCTCCAACGGTGCAATTGTTGTAGTTGTTGCTTCCGCAATCAAATCCATTTTGAGCATCGGTAGGGCCACCGCCATGTCCACCGTTCATGCCAGAACCGCAGTTCCAGCCGCCGCCACCGCCGCCACCGGCAGTAACAACTCGGTTTGCAAGAGCAGTACCACCGCTGCGGATATCAGAACCGCCGCCGCCGCCGGCACCGCTGTTGGCGCCGTTGCCACCGCCGTTCCAACCACCGGTATTGTTAACGGTTGTTCCGCCAACATTGATGGAAAGAATTTCACCGGGAGTTACACTTAGGGTAGTTTGAACACGACCGCCCAAACCGCCAGGGTTGCTACCAGGGTTAGGAATAGATCCTCCGCCTTGAGCGCCTTGTACATCTACAGTAATAGAAGTAACGTTTGCAGGGACAGTGTACGTTTGAGCTGAGCCTGTAAAGTTGAAGGTTTGTGAACCGCTTAGGTTGCTGGTCAATTGAGAGCCGGCAAACAAGGTATCAGAACCCAATACCGGAGGCAAAGAAATGCTGGGGCCAATGGCGATTAGATTGCCACCGGTTGGAGCATCGAACCAAGAAACCGAAGTGTTGCTGGTGGCTGTAAGGGTTACAGGAGTACCGCAGGTTACTGAGTCGCCTTGGGTAACAGGAGCTGCCAAAGGAGCAACGTTGATAACCACTGGCACACGGGTGCTAGAGCAATACGTTTTAATGAAGCTCACTGTAACCAAACCATTCCCGGTACGGTCTCCTTGGGTGTGGGTTACATTGCTGGTTAGGGTTGGGCTCACATAACTAGATCCACCACCGCCACCGCCGTAGTAGTAGCCACCGCCACCACCGTACCAGCCGCCGCCGCCGCCGCCTGAAGGATATCCGCAGCAGCCTTGCCATGCGTTTCCACCGATACCAAACTGACCTGTTTGTCCTCCACAACCATTCGTTCCTCCGGCAGATTGGGTACCGCCTGTTCCGCAGTAGCAGTTATTGTAACCATTGCAAACCAAACCATTTCCAGCTGTTCCTGAACCGCCACCGGCTCCACCTTTATCTTGGTTGCCATTGCAATATTGGCCACCCGCACCGCCACCACCACCGGCAACGACTACGCGGTTATTCAGGGTTGTACCACCAATACGGATATCAGAGGCTCCGCCACCACCGCGTGCTTGGTCACCACTGTAGTAAGCATAGCCTGTTCCTCCACCATTCCAACCTGCTGGGCCGGTAATACCCATACAACATCCACCTGAACCAGGCTGACCTCCCACGTAAATATTCAGAACCTGACCGGGGGTTACCGCTAAAAGTCCTGTAACCTTGCCACCAAGTCCGCCATCGTTCCAAGAATTCGTTCCGCCTTGGGCGCCACGAACATCAAAAGTAACGGCAAAAACACCAGCAGGTACAGTCCACGTTTGTTGGCCCCCAGTATAAGTAAAGGTTTGAGTGCCCGAAGGGTTTGGATCAGAAACCGCTTCAACAAATAGGGTGTCGGTTTGAGTTACAAACGACATAGCGTAGTTGGACTGGGTTGACAAAGGCGAGCCGCCTGTTGGGGCAGCGAACCAATGGTACCAGCCGGTAGAACCAGAAGCCGAAGCGGTAATGTTGCTGCCGCAAGTGGTATTAATGGAATTGGCTGTAGGAGCAGAAAGAGGGTTAACAGTTAGGAGAACAGGAACCCGGTTGCTCGTGCAGAAGGGAGAAGTATAATTGAAAGTAACAACTCCATGACCTTGGCGTGTTCCGCGGGTATGGGCAATATTGGTACACAATACGGGGTCAGCATAGTTGGATCCGCCACCGCCACCGCCGTAGCTACCACCACCACCACCAAACCAACCGCCACCACCAGCGCCACCACGATAATCACCTTGTCCGCCTTGTCCGGCAGTTCCTGCTTGCGGGCAGCACCAGTTTCCACCGGCAGCTCCTCCAGCGCTTTGCGAACCTCCACGACCAGTGTAGCTGGTATTTCCAGTACTGCTGCAGTAGTAGCCATCTTCGCCTGTTGCTGCACCACCATCACCACCGCGAGAACCATCTACACCGCAGTTCCATCCGCCGCCGCCGCCGCCACCGGCAACCATTACTCTGTTGTTAAGGCCTGTGCCTCCAATCCGAATATCGGTACCGCCACCGCCTGAATTACCCCAAGAGGTTCCCCAGAATTGGTTACCACCACCGTTGTAACCACCTGAAGATTGAGCATTTCCAGGCCAGCCACCAACAAAAATGGCAATGGTTTGACCGGGAGTTACCGCCAAGTTGGCAACCACACGACCGCCGAAACCTCCGCGGTTGTTGTAGTTGGTGTTGCGGCTGCCTTCGGCGCCTTCCATGGTTACCTGTAGGCTAAATACACCCGCTGGAACAGTCCAGTTTTGCTGACCACCTGTATAGTTAAAGGTAACCGTAGCCGAAGGGTTCAGGTTGTTGGTTGCCTCAACATAATAGGTTGTGGTTTGCAAGGTGCTGGGCGGAGAAAAACTTGCTCCTGTACCCAAAACGGTTCCCCCTGTAGGCACCGAGAACCAACGGAACAAGCCGGTGGAGCCCGAAGCTGTCAAGGTAGCCGAACTGCCGCAGGTTACGGTAGCACCCGTACCCGTTGGCATGGCCAAGGGATTTACGGTTACCACCAAGGCGGCCCGAGGGCTAATGCAGTTGGGGTTGTTGTAGCTGTTTACCGCCTCTACATAATAGGTAGCCTGGGCAAACATGGCCGGCGTGGTAAACGATGCGCCGGTGCCAAGCACCGAGCCGCCACTAGGCTGATTGTACCAGCGGTACAAACCCGTTGAACCAGAAGCCGTAAGGGTGGCCGCTTGACCACAGGTTGCGGCAGAACTCAAAGCCGAGGGTGTCGGACATTGAGCCTGGGCCATGGTTCCTACCATCAACGCTGCAAGCAGCGAAAGACGATTGAACCAACGTCGAAGAGTAATTCCTTTCTTCATAGACATTTTTGTTAACGATTAGAGATGATTGTTGTGGTTTTGATTTAAGATAGTTTACGAAGCGCCAAGTTAAAAAAAATTAAATAGAATATTCACAACACAATGTTAATTTGGGAGTAAAAAATATGTATTGTTTTAATTATAAGCTATTTAAAATTTTTAAAATTAAAGGTTCACCTTGTTTTTCCTCCATTTAAATGCCAAAAAGTGGGTTGGAAGCAACAACAACCCGGCTCCCTTTAATAAGGAACAGACAAAAACATCCATTTCAGTTTTAAAATAGTTTTCAAAAAAGCATAGGCATGGCGAAATTGCCCCCTATATGCACCGAGCCGCCCAGCCCTGAAAGGGCGCAATACCCAAGCACAGGGTGTAGCCCTGGGTTTAGCCACGAATGCAGGAATGTTTTGTTTTCGAGGCGAAATTGCCCCCTATATGCACCGAGCCGCCCAGCCCTGAAAGGGCGCAATACCCAAGCACAGGGTGTAGCCCTGTGTTTGGGTGTAGCCCTGTGTTTGGGTGCCGCCCTGTGCTGTAGTGCATCAACGCCCCAAAACAGGCACCACAGCAAAAAAAAACGGGAGGCGATTTCTCGCCTCCCGTCAAATCTAAATTACCTACATATTACTTTGTGCGAACCAAGCGCAGGCTGAACGGCTGCCCTTCTACGTACAAGGTTATTACATACACTCCTTCTGCCATCCCCAATGCATCTGCACTCATTGACAACCTGTTTGTTCCGGCAGAAAGGGTGCCCGCATCTACAGCAGCAATTTCCTTGCCTGCAATATCGAACACCTTCATCACAACCCTAGAGGCTGAAGTCAATTCGATGTTTACATTAAAGGCATCCACCACAGGGTTGGGATAGGCGCTGAACACAACACCGTCGCCATTTGCCTCTCCTATTGAGGTGATATCGCGCACCTCAAGGTTCTGGCAGTTGGTATTCTGACACCCATTGGCAGAAATGGTCAAACAAACCTGATACGTTCCAGATACCGCATACTGCTTCAACGGACTGCTCAAGTTGCTCGATGTTCCATCGCCAAAGGTCCACAAATAGCTGCCTGGATTTACTAGGTTGCTGGGCGAAAACTGAACCAAATTCAAACCTTGGTTCGTACCGGTGTACGTAGCATCAGGCGTAGCATGGATGGTTACCAACTCGGTATGCGAATCCGTACAACCTCCTGCCGTGTTAACCGTTAGGGTTACAGGGTAGGTTCCTGGCTGGGTAAAGGTGTACGCCGGATTCTGCGTATTTGCCGTGCCGGTCGTGAAATTCCAGTTCCACCCCGTAATACTTCCAGTGGAGGTATTCACTAAGGTTAGAGGCTGGTTGGTACAACCTGCCGCAGGTAGGAATTTCGCCGTGGGTTGGTTTTCAACCACCACGGTTCCATTCTGAACCGTTGAGCAGCCTTGGGTTGAGTTTACCACCAATTGGTAGTAATACGTACCCGCAGAGCCATAGGTATGCGTTACGTTGGCTCCATTGCCCAAGGCGTTGTTGCCAAAGTTCCACTGATAGCTGCCCACCGTTACTCCCGACACAAAAGCCTGGTAGTTCGTTGGGTTCGGGAAGCAGGCGTTGGTTACCAATACCGAGTCTAACACGGGGCTGGCATGAACCGTTACGTTTTGGGTTAGCGTATCGCTGCAACCCGCAGAACTTACCACAATCAATTGTGCGGTGTAGCTGCCTGGTGCCGCATATACGTGGTTGGACGAAAACCCGGTGCCGGTGTTGCCGTCTCCATAATCCCAGTTGTAACCCGTAATCAAACCGCCTTGGCCTATGGCCGAAGTTTGGGTAAAGGCCGTTGCTGTGCCCTGGCATACCGTTGGGGCATTCACCTGCAAAACAACTGGGTTCGGAGCTACGTTCACTTGTACTCCTGACGAAGTCGATGAGCAACCATTGCCATCAACGCCCACTACGCTGTAGGAACCCGCTGTTGATGGTGCATACGTAGCCGTGTTGGCTCCGCTAATTGGGCTGCCGTTGTTCAACCACTGGTAGCTGCTTGCTCCCGAGGCCGTCAATGGCAAGGTGGAACCCGCGCAGACTTGCTGAATCGTGTTGGGAGAAACGCTCACCGTTGGCAAGGCATTCACCACAATGCTCACCGTATCGCTGTTGGTGCAATTCGCATTCGAAATCAGGTACACCACCTGGGCGGTTCCTGTTCCTGCCAATTGTGGATCAAACACTCCGCTGTTCGGATTCGCCATTCCGGCTCCGTACCAGCTACCGCCCTGCTGACTTGGAATCAACTGAACCAAACCGGCATTGGCGCACAACTGCTGAGGTGCATTGTTGATGTTGGCGTTGGGCGATAAAAACACCGTCAATTGGGTGCTGTCGTTGTTTACGCATCCGTTGGCCGTTACATTGTAGTACACCATAGTGCTGCCCACCAAGTTCGAGTTCGGTGTAAACTGACCTGTTAGGGTATCGGTTATTCCGGCACCGGTAAACACGCCACCGCTGGTAACAGGGCTAAGGTTAAAGGGTGCGTCGGCCGAGCAAATAACATTCGGGCCAGAAACCGTAGCGTTGGGGGTGGGGTTAACCACAATTTGAACGCTGTCGGTGCTCAAGCAACCGGTGATGGTATCTAGAATGCTGTGGTAAGCCTGGTAGGTACCGGCGGTTACTGAACCTGGGTCGAAGCTAACGTTGTTTCCAACTACGCTTACACCGTTACCAGCCCAGTTGCCGCCGCTGTTTAGGGCAGCAAGGCTGATGCTGTTGTCGTAATCGCAAAGTTGAGTAGAAGCCGTAGTAATAGAGGCATCGGGACCTTGAACCACGTTGATGATCAGCGAATCGGTGAAGGTACAGCCGTTGTTGTTTACGGTGTAAACTACGGTGTTGTTGCCTAGAACACCCAATTGAGGATCAAACAAACCTTGAACAGAGTCGGTAATGGTAACACCAGACCAAACGCCGTTGGTATCGGAAGGCTGAGGGATGCTGTAATTAACAATCAAATAGCCTTGACCTTGATTAACCGAAGCAAGGTTAACAATGGGACCGTTATTAAACTGAGATAGGTTATCATAAAGTCCGTCTGAAGTAGCAACATCAAAAGCGGTAGGAGCTAGATAGGATCCGCCACCACCTCCATAACCGACGGTTGAATTGGTGCCTGAACCGCCGCCGGAATAACCGCCACCGCCAGCAGAGCCTCCCCAACCGGAGGCAGCTCCACCACCAAACCCGCCCAAAACCAAATTCGCTGGGGCTGTTCCACACGTGTACAACAATTTTCCACCGCGCCCTCCATTTAGGAAAGACAAGGCCACGTCTTTGTTGCACATAGCACGGGTGTCTGAAGTTTGTGGACCATCGGTTAAGAAGCCAGCACCTCCAGGGCCAGCATTGGCATAGGGTGCACCATTTCCAGCGCAACCGCCTGTGCCACCTGTTCCTGTTCTTCCACAGGGTGCCGTAGCCGCATCCATCATGGGCAAATTCAAACTCGCACCAGAACGGTTAGAACCACCACCACCGGCCACAATAAGAGGAGTGTTGTTTGACGTAGCCACGAATGTGCCTCCGCCGCCACCGCCTGCACTGGTTCCGTGCTTACCTTGTTGACCAACCAGAATCTTCAAAACGGTTCCCGCTGTCAATTGGAATTTTCCTTTCATAATGGCACCACGGCCACCTCCGCCATACCCTGATGGATTAAGTCCACCATAGGACCCATCGGCTCCGGCAGCAATAAATTCATAAACACCATTGTAGGGAACAGTCCACAATTGTATTCCGTTTTGAACAGAAACGAACCCTGGACCATACGTGCTGTCTGCCGCTCCTTGGGTAGGACCAAAATCTCCATTGTAACCACAAGTGGTGAATGTTTTGGAGTCGGCTAAAAGTGGGGGATCAAAACCAAGATCCACCAAACCATTGCCAACACAAACAACGCCTGGGTCGGTTAGGTATGCATAAGGAATACGGTTGATGGTAACCTTAGCGGTATCAAATTTAGAAGGACATCCGTTCACCTTGTAATTAACATGGTAATTGATGGTTTGGGTCAGGTTTGGAGTGGTCCAGTTTTGGCCAATGTTCACCAAATTTCCTCCCCATGCATCGTACCAAGCGTAGTTACCGTTGGGTCCAGTTACGGTCAAAGATGCAGAGCCATTTCCGCAGAAGGCGGTATCTCCACCCGCTGTAGGAGCTGGCAAAGAATCCAACCAAATAACGGCAGGAACGCGCGGGCTAGCGCAAACAAGGGTTACGTTGTACGAGATTACAATTTGACCATTTCCAGAGCGGAAGCCTTGGGTATGGGTTGTGTTTGACGTGCGGGTTGCACTAGCAAAGCTAGAGCCGCCACCGCCACCACCGTAGTAGCCACCGCCACCACCGAACTGACCGCCGCCGCCGCCGCCGCCGGATTGGCCACAGGTACCACCTTGACCGCCTAGGCCGGCAACCCCTGCATTACCACAACCGCAACCTGGGG
>VGMT01000001.1 GCA_016866335.1 Bacteroidota bacterium | reverse complement strand
CGGTAGGCAATCCTGCGAAAACAGGTAAGGGTAGGCAAACCAAAATGGTTAGCAGGCGAACCAGGTTAATGTTGGGCATGTGATGTTCGGTTTAAATGTTGGATGCGGAAACTCAGGTTGGCTAACCAAAAACCAAGCAGGGTCCAAGCCAAAATGGCGGGATAAAAAACAAGGCGCATGTCGTTTTTCAAGTCTTTGTAGTTGCCGAATCCGGGGTTGCCTCCTTTTCCTGGGTGCAGAGAATCAACATCTTGCATACGGGGCAGAACAACAATCAGCACCACCATGAGCACAAAGGCAAAAATGCCATACACGGCCGAGATTTCGGCGCGTTTTCGGGCATCGGGAATGGAGGCCCTTAAAACCATGTAGGCCAAATAGGCCAAAATGGTAATGGCGGCCCCGTTTAACTGAGGGTCTTTGGTCCAGAACGTATCCCAGGTAAAGCGGGCCCAAATCATGCCGGTAACAATCCCGATTCCTCCATACAGCAGGGCAACCTGGGTTAGGGCCAAGGATTTTTCGTCGCGAATGGGGTTGTTGTGGCGAAGGTATGCAATGCCATGCACCACCGAGGCCAAGAGCAAGATGAACATAGCAAACCACATGGTTACGTGCCAGTATAGGTTTCGGATGGTTTCGTGCAAGATGGGCTGAACGGAAACTTCACCCAAAAAAGCCATGGGAATAACCCAAATCATAGCGGCAACGGCAGTTATTTTTAGGTAGGTTTTCATGCTGTTAATCGCGCCAAAGGTAAGGAAATAGAAGGTAACCCAAGGCCACCGCCAGCAAGTTCAGCAGCAGCAGCATGCCCGCGTACATCCAAGCTTGAGATGTGCCTCCTTGCAGGGCAAACAGACTCCCTTTGACGGCTGCCATTAAGGTTGGAACCATTAAGGGAAGCCCTAAAATGGCCGAAAGCCCCGGGCCATTTCCTGAAACCGAGGCCACAGCCGCCATAAATGTCCCTAAGGCCGAAGCAGCGGCACTGCCAACGGCAACCAAAATCAACATCAAGAAAACCTGATTGCCGGGGAAACCCATCAACAAACAAAAAACCAAAAAGCCCAAGCAGCCAGAAACAAGGTTGAAAACCATTTGATACCCCATTCGGGCTAAAATCAATTGGCCGGGTTTTAGCCAAAAATACAGTAGGATTTTTCGACCAGGGCTGTCGTTGACGAAGGATCGAGAACTGGAATTAACCACCGAAAACAACAATACAATCCAAAGCAATCCTACCCATATTTCGGCTTCCTGAACTCCGCCCGTGGCTTGGTATGCCACCACCAAACTGACCAAAACATACAACACGGCCCCTTGAATTCCGGCTTTTTGCCTCAATTCCAACCGCCACTCATGGCGTATCCAGGTCCAAATGGGCATTAAATGGCTCATAAAACATCAAATTCCTGTTGAAGGTCGGGCACAATGACCTTCGAAAAGCCCCGTTCTTTTAACCGATTGGCCCAGTTTTTCTGTACCTGTTCTTCGCCATGCACCAAGAAAATGGATTTTAATTTTTTGGGGTTTTGTAGGCGCAAGTAATCCAGCATTTCTTCGTAATCGGCATGCCCGCTAAAGCTGCCTGCCCGAACTATTTTGGCCCGTACGGGAATGTCTTCTCCAAACAAGCGAACGCTTGAGGCGCCTGAACTTAAGTGGCCTCCAAGGGTAGAGGGTTCCGAATACCCCACCACCAAAACGGCGTTTTTTGAATTGGACAAGTGGTTGTACAGGTGGTGCCGAATCCGGCCCGCATCCATCATTCCGCTGGCCGAAATAACCACCGCTCCGCCCTGAATCGAATTGATGGCCTTGCTTTCTTCTACGTTTTCGGTGAAATTCAAATTTGGAAACGAAAAGGGCGAGGCATCGAAAGAAAGGTAGCGCTGAAACCGTTCGTTAAAAGCCGATAGGTGGTTTTTAAATATCTCCGTTCCTTTTGTGGCCAACGGACTATCTACAAAAATGGGAATGTTGGGCAGCGATTCAAAGTTGTGAAGGTAATCTAGGGCAAAAATAAGCTCTTGGGTGCGGCCAATGGAAAAGGCAGGAATCAACAACTTTCCTTTTTGTTTTAGGCATACCTGATGAATCAAATCCCTCAACTCGAAGGGCCCAAAATGCTCTTCTTCATGAAGCCGGTCTCCGTAGGTGCTTTCGCAAATCAGGTAATCTACCTCTGGCAGGGGAATGGGCGGTTTTAGCATTCCGGGGTCTGGCCTGCCAATGTCTCCGGTAAATCCAATTCGAATGCTTTTGCTGTTTTCCAAAACATCTAAAACTACGGCTGCGCTGCCCAGCAAATGGCCGTTTTCAATGAGGGTACACTGGATTTCGGGCGACACCTCAAAGGCAGTAAGGCTGGGTGCCGGCCGAATCAATTTAAGGCAGCGTTCGGCATCTTTTAAGCTATATAAAGGCTTTCGTGGTTCTTCCTTGGGCTGGCGTTTGTTGTAAAAAGCCGCATCGGCTTCTTGAATGTGTGCCGAATCCAACAGCATGATTTCAAGCAAATCGGCCGTTGCTTTGCTGCAGTATATGGGACCTGAAAAACCCTGCTTAACCAGCATGGGAAGCAATCCTGAGTGGTCGATGTGCGCATGCGATAGTACCACCGCATTAACCTCCATGGGATTGAATCCGAAATGCCTGTTTAATACCTTAAAGCGTGGATCATAGCCCTGAAACAAACCACAATCCAACAGCAAACGAAACCCAGTCTGGGTTTTGATAAGGTGTTTGCTCCCGGTTACCGTTTTGGCGGCACCATAAAATGTTAATTTCACTCCGTAAAAGTAGGGATTTGCTACATTTACCTAATGAAATCTATCCGCCTCTTGTTTTTTTTGCTCCTGCCGCTTCTGGGCTGCACTACCGTTGATGCAGATGTTGAGGTTGTGCCTGTTTTGGAATGGGATGGGGAGGCCCTTACCCTAAATCAAGATGTGATGCGAAACGGGCAATCTTTACGGTTTACCGAAATTTCATTTTACATATCCGATGTTCATGTTTTGCAGGGAAACAGCAAATCCAACCCTCAAAGCATTAACTTAATTAAGAATGGTCAGGGCCGGTTTGGGGTGGTGCTGCCCCAGTCCATAAATCCAGATACCTTTTATTTTAGTTTGGGGGTCCCCAGCAGCTTCAACGATTCTTCGGGGTCCTTAGCCAAGCCAGCTTGGCAGTATGGAGACGAAAATCCGTTGTCGGCAGCTCAAAACATGTATTGGTCCTGGAAACCGGGCTATATTTTCATGAAGTTGGAAGGAAGAATTGACCTGGACGGGGACGCTCAATACATATCGGCCGGCGAAACATTTTCGATCCACACCGGATTAAATTCCTTGTTGCGTACCATTTCTTTGGCCAATCCGAGCAACCAAATAGCTCCGAAATACGCCTTAAAAATGGATTTGGCCAGGCTGTTTGATGGGTACGATTTGCAAGGAGCTGGATTAAATGTGCATGCCATGAGCTCCCAAGATGCCGATTTTGTTCGGGCAGAATACATCAGCAATAGACTTTCCAACGCTTTTTATGCCTTGGAACCCTTACCTTAAGTTATTGGGCCTATTTTGGGTGCTGATGAGCTGCAATTCAGCGTCAAATCCCTCTTTTGAAACCGACTTGGACTCGGCCGCATGGGTGGAACTTGGAAAATCCTTGTTCTTCGAAACGGCTTGGTCTAAAAATGGAGATGTTTCTTGTGCCCATTGCCACCGGCCCGAATTTGGGTTTTCAGATACCTTGCCGAGAGCCGGCGGAAATGCCTTCGGTGTTCCCGCACGCAACATACCTTCCCTGTTGGGCGTTTCCCGAAAAACACTTCTGAATTGGGATGGCGGCGTTCGGTCATTGGAAGAGCAGGCCTTGATTCCTTTGCATGCCGAAGGCGATTTCGGACTTCCGCCCGCTCAATCCCTACAACGCCTTCAGGGCAAAGACTACCTTGAAAAATGGGGGTACAGCCTAAATTTAAGAACAGCAGTAACGGCATTGGCCCGGTTTCAGCAAACGCTAACGCTACCGGAACCTGTTATGGACAAGCATTACCAAATTGGTTTGGAATGGTTTCAGAACCAAAACTGCCAGCAGTGCCATGCTGGGCCAAGCTTCAGCGATGGGAAATTTCACCGTTTGAAAGCAGTTAAAACCAGCGCCGATTTGGGGCGGTACCGCATTACCGGCATCCCTCAAGATTCATTTGCATTCCTTACACCCTCACTTTGCACATCTTGGTTGTCGCCGCCCTTTCTGCACGATGGGCAGGCCCAAAACTTGAACGAAGCCATGCAGGCACATGGACTTGAGTTGAGCCAGGGCGAAATTCAACTCCTTGAACTCTTCTTGCAAAGGTTGGCTGGAATGGCCGCCGAACCACCCAGCTGAGCATCGCACACCCCCTTTTTCTTTCAGCCCGCTCAACAATTCCCCTTTCCCCGTTGTTTTTTCCTAAATTTACAGCCTAAACTTTGTGCAATGGAACAAGCCGATTTGCAACGTCTTTTTGATTCAAAAATTGAACAAGAAATACGCATCGAACCCAAGGATTGGATGCCAGAAGCATACCGTAAAACCAACCTTAGGCAAATTAGTCAGCATGCCCATTCAGAAGTTGTAGGTATGCTTCCCGAGGCCAATTGGATTACCCGGGCCCCAAGTCTACGCCGCAAGGTGGCCCTTTTGGCTAAGGTTCAAGACGAAGCAGGGCATGGACTTTACTTGTATAGCGCGGCTGAAACCCTTGGAACTTCGCGCGATGAAATGATGGACGACCTCAACTCGGGCAAAGCCAAATATTCGTCCATTTTCAATTATCCAACCCTGAATTGGGCAGACATTGGAGCCATTGGTTGGTTGGTTGATGGTGCCGCCATTACCAACCAGGTGGCCTTATGCCGCACTTCGTACGGACCCTACGCACGTGCCATGGTACGCATTTGCAAAGAAGAAAGTTTCCACCAACGCCAAGGCTACGAAATCATGATGTCTATGGCCTTTGGAACCCCCCAACAAAAACAAATGGCCCAAGACGCCCTGAACCGTTGGTGGTGGCCTGCCCTGATGATGTTTGGTCCAAACGACAGCGAAAGCACTCACAGCCAGCAATCGTTGGATTGGAAAATCAAACGCGTTTCAAACGACGACCTGCGCCAAGAATTTGTAGATAAAAGCATTCCTCAGGTCGAATACCTAGGATTGACCTTGCCCGATCCCGACCTAAAATGGAACGAGGAACGTGGCCACTACGACTTTGGTTCCATCGATTGGGAAGAATTTTACCGTGTTGTTTCGGGAAATGGCCCTTGCAACAAAGAAAGGCTTCAGGCCCGAAACAAAGCCCACAACGAAGGGGCTTGGGTGCGCGAAGCTGCCATGGCATTTGCCGAAAAACGCCAAACAAATGTTGCCTAACCAACCACTATGAATAGCAAAAACTGGCCTCTGTTCGAGGTTTTTATTCGCAGCAAAAACGGTCTTAGCCACAAGCATGTGGGCAGTTTGCATGCCGCCGATCCTGCCATGGCCCTTGAAAACGCCCGCGATGTGTATTGCCGCCGAAACGAAGGAGTTTCTATTTGGGTGGTTCCCAGCGACCACATTACCGCCTCTGATCCCGGCGATGCCGAAGAACTCTACGAACCCGCCCGCGATAAAATTTACCGGCACCCAACGTTTTACACCATTCCCGACGAAATTGGTCACATGTGATGAGCCCAAACCACTCTTTTGAACTTTGCCTCCGTATGGGCGACAACGGCCTGATTTTGGGTCAACGCCTCGCTGAATGGTGCGGCCATGGGCCAATCTTGGAACAAGACATTGCCTTAACCAACATTTCGCTCGATTTAATCGGGCAGGCACGCCTTTGGCTTAGCTTAGCTGGACAAATCGAAGGCCAAGGCCGCGACGAAGACAAATTGGCTTACTTCCGCGATGCCAATGAGTTCCGACACCTGAACCTGTGCGAACAACCCAACGGCCATTGGGGTACTACAATCCTGCGGCAGTTTTTGTTCGATGCGTTTCACCTCCCCTTGCTCGAGCAAATTAGCAAGTTTGATGACCCTCAGTTAGCCAGTATCGCACAGAAATGCGTCAAAGAAGTGCGCTATCATTTGCGCTGGAGCAGCGAATGGGCAGTGCGCCTTGGCGATGGTACCGAAGAAAGCCATGAAAAAATGCAACAGGCTTTAGCCGATGTTTGGCCTTTCGCCGGTGAAGCAATTCTAGCCAACGCCTTCGACCTTGAATTGGCCGAAATTAACCCAGCCTACAACATTCAAATGGTGAACAAGGCCTGGTGGTCAACCGTAAACGATGTCTTTAATCAGGCTAACCTTGAGGTGCCAGCCGCAAACTGGGCCCCTCAAAAAGGCCGAGAAGGCATTCATACCGAACGCTTAGGCTTTATTTTGGCCGAAATGCAATTCCTGCCCAGAGCCTATCCCGATGCACAATGGTAAATGGTCTTTAGACCAAATACACGATTGGCTGTCAGCGGTAAAAGACCCTGAAATTCCCGTATTGAACATCCACGATATGGGCATTCTTCGTAGCATTGATATTCTTGGCGATGAACTTGTTGTGGTGGCAATCGCTCCTACTTACAGCGGTTGTCCAGCCATGAACACCATTGCCAACGATGTGCGCAGAATATTGCAATCAAAGGGAATTCCAAGGGTTGAGGTGGTTGAGTCGCTGCAACATCCCTGGACTACAGATTGGTTAAGTGCAGAGGCACACGAAAAATTAGAGGCCTTCGGCATCGCTCCTCCACAAATTGGAAGTCCTGACAAAACAGCCCTTTTTTCGAAAGCAGTTACCGTCCCTTGCCCCCAATGCAAAAGCCGCAACACTCAGTTGGTCAGTCAGTTCGGCAGCACAGCATGCAAAGCGCTGTACCGCTGCAGCGATTGCCAAGAGCCCTTCGATTATTTCAAGTGCCTGCGTTAGTCGGATTCAATTTTCTGTTTTTTTAGTTGGGCGGGATTCCCGGCTTTCGCAAATAGTCCGCGGTTGCCGAAAGGCTGGCCCAGCTGGTTTGCGGGGGCTCCTAAAGTCGCCTCCGCACCTAGCGGGCCAGGCTTCGGCACCCTTGCGTGCTATTTTGCTCAATCCGGCCCGCCTTGCCACTCAAATTAAATTTCATAGTCTATTCACAGCAATGTTGTACTTTTATATTCGGTAATGAAGCCAACCCACCTATTTTGACCTGCCATGGTTCATATTTTTCCGTTTTTATCAATACTGCATAAAAAGGCGTTCTACTTTTTTTCGTTGTTTTTCTTGCTTTTAGCAGGGTTAAATTCCCATGCTCAGGTGGGAATCAACACCATTAACCCCGATGCCTCGGCCGTATTGGATTTGAGCAGCCAGCAAAAGGGGTTTTTGCCCCCGCGCATGACCCAGGTTCAACGCAACGCCATTGTAGCTCCTGCCCTTGGTTTAATGATTTACAACACCACCTCGCAATGCGCCGAGGTTAAAACTCCCACAGGCTGGAAAGCCATGGCCTGCGATTGTTCGGTGGCGCCCCCAAGTCCAAGCCAGTTGACTTTAGCGGTTTCAGGCTGCCCCGGCGATACTGCTTTGATGTTGGTTGTGGCGCCTGTTTCGGGAGCAACCTCTTATCAGTGGACCCTTCCTTCTCCGGCTCAAGCCACCGGCAATACCACTTCCGACACCTTGATTTTCAATTCCAATGGAGCCGTTGTTGGCAATGCCACCGTAGCGGCTGTAAACGCCTGTGGAAGCTCAGCTCCATTCAGTTTGCCACTCAATATTTCCCTGCCTAACGCTGGTTTTACAGTCAATCCGGCAAGCCCCAACATCACTGTTGCGGCGATTTTTACAGCCAGCACCCAAACGGGCACCCATGCCTGGACCTTTCAAAATGGAAGTCCTGCCACCAGCAGTTCTGCCAATCCTTCGGTAACATGGAGTTCAACCGGAGCCTATCAGGTAATTCATCAAATAACCAATGCCAATGGCTGTGTGGGAATCGATACCCAATCGGTAACGGTGGTTAATTGTCCCTCAGGTTCTATGACCTTTAATTATTCGGGGGCCGCACAGACCTTTACCGTCCCTGCCTGCATTAGTTCTGTTCAAATTCAGGCTTGGGGTGCACAAGGTGGAACCGGAGGGGGGCAAGGGGGCTATGCCACTGGGACCTTAGCGGTATCGGGTGGCCAAGTTTTGCAGGTTAATGTAGGCGGTCAAGGTACATCCTCTGGTCCTGGGGGCTGGAACGGTGGAGGAACCTCTCAAGGAACAACCTACGGTGGAAGCGGCGGCGGCGGTTCAGATGTTAGGACAGGGGCGTACACCCTAAACGATAGGGTTATTGTGGCAGGCGGCGGCGGCGGCGGTTCAAATGGATCTTATGTCACCTCTGGTGGGCATGGTGGCGGATTATCCGGCAATGCCGGAGTTTCCACTCAAGGTTTTACGGCTGGGGGTGGTGGGACACAAAATATGGGTGGAGCAGCTGGCTGCTGCTACAATACTACAGCCCCAGGTACTTTTGGAAACGGAGGCGGAACCACTGCTTACCACAACGCTGGTGGCGGTGGTGGTTGGTACGGTGGCGGAACGGGTGCCGCTTATGCAAGCGGGGGCGGCGGCTCCTCGTACATTGGCGGAGTAACAGCAGGCAGCACACAAACCGGAGGCCGCAACGGGCATGGACAAATTATAATTTCGTACTAGCCCTTTGGTAATTCACCTAAAGCCAGCTTTTACCTTCCTAAGAATGAAACTCCGTTTTATTCTCTTCCTATATTCCCTGGCTAGCGGATTGCTGGCCCAAGTATCTTTGGATATTTCCATTCCTACATCGGCAACAGCCCAATTCGATTTTATTCTAGTGGATGTTCCAGATGTTCCTGATAATGCCAAAGTCCCTAAAAAGCCCTATTGGATTAGTAAGTTTGAGGTCAGTCAAGAACAATGGGCGGAGGTTATGGGGACCTGGCCCGCGGCCCGTTCCAAATGCCCCAAATGCCCCGTTGAAAACATCAGTTTGCACGAAATTTATGCCTTTATTCAGGCCCTTAACGCCAAAACAGGAATGACATATCGATTGCCTGATTCAGGTGAATGGGAGTTTGCCGCTCGAGGAGGTCAATATAGCCGCGGTTACCGTTTCAGTGGGGGAAACTCAATTGATGCTCTTGCCTGGTACCGCGAAAACAGCGGAGGGCAACCCCAACCTGTTGGGAAAAAAAGGCCCAACGAATTGGGTTTGTACGACATGACCGGAAATGTTTGGGAATGGGTCGTTTCATTGCCCGATCAAGTATGGAAACCCCTTGATAGTTTGGCCGTTGAATGGAGGGGGGGAGCTTGGAATTATGGATATGCCTTGCTGGGGCTCGACAAATTAACCAACCACGTGCATCCCAGTTTAGGTTTTCCTGTTGCCGGATTTAGGCTGGTGTATTCCAAAACAGATTAATAATCCGCTTTGTCTCAGAGGTTAAATTCTTAATTCTGACTGCTGAATTCAGGAAAATTTGCCCAAACAGCATAATTCCCTCCTTGGGCATTCATTTTGTCTTTCCACAAGCGTTCACGGCTCTTTTTTGGCCAAAAGCTGCTGGGCTCAGGATAATCGCTCAGCCACGCTCCACTCACTAATTCTTCCTCCAATTGACCAGCAGACCAACCGCTGTAGCCCACAAAAAAGGAAACAGAGGATTCGGGTGCACGTCCTTCTTTTATTAACCCACTCAAAACATCAAAATCTCCGCCCCAATAAACAGGAGCCTGCACCGGTATGGTATCGGGCTTCAATGATTCTAGGGTATGTAAAAAGAACAACTGGTCATCGGCTACAGGTCCCCCAAACCCGATGGTTCTGGCAATGTGGGGCTCCGAGGGCAATACCTCGTTTACCCGCAAAGTAAGAGGCCGATTAATAATAAATCCCAATGCACCCTCGTTTTTTGAATACGAACAGATTAACACGGCCGTTCGCTTAAAATACGCATCTTCCATTCTAGGGTCAGCGTACAACATTAATCCTGGCTTTATGCGTAAAGGTGGCACTTGTTTCTTCAGAGATATTAACTTTGGGAAAAGTACAAATATTGGCCAAACCATGCATTCTGCTCGACCTGTTTTTTTTCTTTTTCTCTGCCTATCACTTCAGCTGTTTTTTCCCAATTCAAATGCAACTCTATTTGGCCAAACCCATAGAATAGACCGGTATCCAAGCGGAGGAAAGATGGCTGAAGGAATGGAATTAAATGGAAAACCCCAAGGGAAATGGACGTTTTACCATCCCAACGGTTCCATAAAATCCAACATTGATTACCAAAAAAAAACCGCAGTTCATTTTAATGAACTTGGAAATATTACCGCAAAAGGAACTTTAAGCGATGGGGGCGGCTCAGGAACTTGGAAAACCTGGCATTCCAACGGAAAGCCCGAACAACAAAAAAGGTACATTTCTGGTCTGCCACACGGAACTTGGAAGTCTTGGTATATCAATGGACAAACGGCTTCGGTTCAATTTTTTTTAAAAGGAAAGCGTACAGGCACCTGGCTCAACTATTCACGAACAGGTAAAACCACCTTTAAAGGGAGTTTCAAGGACGACAAGCCCATTGGAATTTGGACCTATTTCTGGGACGGGGGCGAACCCAAAATGACCATTGACCATGAAAAGGGAACCACTAAGGGCTGGTTTCAAGATGGAACAATGCAGGTTGAAGGCGAAGGGAGTCCCAACCAACCAAAGGGAAAATGGGCATGGTTTTATCCCAATGGCCGGACTTTAGAAAAGGGAAAATACAACGACAAAGGCCAAAAAGATGGCCTTTGGACAGGGCATTGGGACCTTAAAAAACAGCAACGCTACAAAGGTCAATATGCCGATGGCATTTTGGTGGGTGAATGGATAAGTTGGTTTGAAAATGGAAAAATAGATTCTATTGTTCATTTTAGCCCTCAAGGCAATCCCATTGGCGAATGGAAATGGCACTATTCAGAACCTCATGGAATACGGAAGCGCTGGCTTATCGATTCAAATAGAGTTGAAAACTATTTTCCAAATGGGCAACTCGAAGCCAAAGGTGGCGGAACAGATACCCTGCCCCAGGGCGACTGGATATTTTGGCATACCAACGGTAAAATAGCCAAACAAGCTCAATTTAAAAACGGTTTGCCAACCGGTACCATGCTCAGTTTTAATGCAGATGGCAACCTGGAAGAAAAGGCCGATTACCTGAACGGCGAATTGCATGGTTTCCGATTGTTTTTTTTCAGCTCAGGTGATACGGCCGTAGTTGAACAGTATTCTAACGGCCTAAAGCTGGGCCAAGCCCGGTATTACTATCCCAACAAAAGATTGCAGGCCAACATCGATTTTTCCGGTAAAACCAAAAGCAGCTATTTTTTTGATAACGGACAACCTAAAATGCAAGGATATTTTGAAAATGGCAAGCGCAGCGGCCCTTGGATTCAATACCACCCAAATGGAAAACCCATGGAAGAGGGAAACTACCTGTTGGATTCTATGCATGGGGAATGGAAAACCTACGATACCGAAGGACACATAACGGGTCTGTTTAACTACAATCAAGGCATTAAAACGGGATTTTGGCAATGGTACCATCCATCAGGTTTTGTGGAATTGCAAGGATATTTTTCAAACAATCTGCAAGACAGCCTGTGGATTGCCAGATATTCAGATAAGGTTGAGCATTACCGAGGCAACTACGCAGAGGGAAAACGAAATGGAACCTGGGTTTACAACTATGAATCAGGTATTATATGGAAAGAAGGACATTTTAAGCAAGATCAAAAAGATGGAGATTGGAACTACTATTACGAATCAGGCAAGCTGGAGCACAAGGGCCAATTTTGGCAGGGCCGTGAGCATGGATATTTTGAATCTTACCATCCCAATGGATTATTGAAAGACGCTGGCCGCTTTAGGTATGGAAGCATGGACAGCCTTTGGATTGGAAAAACAGACAAGGGAGGTATTCTGTATCAAGGCGCGTACAAAGATGGTTTAAGGGAGGGATTGTGGATTTGGAACCATGAAACAGGGCACCCAAAACAAAAAACAGAGTTCAAGCGGGGCTTACGCCAAGGGAAAAGTCAGGTGTACACTTCCGATGGAAGGTTGGAGCAAACCGGAAGCTATGCCAACGATCAAGAAGAGGGAACCTGGTATTTCTATTATCCGCACGGAGCCAAAGCCGGCACATACCGCAAAAAGAAAGGGCAATTCGATGGACCTTACGAGCGCTACCACATGGACGGCAAAATTCAATTAAAGGGTAGCTATTCAAAAGGAGCTAAATCCGGAACCTGGGAATACTTTAATTCCGACGGAAAATGGATAAAACGGGTAAGCTTTAAAAATGGAGTTGTGATTGATACCCAGACTCCAGGTAGGTGAGGGGGCGGTGCATTCGTTTATTGATGCCTTTAATTGTCTGAAGACGCTTCAAGATAAAATTCTGGTCATATTTTATTCATATGCAGGTGGGCTTTAACGTCGATGGGGTTGACATATACTAAAAACTGATTTTTAGGCAAGAATTAAATCTATTCTATTTTTAGTGGAAATTTAGGTGGGTTATAGCTTTTCTGAACCTGGTCAGCGCTGGCTACTCCGATTGGTATTTGCCCTCTATCGATGAACTTAAATTGCTGTATGTAAATCGTTTTAACGTAAATCAAACCATTTCGGGAATTCAAAACGCACTAATTATAGGCGAATCTGCCCTGTGGAGCAGTACCGAGAGATGGGGAAGCAGCGAAGCCTGGTATTTTTGGATGGCCGAAGGACGAAGTTTGGCTCAAGCTAAATCGGGTGTGGTTGGGGTGCGGGCGATTCGTAAATTCTGATGGCTTTTTACTTTTCGCAATTGGGGGTAGTTAGGACTTTACTACCAAGATTTTCAAGCCTTTTTGCTACTTTCGATAAATCAAATTTGAAGTATGCGCTGTTCTTTTCCCCTGCTTATTCTTGTTGTCGTTGCTAGTATAACATTTGATTCTTCCTTTGCTCAAAACTACATAGTTCCCACTAGCCCTTGCGATTTCGGAACGGGCAGCGCTCAAAACAATCCTGCCCCATTCAATGCAAATGCCTTTTCTTCAACGGGAAATCTTACTATATCTTCCGGTGTATATGATTTTTCAAGTTTCACCTTGAATGCCGGCCATACCCTGACCATTTCTGGAAGCCAGCCCGTGGTAATTCGGGTAACAGGGACGGCCAATATTCAAGGGAAAATCTTAGCTGCAGGAGCTGCCGGTACATCCGTTTCTGCGTCCTCCACCAATACCAGTGCACCCTTAAACGCTCCTGGAGGAGTGGCCAACAATGGGGGTGGACAAAATGGGGGAAACGGTGCCGATTACAATGGTCTTGGAGGTGGAAGCGGGATTTCCTTTATTCCTCTATCAGGGCAAGAAGGGGGAGGTGCAAGCCCGGCTCCTGGATGCGGCACCTCTAATCCAGTCTTTGGTGCAGGAGGTGGTGGCAGTTTTGGAATTCAAGGAGGAGCCACCGTTTCCGGAAATTGTGGGGGAGCTACTTTGGCCTCTCAAACCTATGGGGATGCTGCATTTTCAACTCAATACAACAATACCAACCTTCTGGGCGGCAGCGGCGGGGCCGGGGGAGCCTACAACGTTAATATTGGAACCGTTAAAGGCGGAGGGGGAGGAAGCGGAGGGGGAGCCTTTGCCATCGTTGCTTCAACCATAAATTGGGGGAATGCTGCCTTGCTTTCTGTTAAAGGCGGCGAGGGGGGAACCGGGCGACTATCCGGAGGAAGCGGCAGCCATTATGGTTGTGGCGGTGGCGGTGGCAGCGGTGGTTCAATTCTTCTGCTATACAACTCGATCAATACACAACCCATAGTAAATACCAACCCAGCTATCACCGCTCAAAGCGGAATTGATATTTCTGGCGGTGCAGGTGGTGCAAGCCTTTTAGGAAATCCCGGCGGCAACGGCGGTGCCGGCCGACTCTTTTCAAATGTGTGTTCTGCCCAACCCTGTTCAGCTCCGCTAACTCAGGCCTCAAACCTAGTGTTTTCAAACCTTGGTACAAATTCAGCAACCCTTAACTGGACAAACGGTAGCGGTGCCGGAAGGGTAGTTTACCTGAATACCCAAAATACCTTTACACCCCCAATACCCTTTATTCTTCCGGACAACAGTGTGTTTTCAATGGAATTAATTCAGGGCCTGTCTCTGTAAGTGGGCTGCAGCCTGGAATTACCTATTACGTGGCCGTTTTTGAATTTTGCAATCCCGACCGAAATTACAACATTCAACCTGCCACCTTAAACCCAAATTCCTTTCAAACCCAATCGCAAGGCGGTGGACCTTGTTCCCCTCCCGCTCAACAAACATCTCAGCTATTGGCTTCCAACATCAGCGGCGTGGGTGCCGATGTCTCTTGGATAAACGGAAATGGAGATGGTAGGGTTGTTTATTTAAATACCAGCAACTCGTTTGTTCCTCCAGTCAATGGTACTTTACCAACCGCAAATACCCTTTATGGAGTAGGGCAGCAGTGCATATTTGCAGGCACAGGCGGAGGTCCTGTTTCTATTTTAGGCTTGCAACCCAACACAACCTACTGGCTAAGAGCCTACGAGTATTGCCTTCCCGATCAGTTATTTTTGACTACCACCGAGTCCAATAATCCGGTTTCATTCCAAACTTCGGGCACCATTCCGTCCCTGGTAGTGTCTCCCGACACCTTGACAGGATTTGTTTATCAAGTAGGCTCAGGGCCTAGTTTGGCTCAGAATTACTCCCTTTCAGGATCCAACCTAACTGGCTCTGGAGATATTGCCGTTGTGGCAAGTGCGAATTATGAACTTTCTATAAACGGTGTTTCTTTTTCCTCGTCGATTTTGGTGCCCTTTTCCGCAGGAGTGGTAACCGGGCAACCTGTCTTTTTATCTGTTCGACTAAAGGCGGGCCTGCCTGCAGGAAATTATCCTTTCGAAGTTCAGTTGCACAGCGGGGGCGGAAGCACAAAGGGATTGGCCTGCAGCGGTCAGGTGTTGGCCTCCACCTACTTGAACCAAGAAACATCAAACCAGTTAACCCTTGCCCCAAACCCTGCGCGTTCTGGTTTTTTCCTTTACGGATTAGGCAAAGGCTTACATAGAGTTGATTTGCTAAATCTTCAAGGACAAACATTACAATCAAAAACACTTGACTGCGCTAATGCATCTTGCCAGGAATTTCAAAGGCCAAATTTACCCTCTGGAACCTACTTTTTGAAGATCCATCTTGAACAAGGTGGCATACAAAACCTGAAGCTGCTCTTGGTTGACTGACAAATCCCAATCTGCAAGACGCCTGACCATAAAATTCCAAGGCAGTTCTTCAGTTTTTTCAAAACTATTTCTTACTATTGAACACATGAGAGTGGTTGTTCAACGCGTAAAGTCCGCTGCCGTACATGTTGGCGGAAAGCAAATCGCCGGCATGGATAAGGGCTTGCTTATTTTACTGGGAATCGAAGTGGGAGATTCCCAAGACGACATTCAATACCTGGTGCACAAAATCGCGCGAATGCGTATTTTTTCAGATAAAAATGGAAAAATGAACCTAAGTTTGCAAGATCTACTGCAGGCACGGTGCTTGGTCGTATCTCAGTTTACCCTTTTTGGTTCCCTTAAACGTGGACAACGCCCTTCTTTTGAACGGGCAGCCCCTCCCGAATTTGCCCGCATGATGGTAGAAATGTTTGTGTTGGCTTTAGAAAAAGAAACCAATACCCGGGTGGACCAAGGCCAATTTGGAGCAGATATGCAAGTTGCCCTGATCAACGATGGCCCCGTTACCCTTGTTCTAGATTCCTTTATCAAAGACCTATGACCTTAGCAGAAGCCCAAGAAACCATTGACCAGTGGATTAAAAAACATGGTGTTCGATATTTCAACGAACTCACCAACATGGCCATTCTAACCGAAGAAGTCGGTGAATTGGCTCGCATCGTTTCAAGGACCTACGGAGAGCAATCCTTTAAACCCGGCGAAGAAAAAGAGTCCATGGCCGATGAACTTGCTGATGTGCTTTGGGTGCTTATTTGCCTAGCAAATCAAACGGGGGTGGACCTAACCCAAGCCCTACATGCCAACATTCAGAAAAAAACAAGCCGAGACCAGCAACGGCACCAACAGAATCCCAAGCTGAATTCTTAACTTTCCGCCTTATTTCCAAGGTTATGCATTTAGCTATCTTATCCAGAAACGCCAATTTATATTCCACCAAACGCTTAGTCCAGGCCGCTGAGCAACGGGGCCACCGAGTAACTGTCATAGACGTGCTGAAATGCAATCTGTTGATGGAGAAACGAAATCCAGGTATTTATTACCAAAACGGGTATCTAACCGATGTAGATGGAGTAATTCCCCGCATTGGAGCCTCGGTAACTTTTTATGGTACTGCCGTGGTTCGCCAATTTGAAATGAAAAAGGTGTTCTCGGCTGTTGAAAGCCAAGCCTTGGTTCGTTCTCGCGACAAATTAAGGTCCCTGCAAATCTTAAGCAGGGCAGGCCTTGGTTTGCCCAAAACCGTATTTACAAACTTTGCCCGAAACGTGGACCCTATTTTGGAAATTTTAGGCACCCCTGTGGTGATTAAAATTTTGGAGGGAACCCAAGGCTTGGGCGTAGTGTTGGCCGAAAATAGAAATGCGGCTAAATCGGTTGTCGAGGCATTTCACAGCCTTAAGGTGCGCATCATAATGCAAGAATTCATAGCCGAGGCCAAAGGAGCCGATATTCGAGCTTTTGTGGTTGATGGAAAAGTAGTTGGAGCCATGAAACGCCAGGCCAAAGAAGGTGAATTTCGGTCAAACCTGCACCAGGGCGGAACAGCAAGCGTTGTACGCCTTAGCGCCGAAGAAAAAGAAACCGCACTTAGGGCTGCCAAAGCCATGGGATTAGGGGTGGCCGGTGTGGATATGTTGCAATCCAAACGCGGACCTTTGGTGATGGAAGTGAATTCTTCTCCCGGCTTGGAAGGCATTGAAAGGGCCACAGGCAAAGACATTGCCGGAAAGATTATTCAATACATGGAACGCAATCAGTTCCGCAATGGCATTCAGAAAGACAGAATCAATGCTTGAACCCTTTTTTATTGGACAATCAGCAATAGGTCCAGGAGAAAGCCGGGTAATTCAAATGCCTTTAGGCAGTTTTCCATCTGGAGCCCTGGTCGAGGTTCCCATTCATGTTAGCCGTTCTGCCGATCCTGGACCCATAGTTTTGCTAATGGCTGGATTGCATGGCGATGAAATTAACGGAGTTGAAATTCTTCGTCGTGTTTTGGAATCAGGCCTAAACGTCCCTAATATCGGAAGCACCATTACCATTCCACTGCTGAATGCTTTTGGGTTTATCCACTCCACCCGAGACGCCGTTCAAAGCAAAGACGTAAACAGGTCCTTTCCCGGCAGCGCGAATGGAAGCATGGCCTCGCGCATGGCGCATTTAATTAACCGCAGCATTCTTCCGCTTATCGATGTGGGTATAGATTTGCACACCGGCGGAGCCAGCCGCTACAATTATCCGCAAATTCGGGCCGAATTAAATCGGTGGAATAACCTTGAACTGGCTAAGGCCTTCGCCGCCCCCTTCAGCATCCAGGCTCCGTTGCGGCCAGGGAGCCTTAGACAAGCCGCTAAACAATTAAAAAAATCAATTCTGGTGTACGAAGGCGGCGAATCTCAGCGATTTGACGAAACTTCAATCAGCGAGGGCTATCAGGGCATACACCGGTTCTTAAGCTACTTGGGAATGGCCAACAATCCCCCAGCACAACAAAAAAACCTACATTTTTTAAAATCCATGTCTTGGATTCGGAGCCCCATGTCGGGATTGTTCCAATCTTTTGTGGAGGCTGGGCAATGGATTCATAAAAAGCAAACCCTTGGAGTTGTAACCGATATTCATGGAATGACACGGCAGCTGATTGTGGCTAAAAAAGAAGGTTTTATTATCGGTTTGAATTGCAACCCCGTAGTGCATTTGGGCGACGCCCTTATTAACTTGGGAACCGAAGAATGAAAAGAGTTCTTATCACCGAACCTCTGCATGCCATTTTTATTGAGAAAATGCAGAAGCACGGATTGCAAACCGTACAACTTCCTAGCCATTCTGAACGGCAAGATGTATTAAGGGCACTTTCAAATGTTCATGGGATTGCTTTGCGAAGCCGCTTCCGCATAGATCGCGAAATGATAGATGCCGCGCCAGAGCTACAGGTCATAGGCCGTGCAGGTTCTGGTTTGGAATTGATCGATTTGAATTATGCCAACCAAAAGGGAATTCATTGCCTTAATTCACCCGAGGGAAACTGCGGGTCGGTCGCCGAGCATGTGGTAGGAATGATTCTTACTCTAATGCACCAAATACGAAAAGCCGATGCCGAAATGCAACAGGGTATATTTGACAGAGCCGGCAACTGGGGTTCAGAAATTGGAGGAAAAACCCTTGGGATTGTAGGCCTAGGGCATACAGGTTCGGCCTTAGCACAAAGGTTGAATGGTTGGAATGTCCGAATTTTGGCGGTAGACCCTTACCGTTCAGAGCCTTGGCCCAAATACGTGCAGCATGCAAGTATGGCAGAATTGCAGCAGCATTCAGATATTGTTAGTTTTCACGTTCCGCTAACATCTGAAACCAGTGGAATAATATCCCCGGAATGGCTTAAGAACCTATCCAAAATGCCCATACTTGTGAATGCTGCCCGCGGCGGACTTGCCCGCAGTTCAGACCTGGCTGATGCCTTGGAGCAAGGCTTTTTGGGCGGCCTCTGCTTAGATACCTTCGAAGAAGAGGCACTGGGTTTTGAGGCTTTGCGCCTTCACAGTTCCGCATTGCAGCGCTTGGCTGGTCATCCAAAGGTAGTAATGACTCCTCATGTAGCAGGTTGGTCTCAAGAAAGTTGGTTTGGTATTTCATCGGTGTTAGCCGATAAAATGATTTCAAAATTAGGTTGACAGATTATTTGGGCGGGGACGGGCTTTCACCGGTAGTCCGCATCCCTTGGCATTGCTAGCAGCGGCTTTACGGTGGCTCCTGAAGTCGCCTCCGCAGCGCGCGCAAGCATTATGCCAAGGGCTTTTCGGGCTACCTGGTTCAATCCCTCCCGCGGGCAACTTGAATTGTAAATCGGATTGGATATTTGGAAAATTAATCGGCGTTTTGAGGTATGCGCTATGGCCAATAAAGATGCATCTTAACCATGCTGGCCAGATGTATGCCCTTGGGCCGGGCCGCCTTATTCCAACTAAAAATTAGGATTTTAAAAAATATTTGAACTTCAACTTGTTTAGGTTTACCCCAAATACGTTCCCAAAATCCCTACCAGAAAAAGGATGACCTGCCACTTCATCCAGTCTCATACCCGAAACTCCCGCCTTCCGCTTCAACAAAGTTGCCTTTGTTAAATTAGAAGGCATTTCTGAGACCCCCTGTGAACCAATGAATTGCCTTTCGGCCTTTCGTTGACTCACAATACACACTTCACGCCTAAAAAGAACCCTAAGTGTTCTTCGCCACCCCAAAAAACGTGACGAAGCAAAAAACTCATCGATGAACTTCAAATGTACGAACGGTATTTTTTACTGTCAAGTGAAAATCCCTTTTTTTAACAGTTTTTCGATTTGGAATGGCCCCGCGCCCCCGACAGAAGCGGCAGTGAGGCCGCAGGCGCCCGGTTGCAGCCGGTTGAGGAGGCGACTTTAGGAGCCACCGCAAACCGCTGTGCAACTAGGGCGGCGCAGCTGAGCTACAGCTGATGGCGGGAATTGGCGCCCCAAAAAACCTTACAAACCCTTTATTTTACCTAATGTTAGGTATAATTTTACCCCCGAATTGGGATTGCGGCAGCGGATTGCTGGGCTACCTTTGTGGTATAAATTTTAAGCGATGAAAACACACATACTTTTTTTGGGATTGCTCATGGGGCTAAACTCTTTTGCTCAGGTTGCGGATTCGGTAATTATTGGAGCTGCTTACCCTAACAAGGGTTTTTATTCTTTGAGCACTGGAAATGTAGGTCAAATGCCCAATACCGATTGGGATTTGCAGTTTGCTGCCCATTCTTCAATGTCTTCAACTCTGCGTTTGAATGGCGGCTTTAACGTTAAGGCTTGGGAATACACTGCTGGTGATTCAAGTCAGTGGGCTCAACTTGATACTGTCGGAATGGGAAGCTCAAACGGTTGGCTTCCTGTTTATGATGCCATGAATTCCTTTGATCCGGGAGCCTTTGAAATGACAGCTACCGCATTTCCGAATTATGGATGGGGTACATACAATCAAATTTCGCATGACATTGTGGGTACCAAATTGTTCGTCGTTCAAACCAGTGCTGGGTCTTATAAAAAAGTTTTCATCAAGGCTTTGCGGGCTGGGACTCAGGAATTGGAATTGCGCATGGCCAACCTTGATGGCAGCGCCCAAAGTGATTTTGCCGCCTCAAGGGCTGGTTTAACGGCTAAGTCATGGATTTACATTGATTTGGATAACGGCAGCGTGAGCGATCCAGAGCCACCTGGTGCTTCGTACGATTTGACTTTTGAAAAATACCTGGGATTGGCTTCGCCCGGGGTTTATTACCCAGTAACTGGTGTGCGGCTTAATCGTAATGTTCAAGCGGTGCGGGTAAGCAATACCCATGTGGACGATGTAAATGTTGCTGGACTAACTTTAGGTGGGGATATTGTAAGCATTGGCCATGATTGGAAGACCTTTGCCGGTACCGCTTTTACCTTGGCTGATTCTATGTCGTTTTTTATTGAAGACCAGCAAGGGGATTTGTGGCAGCTTTGGTTTACAGGTTTTGTTGGAAGTTCTGCAGGTAAATTCATTTTTAATAAGCGAAAAATCGGATCCGCTTCTGTAGATGGTCCAATTTTAGTTCAATCTGGATTGCGTATTCAACCCAATCCCGTTGGTAATGTTGGCCATTGGTTGCTTCGTCTGCCTGAAGGTGTTCAGCAAGGTCGATTAATGCTGATAAACATGCATGGACAAACCGTGCACCAAGAGGTGTTAAGCGGTGCGGGTTGGCAAGATATTGTGTTTAGTCCCGAGGTTTTAGGTTTAAAATCTGGAGTTTACATGGTGCGTTTAGAAGCAGGAAATAAATCTAGCATCGAGCGCATGGTTGTTCGATAAAAAGGGCAGGATGCGCTTTGGAATATTATTTTGCATGGCCTTAGCCCTTGCTCCGATGCTTTCGGGGCAAGGTGCTTTGGTTTTAAGGGTGGTTGATTCCAGGTTTGATCCTTTGTATGGAGCGCATATTCGAGTGTATTCTGATACCAATTCGGCTGCGGTTTTGTTGGGTGGAGGAAGCACCGATTTTAAGGGTAATTGGCAGGTTCCAATTGAAATTTCAAATCGGCCTTGGTGTTATGCTCAAGTTCGGTATTTGGGTATGCAAACGCGTTGGGTGTCTCTCAAAGCAGGAAGTGTGCCCGCACAGGTCGTCTTATATCCATCGGCTTTTTCTGCTCCCGAATATGTGGTTTCCGCCTTAAGTGGGCCAACTCGAATTCGGGAATCGGTTTACCAAGCTCGAGCCATAGGGCGTGATCGCATAGAGGGGCAAGGGGGCCAAACGCTGCGGGACGTTTTAAGCAACGACTTAAACATACGCATTGGTCAGGATGCCGTTTTGGGGAGTGGTATTTCTATGCAGGGCTTAGGCGGTGAAAACGTACAAATTATGATTGATGGGGTGCCTGTTGTGGGAAGGCTAGACGGCAACATCGATTTGAGCCAATTGCCTTTAAATAATGTAGAAAAAATTGAAATTATTGAAGGTCCTATGTCGGTGCAGTTTGGTTCATCGGCCATTGGAGGAGTCATTAATCTAATATCAAAAAAGGAGCAAATTCATCCGATTACAGGCGGCTTTACATTATATGGGGAAAGCGTGGGGCAGTATAATGCTGACCTGCGTTTGGGAATTCAAAGGGATAGGCACAGAATTGGAATAGCTGGGGGGCGGTATTTTTTTGATGGTTTTAGCCCCACTGATTCTGTTTCGCGCTGGCAAGTTTGGAAGCCAAGGGAACAGTATTTTGGGAATGTAACCTATGGGTATTCGTTTGGACGTTTGCATTTGAGTAGCAACAGTCAGTTGTTTTATGAAACCCTTCAGTTTAAGGGAGCTCCAGAGGCGCCATTTTTCGTGGCAGCTTTGGATCAGTATTTTTATACGCGCCGCATGGACCAGACAGTGCAATTGACAGGGTATGCTGGGAAATCTTGGCACATAAACGTTACGGCCGCTTTTAATCACTATCAGCGGCAGAGGCAATCGTTTCGAAAGGATTTGGTCAGTTTAGAGCAGCTGCCGGTTGACAGCAACATAGATGTGTTTAATAGGGCCATGAGTCGGGGCGTTTTTCATTGGTCGCCTTTAGCCGACACCAATCGATTGAAATGGCAGATGGGTTATGATGTTTCTTGGGACTATGGTGAGGGGCCTAGAATTTCACAAGGAAGTCAAGATTTTGCTGAGGTATCTGGATTTAGTAGTTTGGAATACCGGCCCGGAAAAAACTGGGCTTTTACGCCTGGAATTCGATACGGCTACCATTCTGCCTTTGCCATGCTTCCGATTCCGTCTTTTCATGCCATGTGGAAAAATGACCGAGGTTTACGCATTCGGGCTTCGTATGCTCAAGGGTTTAGGGCCCCCTCATTGAAGGAACTGTATTTTGAGTTTGTGGATGTGAATCACAATATACTTGGAAATCCGGAGCTACTTCCTGAACAATCCCACCAAGTCCAATGGGGCATTCAATGGCAGCGGTCTTGGGTGGCTTTATCGGAAAGCAAACCAAGAAAATGGACCGAATTACCTGAGTCGGCCGAGGGCGTTTGTCCTAGTAAAAAAACACAGGTACGATTCGGTTTGAATGGCTTTTACAACCGAGTAAACAATCAAATTCGACAGGTTTTACAATCCAATTCAACCGAAGGCATGGTTTACCGGTCAGAAAATATTTCTTCGGTAAATACGCTGGGCGGTAGGGTTGAGGCGGGGCTACAATGGAACCGGTTTGTTTTAGATATAGGATTTAGTTTGACGGGGATTCAGCAAGCCTTGGATTACAACTTTCAGATAGAGCAAGCTTTTGTTTGGGCTCAAGAATATCGGGCCCAGTTCATGGTAGTTTTGCATGAATGGCAGGGTCGGGTTCAGGTATTTGCAAAATACAGCGGTGAACAACCGTTTTTGTATTCTGAAATTGATCCGATAAGCGGTCAGGCCATAGTACGGCAAGGACAAATCAAGGGTTTCCCTTCGGTAGATGTTTCATATTCACAACGTTTTTTAAAGAATAAATGCATGGTTACCATATTGGGTAAAAATTTATTCAATGTTACCAATGTGTTGCAATCAGGAGGGACAGGCGGAACGGCACATAGCCAAGGAAGCGGAAGTTTGCCTACCTTGTGGGGGCGAACGCTGGGTGTTTCGTTAAGTTATCAATTCTCAGCTGGAAACGAACGATGAAAAACAACCCTGGCCTTTTTTTGATTGGGATTATCTTTTTTAGTTCGTGCTTTGTTGAGGACGAACCGGTCCCACCTTATGTTTCACCACCGGGTGTGATTTCAGAGGTAATTGAAATGGGGCCAAGCTATGGAACCCAGCATTTTTATGATTTAGAAACCGATTCAGTGGTGGCGATTGTTGATCGCAGTTCATGGGATTTGGCTTTTGGAAGCAGCAATTTAAACCGTTCAATTTATTTGAATCATTCCAAATTGATGAAGGTTTGTGATTTGGGGCCCGTTGATTTCGCAACGGCTATATTGCCCCAACAACCGGTTTGGGTCATAGATGCCAGCAGTGGAAATCCTGATTCAACCGGCATAGGTGCATGGGCAAAGGGCAGTGCGGGCAATTTAACCTCAGAAAACCATATTTATGTATTGGATCTTGGCTTTTCAACCTTGGGGGAGGCATTGGGCAGAATCAAATTGCAGCTTTTGGGATTTCAGAATGGAGCTTATCAAATTCGTTATTCTGATTATCCAAGCGGTCCGATTTATGAATTAAGCATACCTGTTAATGTGGATTATTCCTTTATGTATGCTTCTTTGTCGGGTTCAGGTGCGGTTGTTTCTGTCGCCCCACCCGCCGGTAATTGGGATTTGTTGTTTACCCAGTATACCACAATGGTGCCCAATCCTGACAACGGAATTCCAGAGGCGTATTCGGTGAATGGAACCCTATTGAATCCAAAGGGCGTTGCTGCGGCTCGGGCTTTCGAAGTGGCTTTTGATTCGTTGGGTGTTTCAGATTTGTCAAATTACTCCTTTAGCAGCGACTGGGATTTGATTGGCTACGATTGGAAAAGGTATGATTTTAATACAGCATCGTATTTAATTCAATCCAACAATCTGTATTTGATTCGCAACAGAGTGGGAAATTACTATAAACTTAGGTTCACCGGTTTTGTAAATCAATTTGGTCAGTCGGGGCATATCGGGTTCGAATCGAAGAGGTTGTAAGCCTTGGCGCAATTTGCCAATTCCTGCTGTTCCGAAGAAAATGCATCTGCTTTTGAAGCTCCCATAGATTATTTTGATATTGCAGTATTACGATAAGTAAACGGAAGTTTGAAAATGAAATGCTGAATGTTCCTGATTGGTTTTTATTTCAAGAAAAAAGGGTTGACCTGGTTATTTACTGATTTAGGTGAGCCCCTGACTTGAGGGATTTATTTTTTTAGCGGTGTTTGGACCACCATTGTTCTACCCGAAATTTAGCGTTGTTGCGAACACTGAGGTAAAAGAAATTCAGGTCGGCTACATGGTGGTTTTTCATGCGTATTAACCAAGCTAAGGGGTGTTTAGGTTTATGTACCCGAAGTGCGTTGTCTTGAATTTGGGCATCAATGAGCCTGGGGCGAAGCTGGAAATCCCAAAGAGTACCACCTGGATTTGCGTTGGCTTTGACGTGATTTTGGTTGGTGGTCCAATTTAGAGGATTTACCATTATACAGCCCTCAAAATTCAATGCTGGCGTGGTATTAGGGGCGTAGGTGGCCCAAGAGTTAATGCACTCAAGCTCGCTGGGGTTTCGGCATGGCCCAAGGGTTTTGAAGCTATCCAAAGGCAGCGCCATTCCTGGCAAATAGGCGGCCACCATGCGGTGTTGAAGTTCTTTGCCATCGATGTATTTTTTAAGCAGGTAAGCCCCGTGCAAAGAACCTTGAGAATGGCCTGCAAGAATAAAGGGCCGCGCTTTATTGAAATGCTTAAGGTAATATTCAAAAGCCATGCAGACATCGTGGAAGGCGGTGTCGAAGGCATGCTTTGCGCTCAGCAGATCGGTAGTGAAAAAGGCCTTGAGATGCGCTTGTCGGTATCTTGGGGCAAAAACCCTTCCAGCAGCATTAAAAATACTAGCTTGAAAGCGAAGGGTGCTTTCTCCAATTTCTTGGTTTAAACTATCGTCTTCAATATCTGCATTCCAAAAATAGGGTGGTTTCCCTTCTTTTTTATACAGGGTTGGATAAATAAAAAAAACATCGGCCTGGGTGGTGTCGGCAGGAATAATTTGTATTCTGATTCCCTTTCTTTTGGCAGTAGGAACCGTGTCGGAATGGTCCCTTTTAAAAGGGTGAGCTGCCCAATGTTCTAATTTTGAATAATCGGGTGGGGCGGGTGTTTGAGATGCAAAAAAGCCAGGCCATTCACCTTGAGGTAAATGCTGATCAAATTGAGCATATACCATAAAAGGAAAAATGCAAAGACCGATCAAACTCAGCCAAAGCCTCCGAAGTGTTCCCAATATGCCTAATGAAACCAATTCCTTCATTTTAAATGCTCAGGCAAATCTTCAATTCTCAAAGGGCCTTTTGCCATTTTAATATGGACAACGGCTTGTTGGGTTTCCCATAATTGTGTTGAGGCAGCAAGGATTGCAGGCCACAGGATATGGGCTTCAGCTGTAACAAGGGTACTAAGTACCCCAACTTGAACCTGAAGCCCAGGCGTGTTTTGCAAAGTTTCACAAAATGCCACCACCTTTTCAGCGTAGTCCTTGCTGTTTGGATACAGGCTCAGTTCAGCGGTTAAGACCATCAATTTAGCGTTGGATTAAAATGGGAAGGGCAAGATGGTGGTTGCCGTTGCTTATGTAGCACCAATGTAAACCGTTGGAGAGAGTTGGAATATCCCAAACGAAATTGCTTGAGGCATTGATGTATTTAAGTTCGGTTACTCTTCGTCCTAGGGCATCGGTCAAGAAGGTTGAAATAGGTCCAGAAGCCCAACCGCTTCGGTGAAGGGTAAACCTTCCGGCACTTGGATTGGGACTTAGGCTGATTTTAACTGCGGTTTGATTGGGCAATCCCATTTGCAATCCACTTTCATACAATGGTTTACGGTAATTTTCAAGAATGTAATGCATGGCAGCAACTTGTTCCTGGCTAAACATATTCATGCACGAGTCGGCAGCATAATCCATGTAGTTTTCAATCTGATCGGGTAAGTCAGGGCCAGAAACGGGAGGGCAGGTGTTTTTACTAAAGTCACAAAGTTGACCTGCATCCGAATCGGAAGGTGGTGTGTCGTTTAATCCGTCGTCTTCGGCACAGCCGCCGTCTCCCCAAATATGCCTTAGACCTAAGAAGTGTCCAACTTCATGGGTTAAGGTTCGCCCACGATTTACGGCGGTTAAGGGTCCGGTTGCGTTGGGGTTATTGGGTCCAAAAACGGGGTAATGGATTACCACGCCTTGCACTGTGCTGTCGGCTGGAGCTGAATCGGCCGGCCAATTCGGTGGGGTTCCTGCGGGCGGATAGGCATACCCAAGCACACCAAAACCACTGAGTAAGTTACAGACCCAAACGTTTAGATATCTGCTTGTTGGCCAGGGGTCTTTTCCACCTAAAGCGGTCTTTTTTACGTTGTCGCTAAAAGGATCGAAAATTGGGAAAAGTCCGCTGGGTTGTCCTGCTGTGCGCGTAATGCCGTTGGTTGGATTGCCTTGAGGGTCTTGGGTGGCCAAAAAGAATTCGATTCCTGCATCGGCGGCGACGGGTAGAAACTCAGAACGCGTCAAGTTTGTGTCGGCATTTAACCTTCTGAAGTCTGCATTCAACACCTGAATTTGCTGATGGATTAGGGAATCAGGAAGGTTTTCTTCTGGGCTCATGTGCACAATGTGAACCACCACAGGAATTTGGTACAGAGGTGCTGATTTTTGCGGCCCATTTTGTTTGGCAAAGGAATAAGCTTCTTCTTGGATTTGTTCGATAGCCATGTGTTGGCCTTTTTCTTTTAGTTGTTTAAGAAGGTGGGTGTATCCACAACGTTCCCATTGTCCGGACAAACCAAAAGGAAACAAACAGAGTGCAAAACCGAAGGAAAAGATCTTCATAAAATTAGGATTAGTGTTGGCTATCTTTAAAACAAGAACAGAGGTTTCGTGCCCGAAGTTTTAAACCTGCTTCAAGGTTTTCTTTGCTTTCAATGGGTTCAGCAAAGGTTCTTAAGACCAATTTTCGACCCATGTTTAAACGAACATCAAGCACCCAGGTGTTTTTAGGTATTTTATTCCAAGCAATAGCGCCGCTGAATTTTTCTTGGTATTCAGGTTCAGGCCCTTCCGATCGAAACAGTTTGAGTTCCAAGATATGACCTCGTCCTTCATCAATAAGATTTCTGCCTTGTAAAGCCATTTCGTTGCTAATGGATTCCATTAAACCTAGGGAGTCGGGTGTCCATTGGATTTTTTCAGTTGGAGAATAAAAGGCAGACTCATCTAAAGGGTTTCCTTCCCAGTTGTACAAAGTCATAATTCCCCAATTTACTTCAGGGTCTTTGCTGCAATATTCGATACGGGAGCTACACCCACTAATTGCAAGAATCAAACATAATATTCCTATTAAACGGCCCAATTTTATTAGTTTTGCCCAAAGATAGGTAGAGCCTATAAACAAGCGGTCATTTTAACTGATTTTTATGAACGTCAACATTGAAACCAAGTATGGAGTAATGAAGTTTGAGTTGTTTGTGGAGGAGACGCCTGGCACAGCCGAGAACTTTATGAATTTGATTAAAGGGGGATTTTACGATGGTTTGACCTTTCACAGGGTTATTCCAGGTTTCGTAGCCCAGGGCGGTTGTCCAAGGGGCGATGGAACAGGTGGTCCTGGTTATCGTATAAAATGCGAAACATCTGCACCCAATCAATATCACGACAGGGGTGTGTTGAGCATGGCTCATGCGGGAAAAGATACGGGTGGCTCACAGTTTTTTATTGTTCACAGTAGAAATACAACCGCGCATCTTGATGGGGTGCATACCTGCTTTGGTAAAATGATTGAAGGCGATGAAATTTTGAGCCAAATTAAAGGAGGCGATGAAATGATTTCTGTAACCTTAGAAGAAGAAGCAAAATGAGCGGCCTTATAAGTACCAATCCTTGCGTTGTAGTAAGGCGGAAGAACATGCAAGAGGTTTTAGAATATTGCATTGACCAAAGAATGGCCTTTCGTTCTCTGCCAAGAGGGAATGGCGATGAATGGGAGTTGGAGTTCTTTCCTGAAAATCACGTCCAGGCCGTTGCATTGGGCATGTTTTTACGGGAACATAAATTGGAATTGGTTGGTTTTGGTGCTCCTAGCCCTGCGCTGATTCAAAGAGCAAAACCCAAACGAATCGATAAAAAGGTAGAATCGTCAAATGAAATTCAGCCTGTATCCCCCAAGGCAGAGAGCGAATCAACTCCCATTGAATTCATAGTTCAAACCGATAACAGTATTTCGCCAATAACCTTGACTGCCTCGGAAGAAGAATTCCAAATTGAAACCACCCCTACAATTGAAGGTAAGCCAACCGGTTTTGGATTGTTTGATGGCGACAACGAAGAGGCTCCTTTTTCTTAAAATTTCGATCCCAGATTACCTTTGATTTATGAATATCGAAACATCTTTATCGGAGCAGGAGGCTATTAGGAGGCAATCGTTAGATCAGATTCGATCTGCAGGTATTGATCCTTATCCTGCCGCTTTATATCCGGTAAACGCTTCAGCAAAGAACATTCTTTCTCAATTTGCCGACGAAAATGCCGCTGATTGGACAGAGATTTGCTTAGCGGGTAGATTAATGAGCAAACGAATTCAGGGGAAAGCCAGTTTTGCAGTTTTAATGCAAGATGGGGTTCGCATTCAGCTGTATGTTAACCGCGATGAAATTTGCCCTGGAGAAGACAAAGATGGATACAACCAGCTGTTTAAAAAATGGCTAGATATTGGGGACATAATTGGGGTTAAGGGATATGTGTTTAGAACGATGGTGGGCGAAATAACACTTCATGTTCAGGAACTGACCTTGTTGAGCAAATGCCTAAGGCCCCTGCCAATTGTAAAAACCGATGCGGAGGGTAATGTGCACGATGCCTTTTCGGATCCCGAATTGAGGCACCGCATGCGCTATGTGGATCTTATCGTGAACCCCGAAATTAGAGCCACATTTATTGCGCGAAGCAGGATTATTTCTGCCATGCGTTCTTATTTTGATGCGAAGGGTTGGCTTGAAGTCGAAACGCCTATTTTGCAATCTGTACACGGAGGAGCCGCAGCTCGCCCATTCAAAACGCATCATCAGGCCTTAGATGTGCCCTTGTTTTTACGAATTGCCAACGAATTGTATTTAAAACGTTTGTTGGTTGCAGGGCTAGAAGGCGTTTATGAAATTGGTAAGATGTTTAGGAATGAGGGAATGGATAAAACCCACAACCCCGAATTCACCTCTATGGAAATTTATGTAGCCTACAAGGATTATGAATGGATGATGGCTATGGTAGAGGATTGCTTAGCCTTTATTACCCGAACCGTATTTGGTACAACCGAGGTAAACTATGCTCAGCATAAAATTAACTTCGAGGGGCCCTTTGCTCGAATCCCATTGTTTGATGCTATTCACAGGCAAACTGGAACCGATATTTCGGGAATGAACGAAACAGAATTGCGTCAACAATGTGCAACTTGGAATATTCCGACCAGTCCAGAAATGGGAAAGGGAAAGTTGATTGACCAAATTTTTGGGGAGAAAGTAGAAAAAACCTTGATCCAGCCAACCTACATTACCGATTACCCCATTGAAATGACACCCTTGGCCAAAAAACACCGGAATAAAGATGGCTTGGTTGAGCGTTTTGAACTGTTTATTTGTGGAAAAGAAGTGGCAAATGCCTATACTGAATTGAACGACCCCATTGATCAGCGTCAACGTTTTGAGGAACAATTGGCTTTGGCCAATCGTGGAGATGCCGATGCCATGGCCTTGGACGAGGATTTTTTGAAAAGCATGGAGTTCGCCATGCCGCCTGCATCGGGATTGGGAATTGGGATTGACAGATTGGTAATGATGATGACAAATCAAACCTCCATTCAAGAGGTATTGTTCTTTCCACAAATGCGGCCGGAAGCCGGAAAATGAAAAGTTCCATACTTGTCTTTTTGATAAGCCTGCCTGGCTTTTTCTCTTACCCTTTGGCTGCTCAAAAATTATGGCCTATCGAAGGCCATGAAGGGAAGTTGATGGTAAGTGTAGGGCCTAACCACACCGAAGCCTGGATTGGAATTGGGTCGGGTGCTGGTCTTGGACAAATTGAGGCAGAAAGGATGCCCATGCCCTACAGGCCAACCGCTTTTTTGCCCCTTGCTTGGGTTGACACTCGATATTTGGTTCGTGTTTATGAAACCCGTTCTGATGGACCTAATTCAGTTTCTTGTATTTGCCTTGAGGCTTTGATGGATTGGCAGTTTAAAATCGATTGCTTTGCATCTGAAAATGGAAAATGGTCGTATTCCTTAACCCAAGATGCGCGACCCTCTATTTTGTTGAGGTCGGCAGGATTATCTACCGGTCAGGAGTACCGCATGTTTTTGCAGTCCTTGCCTTGTGCACCCCAAGATTCCATTTGCCGTCGGTTGGCCATGCCTTCCCTGATATCCCTTTTGCATGAAATTGATTCGGTGTTTTCCAAAGAGGGGAATGCGGCTTCTTCTGAGCTTCTGTCGTTACAGCATCAACTTCAAGCTTTTTTAGAAAATGGGGCTGGTAAAACCTTGCTAGATTTTAGAAGGACCACACAGGCCCAGGCATTTTTTACCGATTCAGCAGAGATTAATGCCTTATGGATGGCCTACGACCGGTTGGCTAAGCATTATTTGGAGGTTCGGCATTGGGGCCCCGCCCTAATGCTGCTGAATACCCTGAAACGTCTTCGCCCCAACGACGAAACCCTTCAATCTATGATTCTTCAGGCCGAAAAGGGCAGGTAAATCTTTTTACTCGATTTTTTTTAAGTGCCGATTTCAACGAAAGGTCTATCTTTGCACCTCAGTTGCAAAAATAGATGAACCCTTGGTACGCTTCATGGTTTGATTCCCCTTTTTATCCGATGTTGTACAAGCATAGGGACGAACAGGAGGCCGCCGATTTTTTAGATTTATTGCTTCAAAAAATAAAAGTCCCCAAGGGAGGTAGAATACTTGACCTGGCTTGCGGAAGAGGAAGGCATTCGAGGTTCTTGCATTCTAGAGGGATGCAGGTTCACGGGGTTGATTTGTCGCCCCGAAGCATTCAAGAAGCAAATTTACTTTCTTCAGAAGGGCTTAGTTTTGAATTAAGAGACATGCGGATGCCATGGTCAAGGCCTGAGTTTGATTTGGCATTAAGCCTGTTCACCAGTTTTGGGTATTTTGATACCGACGAAGAAAACGGTCAGGTTTTAGAAACCCTTCGAAGCGCTGTTCATGCCGATGGTTGGGTTGTGCTGGATTTTTTTAACAGCCAAAAAGTTTTGAGCGAATTGTTGGAAGAAGAAAAGGAACAGAGGCAAATTGAAGAGTACACTTTTTGTACCCATAAATGGGTTGATAATGGACGTATACAAAAAGAAATACGGGTAAATACTTCAGAACAGGAGTGGCAATTTTCTGAACGGGTTCGGGCTTATTCTCTTTCAGATTTGGTTTTAATGAGTGAAAAGGCTGGTTTAGAGCTTAAGCAAATTTGGGGCAACTACGCTTTAGAGGCTTTTGATAAGGATAGTTCAGATAGGTGTATTTTGTTGATGACCCCCCGTTTATGAGCTCTTTCATCTTAACTTCGGTTTTGCTTTTTTTGCCAGCCTTTGCTGTTGGAGTTTTCGTTTTGAAGAGGCCATTGGGTAAACGATCTCTGGGCTTTATGTTGGCTTTTTCCGGATCTTTTTTATTGAGCATAACCATAACACACCTATTGCCCGATGTTTTTCATGGGCATCAGCATTGGTTAGGGGTTGTTGTTCTGGCCGGTTTCTTTTTACAAATTCTTTTTGATGTTTTTTCAGGTGGGGTTGACCATGGACACCATGAAATGACGCATGGGCATACGCATAATCATTCACATGCACACCCTTCCTCTTTATCGCTTTGGGGAGTTTTACCTGCTGTTTATTTGCATGGTTTAATTGAAGGCGTCCCCCTGTTTTACATCCAGCGGTTTGACCATCCTATTGTTTTGGCCATTGCTTTTCATGGTATTCCAGTGGTGGCTGTATTTGCCAATGTTTTAAAAAATAGGGGATTAAATTTTAATGTTCGTTTAATTTTAATCGGCCTATTTGCCCTGATGCCAGTGGTTGGTATGGCGTTGGGAGGAGCTCTTTCAACACATAATCAATCCGTTTGGGTTATGGTTTTTCCAGCTCTTGCAGCGGGAGTGTTTTTGAATATGTCGACCACCATCTTATTGGAATCGGGTCATGAACATCAATACAAATGGCGAAGATTGCTGTTTGTTTTTGCCGGGCTGGTGTTGGGGTTGATGTTTCATTTAAATTAAACCAACTCAGGGATTCGGGTGTTATAGTTCCGTGAATCAAGCCATTTATTTTGTCCTTTTCTTGGCACTCCCTTTCTATTCTTGTGCTCAAAAAACGCCCAACACCATGAAATTCCCAGTTCAGAAGTCTGAAGAAGATTGGAAAAAGCAACTAAGTGCTGAACAATACCAAGTTCTTCGCCTTAAAGGAACAGAGCGCCCTTATTCGGGTGCTTTATATAAGGTTGACTTGCCGGGATCGTACGTTTGCGGCGGATGCGGAGCGCCCCTGTTTGATTCTGAAACCAAATTTGATGCCCATTGTGGATGGCCTAGCTTTTATGCCCCATTAAACGGAGAGGCAATTTCAGAGGAGGCCGATTACAGCCATGGCATGATTCGGACCGAAGTTGTGTGCAGCAAATGTGGAGGGCATTTGGGGCATGTGTTTCCTGATGGGCCTGCGCCCACAGGTTTACGGTACTGCATCAATTCGGTTTCGATGGAATTTAAACCTTTAAACGAGCAGCAACCTAAATAATTAGGACTTAGAGAACCCCGGACATTTTAGTACATTTGTTGAAGTTAATCAACAGCTATGTCCGTTAATAAGCAGTTTGCACTTTTAAACCATGGTTTAGGATGGTTTGTCACTTTGGTGGCTTTGGTGGTGTATGGTTTAACCATGGAAGATACCGTTAGTTTTTGGGATTGTGGAGAGTTTATAGCCTCAGCACATAAACTTCAAGTTGGGCATCCTCCCGGCGCCCCGCTGTTTGCTTTGTTGGGCCGTTTGTTTATTGTGTTGGCTGGCGATAACCCATCTACCGCAGCGGTTATGGTTAACTGGCTTTCAGTGGCGGCGAGCGCTTTAACCATTGGCTTCTTGTTTTGGACCATTACAGGTTTGGTTCAAAAACTATACAAGGTTCAAGACAAATCTAAAGAGGTAAAATGGACCGCGCTTCGATTGGTAGAAACCATGGGTGCTGGCTTGGTTGGGGCTTTGGCCTACACTTTTAGCGATACGTTCTGGTTTTCGGCTGTTGAAGGCGAGGTGTATGCCACTTCGAGTTTGTTTACCGCCCTTGTTTTTTGGGCAATGTTAAAGTGGGATGGGGAAGTGGACCGCGGTGAAGTTGGGGCAGACCGCTGGATTATCTTAATTGCCTATTTGATGGGTTTGTCTATTGGCGTTCACTTACTAAACCTGTTGACCATTCCGGCTATTGGACTTTTGTATTATTACAAGAAATACAAGGTGAGCAATCAGGGATTGATCTATGCTCTAGGAATCTCGGCCGCTGTTTTGGTGTTTGTTCAATACGGTATTATACCCGGCACCATTAAATTCACCGCTACGTTCGAGCGGTTCTTTACCAACTCACTTCAATTTAGCTTTGGAACAGGCTTTTTGATTTCCTTGCTGGTTTTGGCTGCAGGCTTGGCCGCAGGAATTTACTATACCCAAAAGCAAGGTAAATACCTAGCCAATTTAGGGCTTTGGGCCGTAACAGTTATCATTGTTGGGTACTCTTCTTATGGGGTAATTTTTATTCGTTCCATGGCCAATACGCCCATGGATGAAAACAATCCTGAAGATGTTTATTCCATGATTTCGTATTTAAATCGGGATCAATACGGAGACCGGCCCTTGTTTTATGGCCAATACTTTGATGCCCGTTTGGTTGATATAACGGAAGGGAATCCGGTTCGCATGAAACTGTACGTTGTGAAAGACCAATCCGGCAAAGAAGTGGCAAGTTTTGGATTGAAGCACGATGCCGAAACCTTTGTGAAGGAATCAAAAAACAAAACCTCGTTAAACATCGACCACGAATACCAAACCATTGAATATAAACCTAAGTATTCCTACGAAAAATCGCGTCAAACCGTTTTCCCTAGAATGTACAGTCCACAAGGCTCCCATGTAAGCGCTTACAAAGAATGGACGGGTTTGGTAGATGGGCAAAAGCCCGGGGGTAAAGAAAACCTATCTTTCTTTTTTAACTATCAGGTTCGTTGGATGTATTTCCGTTACTTCTTTTGGAACTTTGTAGGCCGAGAAAACGACAATCAAGGCAACGGCGAGCAAGGTAGTGGACACTGGATTTCAGGAATTTCGTTTGTGGATGAAATGATTACGGGATTGCCCCAAGACAAACAGCCGGAAAAATGGGCAAACAATGCAGGGCGCAATACCTATTATTTCCTTCCTCTGATTTTAGGATTGCTGGGCTTGGCTTTCCAAATTTACAAAGACCCCCGTGGTTCAGCCGTTGTGGGCATGTTGTTTTTCTTAACGGGCTTGGCCATTGTAATTTACCTGAACCAAACTCCATACCAACCTCGGGAACGAGATTATGCTTATGCCGGCTCATTCTACGCATTCTGTATTTGGGTGGGAATGGGCGTTTTGGCTTTGGTGCATGGAGCTCAAAAACACCTGAATAAAACAGGGGTGCCCGTGGCTTTGGCTTCAACGGTGGTCGCCTTGGGTATGGCTCCGGTTTTATTTGGCCTACAGAACTGGGACGACCACAATCGGTCAAACCGCCACACCGCTAGGGATTTTGCATACAATTACCTGAACAGTTGTGAAAAAGATGCCGTTTTGTTCACGAATGGAGACAACGACACCTTCCCGCTTTGGTATTTGCAAGAGGTAGAAGGGGAGCGCACAGATGTTCGGGTGGTCAATTTAAGCCTTTTAAACACCGATTGGTACATCAACCAAATGAAGCGGAAGGCCTACGATGGGGATCCGGTTCAATTTTCAATGACCGAACCCGAATACCGGGGAAGTACCCGCGACCAGGTCTTGATGGATAAATCAAACGAAAAGTACTATACGGTTCAAGAACATTTGGATTGGCTACGCCGCACAGATGGCCGGAACATGACTTCGGTTTCGGGAGGAGAGATGCTGTATTATTTGCGTTCCAACAAGTTTATTCTGCCCATTGATTCGGCCAAGGTTGTGCAGGCCGGATTGGTTACCGCCGAAGAAATGGCGGGGCTACCTAAGGAACTACGTTGGGAAGTTTCTAAATCGTATGTGCTGAAAAGCGAAGTGATGTTGCTTGATTTGCTGGCCTCCTTTAATTGGGACCGCCCACTTTCTTTCTCGGTTACCGTTGGCACCGACAACTATTTGGGATTGGAAAAATTCTTCCGCCTTGACGGATTGGCCTACCGCCTTATGCCTAAGGAAATGACTCCCGAAGTGAAAGGACAAACGGGGGGTGTAGGCATTGAAACAACATACAAAAACTTCATGGAAACCTTTAAATGGGGCAATATGAACGGAGATGGCGTCTATTTAGATGAAACAAACCTGCGTATGACCATGAATTTTAGAAGCAATTTTGTACGCTTGGCAACCGCCTTATTGAACAAAGGCGACAAGGTTCGGGCTGAAAAAGTGCTTGACCGTGCCCAAGAGTTGATGCCCGACCATAAAATGGCTTACGATTACTTTAATGTACTGATGGCCGATTTATATAGGCAAATGGGAAAAACCGAAAAGGCGTTGAAATTGGCCAATGCCTTGGAAGCTAAGTTCAGCGCAGAGCAGAGCTATTTGCGCCGCGTTCGGGTGCGCGATGCAAGTTTAAATCAAGAACTGCAGCGGGCCGATTATTTTGTTCAGGCAGTAGGTAGTTTGAAAAAGCAACTGAGCCCTGAATCTTAAGCAAGGAGTGAACGCATAGCTTTAAGGCGCTTGCGCCCCCGATTGAACCGGCATTGACTGAACGGAAAAGCCTTCCGGGCTTTGGCGAGGAGGCGACCAGGGGGAGCCACCGCAGCCAAAATGGCCGGCGGCTTTACCGAAAGGCAATACAGGTGAAAGCGGGAATAGGCGCCCACATAAATAAAGCATTTGCAAAACCGAAAATTAGGCCTACCTTTGCCCTAATTCATTAAGGTGTAAAGGTTCTGATCCAGTAGTCCCTAAATTTTATTACACAGCGCAGTTTGCCTTATTGAAATCACTTCTTATTTTTTTCCATGAACATTTTTGTAGCAAAGCTGAGTGATCAAACCACCAGCGAAGACCTGAACCAACTTTTCTCTGAGTACGGAGAAGTAACGTCGGCTAAGGTCATTATGGACCGCGAAACCGGTCAATCTAAGCGTTTCGGCTTTGTCGAAATGCCCAATGACGAAGAGGCTAAAAAAGCCATCAAAGAATTGGACCAAGCGGAGTACGACAGCCGTCGGATTGTTGTGAAAGAAGCACGTCCGAAGGAAGAACGTCCCCGTTCCAACTATGGCGGCGGCGGCGGCGGCGGCGGATACCGCGGCGGATATTAATTCAATCCCCGAAACGGATTTGGATAAATCCCAGGCATGTGTTATCTTTGCCTGACGTAAGAGAACATTGATGGAAGGGCCCTCAGGCCCTTTCGTCGTTATTAAGACCATGAGCGTAAGAAACATCTTAGACGAAATTTTGCCCGAACTGCTGAACGAAAACAGCTTGGAGTTGATTGAGCTGAACGTTCCGGCCGAACACCGCATTGAAATATTTGTGGATGGAGAAAGCAATGTGAGCATTGAACAATGCGCAGCCCTCATGCGTGAATTGCGCGGCAGAACGGCCGAAGCACTGGATCCGTATCAAATTACCATTTCATCGCCAGGCTTAGATAAACCGCTGCGGCACCCCCTGCAATTTAAAAAGGCCCTTAACAAATCCATAGAGGTTTTGATGAACAACGGCGAAAAGCACCAAGGCGTTTTGACGGATTACGCTCAAGATAACCTGAAGCTCAATCTGTTTCGCCCCTCAAAATCCAAGTCGGGCGCAAAACCGCCGCTGAGCGAAACAACCCTTGACCTACCTGTTTCTGAAATTAAAAAAGTACTTAAACTCATATTTTTCTCCTAACCCAGTTTATATCCTAACACGCATGAATACCATCTCTTTGATAGATTCTTTTGCTGATTTTAAAGAGCAAAAAAACATTGACAGAGTTACCATGATGCATATCCTGGAAGACGTTATCCGGGGCATGATTGTGCGCAAATACGGTGAAGTTGAGAACTTCGACCTGATTGTAAACGTCGATAAAGGTGACCTTGAAATTTTTCAAAACCTAACCATAGTTGAAGACGGTGAGGTGGAAGATCCGGTGGCCGAAATAGCTTTATCTGATGCTTTAAAAATCGAACCCGATTTTGAGGTTGGAGAAGAAGTCTCGGTGGCCGTACCCTTCTCAAATTTTGGGCGCCGTGCCATTACCTCTATGCGTCAAAACCTGCATGCCCGCATTCAAGACTTAGAAAAAGATGCTGTGTATAAAAAATACAAAGATCGGGTGGGCGAGATTTTGGCAGGAGAAGTATATCAAGTTTGGAGAAAAGAATTGCTGGTTCTTGACGATGAAGGGAATGAATTGATTTTGCCTAAGGCGGAAATGATTCCCAGCGACTTTTTCAAAAAGGGAGAAACCATTCGAGCCGTTGTGCTGAAAGTGGACCTGAAAAACAACTCACCGCTGATTATCTTATCAAGAACAGCGCCTGAATTTTTGGAAAAATTGTTCGAGCAAGAAGTTCCTGAGGTGTTCGATGGCCTAATTACCATTAAAAAAATTGTACGTATTCCTGGCGAGCGCGCCAAAGTTGCCGTTGAAAGTTTTGATGACCGGATTGATCCCGTTGGTGCCTGCGTGGGTATGAAAGGCAGCCGGATTCACGGAATTGTTCGTGAATTGCGCAACGAGAATATCGATGTTATAAACTATACCAACAACATATCCTTGTACATTCAGCGGGCCTTGAGTCCTGCTAAAATTGTTACCATGGAACTGAACGATGCTGACCGCCGGGCTCGCGTGTTTTTGAAACCCGACCAGGTAAGTCTAGCCATTGGTAAGGGCGGCATGAACATCAAACTGGCAAGCCGTTTAACTGGATACGAAATTGATGTGTACCGCGACGACGAACCCGATATGGAAGACGTTGCACTTGACGATTTCCGCGATGAAATCGAAGACTGGGTCATCGATACCCTTAAGTCGGTGGGTTGCGATACCGCTAAATCTGTTTTGGAACTAAACAAAGCCGATTTGCTTAGCCGCACTGACCTTGAAGAGGAAACCATTGAGGAAGTCCTTCAAATTTTAAGGTCTGAGTTCGAAAAATAACCATTTGTCCTATTATGCATACCTTTGTGGTGGTTCACCCGGGGCTGTTTGATGTTTAATTCTATCTATGTCTGAAGTCAAAACACTGAGATTAAGTAAAGTTGCCAAAGATTTGAATGTTGGTGTTGCCACCTTGGTGGAAACCCTTAACAAGCATGGATACTCTATTGAGTCCAATCCAAATTCCAAAATCTCGGAAGATCATTACTTAATTCTGTGCAAAGAACACCAATCGGATGTTCAAGCCAAGGAGAAATCTCGGCAAATGGGCGGTAGCCCTGTACAAAGGGAAACCGTTACCATTGAGGATGTTAAGAAGACCGAAACTCCCCATGTGTACGACGAACCACAGCAAGAAATGCTCATTAAAGACATTAGCTTGTCGGCACCTGCTAAGGCCGGACCTGAACCTGTGAAGGAAACTCCCAAAGTGGAACCTCCAGTTAGCGAAGGTCCAAGCATCCCAACGGAAGATAAACCACAGGCGGGTGGAATTAAGGTGCTTGGTAAAATTGATCTGGCACCCAAAAAGCCTGTCAAAAAAGCAGAGCCAGCAAAGGAACAACCCAAGCCTGAACCCGTTAAAAAGGAGGAACCCAAGACCGAAAAAGCGGAAAAACCTGCTGAGCCTACCCCTTCTGCCCAGCCCCAAGCTCCTACAGCTGATACGCCTACAGATGAACCTAAATCGGTAGATCCTGTACTGCCCCAACCTGATGCCGCACCCGAAGTGTACCGAGCCGCTGCCAGCAAGTTGGACGGTCCAACCATTATCGGAAAAATCGAACTTCCCGCCGCCGGCGACCGCCGTTCAGACGATAAAACCAAACGCAAACGCATTACCAAGGAAGGCATTAAAAGCCCAACCCTACAAGGCGGGCAAAATCAAGGCCAAGGTCAAGGCCAATCTGGCCAAGGTCAATCCGGCCCTGGCCAACGCGGTCCCGGGCAGTTTCAGCGCGGTCCTGGTCAACCCGGACAACAAGGCCAACGTGGTCCTGCCGGTGGCCAAAGAGGACCTAGAAAAGACATTCGTCCCGAAATTAAAGTCGAACTCACCGAGGAACAAATCCAAAAACAAATTAAGGAAACCCTTGCGCGTCTAAGCGAAAGAGGTAAATCCAATTCGGTGAAAATGCGCAGACAAAAGCGCGAGGGAATTCGAGAGAAAATTCAAAACCAAGCCGAGGCTACCGAGCGCGAAAGCAAAATTTTGAAGGTAACCGAATTCGTTTCGGCCAACGAACTTTCGCAAATGATGGATATTTCTGTCACCGAAATTATTTCGGCCTGCATGAGCCTTGGCCTTTTTGTGTCAATTAACCAACGCCTAGACGCTGAAACCATTCAAATCATTGCCGAAGAATTTGGCCATGAAATTAAATTCGTTTCTGCCGATACCGAAGATGCCGAAGAAGAAGAGGTAGATAGCCCAGAATCTTTGAGCGACCGCCCACCCATCGTTACGGTTATGGGCCACGTTGACCATGGTAAAACTTCGTTGCTCGACTACATTCGTAAAGCCAACGTTATTGCAGGCGAAGCCGGCGGCATTACCCAGCACATTGGGGCCTATGGGGTTACCCTTGATGGTGGAAAGCAAATTACCTTTATTGACACTCCAGGTCACGAGGCCTTTACAGCCATGCGGGCACGCGGTGCTCAATTGACCGATGTGGCCATTATTGTGATTGCCGCCGACGACTCGGTGATGCCCCAAACGGTTGAGGCCATTAACCATGCTAAGGCCGCCAATGTGCCTATGGTGTTTGCCATCAATAAAATCGATAAACCCGGAGCAAATTCCGAGAAAATCCGCGAAGCCCTTGCCAATATGAACCTGTTGGTGGAAGACTGGGGCGGTAAATACCAATGCCAAGAAATTTCAGCCAAACAAGGCCTGAACATCGACGCTTTGCTCGATAAAGTTTTGCTGGAAGCCGAAATGTTGGAACTGAAATCCAACCCCGATAAAAACGCCCAAGGCGTGGTTATTGAAGCTCAGCTTGATAAAGGCCGCGGTTATGTAGCCACCTTGCTGGTGCAATCGGGCAGCTTGTCTATGGGCGATGTGGTGTTGGCAGGTCAGTTTAGCGGAAGGGTGAAAGCGATGTTCAATGAACGCGGTACGCCCATCAAAAAGGCTGGACCAGCTATGCCGGTACGCGTTTTGGGCTTGAACGGCGCACCTCAAGCCGGCGATAAATTTAAGGTGATGGACGACGAGCGCGAAGCCCGTGAAATTGCCACCAAACGCCAGCAATTGCAGCGCGAACAAGGACTGCGAACACGCAAACACATTACCCTAGACGAAATTGGCCGACGCATTGCCATCGGAGATTTCCAACAGCTTAACATCATCATTAAGGCCGATACCGATGGCTCAGCCGAAGCCCTGACCGATTCGCTTTTAAAGCTCAGCACCGACAGCATTCAGGTCAATATCATCCACAAATCGGTAGGCGCCATCAGCGAAAGCGATGTCATGCTGGCCTCCGCTTCCGATGCCATTATCGTTGGATTCCAGGTGCGGCCTAGCCCCGCGGTACGCCGATTGGCCGAAGCCGAAGAAATCGACATTCGGACCTATTCTATTATCTATCAGGCTATTGACGAGGTTAAGGCGGCCATGGAAGGCATGCTTGCGCCCGAGTTTGAAGAAAAAGTTACCGCCACCGTCGAGGTTCGCGATGTCTTTAGCATCACCAAAGTGGGAACCGTTGCTGGCTGTTACGTTACCGACGGAAAAATTGCACGCAATCACAAAGTACGCATCATCCGCGAAGGCATCGTGATGCACACCGGCAAACTCAGCAGCCTGAAACGCTTCAAAGACGACGTCAAAGAAGTCGCAACCAGCTACGAGTGCGGCCTAACCATCGACCGCTTCAACGACATTCAAATCGGCGACATCATCGAGGCATTCGAAGAAGTTGAGGTAAAGCGCAAACTCTAATTTTTCCTGATTTTATGGGCGGGTTATCGGGCTTTCACCGGTAGTCGGCAATGCTCAGTGGCAGGTCCAGCGGCCTTGCGGTGGCTCCTGAAGTCGCCTCCGCGGCGCGCGGAGCCTGGCACTTCGCCCTTGCCGAGCTACCCTGGTTCAATCCCGCCCGCGGGCGGCAATGCTGCTTTTAACGACTTACATTCCCCTTTACCTCAACCAAACATAGCCCGGCAGGGTGTTGGTCGATGAACCTAGGTTCCATTCGGAATACCCACAACTGGTTGTTTTTGCTGGATTGCCCCCAGAGGTTCCGAAGCCAAAACCAGAATCAGAACCCCCAAAGCTGGGTTGATTGAAGCTGTTGCTGTTGTCGTCCAGCGGGCAGCCTATCCAAGCTCCAGCACGACCTGTGTTGGCAAAACCTTCGCCGCTGTTTGAATTAACCGAATTAAACGCCCACATGCCAATTCCATACGATTGAATAAATTGTTCCTGTCCATTCGCATTTGAAAATGCAGCTCCCGCCTTCATTGGCAAATTCCAATACCTGCTTCCGGGGGGTATGGCAGGGTCGGTGGCATCGCAGCGAACGGTCGTGTTTAAATTGTTGGGAGCATTGGCTCCTCCGGCCAAAGCAATGGCTTGTGCAAAGGTTCTGGCTGTATTGTAAATTTGAATGGGAGGAACCTTCGATTGCCCACCTTGACGCATTTCCATAGCCAATCGGGTGAACGGAAAGCGGTTCCAGGTGGCATATTTTGACCAGTTCCCAGAATTTAAGTTAAAATCGCTGGCATTGTGCAATAGGGTGTCGGTCCAGCGAACACTACCCGAAGGCATATCTCCCTGATTAAATACCTTCAACATCAAAACCCAATCGCCCCCATCTAGGTAATTAAATCGGCAATACGCTTGAATTGCAGGGCCGTTGTTTGCCGCTTGTATCCAATAAACTCCATCTGAAATCTGTGGGTTTGCCTGTCGTATGGCCGAGGGGTGCACAGCCGGGCACCCACTTCGTTGACCAGGATAGGTGCAAGGATTTACCGAAATTTGGCTGGCAAGCCCAACACCACAGCTGTTTTTGTCGCTTACCGATACCTGGCCGGTATCTGAACCCACCTGCACCAAAATGGTCGGTGTAGTTTGGCCACTCAATAAAGTCCAGTTCGAGGGCAAGGTCCATTGCGCATAGGTTAATCCTATGTTTGAAACCGAATAGGCGGCCTGTCCGCCTGCAATTGGTTCACTGGGACCGCTAAGTTGGGCTGGGGGAGCCGGTGGTCCGGTGCATGTATCATCGCACATGGATTTCCATATTCTACCTACCCAAATTTCCAAACAATGGTTGCTTAGGTTGTAAATGGTCAGACCCTCCAGTCCCAAATTTTGTACCCCCGGCGTGGCAATGCTGTCCCGTTGCACTGTTGTTAATCTCGGCGGAAAAAAGCCCTTGTTGGTGCTTTCCAATTCTAAAACAGCACTGGGACTAAGCAGTTGAGGGTTGCTTCCAATTTTAACCTGTGCTTGAAGTACGAACCCAAAAAACAAAAAACAAAACCAATAAAAATGACGCATTTGAATACCTTTTCTTTGTTCAACTAAGGTATAATTCCATTTTGAGTCTCCAAAATTTGCTGCCCTTCAATCAAAAAAAGAAACGTTATGGTAACAGTTAATGGTCTACATTTTACTCGCTTTTCACTCCTTTAAAGCTCAATCGATGCAATGGGCTTGGGCCAAACTTCTGAATTGCTCGTTTGTGAAATGGGGTGGGGTAGCCTTTGTTTTCGTTCCAGGCGTACTGTGGAAATTGGCTATGGGCATCAAACATAAAAGCATCTCGGTGAGTCTTTGCCAGAATACTTGCGGCGGCAATGCATGCAAACCGGGCATCGCCCTTAATTTCGCATCGGTGGGGAATGCCCCAGTAGGATTTAAACCGATTTCCATCAATCAACAATCCGTCGGCCCGCATTTTAAGGCCGTCAATGGCTCTATGCATTGCTAAAATGGCGGCATTCAGCACATTGATTTCATCGACTTCAGCATGGCTGCACACTCCAATAGCCCAGGCCAAGGATTTCTCCTCAATGTCTACCTTTAAACGGTTACGCTGTTCAAGGGTTAAGGCTTTGGAATCGTTTAAGCCTTGGATTGGTAATTCGGGATTTAAAATAACCGCAGCAGCAAAAACGGGACCTGCCAAGCAACCCCGACCGGCTTCATCGCAGCCGGCCATAACGGAGCCGCCCTGTTTTGGGTATATCACAGCAACAGGCTGTCGTTGTCTGATTCAAACCGAAAGCCAAGGCGTTTTCCGGTACGGCCCATGGCAAGTTTGGTGTAGGCTTGCACCTGTTCTACCGTGGCCACTTTTACCTGCTCATACGGAGGCAGCAGCAAATCGAAATCTAGGCTGTACAACATACAGGTATGCAAAACCTTTTCAAAGGCCTCAACGCTTATTTCTTCTTCGCTAAAACGATTGTACAAAAAGCCCAATTGCCGCTTGCCTTCCACCATAAAATGCTTGTCTTTATTGATGAAAATGCGGGCAATCAAATAGCCGTAATCTTCTTGCCGATTGTAGGCCAAACTGTCGTGAAGAAAATTATACACATGAATCACTCCGAAATAGCTTCTTTGCTCATCGGCCTTCAAATAGGCCGTTTGCCATTGTGGATGACTGCGTTCAAACTGAAATACATTGGAGTGGTGGTTTAGAATCATAACATCTGAACCAAAGGTCAGGCTAAATTCATGGGCATTTACATCCTGAAATTTCCACCGTGCCGTTGGCTCAGTCCACGATTCCACCTCAGGCTTTAAATCAGTGTAAACCCGTTCCATGGCCTGCCTCATTAAATTGAATCCATTTAGGGTGTTTGCATAAACCGTCTGCTTAAGGCGGTTTTTATCGTGAAGGTTTTCCAGAATCATGGATCGGGTATCAGCCATAGTATTTCTTATTAATAAGCCAATGCAAAGTAAACGCGCTGGTTTGAAGGTTTGCCTGAGAAGATGCAGGTTCCTGTTTCAGCTTGGTTGTTCAAGGGAATACATCGGATGCTTGCTTTTGTACTTTCTTTGATTTTTTCTTCGGTTTCAGCCGTCCCGTCCCAATGGGCCGAAATAAACCCAGCTTTGTTTTGCAAAACCGATTGAAATTCCTCCCAACTGTCAACCCGTGTAATATGCTGATTTCTGAATTCCAAGGCACGATCAAACAAGGCTTTTTGAATTTCTTCCAACAATAAAGTTAAGCGTTCGCCCAGTCCTTCCATTGAAACACTTTCTTTGGTTAGGGTGTCTCTGCGGCTCAATTCAACGCTGCCAGATTCTAAATCTCTGGGCCCCAAAGCCAGCCGTATGGGAACTCCTTTAAATTCGTATTCCGAGAATTTCCAACCGGGTTTCTTTTTGTCGTCATCGTCCAACTTTACCCGAATTCCTGCGGCTTTAAGTTCTGATGCCAATTTTGAACAGGCATTTACCATTGCAATTCGCTCTTCCTCTTTCCGATAAATAGGCACAACCGCCACCTGAATCGGAGCAAGGCGGGGCGGAAGAACCAAGCCGTTGTCATCGGAATGGCACATAATCAAGGCTCCCATTAATCGGGTTGAAACGCCCCAACTGCTGGCCCATACAAATTCTTGCTTGCCTTCGGAATTGGTAAATTTAACGTCGAATGCTTTGGCAAAATTTTGACCTAAAAAGTGCGAGGTTCCGGCTTGCAATGCTTTTCCATCTTGCATAAGTGCCTCAATGCAATAGGTATCTAGTGCCCCTGCAAACCGTTCGCTTTCTGTTTTCAATCCTTTAATGACCGGAATGGCCAAGATATCTTGAACAAAATCAGAATACACATCAAGCATCAACCGTGTTTCGGCTTCGGCCTCTTCGCGGGTTGAGTGTGCTGTATGTCCTTCTTGCCATAAGAATTCAGCGGTTCTTAAAAACAGCCGAGTGCGCATTTCCCAACGTACTACATTGGCCCATTGGTTGATCAGCAAGGGCAAATCTCGGTAGCTGTTAATCCAATTTTTGTAGGTGTTCCAAATGATGGTTTCGGAGGTGGGGCGAACAATAAGCTCTTCCTCTAATTTGGCTTCAGGATCCACAATAACGCTCTTGCGGTCTTCTGAATTTTTTAACCTGTAATGGGTTACCACTGCGCATTCTTTGGCAAAACCTTCAATATGCGCTGCCTCTTTGCTCAAAAACGATTTGGGTATAAATAGGGGGAAATAGGCGTTTTCATGTCCGGTTTCTTTAAATCGCCGGTCCAAGTCGTCGCGCATGCGTTCCCAAATGCTAAAGCCATATGGCTTAATAACCATGCAGCCACGAACAGCCGAATGTTCGGCCAAGCCTGCCTTCAAAACCAAGTCGTTGTACCATTGAGCGTAATTGGTACTTCTAGATGTCAACTGTTCCACTTCCGTTCTGTATTATTTATGGTATAGTATTTGCAATGAGATTGCCTATGCTCCAAAAGTACAAATTGCCTGTCATTGTTAAGCCCTCAAAGCCCGCTTTGCTGCATTTGTTTATCGTTGGCTTTTTTTTGATGGGTTTTCAGGCCTGCCGAATTTCTGATTTTCAGTCTTTCGCCAACGACGACGCCTATTTTTCTCTTTCCGATCTCCCTCAAAACGATTATGTTCCACTTAGCACCTCGTCAGGAAGCCTAGTTTCAGACACAGGAACGGAGGGTAGCATGATTGTTTCTGAAAGGTTTAAACGCGACGCCTTTGGAAATTTGATTATTTCTTCGGGCATACCCGCTCTAGATTACGAGGATTACTATGACTACTCATACAGTTCCCGGATCCGCCGTTTCGGTTCAGGTGCTTTGTTTCCTGATTATTTTTCTTCTTGGTATACGGAGCATTATTGGTTTTCGCATGAGGTAAATTATTGGGGAACAAATATTTATGAAACCACGCCTTGGAATTGGTATGGCATGGGCTCTTCTTTTCAGCCTAATTGGGTTTCATGGTGGTTGAATTCTGGATTTCCTTTATGGAATTGGCCAAACAACCCGAAGCAATTCGGTTTTTGGGGCCATGCTTCAGCCAACGGAAATGTAGGAACGGGTTCCAATTCGGTGGTCTTTCGAAAAAGAAAAGCGCCTACCATATTAAACTCCTCTTTTTCTGGATTTTCTTATTCCGGAAGGCCAAGCCGACCAGCCGGAACAAACCCCGATGCTGAAACGGGTCTTCGCCCGTCGCGACCCGTTCCAACCGCTCCAAAGAGCAATACTGAACGTGTTCCCGAACCGGCAGCCATACGGCCTACAAGTACAGGTCGGTCGCCCGTTCGGGTTGAATCTGCTCCTGCCAATTCTGCCACCCGATTTGATAATAGAAAGGAGAATGGACTCATTAGGGAAGAGCCCCCAGCCTCAAATTCAGGACGGGTTTCATCAAGTCCTGCTACCAATTCAGGGCGCAAGGCTTCGTTTGGGGAAGGCAGTCGTTCTGTGCCGCGGGCTGCTCCTCCTGCTGTTCGTTCCAGCAGCCCAGCTCACGCTCCGGTAAATAGAACAAGTCCGCCCGTCCGTTCTTCGGGCTCGGTTCCCCAAAAGTCATCTTCCCCACCACGTTCAACCCCCTCTGGCCAAAGGCCTAGATAAGGCAAGCTAATATGATGAAGCTATCTAATTCTAAAGGTTTGAATGTCGGAATTCGTTGGGTCCTCTTTTTAATGTTCAATGGCTTTTTTTCAATCGGTGTTCAAGGGCAATATTCCGAAGATGCATTAAGGTTTTCCATGTATAATTTGCAGGGCAGTAGCCGATTTGTGGGAATGGGCGGGGCCATGGGCGCTGTAGGGGCCGATTTCACTACGGCCTCGTACAATCCAGCTGGAATAGGTTTTTTTCAACGGCAAGCATTAAGTTTAAGCCCTGGGCTGAATTGGGCCAGCACCGAGTCCGATTGGTTATCGCGTCAAAACGATTCGAAATCTTTGTTTCAATTCGGCAGTGCCGGGCTGGTTCTTACCCGCCGAAGCAACCACGACAGCAACCAAGGCCTTCAATTCTTTAATTTTAGCATAGGTTACAACCGCTTGGCCTCGTTCAATCAACGAATTTTACTCAGTGGCGAACAAGCTACCCATTCGTTAGGCTCGTATTTCGCCGCTACTGCAAACGGCAGCAACCCAGGAAACTTGGACCTTTTTTCAACGGCCTTGGCCTTTCAAACTTACCTTATTGATTCCATTCCTGGATCAGGGGGTATTTCCTATGAACCACTTGGCGCAACCAACGGCACCCAGGTTCAAATTTCTCGTCAAATTAGCCGATCGGGCTCGCATGGCGAAGTGGTGATCAACAGCGCGATAAATTACGCTCATCGGTTTTATTTAGGAGCTACGGTAGGCATTCATCGTTTGGATTTTGAGCAAGAATCTACCCTTCTTGAGCGCGACGTCCAAAATACGGTTCCAGTGTTTGAATCGGTTGAATGGAGAGACAACCTTCAAGTAAGTGGGACTGGGTTTTCGTTTAAATTGGGTGCAATCTATCGAATCACCGATGCGTGGAGGATTGGACTTTCTTTGCATTCTCCTGTTTTTTTAAGTATAGAAGAGCAGTTTAGCAGCAGAATGAATACCCAGTTTACGGGTTCCAATTACACAGCGGTTAGTCCAACCCTTCAATATGCCTACGATGTAAATCTGCCTTGGCGTTGGCAACTTTCTTCGGCCTTCGTTTTAAAAAAGAAGGCAATCCTTGGTTTGGAATACGAACAGGTAAACTATGCGGGAATTTCTTTTGCTCCCGCCTTGGATTTTACTCAAGAAAATGCCTTTGTCGATACCGCTTTCGGTCTCAGCCATATTGCTAAATTAGGATTTGAGTACCGCTTTGAGGGCCTTTATGCAAGATTGGGTTATCAGTTTCAAAGTTCGGCCTTTTTCAGTTCACAGCAATCTTCCTTCCACAACCATATTTTTTCTGGGGGAATTGGCTGGCAGTTGCGAAAGTGGATAACGGTGGACGGGGCCTTTGCTTTACACCATCGGGAAGGGAGGCAATCGGTTTTCGAGGGTTATGGAGATTTGTCTCCTGCTCCCGTACTTATGCAAAATTTTCTTTTCCAGGTTTCAGCCACCCTCTTTTTTTAGGCTCCTATTTGGTTTAAAGCCTTCTGCTGTATTATCAAGCCCAAAAAAAGGAAAGGGAACCCCTTTCCTTTAAATTTGAAATGGTGCTGAGAAATTATGCAAGGACCTCTGCCACTTTTTGTGCGGCCTCCTCAAGTTGAATAACCGAAAACACCTTTAGCCCAGATTCGTCAATCAATATTTTGGCTTCTTTTGCGTTGGTGCCTTGCAAACGAACAATAATGGGTACAGAAATATTGCCCATATTTCGGTAGGCATCTACCACTCCCTGTGCAACCCTATCGCAGCGCACAATACCACCGAAAATATTGACCAAAATGGCTTTAACATTCGGGTCTTTTAAAATAATACGGAAGGCTTGTTCAACCCGAGCGGCGTCTGCTGTTCCACCTACATCTAAGAAGTTGGCAGGTTCTCCTCCGCTTAATTTAATGATATCCATGGTGGCCATGGCTAAGCCAGCTCCATTCACCATGCAACCAACGTTTCCATCTAGTTTAACATAATTCAAATGGTAGTGCCCAGCTTCTACCTCCGTAGGGTCTTCTTCACGCTCATCACGCAAAGCTGCCAAGGCGGGATGCCTAAACAAGGCGTTATCATCTAGGTTTACTTTTGCGTCAACGGCTACAATTTTGTCATCGCTGGTTTTAAATACTGGATTGATTTCAAACATTGAGGCATCAATCCCTTCGTAAGCGGCGTATAATGCTTGGACAAATTTTACCATTTCTTTGAATGCCGTTCCACTTAATCCAAGGTTGAATGCAATTTTACGCGCTTGGAATGCCTGTAAACCTCTTCCTGGGTGGATTTCTTCACGGTAAATCTTTTCAGGTGATTTTTCTGCTACCTCTTCAATGTCCATACCACCTTCTGGGGAGTAAACGATGATGTTTCTACCGGAACTTCTATCCAGTAAAACAGACATGTAAAATTCAGCCGTCGCAGATGGCCCCGGATAATAAACATCTTGTGAAACCAAAACCATGTGAACATGTTTTCCTTGCTCACCCGTTTGTTTGGTTACAAGATTCATTCCAATGATGGCTTCCGATTTTTCCCTAACCTCTTCAAGCGTTTTGGCCAATTTGATTCCCCCACCTTTACCTCGGCCTCCGGCATGTACCTGAGCTTTGATTACCCACCATTCTGTACCCGTTTGAGCCTGAAGGTCTTTCGCAGCTTGAACAGCCTCCTCTGGGCTTTGAGCTAAAATGCCTTCCTGTATGGCTACACCATAAGATTTTAAAATGTCTTTTGCTTGGTACTCGTGGATATTCATGGAAAATCAGTCTAATTGCCCACAAAAATAGAAGAAATGACCTTGACTACGCCTACCTAACTTTAAAATAATTTAGAATACAACAACCATTAGGCTATCCGTTTAAATGCCTTGGTCTACATTCTACCTTAAACATCGGCTTAATTGGGATTTCGCGCAATAAACCCGCCACCAATTACATCTTCACCTTCGTACATTACCGCCGATTGGCCGGGAGCAATCGCTTCGACTGGAGATTCAAAAACCACTTCCAACAAATCAGGGCCAGGGTACAAAGTGGCCTGTGTTCCCCTGTCTTTATACCGGACCTTCACCAAGGCTTTTTGTCCTTCCTCGATTTGATTGTATTTTAGAAGATTCAGATTGCGAACAAACATGGTTTGTTGCAAAAGGTCTTCGCGGTTACCTAAAACAACTTCATTAGTTTCGGGGCGTATTCCCGTAACGAAAGCGGGCTCACCCAATGCTATGCCCAATCCTTTGCGCTGCCCAACAGTAAAAAAGGGATAGCCAGAATGTGTGCCGAGGATTTTCCCATTTTTGTCTATAAAATGCCCTTGCGACATTTTTGACGTTTCTTCCGGTTTTTTTCGTTGCAAAAAGCCACGATAATCGTTGTCTGGGATAAAGCAAATTTCATAGCTCTCGGCCTTCTTCGATAATCGTTCAAACCCTGCTTTGAAGGCCATTTCTCTTATTTCGGTCTTTTTAAATCCCCCAATAGGAAACAACGTTTTAGCTAAAGCTTCTTGACTTAACCCCCAAAGCACATAACTCTGGTCTTTTTGAGCATCCAACCCCGAACTTACAACGTACCGATTTGCTTCTTTGCGAACCCGCGCATAATGCCCCGTAGCAATAAAGTCGCAATCCAATTGCTCAGCTCGCTTAGCCAGGGCATCCCATTTTATATGGGTGTTGCACAATACACATGGGTTGGGTGTTCGCCCCGCCAAATATTCTTCCACAAAATTCTCAATGATGGCCTCTCCAAACTCGGACCTTATGTCTAAAATGTAATGAGGAAACCCCAATTCAACAGCCATAGCCCTAGCATCGTTGATGTCGTCTAAGCTGCAGCAGCCCGTTGTTTTCCTGCCTCCACCGCTTTGGGCATAATCCCAGGTTTTCATGGTTACCCCTATTACCTCATAACCCTGTTGGTGCAACAGCATCGCAGCAACGGAACTGTCTATTCCCCCGCTCATTGCAACCAATACCCTTCCTTTTTTGCTCATGGCTTAATAATCTGGATAGCCTCTTTGACGAAATTGTTGCTTTAATTGCTCCTCAGGAATGTACTCTTTGGTTTCTGGCAGGGCCACTTTTGACCTATCTGCCGGATGCAATTCACCCTTAATGTACCGAAGGGTCATCCGTTCCCGTCCATCTTCGTGATAATGCGTAAAGGTTCCATTTCTTAAATCATTTTCATAGATCCCCGTCATGGCTAACCGACCATTGGAATGAAAAAAGGCTACATGCCCATGCAACTTGTTTTTTACATAAACCCCTCTGGCTTTTAGCACCCCTGAATCAAAATACTGCTCCCATAAGCCTTCCTTAACTCCACCCTTATAACCCCATTTTTCGTACAATTTCCCGTTAAAATGAAAATGCCGAACGGTATCGTTTAGCAGGCCATTTAAAAACCGCTCCTCTGAAATCATTGTTCCGTCCGAATTATAAAAATACCAAGCACCTGTTCGTTTTTTGGTTTTGTACATACCCTCCCCAGCTAATTTTCCGTTTGGATGGTAAAATTTTGCGTTGGTGTAGGCCGTATCCGTCAAAAATTCCATCTCTGACTTTAATTTCCCCTGCTCATTGTAATATACCCAGCGCCCAATTTGCCGTCCATCTTTGAACAAACCTTCTGACTTTGTAAGTCCATTTTCATACTTGAAAATCCAGGAACCCTGTTTACGCCCCTTGGAATCTACCGAATTGCTAGTTTGACCATGCACTATGCCTCCAAATATTAATCCCAGCAATACGAATAGTTGAACTTGACTTTTCATTTCACAAAGGTACAAAGCCCCCGCCTGCTTTTCAAGTACTTTCAGCTTGGATGCAGATTTCTTAAGACCCCCTAATTGCCTTCCCTGAATTTCCTTTGGCAGTCCACTTATTCCTTCGCACGTTTTCTCTCTTTTTACTAGTGGGTTTTTTGCCTTGTTCATGCGTATTCCCTTATTAACCATGCCGTTTTTTATCCTTTATTCAATAGATGCATTAGTTTTGTGCCAATTCTTAGGCATGAAATTTATCATCAGTATTGTAACGAGATTGGTGCCCCGTTCTTATCTGCACCATGTTAGTCATTTTTTCTTAACGTTTGTTGGGCTTTTTTACCTCGGAAATCGAGTGGAAGATCCTATTACAGGCGATACCTTTCGACAGTTTTTGCCCTATGGCCGCATGGTTTCTAGAAAAAACGCCCTAAGTCCCTCAACCTTGAGCCTTGAAAGGCACCGACTAATGTGGCTTTATTTGCAGCGCGAAACCGATTTTTTCCAAGCGCCTTATAAAGTCCTGCATATTGCCCCCGAATACTGCTTTTTAAAGCGATTCAAATCCATGAAAAATTTAGATTACCTAACAGGTGATTTGCTTTCACCCTGGGCCGATATTAAAATGGACATCAACCATATGCCCTTTGAATCGAACACATTCGATGTTGTTTTCTGCAACCATGTTTTGGAACACATTCCCGATGATGTGCACGCCATGAGAGAAATAGGCAGGGTTATGAAACCCGGCGCTTGGGCCATTTTACAGGTGCCAATGAACCCCGGAGCTGAAAAGACCGACGAAGACATCAGCATTACCGACCCCAAAGAACGCGAACGCCGGTTTTTGCAATCCGACCATTTTCGCCTCTATGGTACAGATTATTCGGAACGCCTTGAAAAGGCCGGTTTTCAGGTAGAAGTCAACAATTTGGCCTTGCGCCTCAGCAATGAAGAGCGCGAACGATTTGCAGTCCCCGCCGCTGAAATGCTTTACATCGCTCGAAAACCAAACGCATGATTGCCATTGTTTTAGCCGGAGGAAAGGGAACGCGTCTAGGAGAGGCAACCGCCCAAAGGCCCAAACCTATGGTTGAAATAAATTCCAAACCCCTGTTGGAATACACCCTTAGCTGGCTTAAACAACAAGGCGTTGAAAGAGCCATTTTAACCCTAAATTACCTGCCCGATTCCATCGTTCAACATTTTGGGCAAGGCGGCGGCAATTTCCCTGTTTTGGAATACCTGCTTGAATCTTCTCCCTTAGGAACTGCAGGCTGTCTCTCGGGGAAAGGCAATTCCTTTAACGAACCCGTTTGGATCGTGTATGGCGATGTTTTTATGGACTTGGATTTGCACCGAATTTGGGATTTTCACAGCCTTAATAAAGCAAATATGACGCTGGTTGTTCACCCTAACGACCATCCTCACGATTCCGATTTGCTTGAAGTCGATTCCCAAAATAGGGTTCTGCAATTTAACCCCAAACCCAGAGCTGGAAATCCTTGGTTGCCCAATTTGGTCAATGCCGGTTTGTATTTGATGAATCCCGAGCTGTTTGATGCCATTCCCAATACGCCTTGTGATTTTGGCCGAGATTTAATACCAAACTGGGTTGAAAATTACGCCATTTACGCCTACAGCACCCCAGAATACATGAAGGACATGGGCACACCCGATCGATTAAAAAAGGTGGAAAACGATGTGCTTCGTGGATTTACGAAAGCCAGAAATCTGGCCGGCAGGCAAAGCGCCATTTTTTTAGACCGAGATGGGGTGATTAATGACGACACCCATTTTATTTCTAAAGCAGAAGATTTTAGGCTTTTTCCGTTTGCACCCAAAGCCATTGCTGCCATAAATCGCTCTGGATTTTTGTCGGTCGTGGTAACCAACCAGTCGGTTTTAGCCCGAAATATGACCACCGAAGCGGGCCTGAAACATATTCATAACCGCATGGAAACCGAACTGGGCGAGCAGGGGGCCTTTTTAGATGCTATTTATTACTGCCCCCATCACCCCGATAAAGGCTTCCCGGAAGAAAATCCAGAACTGAAAATCGATTGCGATTGCCGAAAGCCCAAACCTGGCATGCTAATTCAGGCTGCTCAACGCTTTAACATCGATTTGACCTCCAGTTTTATGGTTGGCGATAACGAACGAGATATCCTTGCCGGCAAAAGTGCAGGGTGCACAACGGTAGGAGTGGCCACCGGAAAGGGAATGAAAACCGGAAGCACCCAACCCGATTTGTTTTTCCCAACTTTGCTTGAAGCAGTTGATTTTATTCTAAATCCACCCTTTTTGCCTTCCATAAACGCTTTGGCCAATATGATTGTTTCCAAATTCAATGGCCAGTTAACCTGGATACGGATAGGAGGGAATACCGGAAGCGGCAAGTCCTCACTTGCCTCTTTGCTTAAACGTGAATTGGGACTTCTACAGCAGCCTTGCCATATTGTTCGGCTTGATAATTGGATTCTGCCTTCCAGCGCCCGCAGAAATCAGCCTCATGATTGGAAAACAGCCTTTCAACTTCCTGTTTTAACCCAAGACCTAAACCTGCTGAACCTTGGAAATGCCGTTCAAGCTCCCGGATATGCAAGGCATCCAGACCATCATATTCAAGCCATAACCTATGGCCCATTTACCTCTGCGGTTATTTTGGTTGAAGGTATTCCCGCTTTGGCTGATGAACTGGATTTTTTACCCTGGGACCTCAGTCTGTTTATTGAGCAATCGGAAGATGAGCGCAAGCAGCATGTTCAGCAATTGAATGCTTGGAAGGGACTGAACGAAGTAGACACCAACCGCCTTTACGATGAGCGAAACGCCTCTGAATATAAGCAAATCAACGCTTTGAAATCCAAGGCCGATATCTGCATAAAACGTTCCTAAACGATGAAGGTGGTTACGTGTAATTTTTCTCTACCTTTGAAAACCAAAACAATTCCATAAAGGAATGGAACTGAAGGTCAAAAAACAAGGTAGCTTCGAGTATGTGGAAGAAGGACAGGGTCCTGTTCTGATTATCCTTCATGGACTATTTGGGGCTTTGAGCAACTTTAAAGAGGTTGTTTCGCATTTCAGCGCAAACTATACCTTGGTTATTCCCATCATGCCTATTTATACCATGCCCATGTTGGATACCAATGTGAAACGCTTGGGTGATTTTTTAGCTGAGTTTATTGAATTCAAAGGTTATGAACACGTGTCGCTTTTAGGAAATTCCTTAGGGGGGCATGTTGGCCTTATTTATACCGCTGCTCATCCCAATAAGGTTCAGCGTTTAATTCTGACCGGCTCTTCTGGTTTGTACGAAAATGCTTTTGGCGGTTCTTATCCCAGAAAATCCGACTACAATTTTATCAAATCAAGGGTGGAATATACCTTTTACGACCCGGCTACGGCAAGCAAAGAACTGGTGGACGAGGTGTTTGAAATTGTCAACAATAAACTTAAGGCCATTCGGATTATTTCCTTAGCAAAATCCGCCATTAGGCACAATATGGCCAACGAATTGCCTAAAATGAACCTTCCAGTTTGCTTGATTTGGGGTAAAAACGACCATATTACGCCCCCTGAAGTAGCCACCGAATTTCGTGCCCTGCTGCCAAACAGCACGTTGTATTGGGTCGAAAACTGTGGACATGCCCCTATGATGGAACGGCCCTCTGAATTTAATTCCCTGTTGCAAGGTTGGCTTGAATCAACCCAGTTAGCATAATGGGGAAAAGAACGGTTGAATTTATTGCTTCTTCGGCTAAGGTTTCTCAATGCCCAACAACAGGCCTGCCAGAATATGCCTTTATTGGTCGTTCAAATGTGGGTAAATCTTCTCTGCTGAATTTGCTGGCGGGCGGAAAAGGCCCAGCTAAAACCTCATCTACTCCTGGAAAAACCCGACTTATTAACCATTTTTTGGTCGACAACCACTTTTACCTGGTAGATTTGCCCGGGTACGGTTTTGCAAAGGTCAGCAAAAGCCTGCGCCGCGATTTCGACCAACTGATTCATGGCTATTTAGCAAAAACCCAAACCCTTCTTGCTGCATTGGTTTTAATCGATTGCCGCCTGCCACTCCAAAAACTGGATCGCGAAATGCTGCTTTGGCTTGCTAAAAGCACCATTCCCTGTGCCATTGTGTACACCAAAATCGACAAACTTTCTAAGCTGCAAGGCCAAAGGCAAATTCAAAGCATTCAATCAGAACTGAAAAAGGACTGGGCAGAGTTGCCCCCCGAATTCATGACCAGTTCGCTTAAAAAGACCGGACAGGACGCCCTCTGGGAATGGATGGAAACCCACATTCCTAAATCAAGTTGATTTTATTTAGCCGCTCTTAACTTTGAAATGGTTTCTTGGGGGTTTGCAGAACCAAAAACACTACTCCCCGCTACCAAAACCGTGGCTCCTGCCTGAATTACAGCCCCAGCATTCTCCAGACCAATTCCCCCATCTACCTCAATATGTATGTTTGAGTATCCTGCATCGTCAATCATTTTTCGCGTTTCTGAAATACGTTCCAACGACTCCGGAATAAACCGTTGACCTCCAAATCCAGGGTTTACACTCATAATGAGAATTAAATCTGTCGACGACAAAATACTGCGCAAACCTTTAACGGGGGTGTGCGGATTTATGGCCACTCCTGATTTTTTCCCAGCATCGCGAATCATCTGAAGGGTCCTGTGCAAATGCCTGCACGCCTCCCAGTGTACCGAGATTAAATCGGAACCGGCTTTGGCAAAACGATCCACATACAGTTCCGGCTGTTCAATCATTAAATGCACATCTAAAAACTTTTGGCTCTGCCTACGAACGGCCTCTACTACAGGAAATCCAAAAGAGATGTTGGGGACAAAACGCCCGTCCATAACGTCCAAATGCAACCATTCGGCCTGACTCAATTCAAGCATTTCAACTTCGCCGTTCAACAAACCAAAATTGGCCGAAAGTAGGGAAGGGGCTATTATAGGCGTTTTCATGCCCGAAAGGTACTATTTTGTTACAAATAGCTTCGCAGAGCGGCCAAATTAGAACTTTGTTTAATTCGCCGAATACCGTATTCCTTTAATTGCCGAACACGCTCTCGGGTTAAATTTAACCTGTAGCTGATTTCTTCTAAATTCATCGGGTGCGCCCCCCTTAATCCAAAATACATTTCAATGATTTCGCGCTCCCGCTCGTTCAAGGCATCTAAACCCTGACTCAATTCAAGTTTCAATCCACCGTCAATCAAAGCTTTGTCTGGCCTGGCTACATTGAAATCGGGATACATATCCAAAAAACTACCGTCTTCTCCCTCTTGCATAGGCGCATCAACCGAATGGTGGCGCGAAGACGCATTCATAGCTTCAATCACATCTTTCGCTGTCATGTTCATAGCATCGGCCAATTCATCGATCGATGGCTCACGACCATACAATTGCTCCAATTCGCCCGCAACCCGAAATGCCCTTTGGGCAGAACCAATCCGATTCGAGGGCAAACGAACCAGTCGGGCATTCTCAGCCAACGATGCCAAAATCGATTGCCGAATCCACCAAACAGCATACGATATAAACTTAAACCCCCGCGTTTCATCAAACCGCTGAGCTGCTTTGATTAATCCCAAATTCCCCTCGTTAATCAAATCTGGCAAAGCCATTCCCTGATTTTGATACTGCTTGGCCACCGAAACCACAAACCGCAAATTTGCACTTACCAACCGTTTAAGTGCCTCGCTGTCTCCTGCTTTTATCCTTCGTGCCAACTCAACCTCTTCTTCCATCGCAATCATGTTTTCCTTGCTTATTTCGGTTAAGTATTTGTCCAACGACGCATCTTCACGGTTGGTTACCTGTTTGGTTATTTTTAATTGCCTCATCCTTTTTTTTGTTGTTCCGTCTTCTTAAACGAAATGTCTATGGTCTAGGTTGCATACCCACCTGTGCGAACTGTTTAAATACGTTAAACTTAGCCTCTTTCAATCCCAAATCCGTTCTTTCTTTTTCTGTTTTCTCGCTTTCCTTTCCCCCTTTGGCCTATTTTTGCAGCATGATTTATTGTCTGATTCGCGAACGCAAATCCCCGCCAGATTTTCGATGTGCTTTAAACCCTGAGCAAGCCCTTGCATTCGCCCAAAGCAATTCCAACATCTCCATTTGGGCTGAACCTTCCGCCCACCGTTGCTTTTCTGATGCTCTTTTTCAAGAACAAGGTATTGAGATTGACGAAAGCCGAACCGCCCAGGTTTACCTTGGGATTAAGGAGGTGCCCCCCGACGATCTTGTTCCCAATTCAACCTACTTCTTTTTTTCGCACACCATTAAGCGCCAATCCCACAACCTTAAAATGCTGCAAGAGGTCTTGCAACGCAACATTCGGTTGATTGATTACGAATGCCTACGCGATTCACATGGCCAGCGTCTTATTGGTTTTGGTTATTATGCAGGGGTGGTAGGGGCCTACAATACCCTGCGCACCTTTTCCCAAAAAACCCTTCAGCAACCCTTGCCGCATACGGCCGATTTAAATAGCCGCCATCAAATGAATCTTGCGCTTTCAGATTGGAAGGTGGCCGATGTTCGCATTTTGCTTACCGGCCAAGGCCGTGTGGCTCAAGGAGCCCTTTCTGTTTTAAGGCAATTGAATTTTAAAGAAATCGATGCCAATCTGCCTTTCCCTGAAACAGGGCGTTGGTACAAAAACATCGATTACGACCAATACAATGTTCGTATTCAAGACGAAGGCTTCGATGCGGCTGAATTTTTTTCTGAGCCCCAGCTGTACAAGGCTCATTTTCTGCCTTTCGTTTCCAACGCTCAAATTCTAATGACAGGGCATTTTTGGTCTTCCATTTCTCCCCGATTTTTAAGTGCTGAACAGCTCAGCAAAACGCAGGTTCAGGTGGTTGGCGACATTAGCTGCGATATCAACGGGCCTTTGCCTTGCACCCTTCGGGCTTCCACGCTCAAGGATCCGGTCTACGGCTGGGACAAAATTTCCTTTCAAGAAACAGATTTTCTTTCGCCCTCGGCCATCGCTGTTATGGCGGTCGATAACCTGCCTGCCGCTTTGCCGGCCGATGCCTCCACGCATTTCGGCTCTGAACTGCTTCCTTTGCTTCAAGAGTTTGAAAGTCAGCCACATGCCCTTGTTTTTGAACAGGCGACCATTGCTCAAAATGGAAAGCTTATGCCCAAGTATGCCTATTTGCAGAGCTGGGTTGATGGGTTGGAGTAGGGCGGCTGCGGGCTATCGCTGCTAGTCCTCGGGGCCTGGTCTTGCTGGCAGCGGCCTTCGGGTAGCTCCCAAGGTCGCTCCCTCAGCCTCGCGCCAGCACGGCCACGCCCCTGTGGGCTAGCCTAGCTCTATCCCTGCCGCTCTCGTTCATTAAACCTCTGCTGGATTTGTTTGGCCGGCCAATGACCGCTTCTATCATTGGAATGAATGCGGCCCAATTTGATGTTTTTTAATGTGAGCTTTGAACGTATTTATCTATTTTTCAATCTATTTATGATTAAATTCTAAACATTTTAAAGGCCTTGGGGTTATAGCCTCATGACACCTAGGCCCACCTCGTTTTTTTTGCCCCTTTTTCCTTTAAATGCGGTGGTTTTTCCCAAAGAAAAATTCAATCTCCACATCTTTGAGCCTAGGTATAAGGATTTGATTCAACACATTAAAAATGGCGATGGTCGGTTTGGCTTACTTCCTGTTTTAAACGGTTCGCCCTCTGAATGGGCAACCATTTTAGAACTGAGTGTTATTGAAACGACCTACCCCGACGGTTCCATGGACATCAAAACCATTGGTCAGCATTGCGTTCGCATTCTTGAGTTTTTTAAAACAGCCCCCAACGCTTCTTGGCCTGCCGGTAACGTTACCGAAAACCACGAATTGCATTCCTTTCATAGCCAAGCTGAGGCCGACCCCAAGGTTTGGGAGGAATTTAGAGAAAGCCTAATAAAATTGGCTCATATTCTGAACATCCCCGAACGTTTTGTTCCCGACAGCAATTATTTTGCTTCCTTTCAGGTGGCTCATTACCTGAACCTACCTATTGAACGCGAATTTAAACTTCTTACTCTACCCAGTGAAACGGTTCGGCAAACAGAAATTTTGAGCCATTTGCGTGAATTTCTTCCTAATTTGGTCCACCGTGAAGAAATTAGAAAACGCGTCGCTCTTAATGGCCACTTCAAACACATTCCTCCTGCCGAATGGTAAATCCATTCTAATTGCTTTTTTTCTTTTTTTATTCGGTGTTTCCTACGCCCAAACCGATTCCCTAAAGGTTCGGCTTGATTTAAACCAGGTAAACAACGACCGGATTCTGGTTCACATTCACTGGGATAAAGCAATACAGCCACCTTTTGTATTTCGAATGCCCCGCATGGTGCCAGGAACCTATGCGGTGTATGATTTTGGTCGATTTGTTGATTCTCTGTTCTATTGGGATTCCGGGCAGCGCTATTTTTTAGAGGCCGCCGATCAAAATTCATGGAACATACCCAGCCAAGCCGATTCCATTGAATATTGGGTTCACGATAGCTTTGACGACAACAATTACCTGAACCGCGTTTTTGAACCCGCCGGCACTTCGTTTGAGCAGGGAAAGGTGTTTTTACTAAATACGCACGGAATTGTAGGCTACCTTTCTGGCAAGGAAGGCAATTTACCCCATGCCCTGCACATCCAACTGCCTCCTGGATTTTCATTGAGCAGCGGCAACGAGGTTCTACAGAAGGGGAATAATGCAATTTTAAAGTACACAAATTACCATCAACTTATCGATCAGCCTCTACTAGCGGCTCCGCTTGACATTGCAAACCTAAGGGTAGGAAATTGTCAAATTGAAATTGCCGTTTACCATGAAAAGAAAGAAATTGCCGCTCAAGAAATTAAGGAGGTTTTACAGCCGCTTATGAATGGAATTTTCTCCTATTTGGGTGGGCAACTGCCGGTAAATAAATACAGTTTTTTGGTTTATGTAAGCTCAGAATTGCGTCCCTCGGCTGGCGCCTTGGAGCATGGAACATCTTCGGTGTATTTTTTGCCCCTAATAACCCGGGAATACTTTTTGAACATGATGCGCGATGTGGCCTCACATGAATTTTTCCATATTCTAACCCCATTAAACCTACATTCAGAGCAAATCCACCGGTTCGATTACCACAATCCCAGCATGTCGAGGCATTTGTGGTTGTACGAAGGAGCCACCGAATACACCAGCGCCTTGGTTCAGGTGCGGGCTGGAATAATGAGCCCCGACGCCTTTTTAGATTGGATTGCAGAGAAAATTCGAGGTGCAGCACCCTATGGCGATAACCTTTCGTTTACCGAACTTTCCTTAAACTGCTTAGGGAAAACAAAGGCTCAGTACGGGAATGTGTACCAAAAGGGAGCCTTGCTGTCCTTGGGATTGGATTTGTGGCTGCGGCAATTGAATCCAGACAGGGGGTTCCCAGAGTTGATGCAGGATTTAATGCAGCGCTATGGCGCCCATAAGCCGTTTGCCGATTCGGCCTTGATTTCTGAAATTGAAAGCCTACACCCCGGCGGCACCTTGCCTGCCTTTTTTAAAAACCACGTTGAAGGCAGCCAGCCCTATGGCGTTGTAAGTACGGCGGGCTTGCTTCCGGACGGAGCTCATTTAAAGGCTGCCTTGGCCTTGGCCGGAATTTCGTACCGAAACCGAGATACGCTTAGCTGCATTGACCCCGGTTTTTTGCCCTCTGAATTGGGTTGGAATGGCCGTGAAAATAAGGCTTACGTTCCAAGCACCGATTTTTTGACCAAAAATGGAAGAAAAGCCGGCCTTAAAATGGGCGATTGTATTTTATCGGTTGGGGGAATTCCCATTCAATCGAATGCAGACCTTAAAAAACTGCCTATGAACGTGTGCAATTTGCAGGCAGAATCAAAAATTGAGCTCAAGATTGCTCGTTATAAAAAGGCAGGCGTAAAAGAAAAATGCATTATGTTGCCCAACTCCAGGCTTTCTTTGGTGAGTGGATTAGAACTGAATTGGATTGAAAACCCGAGTCAAGAACAAAAACAGATAAAATCACAATGGCTAAATCAACCCTAACGGACTTGTCGGCATGCGTAGCTGAGTTTCACGATGCCTTTCAGATTGGAAACAACCAGAGTCCCAACCGGCTTAGTACCGATGAGCAAGTGCTGCGCTACTCCTTAATGCGCGAGGAAAACGAAGAGTACTTAGAGGCTGCTCAACAGGGCAACCTGATTGAAATTGCCGACGCTTTGGGCGACCAATTGTACATTTTGTTGGGAACGGCCTTGAGGCATGGGTTGATGGACAAGATGGAAGCCATTTTCTTAGAAATCCACAGGTCGAACATGTCGAAGTTGGATGCCGAAGGAAAGCCTATTTTTAGGGAAGACGGAAAGGTGTTGAAAAGCGATAGGTACTTTCGACCCAACATTGCCGCCTTTTTTAGGGAAGACGAGCTGGGTTTGTGATGGTTTAGGTAGATTCCATTCGCCAATAAGGACCTGCTTCAGGGTTTGCTACCAAGGATGTTTTAACCTGGGCAATTTTAATCCGCTCCTTTACCTAATTAAGCCATGTGAATTGGGGTAAATCAAAATAGGTTTATTTAACATGACCCACAAATGGAGTCAATCTGTTTGTTGGGAGTTATGGCTGAAACAGAATTCAGTTGTCGGGGGGATTTTAACTTGAGTTGGCCTGCGGTAGGGATTGAACCGGGTAGCCCGAAAAGGGCTGGGGCCTGCGTGCGCGAAACAGGCAGGGCGACCTTGGGAGCCCCTGCCTGGCCGCTGCACGCAAGCCCCAGGACTGCGGACTACCGGAGAAAGCCCGGCAACCGCCCCCCAAAAAACCTATCTTTTTTGCAATATGATGCGTTCAATTTTTCTGAAATCGTTTTTGAACAGCGCCAAATAGTACATTCCAGAGGGCAAGTGGCTGATGTCGGGGCGGAAATCGCTGCCGCGCTCGATGTTCCAGGTTTGCACCACCCGACCGCCCAGGTCGAGCAGATACAAGCTGCTGCCTTGCAGATTTCCCCCATCTAAGCGCAATTGAAATGGCCCGGTGGTGGGATTTGGGAATACCGTAAGCCGTATGCCGTCGGGGTTGCTGTTGCCGGGCTGATCTTGCAGTTGCTCGAACCATTTTTCAACGTAGCGAACTTGGTTGCTATCGATGCTGGGGTTTTCAGGTTTGCTGCAATCGGGCATCCAGGTAAATCGGTAAAGAATGTCGGCCAATAGGGCATTCAGCTTTTGCACGTTGAGCGAAGCGGCGACGGGTGCGCGGTGGCTGCCGCCCACCTTGCTGTCGTCGGTTAAGCTGGTGTAGGTGCCGTTGGTGGCCAAGGCTATGGACCGCATCAGGTATTCGGCGCTGGCATCCATACCGCTGCAAGCCAAGGTAACGATGCGAATGCCTCTGGCGGCGGCTTCGGCCGTAAGGGTTTGCATGCGGATTTTTACCAATTCATCTTGGTGCGGGGGAGCGTCTAAGGCAATAAACAGGATTCGAGTGCGAGCTTCGGGGCTCCAACTCAGTCTGCGAAGGGCTACTTCAAGGGCCTCGTCAACGGCTTCGGGAAAATCGCCGCCTCCGCCTGCAGCTTGAGCACTAAGGAAAGAACGGGCGGCGGAGCCTTTTTCAAAGTCTTGAAAGCGTGTTACATACTCATCGCCATGGTCGCGGTACACCACAGCAGCGGTTCTAAATTCTAGGCTTGAGTTGCGGGCAATGGCTTTTTGAATAACGTCGTCGAGTTCTGATTTCAGGTAGTTTAGTTCGTCGCCCATGGACCCGGTTGCGTCCACAACAAAAGCAATGTCAACCTGGTTTGAGTTTTTGCAAGGCAGGGTCAGGTTCAGTTCCAATTGCCGGGTTCTCCAACCTTCGGCGGGGGCATCGAAGCTACGGCGGGTTTGGGTTCCGGGCTTTCCTGCCACAACGGTCCATTTTCCTTTTACTTGAGCAGAATCGCGGAACAGATGTGCCCACAATTCGGCATGGCCTTGGTTGTCGGTAAGGGCGCTCCACATTAAACTTCCTGAAGGGCCAATCAAGTCAACTGGAACGTTGGCAAGGGGCTGCCCATCGCTGCCTTGTACATAAACAGCCGTGCGGAAACGGGGGAAAAGGTTCCAAGACTTGCCTCCCGACAAAAGGGTAGGCAAGGCGCTTTTTCCCCAAAAACTCCATTGTAAAAAATCATTTACCTCGCCGGCAGTCAGCGTTCCTGCTCCTGGGGCAATGGGGCGTGAACGGTCTGTGAGAACCGACCCACTGCGCGAATCCATCATTTCAGATTCGGCCGCCATGGGTATGGCATCGTAGGCAACCGAGAGGCTGGCTTCCCTTTTGTATTTGCCCGAAGGCTTGGATTCGATAGTGGCAGTGCTGAGTTTTCGGGAGTCATATTCGTGGTTGAATTGAGGGGGTAGGCTGGGTTGGGTTTGGGCAAAGAAGCCGGGTTTTAAATCGAGGGCATACAATTGAGGGTTGCTGTCTACCGTTAAGTACCAGCGACCAAAGGACTGCATTCCCGCGCTTTGGATATCGAGGCGGTAAATGCCTGGGTTTAAATTGATCCAGAGGGTGTCTCCGGGCAGGCGTTCTGCGCCATAAACGAGGCTATCGTTTCGGTACAGGGTGAAAATATGGGCTTGGTCGGCAAATCGAGGGCTAGCTTTAGTGCTGAAAACAATGCCTGAAAGGGGCAGGCGTTCTTTTGATGTTTTAATTCCTGCAAGGGCAAAGAGTGTTGCAAGGAAAGCGGTGGTTAGAAAAAGGTAATTTCTCATGGATTTGATTTTTTATACCCTGTTGTACTCTTCAAAGTGAAGTAGGTTCAAAGCGGGTTCAATTTTTTTAGCTCGGTAGACAATGCCCACCGTACTGATGAAAAGTGCTGGAAAATGAATTAGGTAAAGGTAGAAAGGGTGATCTAGGTTTACCTGAGGCTATTTGGGTAGGGGTAGCTTTAAATAAAATCGATGTCTTCTCGAACGGGAACCTTCATTAAAACTTCTATGGCTTCGCGGGCAGGGAATCCGTCGTAAAGGACCTTGTACACCATTTTGGTGATTGGGGCTTTTAGGCCATTGGCTTCGAGGATTTTGAAGACGACTCGGGTAGTTTCAACGCCTTCGGCGGTTTCTTCCATCAGGTTTTGAATTTCTTCTAAGGATTTGCCTTTAGAAAGCCACATGCCCACGGTAAAGTTTCGGCTGTTGACGCTGCTGCAGGTGGCCATTAAGTCTCCAAGGCCGGCAGCTCCAAGGAAACTGGCTAGGGTTCCGCCCCAATGCCTGCCAATGTGAATCATTTCGACCATAGCACGGTTAATAAGTAGGGCCTTAGCGTTTTCGCCGAGTTCGAAGCCGTGCAGTGCTCCGGCGGCAATGGCCATGATGTTTTTAAGGACGCCGGCCAATTCGATGCCTCGTAAATCTTCGGCCACCAAAACCTGAAAGCGAGGGCTGCGTAGCAGGCCGGGTATGTACTCTAAAAGCTCTTGGTTTTGCGAGGCGACTACCGTGGCGGCGGGTTTGCCTTCGGCGATTTCTCGGGATAAATTAGGGCCGGCTAAGCAACCAATTTTAGTGGCACCTGTAAGGTCGTGAATCAACTCGCTCATGGTTCGAACCCCCGGTCCTGAAAAATGGGCATCTAAACCCTTGACTCCGTGAACCAAAAAATGGTTTTCGGTTAAGAAGGGTGCAAACCGCTGAAGAACCTCGGCCATGTTTTGACTTGGAACAACGGGGAACAATGCAGTGGCCTGGCACAATTCCTCAGGTACATCGGTCAGAATAATATTTGGATTCAATACTTGGCCAGCGCAGATTCCTGTAATGAGGGCTTCTTCCAGAACCTTAGGCCTTCGAATAAAAAGGGTGGTTGGTTGATTTTCTACCAGCAGATTGGCAATGGCTGTGCCAAAGCTTCCTCCACCAATTACGCCGGCAACAGGGTTCATGGGTCAAAAGTACTAAAAACCAAGGGCTGACCAACAAAAGAAATAGGGTTGGCAAAATGGCTTGCGCAGTTTGAACACCGTGCTTATTTTAGGAAAAGGAGTTCTCGGTATTTAGGGAGTGGCCAATCGGCGTCGTCGATCATCAATTCCAGTTTATCAACGTGGTAGCGAATTTGGTCTAAGAAAGGTCGAACGTTGTGGCAATAGGCTTTGGCTTTTTCTCGGGTATCTTCAAGTGCGTTGGCGGTTTTTCGGGCCTCGGTCATTTCTTCCACCAAAATTTGAACCTGTTGAATGTGCAGGGACATTTCGCGGATGTATTCTAGGGGGCCTAGTTCGGTCATGCCAAGGTTTTGCAACCCTTGTTGGTGTTGAACCAAGAGGTGTTGGTATTTGATGGCGGTGGGCACCACGTGGTTTCTGGCCAAATCGCCTGCAATTCGGGCCTCAATTTGAATTTTCAGGATGTATTCTTCGAGCAGAATCAGGGTTCTGGCTTCCAGTTCTTCGGCACTAAAAATTCCGAGCTTTCCAAACAGGTTTTTGGCCTTTTTGCTTAGCAGGGCGTCTAATGCTTCGGGGGTGGTGGGGGTGTTGGGGAGTTTCCTCTTTTCGGCCTCTTTTTTCCAGGCATCGGCGTAATTGTCGCCTTCAAAAAGAATGGCTTTGGATTCTTTGAGCATAGAGCGCAGCAATTTTAGAACCACCTCTTCGCGTTTTAGGCCTTTTTCAAGTTGTTTTTCGGCGGTTTCCGCAAAATCGTGGAGAACTTCGGCCACGGCGGCATTCAGGGTAGTCATGGGGTCAGAGCAAATTCCGAGGGAGCCTACGGCCCTGAATTCAAATTTATTGCCCGTAAAGGCAAAGGGGGAGGTACGGTTTCGGTCGGTATTGTCGAGCAGGATTTCGGGCAATTTTGAGATACCAAGCTTTAGGTACACATTGTCGCCTTTTTGCACGTTGAGTTCGTCGTTTTTTTCGAGTTCCGATAAAAATCGGGTTAATTCTTGGCCTAAGAACACGCTCATAATGGCCGGGGGCGCTTCGTGGGCGCCCAGGCGCAGGTCGTTCGAAGCAGAGGCGATGCTGGCCCGAAGCAAATCGGCATGCCGGTGAACGGCTTGAATGGTGCAGACCAAGAAAGTAAGGAATTGCAGGTTTTCCTTTGGTTTTGACGAGGGGGAGAGTAGGTTTTTGCCTTGGTCGGTGATAAGCGACCAATTGTTGTGTTTGCCGCTGCCGTTGATTCCTTTAAAGGGTTTTTCATGGAAAAGAACCTTGAAGTTGTGTTTTTCGGCTAGGCGTTCCATAATGTCCATCAGAAGCATGTTGTGGTCAATGGCCAGGTTGGCTTCTTCAAATTGGGGGGCCACTTCGAATTGGCCTGGGGCGACCTCGTTGTGGCGGGTGCGAACAGGAATGCCCAGGCGGTGCGCCTCGGTTTCAAATTCCACCATAAAATTGGTAACGCGCCGGGGAATGCTGCCAAAATAATGGTCGGACAGTTGTTGCCCGCGGGCGGGGGAATGTCCGAAAACGGTTCTGCCGCACATAACAAGGTCGGGCCGAGCCAGGAACAGGTGTCGGTCAATCAAAAAATACTCTTGCTCAACACCAAGGCTTGGTTTAACGGCGTTAACCTGACGGTCAAAAATTTGGCAAACCCGGGTAGCGGCCTTGTCGATGGCCTCGACCGCTTTAAGCAGGGGAGCTTTGTGGTCGAGAGCTTGGCCTGTGTAGGCCACAAAAACGGTAGGAATGCACAGGGTTTTGGCCAAAGCTGTTTCGTAGATAAAAGCAGGGCTGGTGGGGTCCCAGGCGGTATAGCCACGGGCTTCGAAGGTAGAGCGGATTCCCCCGCTTGGGAAAGAAGAGGCATCGGGTTCTTGTTGGACCAAGGCGGAGCCTCTAAATGTTTCAATGGGGCTATCGCCTTTAAGTTCGAAGAAGGTATCGTGTTTTTCGGCGGTGGTACCGCGCAGGGGGTGGAACCAGTGGGTAAAGTGGGTAGCGCCATGGCTCATGGCCCAATTTCGCATGCCGGTAGCCACAGCATCGGCCAGTTCGGCGTCCATTTTGGTACCTTCGTGGATGCATTTAAGCATTTGTTTGGCTTGAGGAGGAGAAAGCCATTTTTGCAGGGTGGAGTCGTTGAACACCAATTCGGCAAAATAGTCAGAGATGGGGGCCTTAGGTCTGGCATAGGGCTCAAATTTGTGTTGAGCGATGGCTTGAACGGCAGAAAAGCGTGGATTTGTCATTTTACCCTTAAAATTTAGGGGTAAAAGTAAGAAATTGCTTTGTTTTTTTTGGATATGCCTTTAAAAAATGAGGCTTTTTAGGAAAATTAAAAAATTAAGGTTTTGGAGTGAGGGGTTGGGGGCGTATCAGCATGAGCGACGTAGGCCAATTCAGCCCATTTTTGGGGATTGAATTGAATGCAATCGGTTATTGGTCGGTCTGGTTTTTTACGCCGCCTGCGGCAGGGATTGAACTGGATAGCCCGGTAGGTTGCCGGCTTGCTGCCCGCGTGGCGCGGAGGCGACTTTAGGAGCCACCGTAAGCCCGCTGGGCAGCTGGCCGGCAGCCGCGGATTATCGGTGAAAGCCCGCAGCCGCCCCTAAAAAAACAAATAACCTGAACCAGAATGCCTACAGGGCCAGACATAAAAAACCCGGCTCAGTGAACCGGGCTTGTTTATTGAAGTTGTAGCGAGGACGGGAGTTGAACCCGTGACCTCAGGGTTATGAATCCTGCGCTCTAACCAACTGAGCTACCTCGCCAAAAAGGAGTGCAAATATAGGGAACGCAATTTGGTTTTCAAAAAGGCAGAGCCGTTCGCGTGTTAATGTCTTTGTTTATACGTACTTAGTTGAAAATGGACTGAACCGATTTTAAAGATTTTACAGAATCGAGCGGTATTTTCAAGGTCAACGGGGCAAGGGCGGGTGGAGCTAGGAAACCAATGGCGAAAAAGGAGGCAGAGTTGGCAATATTTGATTATCTTGTAGCGTATTAAACCCAATTTCGCCTTGAATTCTACCCTAGAACTGGAATATTTGGTTCGGTCGAGCCCCAAGATATTGTTTAAATTTTTAAGCAATCCTGAATCGTTGCAAGAATGGTTTGCCGATGAGGTCAACAAAGATCAAAATGTGTATTCGTTTGAGTGGGATGGGGAGGAAGAGCAGGCGGAGTTGCTGGATTTTAAAGATGCGGAGTATATTCGATTTCAATGGATAAATGGGGAGCGTGTCGGAGCTGGTTTTGGTTTTCGCATTGAAAAGGATGATTTAACTGGCGGGGTGGCGTTGTGGATCAACGATGAGGTGCCTGAGGAGAAAATTCAGGAATACACGCTAATTTGGAATGCCCAAATTGAGGCCTTGATGAAGGTTCTAGGCTCCTGATTGCCTACCTTTGCTGCATAGGTTGAGCATGAAACGTTTAGGTGTCCTGTTGCTGCGCATGTATGTAGGTCCGTTTTTTATGACCTTCTTTATTGCCTTGTTCGTGTTGGTAATGCAGTTTTTGTGGAAACACATTGATGACTTGGCCGGCAAAGGATTGGATTGGCTGGTTATTTTTCAACTTTTGTTTTATGCCAGTGCCACCTTGGTGCCTTTGGCCTTGCCCTTGGCGGTTTTGTTGTCGTCTATAATGACCATGGGGCAGTTGGGCGAGAACTTGGAGCTGGTTGCGGCGAAGTCGTCGGGGATTTCGTTGTTGAGGCTGCTGCGGCCCTTGGTGGTGTTTATTTTGGTTGTGGGGTTGGGCGCCTTTTTATTTAGCAATTACGTAATGCCTGTGGCCAATTTTAAGGCAAAAAACCTGCTATCGGCGATACGGTCAACCCGGCCTACTTTGGAATTGCAAGAGGGAGTTTTTTATCAGGGGTTGTCGGGGGTTTCTGTATTTGTGGGGAAAAAAGATCCGGACGGAAAAACCATTTACAATGTGCTGGTGTACGACCATAGCCGCGGGGGTACCGGAGCTTCAAGGGTAACCTTGGCAAAAAAGGGAAGGATTTATCCTACAACGGACGAAACCTATTTGGTTTTAGAGTTAAACGATGGGATACGCTACGATGATTCGGATTTTTACCTGCAGCAATACGGTAAAATGCGCTTGTTTACCGAATCGTTTAAAAATCAACAGCTTTGGATTGATATGTCATCGTTCACGGTAGATACCAAATCGAACCGCGAATATTTAAAGCATTCGTATTCAATGATGAATGTTGTGCAATTGCAAGAAATGTACCTGAGCATTCGCGGCGACTTGAAAAATCAACAGCTGTATGAGGCAAACCAGCAATTGGGTCGGATGCAAGGAACCGAATACGGGACGGTACAAAATCCTTCGGATGCACCTGCATTTCAATTGAATCAGGCATCGGTGGTTCCCGAATTAAGCTCGCCGGTTGCCGATATTGATTTGAAAAAAGAATCGGCTTTGGCTGTTTTTTCCAAGCCTGAATATCATGTTGTGATGGCAGAGGTAAAGAATAAATGGGTGGGTTTTCAGCAGCAGGCCGAGCAGCGGATTCAGAATGCAGAAGCCACCGAAAAGAATTTGGTGATTAATCGGGTGGAATGGCACCGTAAGTTTACCTTGGCTTTTGCTTGTGTGGTGTTCTTTTTTATTGGCGCTCCCTTGGGGGCTATTATTCGCAAAGGAGGTCTGGGATTGCCCCTAATTCTATGCATTCTTATTTTCATTGGGTACTACGTGTTTTCAACCTTAACCGAGAAATCGGCCAAAAACATGAATTTAGATCCGTTTTGGGGAATGTGGTTGAGCAGTCTTGTGCTGCTGCCCATAGGTTTGTTTTTGACCTTAAAGGTATCAACAGAAAGTCCGTGGTTTCGGTGGGAAACCTATGTGCGATGGATGCGTCAGCGGTGAAAGATAGGGTGTTGTTGGTGTGCTCGAAGCCTCCATTTCCGAGCTTGGATGGTGGCTGCAAGGCAACGGCATCGATGCTGCAACTGCTTTCGGATTGTGGGCTAGAGGTGGATGTATTGGCCTTTTCTACCTATAAGCACCCGTTTGATTTGGGGGCATTTCCAGCATCTTGGAATACCGCCGAGCGGTGTTGGGAATTACCCATGGATACCAGGCCAAGGGTACTTGATGTTGTACCATTTTTGTTTTCGAAGGCGCCTTATCAGGTTCTTCGGTTTACCCGTTTTGCAAAAAGGGAGTTAAAAGAGATTCAACGGCAAGTAAGGGAAAGAACCTACGGCTTGGTGGTGTGGGACAGTTTGTATTCTAGGTCTATTTGTGGGGAATTGGAATTTTCAGGGAATCCCAAGCAAGTGCTGCGCATACACAACGTAGAGCACCGCATTCAGCGGTTTTCGAAGGTTCCTGCTGTTTTAAACTTTCTTTTTCAAAGGGAAACCGATAGGCTTGCGCGGTTTGAACGCCATCAATGGGGGCAGGTTGCTGAAGTATGGGCAATGACCGAAACGGATGCTCAGGCGGTTGTTAGGTCAGTGTCAAAGCCGGTGTATACTCTTGCAGTGCCTTTAAAAACCGCAAGGCAGGAATGGCCTGAGGGGCCTGTGCGGTTTTTTCATTTGGGGGCCATGGATTGGTTGCCCAATCGGGAGGGTTTGGATTGGTTGTTGGAACAGGTATGGCCTATAGTGTTGATGGACTGTCCTCAAGCTGAATTGCATTTGGCGGGCCGTTCGTTTCCAGCGGGGTACGCTGAGGGAATTAGGGGGGTGGTGGTTCATGGGGAGGTTGAGGATGCGGAGGCATTTTCGGCTCAACACCATGTTTTGGTGGTGCCGGTGCACAGTGGTTCTGGGCTGCGCATAAAAACAGTGGAGGCCGCTTTGCAGGGACGAATGGTGGTGAGCACAAAGCTCGGGGCGGAAGGATTGCCGGAATCGGTTAAAATGTATTTGTTAGAAGAGTCGCAGCCTCAACTGTTTGCAAAGGTCATGATTCAATGTTGCCGTAATGCCGAGGAACTAAAAGGAATGGGGGAGCAACTTCGTGCGGCCATGTATGCGTTTGTCGGTTGGGAATCGGCCCGATTAAACTTGAAAAAGGTGCTGCAATCATGAGTCTGACCTTTGTTTTAATGGGTTTGATTGCCTTGGTTAGTCTGCTTGGATTTTGGTTGCCATGGTTGAAGGCCACAGGCTGCTTTTCGCCATACGAAACGGTGCATCGGGGAAAGTGGTGGCAGTTGTTTACCCATGGATTTTTTCATGCCGATGGCATGCATTTGGCTTTGAATCTTTGGGTGTTTTATTTGATGGGAAGTCCGGTAGAATCGTATTTAAGTTTGGTGCAAGGGGAACGGGGTGCAGTTTCTTTTTTGTCCTTGTTTGTTGGGGGTCTGCTATTTTCATCGTTGTGGGCATTGCTGACAAAATCGAACCGACCTAATTATAAAGAGTTGGGTGCATCTGGGGCCGTAAGTTCCTTGTTGTTTGCGTTTATACTCATCAATCCAAACCAAAAATTGTACTTTATATTTTTGCCTGGCATAGGCATACCTTCTGTGTTTTTCGGCTTGGCCTATTTGGGTTATTCAGCATGGATGGCTCGGCGAAATTCAGATGGAATTGCCCACGACGCCCATTTTACCGGAGCCCTTTTTGGAATTGGGTATATGTTGATGGTGCGGCCAGATCTTGGAGTATATTTAATAGAATTGGTTCGGTATTATTTGGGAATATGAGCGAATTGATTTGGTTTGAGGGCCGGTGGACAAGCACCGATTTAATTCCGGCTTCGGCTTTTAAACGAGCCTGGGCCTATGGCGAGTTGATTTTTGAGACCTTTCGCTCGGATTCAGGGTGCATTCCATTTTTGAGACGGCATGTTGAACGTTTGGAGCATTCTTTAGGGCTATTGAACTCGGCTGGAATTCCAACTGGTTTGCCAACCCTTTTTCAACATTGGGCAGAGCAGGCCCATGAGCAGTGTCGGGAGCCGCATTTAGCCTTGAGGGTTAACGCATACAGAATCGGTTTGGGTTTGTTTGACGGGGCTGCGGATTGGTCGTTTTTCGTATTGCCTAGGGTCATTGAATCGGCAGAAAAGATGGCCTTGTTGCCCTTGAGTGTGGAATTGTTGCCTTTTGTGGATGGGCTTATTCCGGGGCGAGGAGGAATGAAAACATCGAATTATTTGCCTTACCTAAGAGGGAGTTCAGATGAAGTGAATAGGGAAGGGGTTCTGCTTGGGCGGGAGGGGCAGTTGTTAGATGGGCTTAGGAGCCATTTGGTTTTTCAAATGAAATCGGGAGAATACCTTAGTCCAGTAGAGGAGAAGGGAATGTTGAGGAGTTTGTCGAGGCAGCGGGGGTTGGAGTGGTTTAGGAAAAAGGGGCTGAAAATAAAAGAGGGGCGGGTTTTAAAATCAGAATTGGATCGGGTTGAGTTTGCTTGGGCAGGGAATGCGGTTTGGGGTTACCGGCCCATTTCGGAGCTAGGGGGTGTTTTATTGGAAATGCGTGAATTGATGCCTGTGGTGGAGTTTTGGAACTGGGATTGAAGGAAGTCCAAGGTTGGACAATGGTTCAAGCTTGACATCCGCGTTTTTCAGAAGCCCTTCTGTAACTCTCGATTATAAAGAGAATAAATTTGGACTTGGGTGAAAATTTTGAAAAAAAATGCCATTGGTCTTTGTTTGTAAGGAAGCTAAAAATGCCGAATGGCAGCACTAATGTTTAAGTTGGAGGTTAGAGCAGTGGTAAATACAAGTTGTAAAGAGTTTCGGTTCATTTAAGAACGAATCCGCGCCATTGGCGAAAGGAAGCTGAGCCGCAGATTGCTTAGCCACGAATGCACGAATGGTATGTTTTCGGGCGAGATTGGCGTGGTATTCATAATCGGTGGTTATTAGAAATGCGTAATTAGGGTAGCCACGAATGCACGAATGGTATGTTTTTGGGGCGACCCACACAGCCACAACCATTCGTGCATTCGTGGCTAAAAACCTAGCCGCAAAAACCTAGCCCCGTATATTCTTTTATGGGAGGCTAAAGCCACAGCCACAACCATTCGTGCATTCGTGGCTAAAAACCTAGCTGCAAAAAGCCTAGCCCCATATATTCCTTCATGGGAGGCTAAAGCCACAGCCACAACCATTCGTGCATTCGTGGCTAAAAACCTAGCTGCAAAAAGCCTAGCCCCATATATTCCTTCATGGGAGGCTAAAGGCACAGCCACAACCATTCGTGCATTCGTGGCTAAAAACCTAGACGTAAAAAGCATAGCCCCGTATATTCCTGCATGAGTGGGTACCCACATAGCCACAACCATTCGTGCATTCGTGGCTAAAAACCTAGACGCGGATAGCTACATACTTCCGAGTTTTATCATAATCCCTTCTGCAAGACATGAATTTACTATGTATAAATTTGGGCCTGGGTGTTAAAATGCGGGAGTCAGGGGTTAAAGGCCCACGAAATAGTTGTTTTCGAATTATAAAGGGTAGCGTTTTTCCCAGATTTGAGGGCGAGGGCAATCTGAGAGGAAATGTAGGTTGGAGGGCCAGCCGGGATGTTTTTTGAGGGCATCAATTTTTAGAAGGGCAGCCAAAGAGATGGCATCGGTTATGGTCCCGTTTTTAGCCCATTCAATGGCTTGGTCTATATGGCAATGATGCAGTTTGAGTTGTTCGGTTTCTTCAGGAAGGGCGGAACCTTGTTCAAGTTCGGTGGCTATAAAAACCGTAGCGTGTTCATCGGTGACGGAATTGCTGGTATGCAAATCCAGCAAATAATGGAATTGAGAGGCGCTCAGGCCGGTTTCTTCTGCCAGTTCACGTTGGGCGCCCAGCAAGAGGGATTGACCGATGGGGCAACCGCCCTCGATGATTTCCCAGGAATAGGTATGGAGCGGGTACCGGTATTGTCCAACCAAATAGGTAAAGCCTTGGGAATCGATGGGCACGATACCGACCGCCACATTTTTAAAGGAAACGACACCATAAATGCCGGGGTTTCCGGCGGGATTTAACACCTGGTGTTCTTGGACTTGAATCCAAGGGTTGGAGTAAACGAGTTTGGATTGCTGGGTAATCCAGGGGTTGATTTCCTCGTTTTTATTTTCCTTTTTCATTGGGTTGAGCACCTTCCGATTTGCTGATGGCATCGCGCATTTGGGTATCGCTTTGCATGTTTTGCATGCGGTAGTAGTCCATCACGCCTAGATTTCCTGAGCGGAATGCATCGGCAAGGGCTCTTGGCACTTCGGCTTCGGCCTCAATTACTTTGGCGCGAGCTTCTTGTGCAGCTGCTTTCATTTCTTGTTCTAGGGCTATGGCCATAGCTCGGCGCTCTTCGGCTTTTGCTTGAGCGATGTTTTTATCGGCTTCAGCTTGGTCCATTTGCAATTGGGCACCTATGTTTTTGCCTACGTCAATGTCGGCGATATCGATAGAAAGGATTTCAAAAGCGGTTCCGGCATCTAGGCTTCGGGCCAAAACGGTTTTAGAAATTCGATCGGGGTTTTCGAGAACTTCTTTGTGTGAAAGGGCTGAGCCTATGGAAGAAACAACGCCTTCGCCGATTCGGGCGATGATGGTATCTTCACCGGCACCGCCAACCAGGCGGCGTATATTGGCACGAACGGTAACTCTGGCTTTAGCAATCAATTGAATTCCGTCTTTGGCCACAGCGGCAACCGGAGGAGTATGGATTACTTTGGGGTTTACAGAGAGTTGAACGGCTTCAAAAACATCGCGGCCGGCCAAATCAATAGCGGTAGCGGTTTTGAAATCGAGGTCAATGTTGGCTTTATCGGCCGAGATAAGGGCGTTGATTACAGGAAGGAGACGTCCCCCGGCAAGGAAGTGGGCTTCAAGTTCGTCTCTATTTACTGTTAATCCGGCTTTTGTAGCGGTTACTAAGGCTTTAACGATGATGCCTGGGGGGACTTTACGAATGCGCATAAAGGCCAATTGGAATAGGTCAATGCGTACCCCAGCAAACTGAGCAGAAATCCAAAGTCCAAAGGGTAAGAAATAAAAGAAAACCAAGAAGAACAGAATGACTGCGCCAAGAATTAAAAATACGGGTAACATAATTAGGAATTGGATTTGATGTAAATGTACTGATTTTCGATGCGTTCTACTCGTATTGGGGTGCCAGATTCTAAATAATCGCCTATGGCGTACACTTCGTGCAGGTTGTTGGCGATTTCGGCTTGCCCAATAGGATTGCAGCGCGAGGTTGTGATTCCTGGCATGCCGACTTGAATTTCCCCAGATTGACTAGGGGATTTAGATTCAATGGCTGATTTAATCTCGAATCGAGTCCAGGTTTTGGAACGTAGGCCCATGATACCAAGTCCTGCCGAAATTCCTACAGCAGACCCAGTGAACAACCATGCCTGAAGGCTTGATAAATAATAGAAGCCAAGGCCGATAGAGAGGACAGAAAGGAGGGCTCCTATAATTCCAACTACGGTTGTGCCTGGAACAAAAACAATTTCTATTGCAATTAGAAGAAGACCAAGAAGTAAAACTAAGATAAGAGAGGTTAGGGACATTTTATTTTAGGCCACGGTAGCGCTTAGGCCACGTAATTTTAATTCTTTTTTCATTCGAACCAACCTTGGTTCTTCGCCTTCTTTAACGATGCATTTACCCGTGAAGTGAACTAGGTAGGCCGATTGTTCTGCTTGTTCAGTGCTGTGCCCACACACATCTATAAGGGTTTTGATAACCCAATCAAAGGTGTTTACATCGTCGTTATGTAGAATAAGCGAAGCGTCCTTGCCAGAATCCAATGCCAGGTCAGCTTCTTCAAGGTCTGAATGCCATAAAGGTGATTGCATACGGGTGAGGAAAAAATTTAGGGCAAAGTTCTAAAAAACAAACCTACTTGTCAAGGCTTTTGTTCTGCTTCCGATGGATTTTTTAATGGGCAGGTGGAAATTCCCAGTAGGGTATACAGGCCACAAAAACCAACCAAGCCGGTGGCTAATGCTGCTCCAGCTGCTATAAGCAACACCCAAGAATACGACCAATTTGAAGCTACAGGACTGAAATACAATCCCAAAAGGCCAGCGGCTGCAATCCAACGAATCCATTTGTCTGTAGTACCTACATTTTTTTTCATAGGGCAAATTATTAATGTGTTAAATGTAGCAAGAATTGTGGTCGCAAACAAGTTAAAAGATAAGCAAATTCGTTGCTTGTCATTACTTGGCAGGTGGGGAGTATTCCAGGGATTTCACAAAATTCACCGTAGCAATTACGGTTAAAAAGCTTCGGGGGCCTTTTCCCAATAAAAGTAAAGTACGGTTTCCACGGTCTATCGAATACATAGCCATGGTTTCGGAACGATCAAAGTAATTCAAGACCAAATGCTGGCCTTCAAGGAGAAGTCTTTTTCCTTCGGTTGTTTTTACTTTTTGTTCGTATTCTGTCCATTCTGACACGTCGGCATTGATGGTTTTTACCCAGCTGCGCATGAATCCAACTAGGTCATGGGGAGGATCCTTTTTCCATTCAATCCAGAGCATTCCCCGTTGAATTGGACCTGCCAGGGTGTCGAGTAAAAAGTGAGCTTTAGCCTGGTCTGTATCCATGGTTTGAGCAACGGGAAAGCTCCAAGGTTTATGCTGAACCCATCCAAAAAGGTCTTTCTGTTGGGCGAATCCTGTTAAGCCGAACAGCCAAGGGAGAACAAATCCGAAAATTGGGGCTGTTTTCATTGCCCAACACCCAATTTTATGAGTGCAAAAATGGAATAGTTGACCATATCCATGTAATTGGATTCAATTCCTTCTGAAACGCTGGTTTTTCCTTGATTGTCTTCAATCTGTTTGATTCGGTGAATCCGGTTCAAAAGCATGTCGGTTAGTGAAGAGGTGCGCATATCTCGCCAAGCTTCGCCATAATCGTTGTTCTTGGCCTTCATGAGCTCAAAAATTTCTTCGGTAATGCTTTGATACCAATCTAAAATGGGTTCAGGATTTTCAGCTGGAGCGTCAAGGTGGCCCATGCGGCACTGAATAATGGCCATTATACAGTAGTTTACAATTCCCATGAATTCGGGTTCTACCCCTTCGGCTACTTGGGCTTGGAGTCCGCCCTCTAAATTTCGAATGCGTCTTGCCTTAATCAACAATTGATCGGTAAGGGATGCCGGGCGTAAAATTCGCCAGTTGCTGCCATAATCGGCCAATTTAGCCTCAAATATGGATTTGCATACCTTTGAGGCATCTTGGTATTCCTGTTCTGTTTTTTCCATGCTAAAAACTGCTATGCAAACCTACCAATTTAGATGGAACAATTCCATTGTTTCGTTTCAACGTCCCTTAATTATGGGGGTATTAAATGCCACGCCCGATTCATTTTTTGCGAACAGCCGCAGCACTGACCATCAGGTTTTGGTTCAGCGGGCATTGGCCATGCAAGCGGCTGGTGCTGATGTACTAGATTTGGGAGGTATTTCGACCCGTCCGGGTGCGGAAGAGATTTCGGTGGATGCAGAATGGGAGCGGTTGAAAGGGCCTTTGGACGCGCTGGCCAAGGCTGGGCTCTCCATTCCTTTGTCCTTAGACACCTACCGCAGGCCGGTGGCCGAAAAGGCCTTGCCGTATGGAATTGCCATTATCAACGATGTGTATGGGGGCACATACGACCCGGAGCTCCCTGAGCTGGCTGCCGAACATTCTTTGGTATATGTATTAACCCACAGCCAGGGAACAGCTCAAACCATGCAGGTAAATCCATACTATTCCGATGTGGTTTCAGAAGTAATGCAGTTTTTTAGTGCGAAGCGGCAAGCCTTGTACGATCTTGGGCTTCATGATTTGTGGCTGGACCCCGGGTTTGGATTCGGAAAAACCATGCAGCACAACTACGACTTGCTGCGTGCTTTGCCCTACTTTAGAGCGCTTTTCCCCGAACCCATTTTGGTAGGTGTTTCGAGAAAACGTATGATTCAGGAGGCTACAGGAATGGGGGCCGATGGCTGTCTGCCTGGCACCTTGGCAGCTCAAACCCTAGCCATGGAATGGGGGGCTGGAATCGTTCGGGTGCATGAAGTTGCCGAGGCGGTTCAATGCCGTTCCGTTTGTTTTGCAGGCTTACCGACCCAACATTAAAGGAAGGTTCCAGATGCGTTGGTTTGTACTGATGTTCACCATGTACAGTCCAGAATCCCAATTATCCATTGGAAGTTGTATTGTTTCGAGCTTTCCGCTTTTCCAAGCATAAACCACTTTTCCTTGCACATTCATCAATTTTACTTGGGCTTTTTCGTTCGGATTCAGGTCGGGTATTTCCAAGGTAAGGCTTTGTCCGGAACACAGGGGATTGGGGTAAAGTGTGCAGGTGGCGGTACTTGAAATAGGGGGATTTGAGTTTACTTGTCCTGTAATATTTACCTTATCGATAAACACATTGTTCCCCCAATAGCCCCAATTCCGGAAAGCGATCGTTAATTTATTTACCTGAAGGTAGTTTTGAAGCGAAATGGTATCGGTTCTCCATTGGTTGGCATTGGGCACAAAGTAATTTTGGTCAAAGGGCGCGGTTGCAAGATCGGCTCCACCCTTTTTATATAAAGATTGGAAGCTTTGCCCGCAATCGCTAGAAATCAATACTTCAAGGGTGTCGGAATAATTTGAGGCATAGGCGGTGTAGGCCACATCAAAGGTTAGGTTCGATTCAACGGCGTTTGCTGTTGAAAAAATGAACTGCAGGTCATCGTAGCTGCCTTGGGAGTCGATGTCAAAATTGGCAAAGAGGGCGCTGTTTGAAGATTGGCCAAAACTTCCAGCTTGAGGGCTTTTTGTCCACTGTCCTGATTGGTTTTGGTCGATGACACGCCAAGCCGGCGGCGGGAAACTGCCTTCAAAATTTTCAGATATCTGGGTTGATGGACTCAGCCTTGAAACGCTCACAAAAATAGTATCGCGGCTTTCGTTGCCTTGGGCATCTCGAATTTTTAAGGTAACCATGTGGTTCCCGTCTTGAGAAAAAAACACCGCTGGGTTTCGCAGGGTTGAGGCAGCGGGTTGTCCATTTTGAAAGGTCCATTCCCAGGTAGCGTTTTGGTGGTTCAAAAAGGAATAGTCTTCAAAATAGAATGAATCTGGATCGCAAAGAACAAGTTGTTCCAGTTTGTCCACCGTAATTCTTGCGATAGGTAAAATAGCGGGTTCATCTAGGTCTTTTTCCCAAATTCCTTTTCCATAAGAGGCCAGCCGGATTTTTCCATCGCGGTAAAACGGTCTGCCAATGTTTCCGTTGCAGTAGGTGGGCAAACCGATATTGTCGATGCTCCAACCTGAGCTGCTGTTGTTGCGGTAGTAGGCAGAAAATTGAGTAAACAGATAAACGGCTCCGTTGGTTCCAGCGATATGGACTAGGGCTTGGGGCGATTCGTTGTTTAAAATGGTGCTGCTCAGGTTGCTCCAGCTTATTCCGCCATTGTTGGTTTTAAAAACCTTGTTTCCGTTTGAGCCATCGGGATAAGCGATCCACAATTCGTTTTCGTTGATGGGATTTAGGCTAAGGAGCATTCGGCGGCTGTTCCCTGGGGGTAGGGTAAGGGAAGTCCAGGTATTTCCTTCGTCGGTGCTTTTCCATAATTTTCCAAGGTTGCTAGAATTGGGCTGTTGATTCAGGTACATCACCTTTGGATTGGAGGAAGCGATTTCGATGTAGTGGATTCGGTCAAGGGTATTGTTTCCAAATTGATGCACAAGGGAATAGGAGGCACCGCCGTCCATGGTTTTCCAAAGGCTGTTTTCTTTGCCGATGTAGGTGATGGAATAGCAGTTGGGGTGAAATTCCATTTCGCTGGATTCGGCTGCCCAATAGGATTGGTTTGGGAACATGCCCACGGAAAAATAGGTAAGGGGATCACCAAAAGCATGGGGAATTACCACTCCACCCACATCGGAATGGTAGGTTTTTCGATTGAAGCCAGGGTTGACATAACCGGTAGGGTCTTCGGCTCCACCTAGGGACAGAAAATTGCCGGCGCCGTAGTTTTCGTGGTGGGCCAAATTGCCGTTGTGGTAGAGTCCGCCCACCAAAACATCTTCGTTCCAACCGCTTCCAAAGCCCCAATAATCGCTGCCTCGAAGGCCCTGCATTTTAAAGTCGGGTTGGGAGTTGAAAAAGTCGGTTGAGTGGTATATTCCCCCATCGGTGCTAATCCAGTAATCGCCGTTGCCTGAACGAAAGTCTTGCATGTCTACGTGCATGTTTAAGGGGCCGCCCACGTAGCCTGCCACCGATGAGAAGGTTGCACCACCGTCGTCGGACCGCCAAAGGTTTAGACCACCAATTAAAATATGGTCGGCATTGGTTTGCGAAGCCATCAAGGCACAATTGTAAAAACCTTGGTGGTAGGTCCAATTTGGATTGCCGTAAGCCAGATTTGGGTGGGATGCAGTATATGGTCCGCCGGTTGGGCCATTTGGCAAGGTCCAAGATTGTCCAGCGTCCGTGCTTTTGAAAACGCCAATAAATCCGTAATCGTTGGGCTTTGATTCTCCGATCAGATAGGCATAAACGCGGTTGGGGTCGGCCATTGAAACGGCAAGTCTAGCTCCTCCGTCGTACCGAGCTGGGTCGGTTGAAGTGTACCAGCCGCTGGTTTGAATGGTCCAGCTTGCTCCCATATCGGTGGAACGGAAAAAAGAACAGATGGATTGGCTTGGATCGTTTTTTAGCAGGTAAACCATAGAAGGGTTGCTTGGATTGGCGGCCAGATCGTAGCTTTTTTCGGTGAACAATTGAACCCAATTGCTGCCGGCATCCGTTGAGCGGTAAAGTCCTTTTTCGGTGGCGGCCAAAACCACTAAACCTTGTGCGGGCTCTACCCATATTTCATTTACTCCCAATTGGTTGTCGGGCAAAACATTGGTCCAATTGGAGCCGGCATCGGTGGTTTTAAAAACGCCGAGGTTGCCACCAGCAAAAGCAATGGAAGGGTTGCTGGGGTGCACAGCTAAAGCCGTAACGCCGTATCCGAAAAAATCATCGAGCGAAACGCAGTCCCAGGAATTTCCGGCGTTTGAGCTGCGGTAAATTTCACCTGGCTCGGTTCCGGCGTACATAATTTGGGGGTTTGAGGGCGAAATGGCTAAACTGTAAATGTTGGATTGGGTTTTCCCTTGCAAAAACTGAGGATTTGAAACAAAAAAGGGGCCAAGCGCCGACCAGGTGGCCGAACGGCTTCCCGATTGTTTGGACTCATAGTCTTGAAGAAGGTTTGCCCATTCTTGTTGGCTTGGCATTAACACTTCACCCTGCGGGTTGATGAAATTGGAAACACTTCGGCGCCAACGTTTGTAGTATTGAGTATGAAAACTCTTTTGAAAAGGGTGTTGGGCAAAGTAGGTTCGAAACAAAGAATCGACCTCAAAAACATTGGGTGCAGCGCTGTACATGCGCTGAGCCCATTCGGGAAGGCCCGCAATTTCAAAAGAAGAGGGTTTTTGCTGGCTCCAAATGGACCCCAGGCCAAGCGAAAAAAGAAAAAATAAAATCAGCCTTTTCATGGTATGTGCATTTTAAACCTTAGGGACACCTTCCGAGGAACCAACCCTGATATTTCGGGTAGAAAGATACGAAACGAACGCTTGTTTCGTTTTGATTTTTAAACACATAATTTATGCGCTTTTTCACATTATTGATTGTTCTTATTTTTACTTTGTTTGCCTGCCAATCGAATTCCAGTTCCGGTTGGGTTTTAGATGCCGCGCAAATTGAAGCAACCGATTCGGTTGTGGCTGTTAGCGTTAAGCCGACCCAACACCTTGTTCCAGCCGAGGCTCAAAATGCTGCTTCTAAATCGAAGGGATCAATTCATCAACCAAGCAAAATAAAACGCCAAGTTCCTTTTCCGCAACTGCTTGAATCGGCTCAGCGTTTTATGGCGGATGCCGATTTAGGGGACAGTTTGTATTTTGAAACCGGGACAGAAGTCCACATACCCCTAGCGGCCTTTTTATTGGCAAACGGGAAGGTAGCTACCGGAAAGGTTCAACTGTACTTTGATGAATGGCATACATTAAAGGATATTTTTTTATCGGGAATCCCCATGCATTACACAGAAAATGGAGAAGAGGGGGCCTTGAGCAGTGCGGGTATGTATGAAATATATGCCCAGCAGAATGGGAAAGATCTGAGGGTAAACCCCCAAGCTCCCATAGTGGTCCAAGTGGCTTCCCGGCGTAAAGAGGGTGATTTTATGAATTTGGATTTTAACCCAAGCACCCAAGAATGGAAACGGAAGTCGAAAGCGGCTGACCCATTTCCGAAGGTGCAAATGTCAACCTTTACCCATGGATTTCTCAAAGAGGTGAATTACCATTATGTAGTGCATATAGAAAAAGAGGCAGGCCGACCGAAACAGGCCAACCTGACCTTTGAAAAATGGAACATCAATCGGCGGGCCACCTACAAAAATGAATTGAGCCCCATTCGGAATTACAAATTCCAAGTAGATGACCACGATTTTACGGGTTTGCAAAATCAGCTTTTTGAGCTTACCGGCGATTCAAGCGGATTGGAAACAGGAGCGTTTAGAATGGACGACCTGGAATTTACAAAAGAGGGAAAAGTGGTAATGTGGTATAAGAATGCGGAATGTACACTGAGCGTTAAGCCAATAAAAAATCAAGGATTGACCGAGGTGTTTTACCCAAATTTCCTGAGGAACTACAAAAAATCGATGCCTTATTACTACCGTGCAGCCTATATGCCTTGTTATTCTTACCAAGGAAAAGAGTACATAGGAGACCCCATTACCAAAGTTTGGGATTACGTTCTCAGGCCCTTTTTCATTGATGGCTTTGGTTTTAAGAACATCGATAAATTTGTTCAATCACCCACCTTTGCGAAGGTTATACCCTACATACAAGGACTTCAGGAGTACGGTGCTGCAACCTATTACTTGTTTGATTTAGACAACAAAGTCATTTTTACTCCATCGGCCGCTTCAATTTTTGTAAATCAAGGGGTACGTTACACCCTGATTGCCATGGAAAATGAAAAAGTGTTTGTGGCCGATTCCATTCTGATTGGTGGGCAAATCAAAGCAGGAGAAATCGTTCCCATTGAATTTGTTCCGAAACCTGTTCCCAGTTTAATGACCTTGTTGGAACAGGCAGAGGCCAGGGTTAAACCTTAGCAACAAATTTAAATTCCCGACCGTCAAACAGGCCCAAATCTGAGAGTTTCAGTTCGGGAATAACCAGCAAAGCCATAAAAGACAACGTCATGTAGGGAGCACGCAGAGGGGAGCCCCAGGATTTTACTTGAGCATCGAGTTCCGAATACCTATTTCCGACTTCGATGGCCGAAGCGTCGGACATCAAACCGGCGTAGGGTAGGGGCAATCCTAAATTGATGTTTTCTGAGGCGAGGGCAGCGCTGACTCCACCTTTCATTTCCCGAATCCGTTCAATGGCCATAAGCAGAGAGGCATCATCGGCACCTACGGCAATGACATTGTGGGAGTCGTGGGCTACGGAAGAGGCAAAAGCGCCTTGTTTCAATCCAATGTTACGGATAAAAGCCAAGGCGGGTGGAGCTTGGTGGTAGCGGTTCACCACCACCAGCTTCAGCAAATTTTGGTCGGGAGCCGCCAAAGCTTCGCCGTTTAAAGATGGGGGATAGACGGTTTCTGATTTGGTCAACAGTTGGCCATCTTCGGCAACAATAGCTTGAAAGGTGGGTTTAGAAGGAATCCGAAGGTCTTCCTGGTTTAGTTTAAAGGGAAAAAAGCGGTTCACAGGCTGAGAAGGAGGTACCTGGAATAGGGCTTTACCGTTCTCTGCCACCTTTACGCCTTGGTAGTAAGTTTCAACAACCTGAAAATCAACAAGGTTTTTGGTTCGGATAAAATCGGCCGAATCGCCCAATCGCAATCTGCCCAGGGGAATGCGGTAGTGGTCGAGCGGATTTATGCAAGCGGCCTGAAGGGCATTAAATACCGGTACGCCAAGGTCAAGGGCCCGGCTAACCAAGGCATTGATGTGGCCCAGCAGCAGTTCGTCGGGATGTTTGTCGTCGCTGCACAGCATAACTTGATCTGGGTGCGAAGACAACAGAGGCCAAAGGGCATCGAAATTCCTGGCGGCCGAGCCCTCTCGGATAAGGATTTTCATGCCGTACGATAGTTTTTCTTCGGCTTCGTCTAAGCTGACGCATTCGTGGTCGGTTTGAATGCCTGCTTGGATGTAGCGCAGGGCGTCTTTTCCTCGAAGTCCCGGAGCATGTCCGTCAACGGGTTTTCCGGCTGCCTTAGTTGCTGCAATTTTGGCCATGAGTTCGGGGTCTTGAAACAAGACACCGGGAACGTTCATTACTTCGGAAAGGTAAGCCCATTCTGGTTTAACAATGCGTTCTGCCACGTGCTTGGCCGAAATAACAGCCCCTGCGGTTTCAAAGGTGGTTGCGGGTACGCAGCTGGGAACACCAAAGCAAAAGTGGAAAGGAATTCCTTTGGCATTGTTCACCATAAAGTCAAGCCCTTCGGTTCCGCATACGTTTCCGATTTCGTGGGGGTCTGAAACGGTAGCCAGGGTTCCATGCGGCAAGGCTGCCTCGGCAAAGCGAGCGGGGGTTAACATAGAACTTTCAATGTGAATATGGGCATCCACGAAGCCGGGCATGATAAATCCAGGCTCTGGATTTTCGCAGGGAAGGATAGCCGCAATGCGTCCATCGAGGACCTGAATTTCAACGGGGCGGAGTTCCTTGGCTGGAATGTCAACCAAGGTTCCTGTAATCGAGAAAGCCGTATTCATTTAAGGAAAAACCTGAATCCAAAGCACCATTTCGCCTGGGCCGGCTCTTTGTTCTAGGGCAATGCTGGCCATGGGAGCCCGAGCCCAGCCTTTGTCTTTAGGGATCACATGCCAGGTTAAGCCGCCCAGCAGCTCTTTTTGTACCAAGGTGTATTTATCGGATATGCAGGATTTAAACCCTTGAATAAGTTCATCGTATTTGGGTTTAATTTGGCCGACTCCTTCAATGGGACCTTTACCAAAGGTGAAGGTAAGAAAGGGGCCGCCGGGGCCATGGGGGCTCCAAGAGCCCGGAATATCAAAGATAAAAGGTTGTTCTGGGGGTGTATTTTTGGTTTTTTGAGCTTGGGAAACCAAAGAAAAGGCATTTTCGAGGGCCACGCAAACGTAGTTTCCGTATTCGGCCGAGAAGGTTTCTTCGAATTTTTGGATGGATTCTTTAAAGACATTAAAGCGTCGGGCCAGAATTTGATTGGCTTGCACCAGGTCAAGAAAAACCAAACGTTGTTCGGGTTCCAAATCTTGGTCGGTTTTAACGGTAGGGGGGTACACAAAAACGCGGTCGGCCAAAGTAGAAAGAATGGGCAGAAGGCTGTCGTTGGTTTCCTTAAAAAAGACGAGCAGGGCGGTTTTGTATTCATCGTTCCCGCGGTAGGCATTGGGAATTCCTTCGGCGCTTTTGGTGAAGAGATCGTGCATTCGTATGCATTCTTTCAGTTGAAGGCGCTGGGTGGCGGTATCTTTTTTGCCGAAATCTTGAATGGCTTGGCTGCATTGCCTCATGAATCCTTCGGAGGGACGGGCAAGGGCTCGGGCGTAATCGTAGGGATGCGCAATTTGGCCAGAAAGGGTGCAGGCCAAGAGAAACAGGAGAAATGAAAACAGGTTCCGCATGAGGTAAAGGTAAGGGATTCCAAATTATTCCAAATCTGGTAGCCACCTCAAATAAAATAAACTATGTTTAAGCACCAAGCCGCCCGCGGCCCGGGTAGAGCCGGCACCGAGCGCAGGGGCGGGGCAGGGGCCGCCCGGCCCAAGGGGCGACCTTGGGAGCCACCTTGGGCCGGCAGTGGCCCCGCCCCGCCCCAAGCAAGGTACAGGCGATAACCGGAATGGCCGCCCTCAAAAAACCTAAAATTCCTATAAAAAACATTGAATTGCAGCCCAAAAGGGCCTACCTTTGAAGCATGGAAAAACCGCTGATTCTTGTTTGCAACGACGACAGTATTTTTGCGCCCGGAATTAAAGCTCTGATTCGCACCATGCAAACCCTGGGCGAGGTGCTTGTGGTGGCGCCCGACAGCCCCCAATCGGGTATGGGCCACGCCATTACAATCAATTCTACTCTGCGCGTTAGCCGCATTCCCAACGACGAAGGCTACGAGGCCTACAGTTGCACCGGAACCCCCGTTGACTGCATAAAAATTGCCGTAAATAAGTTGGCCAAAAGGCCCATCAATTTGGTGGTGTCGGGCATAAACCACGGAAGCAATTCCTCGATCAATGTCATTTATTCAGGCACCATGTCGGCCGCCATGGAAGGCTGCATTGAAGGATTTCCCAGCGTTGGATTTTCCCTGTGCAATTACAGCTACGACGCTGATTTTGAGCCTGCTTTGCCTTACGTTCGGCATATTGCGGCCCTGGTGCTTAGCCAAGGTCTGCCCAACGGTGTTTGCTTGAATGTGAATATTCCTTCGCCCAAAAAAGGAGGAATCAAAGGAGTAAAAGTGGCTCGGCAAGCCAAAGCCATGTGGGTAGAAGAGCTGGACGAGCGGACCGACCCCCGCGGCGGCCGCTATTTTTGGCTCACCGGAAGCTTTAGAAACCTAGACGCCGGAATGGATACCGATGAATATGCTTTGGAAAAAGGGTTTATTTCGGTGGTGCCCGTGCATATTGATTTTACGGCCTATTCCGCCATTTCTGAAATTAGTCAATGGAAATTTGAACCTCCCCGTATATGATGCAACGCTGGTTGGATAAAGATCATTTTTTGTTTGGTCTGGGCTTGGCCATTGTGGTGCCGACCCTAATGTTTAGCCTACTCATGGGAGTGCAAATTCTAAGTATGAATGTGTGGAAATTTAAATTGCCCCTGCCTACCGACATCGTTCTTTTTCTTTCCATAGCAGCTAATTTATTGCCATTCAGGTACTACATGATAAATCGACAGCATGAGCAGACCGGCAAGGGCATTTTGTTTTTTACCTTTTTGGTCGCCTTGGTCTATGTGTACATTGTGCTGGGGCAGGAAGAAAGCTGGTTTTAATGCGCTTTTACATTCTTGCTGGCGAGGCTTCGGGCGATGTGCATGCTGCAGGTCTGATTCGGGCCCTACGCCGGCATTGTCCAAAGGCTGAATTTCGGGGTATGGGCGGCGATGCCTGCCGCAGCGAAGGCATGGTTTTGCACCGTCATTTTAGTGAGCAGAATTACATGGGCTTTGCCGAAATTCTTAGGCATTTGCCCCAGATTTTTCGCAACATCCGCGAAACCGTGGCTGATATTTCGGAATACCAGCCACAGGTTGTAATTCCGGTCGATTATCCCGGCTTTAATTTTCGGGTAATGCGTCAGGTCAAGCAGCTGGGAATACCGGTCGATTACTTTATTCCGCCTCAAATTTGGGCCTGGCGGCCCGGCCGAGCCAAAACCCTGGGGCGCTACACCCGCCACCGCTTGGTGGTATTTCCCTTCGAGCCCAATTTTTACAAAACCTATGGTGTTCAGGTTGATTTTGTTGGGAATCCGTTGTTGGACGCGCTGCAAGGCGACCTGGCTACCGAACTTAAGCACAGCGGTTGCCTGGCGCTTTTGCCCGGCAGTCGGCGGCTTGAAGTGGAACACATTCTGCCCATCATGGTGCAGGCAGCGGAGCAGCAAGGCCTGCCGGCCGTGGTTTGCGCTATGCGGCATTTGCCCGATTCGGTGTACGCTCCTGCTCGGCAGGCGGGCATTCCGCTGGTGTACAATCAAACGCGTGAAACCCTGAAAGCGGCGGCTCAGGCATGGGTGGCGTCGGGCACGGCGACCCTTGAAACGGCCTTGTTGGGGGTTCCTCAGGTGGTTTGCTACAAGGCCTCGGCTTTGTCGGTCGGCATTGCCCGCCGGCTGATTCGGGTGCCTTACATATCGCTGGTGAACCTGCTTTTGAATCGCCCCGCGGTTACAGAATTGATACAGAATGAGTTAACGGTTGAACGTCTGCTACAGGCTACGCAGCGGTTGACCGGAGCTGGTCGGCAGCAGCTTGCCGACGATTACACAGAACTGCGTCATGTGCTGGGCAGTGCAGGCTGCTTTGACCGAGCCGCGCTTCGGATTTTAGGGGAATCGAAATAAAAGTAAAAGTCAGTATTTTTAAAGGGGCGGCGGGCGGGCTTTCACAGGTAGTCCGCGGCGCTTGCCGGGCCGGATTTGGCCCAAAAGTAGCTCCTAAAGTCGCTCTTTTTGGCTCAACCCGGCAGCCGGCACACGCTTTGCGGGCAACCTTGTTCAATCCCTGCCGCGGGCGGCGTTGGGGTTTAATCCTTCAAAATAACCTGTTTTGAACCCAATGCTCCAAGGTTAAGGTAGTACGTTCCTGATTTCAAATGCCCAACATTTACCGAATTGCTTCCGGGCTTTAAGTGGACCCATTCAACCTGTTGTCCACGGACATTTAAAAGGGTATATTGACCTGCTTCAAAGTTATTGGGCAAATCCAAATTGATGGTGTTTTCGCTTGGGTTGGGGTAGATATGAATTGTGTTGGATTCTTGAACCCCTGAAACACCCATGGGTAAATCGTAATATACCCGCATACGCACCTGATAGTACACCAAGGTTGCATTATTCGAGGCCAAAGTAAACGAAATACCCATTTGGTTTCCATTTACCATGGCAGGAGTTAAGTTCATTCCCCAGGTATCGTAAGGAGCTCCGTAGGTTACTGTATCGGTTTGGAAGAGCCAGTTGCCTTGCAGGGCGCCATTTTGCCCCATAGGCTGCCCTTGTACCATTAACTTAACCACCGAATCGCGCAGCATGGTTCCTCCGCCTGCCATACGGATTACATCTACTTCGACACCTGAAACGGTCGAGGTGGCTGGAATGAACAAATCGTAATCGTAGAATTGAATTTCTTTGGTAAAGGTATTTCCTCCTACAATCGGACTTGCAACACTAAATGGGTAATTGGTTAAAGCAGCGGGGGGATTCCCGGAACTCCAATCGGCACCTGGACAAGCGGGGCAAGGAACCTTTACCGAATCGGGTTCGGCCGAAACGAACCCCTGGGCATAAACTCTGAGGTTACCTAATAGCAAAAACAAAAGAAAAAGGGTAGTAGTTTTCATAAGAAATTGATTTTAAGGGGTACTACTTGTTAGACCTTATTTTTTAAGAATAGTTGAGTTTACCCATTATTTTAACATATTTTTTTGAGTAATATGTTTTCGCTTAGGTTTTTACCTATTGACAATCAGGTTTTTATATAAAAAATAAAAACGAGCCTTGACAATTGAAAACGACCTTCGTACCTTTGTAGTTCATCGATGAAAAAATAAATGCTTCGTCACGTATTTGGGGTGGCGAAGAACACTTAGGGTTCTTTTAGTTGTGAAGTGTGTATTGTGGATTTTAGGAGAGCCGAAAGGCAATTCTAGGGTTCACAGGGGTTCTCAGAAATGCTTTCCAAATCAATAGGGGAAACCTTGTTGAAGAGGGAGGCGGGAGTTTCGGGTATGAGACGGGGTGAAGTGGTAGATCATCCCATTTTCAGGTAGGGAAATTGGAAGGTAGAATGAATGGACTGTGAATGAGGAAGCAGGCCAAACAAATGAAATGTACGTTTCCTGAATTTTGATGGAAAGAGAGGGACTGTCTTAAAAGAGTCCATCCTGCCTTTAAGGTTTGGATGCGGCTCTATTGGTCGTGGCGTAAATTCTCGGGACACGGCCCGCGGCAGGGATTGAGCGGAGTTGCCCGCAAGGGGCCTGCCGGCTGCCGGGTATGGCTCAAAAGAGCGACTTTAGGAGCTACTTTTGGGCCATACTCGGCCCGGCAGGCACCGCGGACAACCCGTGAAAGCCCGGCTGCCGCCCTTATATAATCGTTTTGTCAATGCAAAAAAAAAGCCGGCTCAAATGGCCGGCTGCGAATTAAAATGCAAAGGTTACAACAGCGAATTCAATTTGTTGGCCAGCTCAGTTTTGGGAACAACACCAACGCTCCGGTCAACCATTTCCCCATTTTTAAAAAACAATAGGGTAGGAATGGCGCGAATTCCGAGGCTAGAGGCTACCACAGGGTTAGAATCTACATCAACTTTGCCAATGATGGCTTTGCCTTCAAATTCTCCAGCCAATTCCTCTACAACGGGACCAATCATTTTGCAGGGGCCGCACCATTCGGCCCAGAAGTCAATTAGGACAGGTTTGTCTGAATTTTTTACCAACTCTTCAAAGTTGCTATCAGTTATTTCAAGTGCCATATTTTTGTTATTTGTGCAAATGTAGCGGATTTGTAGCTGTTTTATTGCGTAAGGATGTTAAGGTAATTAAAATGGAAATCACATTTGCTGTTTTAAAGGATGAATTCGGCCAATCATTTAATTCAGGGGCCAAATTTCCCATACCTTTGCAGCATGAAATTTAATCGAATTCCCTTTCTGCTGGTCTTTTGCTGGATTTGTGTTTTTCAAGCTGGTTTTGCTCAGTTGAATTTTCAGCCTGCTCAGGTAAATTTTGTTAAAGATACCACTGGGAATTGGGACCTAAGGGAAAAGGCGCTTGAGCGGGTGCTGCGTGATTCTGACCAAACGGCGATTCTTCGCTTTCTTGAATTGGAAATTGAGTCTGGCGCAAGGTACGATGCTATTTCTACCTTGGAGAATTGGCAAATGAAAGATGGAGGAACCGCCCAAGGTTTGTATTTGTTAGGAACAGCATATGGACAGCACGGAAATATAAAAAAGGCATTTATGGCGATGGAGCAAGCGTTCCGTCGAAATCAAACTTTGGGCAACAATACATTGGGTCAGGAACTCCGATTTCTGCGCATTAAAGCCAATCCATTAGGGCGACCAGAACGGGTGAATGGGGTTTTTGCACAAAATAGTCTTGAGCATGTTCGGAAATCGCAATCCAATCCCAAGCAAGTAGAAGCTTGGAAAAAATCCAGAAAAGAACTGTATGTATGGTTGCAAGAACGTGCTTGGGTTTATCATACGGATACCCTTTGGATTTCGTGGATGTGCATGGACATGGGGGAATTGTCGTACCTTTTGAATGAGCCTGAACTTGCAGAAATTTGGTATGAAGAAGCATTGAGAATTAATTCAGGTTTGGCTGAACATGTTTCATTTAGACTGAAGTTGATTCAACCGAAAAACCAATTACGACCGTATATTCTTATGGGTGTTGTAATTGCAATGGTGGTTTTAGGGTTGTGGGTGTACTTTAGGAGTCAAAGAAGGGTCGAAAACTCGGGTAAATAGGGTAGCAAATGAATTTCAAATTGTTTGAACCATATAAGCCAACGGGCGATCAGCCTTCGGCCATTCAGGAGTTGGTGACCGGTTTGAACCAAGGTTTGCCTCATTTGACTTTACTTGGAGCTACTGGTACAGGGAAAACCTTTACCATGGCCAACGTGGTGAATCAGGTTAATAGGCCAACGCTGGTTTTAAGCCATAATAAAACCTTAGCAGCTCAATTGTATGGAGAATTCAAGCATTTTTTCCCTGAAAATGCGGTCGAATATTTTGTATCCTATTACGATTACTACCAACCTGAAGCCTATATTCCAAGCAGCGACACGTATATTGAAAAGGACCTAGCCATAAACGATGAAATAGAAAAGCTTAGGTTATCGGCTACTTCATCGTTGTTAAGCGGACGAAGGGATATCTTGGTGGTTTCGTCGGTTTCCTGCATATATGGTATGGGTAATCCAGAAGATTTTCATGCTCAGACTGTTCGGTTGAATGTTGGTTTAAAAATCAGCCGAAATGCCGTCTTGTTTAAATTGGTTGATGCTCTTTATGCGCGGACAGAAGAAGATTTTAAACGTGGTACGTTTCGGGTAAAAGGCGATACGGTAGATGTATATCTTGCTCAGTCAGAGCAAGCGATTCGTATTCAATTTTGGGGAGATAGCATTGAAGAAATGGCCTTGATCGACCCGATTAGCGGTTATGAGTTGGAAACGTTGCAGCATTATGTAATAAGTCCGGCGAATTTGTTTGTAACAACGAGGGAGCGGATAAAAGCAGCTTCATCGGTAATTGCCGATGATTTAACGGCCCAAATCGAGTTTTTCCAACAAAATGGGAAACCACTGGAGGCGAAGCGGCTTCAGCAGCGGGTTGAGTACGATTTAGAAATGATTCGAGAATTGGGTTATTGCTCGGGAATTGAAAACTATTCCAGGTATTTTGATGGCAGGCAGGCAGGCACCCGTCCATTCTGTTTATTGGATTATTTTCCAGACGATTGGTTGCTTTTGGTTGATGAAAGCCATGTAACTATTCCTCAAATTAGGGCAATGTACAATGGAGACCGAAAGAGGAAATTAAATTTGGTAGAATATGGATTTAGGCTTCCAGCGGCCTTGGATAATCGCCCCTTAAAATTTGAAGAATTTGAAGCCCTGAAGCACCAAACCATTTATGTTTCTGCCACACCTGGAGATTACGAGTTGGAGCAGTCTGAGGGAATTGTTGTGGAACAAATTATTCGTCCTACTGGTTTATTGGATCCGGAAATTGAAGTGCGACCCACCAAAAATCAGATTGATGATTTGATGGAGGAAATTCATTTGCGGGCTGAAAAGGACGAGCGGGTTCTTGTAACGACCTTAACAAAACGTATGGCTGAGGAATTGGAGAAATTCTTCAGCAAGCTTCATATACGATGTCGATACATCCACTCAGAAGTAGAAACATTGGAGCGGGTTGAAATTATTCGAGATTTACGTCTTGGTATTTTTGACGTGCTTATTGGGGTAAATCTATTGCGCGAGGGTTTAGATTTGCCGGAGGTTTCATTGGTAGCTATTCTAGATGCCGATAAAGAAGGTTTTTTACGAAATCAAAGGTCCTTAATTCAAACCATTGGCCGAGCCGCCAGAAATGTCCATGGTAAAGTAATTATGTATGCCGACCGGGTAACCGATAGCATGCGAAGAGCCATAGATGAAACAGATCGGAGGAGAGAAAAACAGATGAGGTACAATTTAGACCATGGCATGAGGCCAACCGCACTCCAAACCAGCAAGGAAAGCATTTTGAAGGCGGCTTCTGTTTCCCTAGGTAAAGCCCCCAAGGTGTATTCAAAACCTGATGAAACCATACCAGCAGAGGAATCAAGTCCCCGCTATTTGACTCCATCGCAGCGTAAAAAGAAAATAGAGGAAGTGCGCCGAAGCATGGAATCTGCTGCCAAGGCTATGGATTTTATGGAAGCAGCCAAATGGAGAGATATTTTATTTGAGCTGCAAGCAACAGAATAAACAAAAAGGGTAAGCGGCTTTGAGCTGCTCAACCTTTCCTAAGGTGGTTGCGGCCAGACTTTAGCCGTTTAAGCCAACAGCGTATTTTTCCTTATCGTATAAACCTTGGCTCAATTTCGATTGAACCTCTGAAAACGCTTTAACAGTGTAATGTACGTCCTCTATGGTGTGAACAGCTGTGGGAATGAGTCGGAGTATAATTATCCCCTTAGGAACGACAGGATACATAACAACAGAGCAAAAAATCCCATAATTTTCTCGAAGGTCCACCACTAAATTTGAGGCTTCGGCAGGCCCGCCGCTTAAATAAACGGGAGTAACGGGCGAATTGGTTCGTCCAAGGTTGAATCCAGCCTCTTTTAATCCCGATTGCAATGCATGAACAATGGTCCAGAGCTTCTCCTTGAATTCAGGGCGGTCACGCATCATTTCAAGCCTTTTTTGGGCACCCAATACCAAGGGCATGGGTAGAGATTTGGCGAAAATCTGAGAGCGCGTGTTGTATTTTAAAAATTCAATAACTTCAGGATCAGCAGCTATAAATGCACCAATTAAAGCAAAACTTTTAGCAAAGGTTCCAAAGTAAACATCAATATCGTCTTGGACACCTTGTTCTTGTCCGGTGCCACCAAGCCGAGGCCCCATGGTTCCAACTCCATGGGCATCGTCAACCAGCAGCCTAAAGCCATATTTATGTTTAAGGGCAACAACGCCACGTAAATCTCCTTGGTCTCCTGCCATCCCGAAAACACCTTCCGTTATCACCAGAATGCCACCGCCGGTGGTTGCCGTAACGGATTGTGCATGCTGCAATTGTTTTTCTAACGATTCCATATTGTTATGTTTGTATACAAACCGCTTACCTTGGTGCATTCGGACGCCATCAACCAAGCAAGCATGGCTCTCGGCATCGTAAACCACCACATCGTGGCGGCCCAACAAGGCATCAACCACACTCATCACCCCTTGGTAGCCATAATTCAAAAGCATGCCAGCCTTCTTATCAACGAAGGCGGCTAATTCTTGCTCAAGACGCTCGTGCTGATCGCTTTCCCCAGTCATCATGCGGGCTCCCATAGGGTAGGCCAATCCATATTGACGGGTTGCGTCCTCATCGGCCTTTCTAACCTCAGGATGATTACCAAGGCCTAAATAATTGTTTAAAGACCAAACCAAAACATCTTTCCCTTTGAATTTCATTCGATTGGAGATGTCTCCCTCCAACTTCGGAAAGGCAAAATAACCGTGTGCCACTTTTGCATATTGACCTAGTGGTCCTGGATTTTTCCTGATTTTATCAAAAAGATCTCCCATAATGTCTTTAACTTAATCGTAACTTTGCACAAAAGTAAAAGATATTTTTGGTGGCATGAGGAAATTCCTTTCAATTCCGGTACCTATATATACAATTTATGCTGTTTTCGTTTTTGTGGCTAGCTCCTTTTTTGGTGCATGCAACGATTACAATAAGGTGGTAAAGAGTTCAGATTACCCCGCAAAGCGAAAACTTGCCGTTGAATTGTACGAAAAGGGTAAATACGCAAAAGCATTGCCGCTGTTTGATGAATTGTTTGGAGTGATTCGGGGCAGCAATACCGCCGAAGAAATTCATTATTACTTGGCATATTGCCACTATGGTGTAAAAGATATGCTTCTAGCAAGTTATTATTTTGACTCCTTTGTTCAGAACTTTCCGAAAAGCACCAAGCGCGAAGAGGCTTATTATATGTCGGCCTACTGCTTGTATAAAGAAAGTCCTAGATTTAGCCTAGACCAAACCTCAACCAAGAAGGCCATTGAAAAACTTCAGGCTTTTGCCGATTATTTCCCAGAAAGCAATAGGGTTCAAGAAGCCACAAAGTTGATTGATGAATTAAGGTCAAAACTTGAATCGAAATTGTTTGCTCAAGCTTTGTTGCATTACGACCGAATGGAGTACACCTCGGCAATTACCACTTTTGAGGTTTTAATGGCTGATTTTCCAGATACACAGCGAAGAGAATCTATTTATTTGCTTATTCTTCAAGCACAAAAAAACTACGCCGATAAGAGCATTCGAAGCAAACGAACAGAAAGATATGAGGAAGTCTTAAAATATTACACTAAATTTGCTCCCGCTTTTAGAAATCAAGAAATGGCTGCTAAAGCTTCTTCTTTAAATTCTGAAGCTCAGAAACTACGCGACATCTATTCTCAAATCGGTAATCCATAATTAAAAGCCATGTCGAATTTTAAAAAGATGAATGCTGAAATGTCGACCATTACGCGCGATATCAGTAAATTGAATGAGAAAACTGGAAATATTTACGAGTCTTTAACCATAATTGGCCGTAGAGCAAACCAAATTCAAGTTCAGTTAAAAGAAGAGATTAAAGAAAAACTGGAAGAATTTGTGAGTGTTAGCGATAATTTAGATGAGGTTTTGGAAAACCGGGAGCAAATTGAAATTAGCCGGTACTATGAGCGCCTTCCTAAACCCAACGCGTTTGCTTACCAAGAATGGCTTGAAGGTCAAATTTATTTTCGAAATGACTCCACCGGTCATGGATCGGATGGGGTTGAAAAATAAATCTTCTTTTACCAATGCTGGCCGGAAAACATATTCTTCTTGGTATTACCGGAGGAATAGCGGCCTACAAGACTCCTGAGTTAATTCGTTTGCTAAAAGCCGCCGGAGCAGAAGTTAAGGTGGTATGCAGCCCTCAGGCACTTGAATTTGTTACCCCCCTAACCCTCTCTGTTGTCTCTGGAAATCCTGTTGTACATGCTTTGTATGATCCGAATTCTGGGGAATGGATTAATCATGTGAATTTGGCACTTTGGGCCGATTTGATCGTTTTGGCACCCTTTACGGTGAACAGCCTTTCTGCGTTGGTTCAAGGCAAAACTGAAAATGCTGTTCTAGTTGCCACTTTGTGCGCCCGATGCCCTGTAATTCTTGTGCCAGCCATGGACCACGACATGTGGGTCCACAATACCACACAAAGAAATATTCTCCAGGCTAAGGAACTGGGGTACCACATTATTGAACCCGATTACGGCTCTTTGGCTTCCGGTTTGGTTGGTCATGGTCGAATGCCAGAGCCTGAAGCCTTGGTAATTCACCTAACTCTCTTTAAAAAACTCAAACCCTGGTGGCTTGGAAAACGGTTTTTGGTTAGCAGCGGAGGTACCCGAGAAGCCCTTGACCCCGTTCGTTTTATCAGCAATAGAAGCACAGGGAAAATGGGGGTGGCTCTAGCCGAGGCTGCCTCTGTAAATGGTGCCCATGTCACAATTATCCGAACAAAGGGTTCCAAAATTCCTACACTTAAAGGAATGGAATGCATAGAGGTTGAAACCGCACTCGAAATGCAAACGGCTATCCAAGAACGCGCTGAAAACTACGATGTAATTGGCATGGCTGCTGCGGTTGCAGATTACCGCATAGCAAATGTAAATACCCAGAAAATTAAAAAAACATCCGAAGGTTTTCCAACGTTTGATTGGATTGAAAATCCAGATATATTGAAAAGCTTGGCTTTTAAAAAACGGAACTACCTGTTGTTGGGATTTGCATTGGAATCAAAGCAATCATTGGAACAGGCAAAAATTAAATTTGAAAAAAAAGGGGTAGATGTCTTGGCACTTAATACATTGGATAACTCAGGTGCAGGTTTTGAGGTAGATACAAATAAAGTGACCCTGATTACTTCCGATTCTACCCATGAACTTGAACTTAAATCCAAAACAGAAATTGCCCTGGAAATCCTTAATTTTGTAGCTACATGCACCATCAAATCAAGGTAATTCTACTGTGCTTTTTTTCCCTTCTGCTTAGCAAGGTTGCCCATGCTCAGGAATTAAGGTGCGAAGTCAAGGTCAATACCGCACAAATTGCCCAAGCCGACCAATCTATTTTTGAAGGTTTTGAATCGGGGGTTCGTGAGTTCATGAACAACACCAAATGGACGGAAGAGGAGTATGAAGAATTTGAAAAAATCCAGTGCCAAATTTTCATCAATGTAACCAACCAAGAGAAATCAGCCACCGGGCAAATTGTACCCAATTCTTATTCTGGAACCGTTACCATAATCGCTCAACGCCGTATTTACAACAGTGCATTCGATAGTCCATTATTGAACCACCAAGACAAAGCTTTTTCATTTACGTACTTGCCCAATCAAGCTTTTTTCTTTTCTGAAAACGCCAGCCAATCAAATCTAACCTCAGTTCTCGCTTTTTATGCCTACCTAATAATTGGGTTAGATAAAGACGGAATGGCACCCAAAGGCGGGGATGCAGAATTGCTCAAAGCCCAAGCAGTTGTAAACAACAGCCAAAATTTATCGGAACCTGGCTGGCGCTCTACCGAAAACAACAACAATCGATATTGGATCATCAACGATTATTTAAACCAAGCTTTCTCGCCCCTTCGTGATCTGTATTACGATTACCACCGACTGGGAATGGATGTGCTTGTTTCTGACTTTAAAAGTGGTCGAATAGCTTGCTTAAAGTCCCTTGAAAAATTAGATAAAATTTGGGATCAACGGCCAAATGCTTTTTTACTTCAGGTGTTCTTCAATGCAAAACGGCAGGAAATTATTAACATCTTAAAAAATGCCCCTGCAGCCGAAAAGGCAGTTATTATTCCCATCTTAAAGAAAACCGACCCTGCTCAAGGGGCAAAATACGATGAGGCAGCTCGCTAACAACTTATGAACGAAAGCCGTACCTTTCCACTTGGCTATGATTCATGAATTGTACATATCAAATTATGCTCTTATTCAAGAAGCAAAGTTGAATTTTTCAGATGGTTTCCACGTTTTTACTGGCGAAACTGGAGCAGGGAAAAGTATTTTTCTTGGGGCCTTGGGATTGGTGATGGGAAAACGAGCCGACCCATCCATCCTTATTGATAAAGAAAAAAAATGCATCTCTGAATTGATATTCCACCTTGAAGATTCAGAGCCTTTAAAAACTTGGTTTTTTGAACAGGAGCTCGATTTTGATGCCACATGCATTGTTCGCAGAGAAATATGGCCAAATGGCAAGAGCCGCGCATTTATTAACGACTCTCCAGTCAATTTAAACCAACTTAAAGACCTGGCAGATCAACTTCTAGATATCCACGGGCAACACGAAAATTTAGCATTAAAAAACAAAAACTACAAGATCAATTGGCTGGATTGTATTGCTGATGCAGAATCATTGGCCCAAGAGTTTGCTATCGCTTTTGCCTATCGAAATAAATTGCAGCAACAAAAAGAAAATTACCTGAATGATAAGGCCAATCATCAACGCAAACTGGATTTCTTGAATTTTCAACTGGCAGAATGGCAGGCATTAAAATGGCAGATTGGAGAACATGAAATGATTGAAGCAAAGGTGCAACAATTACAGCAGGCAGAATCCCTGCAGCTTTCGCTTCGAAATCTGTTGGAATTTCTCCTGGAAGAAAACCATATTGTCGATGAGCTTAAAAAGGCTGGACATCTTGCACAGAAACTGAATCCCTTTGTCTCATCAACTCTAGATTTGCTGAATCGTCTTGAAACAGCACGCATAGATTTAGCCGATTTAGGACAAGAGCTTCAACGGCTTGAAGATGAATTCTCCCCCGATCCCATAAAACTTGAACAAGGAAAGGAAAGGCTAAATGCGTTTTTGACTTTGCTTCGAAAACACCAATGCCAAGATGAAAAAGAAATGTTCTTTAAGGCAGAACAGTGGTTGACCGAAAAAAATGAGCTTGAAAATCTTGAAATGGCTCAATTGGGTTGGGAGACCGAAATTGAAAGCTGGACGAAACGCATTGCTGAGTTAGGGATAAGCCTAACCGAAAGTCGAAAAAAGGCTGCAGCCAATATTGAACATTTAATTGCTCCTCTGCTCCCTGAATTAGGACTTGAAGAGGCTAGGATTCAGATTGATTTCAATCCCTTGCCTGAACCCAACATTCTGGGGTTTGAAGATATTCAGTTTTTGTATTCACCCCACGCTAAATTACCTCCAAAACCGCTTGAACAAATTGCCTCGGGCGGAGAATTGTCGCGAATAATGCTAATCTTTAAGTTATTGGCCGCCCAAAAGAAGGCTCAACCAACCCTAATTTTCGATGAAATCGATACTGGGATTTCCGGTAAAATTGCAGGGAAAATGGGTACCTTACTTGCAGATTCAGGCAACAGCATGCAGATAATGGCCATTACCCATCTTCCCCAAATCGCCTCAAAAGGAAAAAGGCATTTCAAGGTAGAGAAAATTCAGGGTACAACCCGAATCCGAGAGCTGACCTACCATGAACGAATCGAAGAACTTGCTGGCATGCTCAGCGCTGAAGTAACCACCGAAAACGCGCTTGAACATGCCCGTGAATTATTAAATCCCAATTGATTTTTGTTCTTTCGCACTATAATAACGAACCTATGAATGGAATTTTAACCGGAAAAACCGGAATTATAACTGGAGCCTTAGATGAAAATTCGATCGCTTGGAAGGTCGCCGTTAAAGCGGTTGAACAAGGGGCCAAAATCGTTCTTTCAAATGCACCCGTCGCCCTGCGCATGGGAACAATTCACAATTTGGCAGAACAATGCAAGGCTCCCGTTATTGGCGCCGATGCAACGTCTCAAGAAGACGTTGAAAAACTTTTTGATGAAACTATGGCCTTTGCCGGTGGTCAAATTGATTTTGTTCTACATTCCATTGGGATGTCGCCCAATGTTAGAAAAGGCCGCCAATACACCAACCTTAATTACGATTGGTATCAAAAAAGCCTTGATATCTCAGCCCTTTCTTTTCACCGTATGCTTCAGGTGGCTTATCAAAAAGACGCCATCAAAGAATGGGGTAGCGTTGTAGGCCTTAGCTACATTGCTGCTCAACGCACCTTCCCCGATTATGGTGATATGGCTGATGCTAAAGCTGTTTTAGAAAGCATCGCCAGAGGTTTCGGGTACCACTACGGAAAGAAAAATAAGGTCCGCGTAAATACCATCTCTCAATCTCCAACCAAAACCACCGCTGGCAGTGGAGTAGGGGGCTTTGATTCCTTTTTTGACTATGCCGATAAAATGTCTCCGCTCGGTAATGCCTCTGCCGAAGATTGCGCCAATTACTGCATAAGCCTGTTTTCAGATTTCACCCGAATGGTTACCATGCAAAATCTGTTTCACGACGGAGGCTTTAGCTCCACTGGAATTTCTGCCGATATGATGGAAAAATTTGCATCTTGAAATAGAAATCGTACTTTTGTAATATGGGAAATTTAAAGACACTCTTATTTCTTTCGTTTCTAGGCTCTGCCATTGTAGCTTGTGGTCCTGATCGTTATCAAATTGTTGTCCCTTTTGAAAATGAAATCGTCATTCCAGGAAACTACAAGAACAATGAGTTTATGGTAAATGTCGATACGGTCGATATGCAATACCTACGAGATTATCTCCTTACTGAAGGCATGACTTTCGATAATATCGACAAAGTAAGCATGGACAGCGCTTTTGTTGAAATGCTAAGCCCCGACACAACGCTGTGGCCCTTTAAAAAGTATGAGATATTCTTCGTGTCGCGGTCTGAACCCGGCAAACAGCTTCTTGCTGCTTACAAGCACAATCCAACAGGCGGTGCTGGTGGTTTTGGTAACGACTTACCCAACCGCGGAAAAGTTGAAGCGCTCTCCGTAAATTATGGCGATATTCAACCTTGGCTTAAGGACACATTTATTACAAGGTTTGATACCCGTATGGTTACCGTAACCGATAATTCTCAACAAGAATACCGATTGAAAATTCGGTACTCCATTCGAGTAGAAGCAATAAAGAAGTAGTAAAATTTTAAAATCTGCATCTGAAGCTCTGGTTTGAATCAGGGCTTTTTTTTGACCTCAGTTTTCTGTAACTAAAAGGTTGATTTTAAAGGTTGATACCATAAAAAAAGCCCCTATACGGGGCTTATTTCATTCGAAAAGGTTTTCTTATTCTCCAGCTTGTATGCAGTTGTACGATTTATCTATGTATTGAACCTGAAAGTCCATTCGGGCATTCCTGTCGGTTGAACAAAACTCCACCATATTCGGGCTATCGTGGCTTTCCCCAACCGGGAAACAATGGATGCAAATTTCTTCTTCGCAGCTGCTAAGAGAAACCAAAATAAGGCCGAGGGCTAGAATTGTTTTAATCTGCTTCATACATCTGATTTACGTCAAAGATACAAATCCACTTTGATTATGAATTCTTCTTTTTGCGAACCTTCATTTTATTGATTTTAACAGCCCCATCTTCCAGGTCAATTGAAATCTGATCTCCCTCAACAACGCGTCCGCTGATAATCTCTTCAGCTAAACCATCTTCAATGTATTTTTGAATAGCCCTTTTCAATGGCCTTGCCCCATACTGTGGGTCAAATCCCTTTTGTGCAATGAAATCTTTGGCTTCTGGACTGATGTTAATTTTGTATCCATTGCTTTCAATACGTTGAATTAGCGCCGAAAGCTCCAACTCTATGATTTTATGGATGTCTTCTTGGTTCAGAGAACTGAAAACAATAACATCGTCAATCCGATTTAAAAACTCGGGAGCAAAGGCTTTTTTAAGGGCGTTTTGAATGACCGAACTGGAATACTCGTCCGATTGCTTTTCGCGGGCAGCCGTTTTGAATCCAACACCTTGACCAAATTCTTTCAAATCTCTTGACCCAATATTTGAGGTCATAATGATAATGGTATTCTTGAAGTCAATTTTTCTGCCCAATGAATCCGTTAAAATCCCATCGTCCAAGGCCTGTAACAATAAGTTGAAAACATCTGGGTGAGCCTTTTCTATTTCATCAAGCAAGACAACGGAATATGGTTTACGACGCACCTTCTCTGTCAATTGCCCCCCTTCTTCGTAACCCACATAGCCCGGAGGCGCTCCAATTAATCGAGAAACAGCAAATTTCTCCATGTATTCTGACATGTCAATGCGAATCAAGGAATCCTCACTGTTAAAAAGAGTTTTGGAAAGCACCTTCGCCAACTGGGTTTTACCTACCCCCGTAGGTCCTAAAAATATAAAACTACCTATGGGTTTGTTTGGATCTTTTAACCCCGCTCTGTTTCGCTGTATCGCACGTACTACCTTTTTTACTGCATCATCTTGTCCAATCACACGGCCCTTTACCATGTCGTACATTTTCGATAAAACATTGCTCTCGCTCTGCGCTACGCGTTGAACCGGAATTCCAGTCATCATGGAAACCACTTGCGCAACTTCATCTTCTCCAACCAATTCACGGTGCTGACGTGTTTCTTCATCCCATTTGGCTTTGGCATTTTCTAACTTTTCTGCCAACTGCCGTTCTTTGTCCCTTAGCTCAGCTGCCTTTTCATAGCGCTGACTCTTTACCACCCGTGTTTTTTCAACCTTTACCACTTCAATTTCTTTCTCAATTTCTTCAATTTCTTTGGGCACCTTTATGTTGGTAATATGTACCCTGGCACCAGCTTCATCCAAAGCATCAATCGCTTTGTCAGGTAAAAACCGGTCGGTTATGTACCTGCTGGTTAAGCTAACACAGGCTTTTAGCGCATCTTCGGTGTAAGTAACATTGTGGTGATCTTCGTACCTATCCTTAATGTTGTTTAATATCTGTAAGGTCTCTTCCTCGGTGGTGGGCTCAACCATAACCTTCTGAAACCTTCTGTCAAGCGCACCATCCTTTTCAATAAATTGACGGTATTCATCCAATGTTGTAGCTCCAATGCATTGAATTTCTCCCCTTGCTAAAGCGGGTTTAAACATGTTCGAGGCATCCAAGGAACCACTAGCACCTCCAGCTCCTATAATGGTATGTATCTCATCAATAAACAAAATTACATCAGGGGATTTCTCCAATTCGGTCATCAAGGCCTTCATGCGCTCTTCAAACTGCCCACGGTATTTTGTGCCTGCCACCAAAGAACCCAAATCCAAGGACACAACACGCTTTGAAAATAAATTCCGAGCCACCTTTTTTTGCGAAATTCGAAGGGCCAACCCTTCAGCAATCGCAGATTTTCCCACACCAGGTTCTCCAATCAAAATAGGATTGTTCTTCTTTCTCCTTGATAAAATTTGAGAAACCCGTTCTATTTCTTTATCCCGACCAATTATGGGATCCAGTTTACCCATTTCGGCCAAATTCGACAAATCTCTGCCAAAATTGTCCAACACAGGAGTTTTGCTCTTGGGATCTAAACTTTTTTTAAATCCCCCTCCCATATCATCCGGTTCTTCCTCTGGTTCGTTTCTAGGGGCTTCAGCTCTTGGTTTTTCGTTCGACATAAAATCAATCTCGTCTTTTACGGTAGAATACGTTACCTGGTATCTTTTTAATAAACGGGTGACAATGCTGTCTTCATCCTTAAGAATGGCCAACAAAAGATGCTCTGTTCCAATAATGGCCGAATTAAACAACTTAGCCTCTAAATAGGTTACCTTCAGCGCTTTCTCGGCCTGCTTAACCAAGGGAATGTTGCCAATATTTACCGTATTCTTGGAATGAGGCCGAATTGAGGTTTCAACCTCTTTCCGCAAATCTTCCATTTGAACCCCCAACGATTTCAATATCTTAATGCCCATTCCTTCTCCCTCTCGTATCATTCCCAAAAGCAAATGCTCCGTTCCTATATAATCATGCCCCAAACGCAGGGCTTCTTCTCGGCTGAAGGTTATTACATCCTTAACTCTGGGAGAAAATCGAGCTTCCATAGCGATCTAAATATTCGGTTTACTTAAAATTGGGGGCATTAAACTTGAATGCAAGGTACGGCTTTTCTATTTTCCTATATAATCCGTCAGACCAATTATAGGTTGTTAACATTGTGTCCATATCTTTCGTTCAAATTACGACGATTTAAAGAAGGTTATGCGTATTTTCGCTAACTGATTAATCAAAATTTGTGCCCAACTAATCGACTGAAAAAATGGCAGACGAAAATCTGAATGATCCCGCGGCAGGCGGAAGCCGCATTATTCCTATTAACATTGAAGAGGAAATGAAGTCAGCATACATCGATTATTCGATGTCTGTTATTGTTTCTAGAGCTCTTCCCGATGTGCGAGATGGATTAAAACCCGTTCATAGAAGGGTTTTGTATGGTATGCTAGACCTTGGTGTACTCTCAAACCGTCCTTATAAAAAATCCGCCCGTATCGTGGGTGAGGTTCTTGGTAAATACCACCCACACGGCGATAGCTCGGTTTACGACGCCATGGTCCGTATGGCCCAAGATTGGTCTCTTCGATATCCTCTTGTGGATGGGCAAGGTAACTTTGGTTCTATGGAAGGCGACAGCCCGGCCGCCATGAGGTACACCGAAGCCCGATTGAAAAAGACAGCCGAAGAAATGCTGTCCGATATCGATAAAGATACCATTGATTTTAGACTCAATTTCGACGACTCCCTTCAAGAACCAACAGTTTTACCTGCTCGCATTCCTAATTTGCTGGTCAATGGTGCAGCCGGCATCGCCGTAGGTATGGCCACCAACATGGCCCCCCACAACCTGACCGAAGTCATTGATGGTATTATGGCCTATATCGATAATACCGATATCGATGTTGCAGGGCTTATGCAATACGTAAAAGCGCCAGACTTCCCAACTGGTGGTATTATTTACGGATACGAAGGAGTTAAAGATGCCTTTGAAACCGGCAGAGGCCGAATCGTTATTCGCGCTAAAACAGGCATTGAAACCCTTGATAACGGTAAAGAACAAATCATTGTTACCGAAGTCCCTTACCAAGTTAACCCTGCCGAAATTCAAATCAAGGCAGCCGAACTGGTAAATGAAAAGAAAATCGAGGGCATTTCTGATATCCGCCTCGAATCCGATAGAAATGGTATGCGCCTTGTTTTTGAACTTAAACGCGATGCCGTAACCAACGTTGTTCTTAACCAACTTTACAAATACACCTCACTTCAAACTTCCTTCAGTGTCAACAACATCGCCCTGGTTAAAGGACGACCAATGCTGTTGAACCTAAAGGATATGATCCGCGAATTCGTTGGCCACCGACACGAAGTCGTTACTCGACGCGCTCGGTATGAACTCGATCAGGCGGAAAAACGCGCCCATATCTTACAAGGTTACCTTATCGCCTTAGATCACCTGGACGAAGTCATTGCCCTAATTCGAAAAAGCCCCACCGTCGATGAGGCGAAAGAGGGCCTCATGACCAATTTTAATCTTTCTGAAATTCAGGCCAAAGCCATCCTTGAACTCCGCTTGCAACGTTTAACAGGCATGGAACGCGATAAAATCCGCGCCGAATACAACGAAATCATGGAGCAAATTGCCTACCTGAACCGCATTTTGGCCGAAGAACCCCTAAGAATGCAAATCATTAAGGACGAACTCTCCGAAATTCGCGAAAAATACGGAGACGAACGCCGCACCGAAATTGTTTTCTCTGCCGAAGATTTCAGAATCGAAGACATTATCGCAGATGAACCCGTGGTGGTTACCATTTCTCACCTTGGTTACATTAAACGAACCCAACTTCAAGAATACCGACAGCAGAGTAGGGGGGGGGTAGGCTCCCGAGGTTCCGCTACCCGCGATGAGGATTTCCTTGAACACCTCTTCATTGCCGATACCCACGCATACATGCTGTTCTTTACCGAACGAGGCAGATGCTTCTGGCTCAGGGTTTTTGAAATCCCCGAAGGAGGAAAAGCCACAAAAGGCCGACCCATCCAAAACTTAATTCAAATTGAACCCGGCGATCGAGTTAAGGCATACATCGCCGTAAAAGGCCTCGACAACAAAGAGTACACCGAAAGCAATTTCATTGTGATGTGCACCAAAAAAGGCATCATCAAAAAAACCACACTCGAAGCCTATAGCCGCCCACGCGCCAGTGGAATCAATGCCATCTCCGTTCGCGAAGACGACGAACTGCTTGAAGCCAAACTGACCGATGGCAGCCATGAATTAATGATGGCCCTGAAAAGCGGCCGCGCCATTCGGTTCCCCGAAGAAAAAGTGCGCCCCATGGGAAGAACCGCTACTGGGGTACGCGGAGTTCGACTCGCCGATGAAAAAACCGATGAGGTCATCGGTTTAATTACCATGGACCCCAAAGATCCCGCTGAGGTCCTCGTGGTTAGCGAAAATGGGTTCGGAAAGCGTTCAAACCTCGATGAATACCGCATTACAAACCGCGGAGGAAAAGGGGTCAGAACCATCAACGTTACCGAAAAAACCGGTAGCCTAATTGCCCTAAAAGCAGTAGTTGATGGCGACCACCTCATGATTATCACCTTAAAAGGGACATTAATCCGAATGGCTGTCGATGAAATGCGTGTCATGGGTAGGGCTACCCAAGGTGTACGACTTATCAACCTGAAAAACGGCGATCAAATCGCCGCCGTTGCAAGGGTTAAAAAAGAAGCCGTTGATGAATCTGAATTAATCAATGCCAACGAAGACGATATTCAACCGGATAGCCTCTTAAACAACGAAAATCCCACCGATCAATCTCCTTCGGATGGCGGCACCGATAACCCCGTTGAAGATTAACGGCATTATTCTTGTTTATTATCAACTAAACAATGCGTATGAAAACCCTTCGCCATTTTTTCACCTTAGGACTGTTTGCGAGCAGCCTTGTTAGCTTAGGCCAAGATGCGGCTGTCCTCACCGCCTGGGAACACCTAAACACCTTTAAACGCGAACGCGAGGTAAACGAGCAAGTCGCTATCGATGCCCTGATGGAGGCAAAAAAGGAAATGGATGCCGCAGCACTTCACGAATCTACCATCGCAAAATCCAAAACATGGAAGCGTAGGGGAGATGTGTACTGGTTGCTTGGAACCGACCCAAGTCCTCGGTTGGTCTTAGCCCGAAAAGGAGCCCTCGACACTGCAATGTATTCCTACGGAAGAGCTCTGGTTGTTGAATTTAAATCGAACGGCAAACCCAAAGTTGAAGAACCCGACGAAATTTTAAACAGAATGCTAAGCATTGGAGCCCGATTTGCCGAATCCGCTCAAAAGAACCTAAAGGCAAAAAAATACAACGAAGCCATTCAGGAATTTGGAGCCGCTAAAGTAGCCATGCAACTCCTCGCTCAGCAAGACCCTGAAAACAATAGCTTGAAACGCCAAATGGCCTACTTTAGCTATTATCAGTCTGTTGCAGCTACCGAAGGTCAAAAAATTGACGAAGCCTTGGTGTTCGCTCAAAGTGCTGTTGACCTATCCCCCGATGATACTGCCTTTGCCATAGCTTTGGTTAAACTCAACATCTTCGCCCAAAAAATGCCTCAAGCCCAAACCGCCATTGACGCAGCCAAAAAACGCTTCGGAAGTTTGGCCGACCTTGCACTAATTGAGGTAAAACTAGCCATGGAAAGCGGAAATATCGAAAAGGCTGGCGCCCTTATCGAAAAGGGAAAAGTCGATTTTCCCAATCTGAAAACAGAGTTTATTCTCGAAGAAGTCAACTTTTACCTCAATTCAGGAAACGATGAAAAAGCCCTAGGCGCTATTGAACAAGCCATTGCGGCTTTTACCGCAGACCCTGCAATTCTGCTCGTTTTGAATTTCAACAAAGGCGTTATCAACGACCAAATCGCCGAAAATCTAGAAAAAAAAGACCCCAAAGCTTTCGCCGCACAAATCGCTGAACGCCGAGCTTCTGCTAAAATTGGTTATGAAAAAACCATCGAATTGGACCCGAATTATACAGCGGCTTACCTTCAATTGGCCAACGCTGAAATCATGAAGGCCAACGCCTTAATCAAAAAAGCCAATGAACTCGACCTCTCTAAAGTAAAGGAATACGAGGCGCTTAAAAACGAAGCCAAGGTCTTTTTTGCCAACAGTGCAGGAATTCTTGAAACCGGCTATGCCAAAGAAAAGGCTAAACCCGATGCCGATCCCAACCGAATGGAAACTTTCCAAAAAACCCTTCTTCAAGTGTACACTAAACTGGAAGACACCGCAAAACGAAACGCCATTAAAGCAGAAATGGAAGGAGGAAAATAATCCTCCTTTCCACGAATCAACCGACTTTATTATAACCTTTTACTATGGATTTTGAAAGCCTGATTGCCAGAGTAGGCAAACCAACATTGTTCAGCGTTATCGCTACAGGGAAAAATGGCCTCATTGCAAAAGCATTAGACACCAAACGCCCCGAAGCCGTAAGCCCCGCTGAACAAGTAAGTACCCTTAAAGACATCAGCATGTACACCCAAGAAGGCGAAGAACCCCTGCGTAATGTCTTCGCCTCTCTGTCAAATAAATTCCAAGGTCAGAAAGGTCCTTCCCATAAAGCGGACATGAAGGAATTAAAGTCCATCTTCGCTGAATTGCTGCCCAATTACGATACCGAAAGGGTCTATGACGGCGACATTCGCAAGGTATTCAAATGGTACAACCAATTGGTTTCCAATGGGTTTAATTCGGCAGACACCTTTACCAAAACAGAAACTGCCCAAACCGAAAGCCCAGCTGAAGAGCAAAATACCCCGGTTTCAAAACCAGCAAAAAGCACTACAGCTAAGGCCAAAGCTCCTAAAAAGTAATGGATGCCTGGAAAGGCCGAATCCTAGTCGTTGAAGACAGCGAGTTAAATGCCATTTTAATTCGACTTCTAGCTGAACAATTAGGCTGGAAATGCGATTGGTCTGAATCCATCGAAAGATTGGAAAAGGTGCTTAATTCAAATCAGCACAGCTACGATTTTATTCTGCTGGACCAACACCTCGATGCCCAAAAAGGCGGTAAATGGCTCCGAACTTTCCTCGACTCAAAGCCCGATTACCCAGGTCATTTTATCGGAATTTCAGCCCAATTTTTTGAATACGACGTACAAGACCTTATTAGAGCAGGTATTTCAGGAATTTTTCCGAAACCCATTTCAAAGGAGAATCTCATTGCCATTAAAGAAGCATTAGATTCAAAACGCGTCCAGGGATTTTCTGCTTCGTATTTTAAAACCATGTTCGGAAACGCTCCATTGGTGGCTCAAAGCGTAAAGGTTTTTCTGCACAGGCTTTTTGAATTTAAAAATGAGAGCATTGCTGAATTTCAAAAAGGGCATTGGAATCGCTCGCTCGGGCTTCGCGCCAACGATTTGAATCCCGATGCATTCCTGTCGCAACTTCAACAGGTTATTCAGCAATTACCCTAATTTTTAGGAGGATTTCTTTTATACGATAATTTATATTATGTTAACTAATGGGTGTTCGATTTAACCCCCTTTTTCCCTATTCAATCCTTTTTCTTTCTGTATTTGGGCGGGTTACGGGCTTTCCGTTATAGTCCGCAGTCAACAGGCTGTTGGCAGCGGGCAGGCAGTGGCTCCCGGGGTCGCCTTGCCTTCCTCGCGCCAACTGCTTCGGGGATTAAAGTTGTCTTCTGTTTGAGCGGAGACTAAAAGGCCGAATGAGAACACATAGAGGAACAAGGCCAATATTTGCCATTTCAATTTGAGTATGGCATTTATCCATATCATTAAAACGAAAAATTCAATCCAATGGTGGGAATAATTGGCAGCTGGTCCACCCTATTGAAGGTGATTCGATCAATGTAAAAGATATTGTTCCGGTTGTACACATTCGTAGCACCAACATTCACCTCTAATTTTGTGTTTTCGCCAAGATTAAATCTTCGTTTCACATTGAAATCCAGCCTGTGGTAATTGGGCAGCCTTCCAAGGTTAATTTGACCGAGTTCAATTCCTAAATCCCCGTTTTGGTCGGTGTAATTTCCATTGATGTTGCCATCGAACCCTAGATTTTCATAGAATCCCTGGGTTTGGGTAAAGGGGAATCCTGTGCCAAAATTCCATCGGGCATTGACCTCCCATTCTTTGTTTTTACCAAATTGGTAGGAGGCTACAAAGTTCATATTGTGCCGGCGATCAAAATGAGGTACGTAATCTCTAACCTCATCGGAACGTTCCAATGCCATCAAGGAATAACCAACCCAAATATAAAGGTTCTTTATTTCTGCTTTTAAAAGAACATCCAGCCCGGCACTCCAACCACGCTCTCGTATCAAATCCTTTTTTTGATAATCGGGAATAGCTGAGTTGCCAGGACTGTCTTCGTACAACTTATCTCTGTTCATGCTTATGAGCTGAAAGAAATCCATGTAATATCCTTCAACATTGAATTCGAGGTTCTTAAACAATTCAAATTCAGCACCAAAAATGGCATGCCTAGCCTTTTGCAAATCGCTGCCTACAGGTTCTCCTTTAAAATTCTTTGGCATGCCAATATCGCCTGCCGATAAGAACCCATAGAATAAATTAACCACATCTCTATCGGAATTGGCGGCAATTAAATTCTGCGAATACAGCCCCCCTGCCATTTTTAATCTAAAATGCTCTGAAACGTTGAATTTTATAGACAATCGTGGTTCGGGCGAAACCTCCGACAAAGAAGCGTAGTAGTGAAGACGGAAGCTTGGGTCAAAAATAAACCGCCCTACCATAAACTTATACCTTGTAAATAAGGCAAATTCCGTTGTATTGTCTTTTTGGTCAATTTTACGGTATTGACCGTTGGTGTATTCGAAATTGGTTGAATAGCCGCTAGCTTCAATTCCGTAGGTCAACCGATTGGTTCCGTAGTATTGATGGAAATTCACATTGAAATTAAACCCATTCACTACCGATCTGCGGGGGGGGCTCACCGCTTCATTTAAACCTATTTCATAGTTTGAGTAACTAAATACCCCATCTATATTTACGTTCGCCTCGCCTGGAATCAAAAAGAAATTGGCACCACCACCACCCGACTTCCATTGCAAATCTGAATTTTGGTTAAAGTTGACCCAGTCGTTGTGCGAAAATCCAAAAAAGTTCAGTTTCGATCCATTGTCACCCACATACAAGGTCATTTTTCCATACCCGTCGAAAAAATTAAACGGTAAGCCCAAACTATCAACATAGGGATAAAATGTGGTAGAGCTTTGCTTTAAAAAGGAACCCTTTGCACTCAATAAAAATGTGGCGTTCGCAGCGCCATTTCTTAAAGGGCCCATGGGCCCCTCAAGCAATACCTTCCCGGTAAAAGAATTGATGTTCGTGCGGCCCGAAAAGCGGGTTCTGTTTCCATCGCGGGTCGACAAATCCATGATGGAACTGATTCTGCCTCCATATTCTGCCGAAAATCCACCTGCATACACATCCATATTGCTTAACACGTCCGTATCAAACACCGAGAAAAAACCGATGGAATGAAAGGGATTGTAAATTACAGCTCCGTCCATCAAAACTTTATTTTGGACCGGCGGCCCACCACGTATAAAGAGTTGACCACCTTGGTCGCCGGTGGTAATTACACCTGGAATAATTTGCATCATCTGGGCAACGTCCGCTTCTCCCCCATAAGTGGGCATGCGTTTCATTTCTTCAGGAGTGATTTTTATAACAGAAACCCCGGTGTTTTCTTTCTTTTCTTGAATCTTATCGGCTGTGTATTCGTAATCCTTAATCAGGGTGGTTTTGTTTTTTAACAGGGGTTTTAATTGCAGAATTTGCCCTTCGACCAATTGAACCTCTTGAATAAAGGTTTCATAGCCTACGGCCGAAACCAGAACGGTAAATTTGCCCGACGGTATTTTAGTAATTGAAAAAAAGCCGTTGTTGTCTGTGGTTGTCCCAATTGTCTTTTCTTTGATTACAACAGAGGCAAAAGGAATCGCCTCCCTTGAATTCGTTTGTTGAACAATCCCTTTAATGGTGGCAGAATTTTGGGCAAGAACGGAGAGATTTAAACCAAAACCCAACAACAACCAGACTGCATTTCTCATGTACGATTTTTAAGCTGTACAAAGGTACCATTGATTCATCTAATCACCAAGGATTTGCCCCTCACAATAAAGGTTAAACCTTAAAGTTCCATTTTCGTTTATGTTGATCTTAAACCAGAGCATTTTGGCCCTGTAGGAATTCTTATTTGAATTTCATTGGGACTTTAAATTCAATGCCCTACCTTTGCTCGCTTTCAGGATTTATTACCATGGACAAAAAACAGTTAACCGGGTTGTTGCTTTTAAGTGGCCTTATGGTCGCCTACTTTTTGATTTTCAACAAACCCAAAACAGATGCCGATTTAACCAAGGTAGATTCATTAAAAACAACGGTTGATACCTTGGCGGCTGCCGAAGCCTTAACCCCAATCGATACCCTGCAAAATAAATCTGAGCTGGCTTTGGTTGATGCCGATTCCCTTTCAGCAGATTCTCAGGTTACCACGAAAGAAAACGCTCTTCTTACTAAACAGTTCGGTGTTTTTTCAAATGCTGCCGCAGGCAATCCTGAAAAAGTGTCTCTATCCAACGAAAAAATTTCTTTGAGCTTTCATTCCAAAGGGGGGTCGTTGGTTTCAGCCAAAATTCTTGGGGAGCAAACCTACCAAAATCGATTTTTAGAAGATTCCAGTCAAAAAGCCGACCTGGATTTGGTGTATTCCGATTCTGCCTCAATGAATCTTGAATTCTACCACAACAACCAACGCATAGAATCAAAAAATCTATACTTCAGCGTTGCCAAGGCTACAAGCCAAACCCTAGTGTTGCGTGCCTACACCAACGATTCTGCCGGCTACATTCAATGGTCGTATTCCCTTGACGCCAACAGTTATGCCTTAAAAGTAGATTTGAGTTTTGTTGGGTTAGAAACGGTTATTGATCGCGGCCAAAGCGACATTCCATTAATATGGTCTCAAATTGCCCCAAGGCAGGAATTGAATTTATCGAACGAACGAGCCACCTCAACCATTTATTACAAAACTGAAAGTGGTTCTGTTTCCAGAATTGGCCGGGGAGGTGAAAATTCAGAAGAAATTGAAGAGGCCGTCGAATGGATTTCATTTAAACAGCAATTTTTCTTCAATTCTTTAATTTTTAAAAATGGTCAATTTAAACGCCCCGTTCAAGCACAAACCCAATTGCCCGGTTGGGCCGACAGCAGCGTTAATTTAGCCTACAACGCTTTTTTATCGGTTCCATACGGCTATTCTTCGGCATCTTCTGTTTCAATGGAGTGGATTTTTGCTCCCCTGCACTTTCAAACCCTTGCATCCATGAACATGGGATTAGAAGAGCAAATCGATTTGGGATACATCGGTCTGTTCTCCCTTATCAACCGATATCTGGTTATTCCGGTATTTAACTTTTTTGACCAACTGGGCTTAGGCTATGGAATAATTATTCTATTACTGACCCTAATTATTAAAGTGTTGCTTTCGCCCTTGAATTTCAAAATGTTCGTTTCTTCCGCCAAAATTCGGCTTCTAAAACCTGAATTAGACGAACTTAATGCCAAATTCAAACCCGATGAGGCATTGAAAAAACAACAGGCCGTAATGCAGCTTTACCGTCAGGCTGGAGTTAACCCATTGGCAGGCTGTTTACCTATGCTGGTTCAAATGCCTTTTTTGCTTGCCATGTTTAGTTTCTTCCCATCGGCAATTGAACTGAGGCAACAAGGCTTTTTATGGGCAGAAGATTTGTCAACCTACGACAGCATCTTAAATCTTCCTTTTGAAATTCCATTTTATGGTTCGCATGTTAGCCTTTTCACCCTATTAATGACTGCAACCACAATCCTGTACACCCACTTAAATAGCTCTCAAATGCAGACCGGCGCAAACATGCAGCAAATGAAGATAATGATGTACATTATGCCGATTGTGTTTTTGGGTGTTTTAAACAGCTACAGTGCGGGGTTGAATTACTACTACTTCTTGTCGAACGTAGTTTCCATTTTAATCTACCTAGCAATTCGGTATCTCTTCATTGATGAAAATAAACTAAGGCTGAAAATGGAAGCCCATAAGGCAAAACCCCAAAAGAAAAGCAAATGGATGCAAAGGCTTGAAGACGCTCAACGCATGCGTGAGCAGCAGGTAAAACAGCAATCCGCCCCAAAAAATCGACAAGGACGTCGAAAAAATTAATTTAGTAGGTATAATCAAATTCAGGGAATCCCACCAACAAAGGAATCAATCGGTTTCCTTTGGAAGTGTACTCCATGGTCCTTTGACGCACCCCATCTGATTCCCAAACCATGCCCTTCAATTCAAGTTTCCCTTGATTCCAAATCCAATTTCCAGAAAAAACAGCGTAAGGTTGACTCCCGTTTTTTTCGGTTTCACTGGTCCAAAGCAATTCAAAAAGTCCATTTGATCTAAACAATGCAATGACCCTTTTGGAAGTGGTGGGCACCGCCGATGCATCCCGTTCGGTTTCCCAATCCAGTGCCTCAACGGTTTTTTTTGCAAAACCTTCGTCGAACAATATGGATTTATTCAATGGCCATTGTTCCGGAGTTGTTCCATAGGGCAATATAAACTCCAGTTTCTTTTGCACGGAATCTTCCTGTAAACGAAACCACCTGGCTCCATCCCAAAAGTCAAACTCGGATATGGAAATTTCCTTACCCTCTACCAACCTAAGGCTGAAGGATATGTTTTTCGTTGCAAGGGTGTCTGAACCCAATTTATGGCTCCAATCCCCCTGGTTTACATCGTAAAAAACACTTGACCCGTTGGGTTTATGCCATGCCAATTGCAGGCATGCTGATTCGCTGTTTTCTGAACGCAAGCGAAAGCCTAAAATGGCCCTTAAATTTGGGAATTGATAAAAAATTCTTCGCTCAGGAATGCTTTGATTTATGTGAAGAGAGGAAAAGCTTCGGCCATCGTTTAAATCAAAGCGTTGATTTGCCTGCTGCTGCTCCGTAATACGAGAAAATCCGTCGCTGCTCAAAAATGGGGCAACTGTACCTTTTGAACACTCCATTTGAATTTCTGAAATTCCAAGCGGTTTTGATTCAAATAAGGTCGAAAACCCCTTGCGTACCCGAACCATAGAAGAAAAAGCCGTATTCTCTAAAGGCAGCACTACCCTACTCCAATTCCGATCGACCATAAAGACAACCTTCAACCAACGAATTGAATCGGGCAAATTTAACGTTCCTGAAGGAACGGCTTCTAAATTCCCCCGGTCTGTATAAACCAAAACTCGATCTGGATAGGCAAACATTGCCCCCTTCATAGGTTTAATGCCAATTTTGCCTAAAGTCAAGGGTTCATCAAATCGCCACTCAAATCCTTCTAAATTATTCAAGCCCGGGGCAGTACTCCAATAGGTAGAATCGGACCCATCAAAAGCCTTTGAAAAACCATACTGTTCGCTGGGCAATCGATATGAACTTACCCATTGCATACCGGGCCGAATAAACGTGTCGGGGACCATTGCTACCAAAGACCTGTAATCAAAGGGGCTTTCTTCTTCCTCCACTTCTGAATCGTTCAAATTGCAGCCAACCACTACCAAAAGCAATCCTAATGCGGGCATGCTTAAACCATACATTGGCATTGTTTTGGTTCTAAAAAATCTCATTGATTCAAAGGTAACTCAAAGAATTCTCATCTTTATAGCATGAAAGGAATCTGTTCTATGGTTTTCAGCCTGGTTTTGCCTCTCGCTGTATCATCGCTTTGGCCTCAAACAACCGACACCTTGTTTGCTGACCTCGCCCCTAAAGATTACCTAACCGGAAAATTTGAACCTGCTGCCCTACCCGAGTATTTTAGTTTGCTGCCTTCCAAGTACTGCGTTGGTGAACAGTGGCTTAGAATTCAGGCAGCTCAGGCTTTTATCGACATGGCTATGGCAGCCCAGAATCAAGGAATTGAACTCAAGGCAGTCAGTTCAACCCGTTCCTTTTACCGTCAAAAAAAAATTTGGGAAGACAAATGGACCGGAGTTCGGAAAGTTGAGGGGCGCGATTTGAGTAAATCAAGGTTGAATCCAGCGGAAAAGGCCAAACTCATTATGCGGTTTTCAAGCATGCCCGGCACTTCAAGGCACCATTGGGGCACCGATTTGGACATAAACAGCGTTGATGAGGCTTATTTCAAAACCGAGCAGGGCTGCCGAGTTTACGATTGGCTGCTCGATCACGCCCATGAATTCGGTTTTTGCCAAGTTTATAGCCCAAAACAAAAATCAGGGCGAAGTGGGTACCAGGAAGAAAAATGGCATTGGAGTTTTCTGCCTTTGGCCATTCCTTTTACTCAAGAATACCAAAATCTGATTTCAAACCAAGATATTTCCGGCTTTTTGGGTTACGAAACCGCCATTAAAATTGGTGCGATTGAAAACTATGTTCTAGGCTTAAATTCAATTTGTACAAAACAATAATGAGGTTTCCTTTTCTATTTTCTACCTGCTTGTACGCCGGCTTTTTTTTTCATGGAACCTATGCTCAATTAAGGATTTTTGGTCCCGACCAAGGTTTTTGTCAAGGCCGAAATATGGTTTGGAATGCCAACCAAAATGGCTTTTTATTCTTTGGCGCCGAACGCGCAGATGCCAACGCGTCCGACGGTTTGGTTGTTTACCATATAGATACCCAATTAACCGCTTTATCTAAAAGAACATTCCTTTTTCCTGGCCCGGCTTTTCCAGGAACAATTCAACCGCTTTTTAATGGGCATTCTTTTTTGGCTTGCGGTGGCTACTACCTTCCTTCTGGAGCATCCGTTGGTCTTTTGCTTTGGCTTGATGATCAAGGCGACACCCTTAAAACCAATTCTTTCCCCGTTTTTTTCGGTTCCAGTAGCATCAAACGAATAAGTACCGGTCCCAATGGGAAAATTGGATTGGTTGGATACCGAACTTCAACCCAAAACACCAGCAGCGATATTTGGATAGCTCAACTTGATTCAACAGGGAACATAGAATGGGAAAGAACCCTAGGTGGACCTGCCAACGACGTTGGACACGGAATTCGCTGGCACACCGCAAAACAGGCTTGGGCCATTTCTGGCGATTTTGAAACCAGCTCATACGGAAATTACCTAGCATTTATTGACTCTCAAGGCCAATGGCTTAACGACACTTTAATTTCTGACGCCAATGCAAATGGCAACTATGTACTGGAGATTGACCAATCTGGCCAAATTTTCATGGCAGGTGAATCCACAACCAATTCCGGACCTGCTTTTGATGTTTTCTTGGTGGCAACCAATTCTGCTGGCCATGTTCAGCGTTGGGGGTATTTGGGGGGCACAGGCACCGAGGCCGGATTTGCCCTGATTTGCAGTGCAGATGATTCCCTAATTATTTCAGGCTACAGCACTACATTTTACCCAGGATTACCCATAAACCCTTATGTTGCCAAAGTAGATAAATCCTTTTCAGGAGGTCGGTATGCCAGCCTAAGCGGTTCGGGAATAGGAATTGCGTATGGACTAACCCGCGACCCTAGCCAATTTTTATATGCAACAGGCAGCTTTGACCAAAAGCATTTTGTTTGGAAGTTATCGGAAGATTCCTTGGTTGATTTAGATGGGCAATTTGAAGCTCTGTTAACCAATGCATCTTCAATAAAATCAATACTTTCTGTGCAATGGATGGCCCATAAAATGGCCTGGGAACTCATGTTAAACGAACAAGCTTTTGACCCCGCTCGCCTTTCTCTTTCCGATTTGAGGGGCAATGCATTAGAGTATAATATGGAAATCCATGCCGCTAGCATTTTCATCCGACCCCAACCCCATTTGCCTTCCGGTATTTACCTTATAGGCTTAGGCAATCAATGGATTAAAGCAATAAAACCTTAGGTTTATGTTAAGCAGCATAACAAACTGGTTATTTGGTATTTTAGGAAAGAAAAAAAAGGAATGGGTTGGCATTGGAGAATACGGCGATAAAACAGCGGCCGAAGCTTTTTTATTGGCGTGCTATCAAAAGGGGTTTTGGGTTCAAATGCGTGAGGTCCGTGGCAGTTTCGATGCCATCACCGGCTTTTCGGCGGCTCCTACGCTTTGGATTATTGACCTACGCAAGGAAGAAACCGAACGCTTTGAACAGACCCTTCGGTCAGAGCTGTTTTTACCCCTCGAAAACCATTGGGTAAACAATCTTCCATTAACTCAGGCTCAAGAGGCCTTGGAATTCCCTTTGCACCCAGATGCAGAAATCCGACACCTGCTCTTTCACCGTCTGCGCCTAAACTCCCATTTCATTGATGCAGTTCCCTAAATCGTTGAATGAAAATGGATTATGCCGGTAAAAGTCCCGACAGATCGGATTCTACGGCGCTGTATTTCTCTTCAAAAAACAACATTGCTTTCTCCAATCTTCCATCTGAAAAATGGAATACCACTAAATACATGTCCCCCCCTTTTAATTAAACATTAAAACACAGAAAACAAGGACATATTTAGGCAGCCTAGCCCATTCTTATTTGTAGTTTTGTTCGTGTTGCTTTTTCAGCCATTTATACTAAAACCTACCTTATGAAAACCATTTTGTTCTGCCTTGTTTTGGTTTCGGCTATAACCACTATGAACGCTCAAACCCTTCAATTCAGCCAAGTAAAAAAAGTTACCACTTTAGATACCGTTCCAGCGAACAAAGTTTGGAAATTGGTTTCGGCACCTTACAAAAACGATCCAATACATGGAGCCGGCGCATGGACCCAAGCCAATCCCTATGTAGAAGCGGTTCAATCCATTTTGATTGACGGCAACATTACCTACATTCAGGCAATTCGATTTTACGATGGTTCATGGAAGTCGTTTACAGGCCCAACCTGTGCATTTCCATTGTGGTTAAATGCGGGCACCACCGTGGCTGCTTCAACTGGAGTACGGTTTATTTCGGTGATTGAGTTTACAGTCGTCCCTTAGTATTTCCTGGGTATTTTGGTTTTATTTCCGCCCTTATTCCTTTGGTTGTTGGAGATGGTAAATGCCATGAGCCGCCCGCGGGAGGGATTGAAGAGGCTAGCCCGAAACGGATGCTGGCCGGGTTGCGCGTGGAGCAGGGAGCGACCTTGGGAGCTACCCTGAGCCCGCTGCAACCGGGACTGCAGACGGCGGACTAGCTCTGAAAGCCCGCACCCGCCCAAAAACAAAAAAAACTCCAAGGAAATCCTTGAAGTTTTGAAGCGGTCCGGACGGGACTCGAACCCGCGACCCCATGCGTGACAGGCATGTATTCTAACCAACTGAACTACCGGACCGACTGATAAAGAACCAAGATTTCAAACGAAATCGGGAGTGCAAATGTATGCTTTTTTTTCGCGATGCAAAATTTAGAGGCGAAATTTGCCTTAAAATTTTCTGGAAAAGGGAAAGGGATGCCGCATGCGGATCAGCAATAGCAAGGGAATCAGCACATAAGGAAGATTCAAAGGCAAAAAACGCCCCAGATTTTGACAGCGCCACTCCGGCTCCCCAAAAAACTCAACCCCAAACACGATTACCCCTGTAATTACCGAAATGGCCGTGGCATACATAATGGCAGGCACGTGGATCCAATTCTTCCCTTTCCAAAGGGCATACACCAAAACCAAGTAAAAAGGGCCATACACAAACGCACTAAGCCCAGTAACCATGCGCATCCAGTGCGGCGGATTTAAAAACAAGGGGTCGCATTGATAAGCATAGCTGTAATTCCACCTGACCAAGATGTTGGGACTATCTGCCACCATTGGCTCTCCAAGCACCGTTGGAATGGAATCTGAAATCATCGATGTGATGAAGAACAGCGAAAATGCGACGATAAAAAAACGGTCGAAGGGCCGTTGATTCAAGGGCAGAACAGCAGGAGCGGGCATTTTTTATGTTTATTGGCCAGCGTTGCTCACAAATTTGGACAGGTCCTCTTTGCTTGAACTGTAGCTGAATAAACCATTGACTTTAAAGTAATTACCTTTATCAATGCAGAAGGCATACGCATATTTCGCCATATTCAACTTATCTTGTTCGTAAACAAACAGGTTAAGAATCTCCATTATTTGATTGGTAGTGAAGCATTTTTTTGAGGCAATAACCTGTTTGGCTAACGTAACCTTGGTATTCGAAAATGAAATTTTTGACAGAGCGTCAACCACTTCTTTTTGTTCTGCAACCGAAACCGTACACACGGGGGCCACAGGAGTTACCGTATTGGGATTGGGCCTACCGTTAACAAACACACTGAAGTCCTTTTTTAAATTGGCCAAGGCCAATACATCTCCGCAGCGGCCAAAATTGTCTTGATCGTACACCACATTGTAGGCATCTTTCAAAAAATTCAAACGGTTTGTTTGTGAATTCATTAAGGTAGCCAATTTCATGATTTGTGCAGTAGAAAGGCATTGATTTTTGTTCAAAAGATTGCGGCAAAGCTCTTGGGCTTGCTCTTCAACCATGGTTGCAGGTAGGTCTTTGGTGATTTGATCAAAATTGGGTTCAGGCATAGGTTCACTGCAACCTGTGTTTCCAAGGTAATTGTCGATCGATGGGTAACTTAAGGCAGGCCAGTTTCGCTTTTTTGGCGTTTCAATTACTATATTGGGTTGCTTAATCTCGATTTTGGGCGTGCTGGGCTGTGGAACGGGTTGCCCAATGGTGGCGGTTGCATCGTGCAGGCGAAAAACGGTTGAGAAGTAGGCAAAACCGTCGTACACGTCGTAAAAATTAACTTTATCAACGGTCTTTGGATAAGCCAACAATGCAAAATCGTAGCGGCTCTGGTCGCTGGGCAATGCCATAACCACCGCCTTAACTTGGTCGGAACTCAAACACTGGTTTGCTAATGCTGCTGCGGCCTGACTCATGCCAAGCTCGTTTCCAGCGGATTTTATCCGGGTTAGGCCTTGTTGAAAGGCGACGCTCGACATAGGTACAGTGCAATTTTGAGCAACAGCAAATAAAGTAAGGCTTGAAAAAATCAATGTTAAAAATCTCATTTTCATAGTTTTATGATTTATTTTTTGAAAGGGCCTCTACGGTTGTTTTTTACGCTTCAACGAAGACAAAAGTTATGCCAAATATAGGTTATTGCCCCAAATTTTAAACTAATCTTGCTGCTGTGTCTGTTTCCAAGTTAGGTATTCGGTCCGAGCCAGGCCATTTTCTAGGCTAAAGCTTGGATTCTCTGTGCAAATTCTTGCTGCAGTGGCATTCAGGGTTTGCTGGCAACGTTCAGGAAGCTTTTGATACAACTGAGTTCCAAGGGTTTTCCATTTTACCATTTCGGGCGAAACGTCCTTAATAGCCTTGGCGGGGTTTCCGACGGCCAACTTTCTATCGGGAATTTCCATGCCTGTGGGCACAAAAGCCAAGGCCCCCACAATGGCTTCCTCGCCTACCACAACATGGTCCATCAAAACAGCCGACATGCCAATCAAGGCGTTTTTGCCTATGCAAGCACCGTGCACAATGGCTGAATGCCCAATGTGGGCACCAGCGGCTATGCTAACCGTTTCGCCGGGGAACATATGAACAACGCAATTGTCTTGAATATTGGCTCCCTCACCCACTTCAATTATTCCAAAATCGCCCCGCAGCACGGCACCCGGGCCTATGTACACATCTTTGCCAATCCAAACCCTTCCTATAACCGTGGCGTTCGGATGCACAAAAGCCGAAGGGTGAACAGCGGGAATATGTCCCTCGAAGGAATAATAGGGCCCCGAATCAGATTCTTTTTGCATTCGATGTTGGTTTAAAAGAATTCATTCGATGTTGGTTTAGAGGATCTACAGAGACTGAATCCTGCGGCAACCATGGCAGAAACAAAAATGCCCATTATCAGGTTTCCAATTACACTCATCAACAAATAACTTTTCAAATTAAAGTACTGTTCGGCTTCAAGTTGGGTTTTCATGCCATGCTGAACGGTATAGTGTATTGCATTATTAAAAAAATCGGGCGTAATAATTTCGCTTACAATCCATTGCATCAAGGGAGAAAGCAGGGTAATCAACAAGGTGGTTCGCAGCCCAAACAAAAACCCCTGCAAAAAAGACAGTCGATTGAACGACAGGTCGTTTTTAAAATTAGCTAAGCCTAAAACGTACATAGCAATGGCCGGAATTGCAAACAGATTGGTTAAAATAGGATGCCATTCAATGTGCACATCGTGTAGGCCGGCACCTTTTTCGCCCAGCATCCAGAGCAAAAAAACAAGGATAAAGAGCAGAGCCCATTTGATTTCTAAGGTATAATTTAGCAGTTTCATGGCATTTCCGAAGTCCAAGGCATCAAAAATACGCAGGTTGAATCAATCCGTCAAGGAGTTCCGCCTTTTAAATTTAAGGTATAAGGGTTGGAATGGTTTTTTTGTTGGGCGGGTTTCGGGCTTTCACCGGTAGTCCGCGGCCAAAAGCCTAGGCCCCAGCGGCTTTGCGCGGGCTCCTGAAGTCGCCTGCGCAGCTCGCGGGCCCTTTGGCTTTTGGCCTTGCGGGCAACCTGGTTCAATCCCGCCCGCTAAGCCATGCAAAACCTTTCAAGGTTCAGCATGAATAAAATGCGCTGAAAACTCCGATTTCAAAGACCTTCCAAACCCATTTCGCCAGCCTTAAACAGGGTTTCCCTTCGGCAATTCAAGGAAAATTCCAGCCCAAATTCGGGTAAATTGTGTACCTTGGTCGCATTAAATAAACGAACAATGACTTACGATGTACTTGTAATTGGAAGTGGCCCCGGCGGTTACGTAGCAGCCATTCGGGCAGCTCAATTGGGTTTAAAGGTAGCTGTGGTTGAACGCGAAAATTTGGGCGGAATTTGCCTAAACTGGGGTTGTATTCCCACCAAAGCCCTTTTGAAAAGCGCCCAAGTTTACGATTACATAAAGCATGCTGCAGAATACGGCGTTAAGGTAGCTCAAGTTGAAGCTCAGTTCTCAGATATGGTTGCCCGTTCACGGCAGGTGGCCGATGGAATGTCAAAAGGAGTCCAGTTCCTTATGCGTAAAAATAAAATTGAAGTCCTTATGGGCACGGGTAAATTGGAGGGCAAAGGTGCAGTTACCGTTACCGACGAGTCGGGTATCTCCGTTTTGCATCAGGCAAAACACATCATTCTTGCTACCGGTGCCCGTTCAAGGAAAATTGACAGCATTCCTCAAGACGGAAAACGCATTATTGGCTACCGCGAGGCCATGACATTAAAAGAACAACCCAAACGCATGATTGTGGTTGGCTCAGGAGCCATTGGCAGCGAGTTTTCGTACTTCTATAACTCCATAGGCACCCAGGTAACTTTAATTGAATACATGCCCAACATTCTTCCGGTTGAAGACGAGGAAAGCTCAAAAACCATGGAGAAGATTTTTAAAAAGCAGGGCATCACCATCCACACCGGGACCAGTGTTGAAAAAGCAGCGGTTAAAGGCAACGAAGTGGAAGTGCATATATCTAAAGACGGGAAAAAAGAAACCTTGACGGCCGATGTAGTGCTTTCTGCCGTTGGTATTGAAGCCAATATTGAAAATTTGGGATTGGAAAAGCTTGGCATTAAAGTAGAAAAAGGAAAAGTAGTGGTGAATGCCTTTTACGAAACCAATGTTTCGGGGATTTATGCCATCGGCGATCTAATTCCAGGTCCAGCCTTAGCTCACCTTGCTTCGCATGAGGCCATTGTGTGCGTTGAAAAAATCGCAGGCAAAAATCCACACCCCATTGATTACACAAACATTCCCGGTTGCACCTATACGTATCCAGAAGTAGCTTCGGTGGGCTACACCGAAAAATCAGCCAAAGAAGCCGGGTACAGCATAAAAGTGGGAAAATTCCCCTTTAGTGCCTCAGGCAAGGCCAGCGCTGCGGGAGCGAAAGATGGATTTGTAAAATTGATTTTTGACGAGAAGTACGGCGAACTTTTAGGAGCACACATGGTTGGAGCCAACGTAACCGAAATGATTGCCGAAATTGTCATGGCTAGAAAACTCGAAACCACAGGACACGAAATTATTACGGCAATACACCCCCACCCTACTATGTCTGAGGCCGTTATGGAAGCTGCGGCCGCAGCCTATGGCGAGGTGATTCACCTTTGATTCGAACAAAACGTGTGCGGCATATCGGGAGGAATTTTCATTCAGGAGGTTGACAAACAGGCCGCTCAAGCATCGGTTAAAGCCCTGCATCGTCGAGGCCCCGACCACCAAGATGTTCGATTTTTTAATCCCTGGTTCCTAGGGCATGCTCGGCTCTCTATTTTAGATTTGAGCGCCAATGGGCATCAACCTATGCTGAGCTCTTGTGGGAATTTTTCCATTGTTTTTAATGGAGAAATTTACAACTACAAATCCTTGAGGGCAGAGCTCCTTCAACTTGGATACAGCTTCGGTTCCGATAGCGATACGGAGGTCTTGCTGAATGGACTAAAGCATTGGGGCATGGAACTGCTTCCCCGACTGAATGGATTTTTCGCGTTTGCTTTTTTTGACCATGTTCAAAAAATCTGCTTTTTGGCCAGAGACCGGATGGGAATTAAGCCACTCTGGCTATGCAGCAATCAGTTTGGCCATTTTTTTGCGTCTGAACACAAAGCCTTAAATCCCTTGGGCTTGGGACCAGAACTGAACCCCACTGCCCTTCGATGTTACTTTAGAATGGGTTACATTCCTGGCCCTATTTCGGTTTTTAAAAACGGGCAGCAATTAATGCCAGGACATTGGGTTAAACTAAGCGAAAAGGGATTTGAAAAACCACAGGCTTGGTGGAACTTACCCTCAACTTTAAATTCAGAAGTAGATACCATTCCTAGCTATCAGGTTGCCGCATCAAAGGTTCGGGAACTGGTAGAGGCTTCCGTAACCGACCGGCTGATCAGCGATGTGCCCTTAGGGAGTTTTTTAAGTGGAGGGGTTGATTCCAGTTTGGTGGTAGCCGTAGCCTCGCAAAAGGTAAAACAACTTCATACATTCAGTATTGGATTTAAAGACCAACCGTATTTTGATGAAACCCGATTTGCCGAGCAAGTAGCAACGCGCTTTAATACTGAGCATACAACCTTTTCGCTGAGCAACGATGATTTATTGAATCATTTGCCAGGAATGCTAGATCAAATGGACATGCCCTTTGCCGATAGTTCAGCATTGCCCGTTTACATACTGTGCAAGGAAACCAGAAAGCATGTAACCGTGGCCTTATCGGGCGATGGCGGCGATGAATTGTTTAGCGGATACCATAAACATGCCGGCGAATGGGCTGTGCGTAACGACTGGAAAAAGAAATGGCTATCTGAAGTTCTATATCCGTTTCTTGGTGGCTTTTCCGGAGGCCGAGGAAATGCATTTGAAAATAAAATAAGGCAACTTAAAAAGTTTAGAGAGGGGAGCCGACTTGATGCCGTTGAGCGTTACCGCAGCTGGTCTGGAGTAGTTGACGACGCATGGATTGAAGAATTGGTTTTGGACCCTGGCTCGCCTGAGCAGGAGTGCCAACTTTTGCTTCCTTTGATCGACCCTAAGGGTGTTTTGCATTCAGATTTCAATGGGTTTTTGGCGGCCGACCTTCAAATGGTTCTGCCCTTTGATATGTTGACCAAGGTTGATTTAATGAGCATGGCCAATTCATTGGAGGTTCGGGTGCCGCTTCTTGATTATCGCTTAATAAACTATGTACATGGCCTCCCCCCTTCGTACAAAATTGACGGAAAAAGAAAGAAAAAACTCCTTATTGACGCCTTTATTGGAGAACTGCCCCTAGAGGTATGGAATAGGCGCAAGCAAGGATTTGAAGTGCCTTTGCTGCCCTGGTTTAAAAATGAATTAAATGGTTTGCTCATTGAAACCTTGAATCTGGAAAAAATTCATGCACAAAAAGTGTTAAACCCAACGGCCGTTCAAATCCAACTGAATCGTCTAGATTCCATGAAATCAGGGGAATTACCTTTTATTTTATGGAGTTTATTTGTTTGGCAAACATGGTATGACAAAACCTTTTTTAAAGAATAATGCTATTTTTGTCTTAATGATGGAACAAATTCCATTTTTTGGAAAATGCCCAAGGTTCTGCGGATAATAAATCGATTTAATTTAGGAGGGCCAACCTACAATGCCGCCTATTTAACCAAACACTTGGGGGGAGATTATACTTCACTGCTCATTGGGGGGCAAAAAGAAGACAGCGAAGATTCTTCTGATTTTATTCTTAGGCAGGTTGGGGTTCACCCATTGCTGATACCGGAAATGCAAAGGGCGCTGCATTACAACAACGACATAAAGGCCTATTTTAAAATCAAGTCCATTATTGAGCGATTTAAACCGGACATAGTTCATACTCATGCTTCAAAAGCGGGCGGACTAGGTCGCATGGCAGCTTTTGCTTCAGGAGTCCCAATTGTCGTTCATACCTTTCACGGCCACGTATTCCATTCGTATTTCAACAAAGCGAAAACGCATATTTTCAAATCTGTTGAACGTAGATTGGCTAAAAAGACCGATCGAATTATTGCTCTTTCTGAGTTGCAAAAGCACGAGTTGGTGGACGAACATCGCATTTGCGAGGAAGAGAAAATTTCAGTTATCCCTTTGGGCTTTGATTTGTTTCGTTTTCAAGAAAACCGATTTGAAAAACGCATTGCGTTTAGGCAGTCATTCTTGTTGAAAGAAAACACCATTGCCATTGGAATTATTGGAAGGTTGGTTCCAATTAAAAATCACATTTTCTTTTTGCAGGCCATCGCAGAATTGAAAAAACGCACTCAAAAACCTATTAAAGCAATTATTATTGGGGACGGAGAGCTTAGGAATGAATTGGAAAAACAATGCCAGAAATTGGAATTAACCTATACTTCAACCCCTGAATTGGCCTCGCAGGTTGATGTTGTTTTTGCAGGGTGGCAAAAAGATATTGATGTAATTAATGCCGGCCTCGATATCGTGGCATTAACTTCTTTAAACGAGGGCACGCCAGTAAGCCTAATTGAGGCTCAAGCCTCCGGAAAACCAATCGTTTCAACCCGCGTTGGCGGAATTGAAAACGTGGTTTTGCCCGGAAAAACAGCCCTTTTGTCTGAGCCCGGCGACTTAGATGCTTTTGTCGAAAATATGTTGGTTTTGGTTTCTGATTCTATGGTGAGGGGTACCATTGGTGAATTGGGTTGGGATTGGGTCAGCAATCGTTTCCATTATTCCAGATTGGTAAAAGACGTTAAAAATTTATACGAGGAATTGCTTGATCAAAAAGGCCATAGAACCCACATGCTAAATGCAATTTAACCTTGATAATAATTCCTACCTTTGCGCCAAGACCATTCTGAATGAAATTCACGACCAAATCCTTCCTTTTGTGGGGCTTTATGCTAGCTGGATTTAGCAGTTGTCGTCTTTTTCAACCGAATTTCATGCTTCGGACTCCGGCCGATTATCAATTTGATGAAATACCTGAAAAAGTTGACACCGTTTACAGATTGGCTGTAAACGATGTCCTTAATTTTTCTATTCTAGGCGATTATGGGGCACCTATGATTAGCAATGGTGGTTTCGGCGGTGGTTTCGGCGGTGGTTTCGGCGGCGGTTTCGGCGGTGGAATGAACAACAATAACGGAAACGGTGCAGGCATTATGGGAATAGGTGGCGGAGGTGGATTTTCTGCTCTAGTTGAGTTCGACGGCACCTGTAAACTTCCAATCGTGGGAAGGGTCCCACTGGCGGGAATGACCAACAGAGAAGCTGAAGCCTATTTGGAAGGTCTTTACAAGCAATTGGAAATTAAAAACCCTTTTGTTCAAGTATCGGTTGGAAACAGAAGAATTCTATTGTTTAACGGAGATGGAGCAGGAACTCAGGTAATTCCTCTCGTTCTAGAAAACATGAATTTGTTTGAGGTTATTGCTATGTCAGGGGGCATTTCTCCCAACGGTAAGGCGCATAGAATTAAGGTGATTCGAGGCGACCTAAAGGATCCTCAGGTTTATTTGTTAGACATATCTACCCTTGAAGGCATGAAAATGGCAGATTTAACCCTGCAACCCAACGATATTGTTTACATTGAACCTAGAATTCGCCCAGTTGAAACCTTCTTTGCCGCCATTAACCCATATCTAACAGCGCTTAGTTTTGTGGCAAGTTCTGTTACCACAATTATTGTTGTTGCCAACTTAAAATAAATCATGAGCGAAGAGCGTCGGCCCGTAACTGCAATTAATCAAGACCTAGACCCAGCATTGCTGGGCATGATTTTCAGAAGGTCTTTGTGGATTATTTTGCTTTTGGGTGTCATTGCCGCCGCTTCCGCTTTCCTTTTTTTAAGATACACAACTCCAACATTTGAGACCTTTAGCGTTATTCAGCTTACCAAGGCCGATGAAGAAAAAAAGGATTATTTAAACCAAGGAAATTTTTTCGATTTAAACCTTGCCAGAGAACTTGAGTTGCTTCGATCTCCTGTTTTCTTGCAGCGCGTTATTGACACCTTGCCCCTTTCCATCACCTATTATCGGAAAGGAGCCATAATGTCGTCCGACAACTACAACAAAGCACCCTATTTTATTAAAGTTGACAAAGTCAACCCCTTAACTTATGGTGTTCCTATTCACGTTGACTTTAATGAAGACAGAACCTGCACCGTCCGTTTTGAAATCGATGAAACCAAGGAGTCTTCAACCATTCCTTTAAATACCACCAAAAAGTTTGGGTATTTTGAATTGTCGGTAGTTTGGCGTGCCCCAGATTTTTATTACGAAACCAACCATTTTCATTATTTCATAGTTAATGATCCTGAATCCATAAACGGAAAGTACCTTCCAGGACTTGAAATCGAAATTGAAAATGAAGAAGCTAAAACCATTAAAATTGCCTACACCGACGTAAACTCCTTCAGAGCTTCTGATATGGTAAATGCGGTAGCCATGGCCTATGAAAGCTTTTACATCGATTCAAAACAGGAAAGCGCCAACAAAATGCTAACCTACATCGATGAAACTCTTGGCTTGGTTAAAGACAAATTGGAAGAGGCCGACTCAAGTCTAAAATCCTACCAAAAAAAGTATGGCTTAGATGGGCCAACATCCGAGCTCAGTACCGCCGGCGATTTCGGCAAACTTCTTGAACTGGAAAAGCAGGTTCAAGAACTTTTGATAACCCTACAAGTTACCCGTACCGTTTACCAAAAAATTCTCGATAAAAATATCCCTGTAGGTGAATCCATTATTCTTGCCAGCCAGGTACAAAATAGCCCAGGAGTCGCCTCATTGGTGCAACAAATTCAAAATATGCTGCTGCAACGTGAGTTAATGCAGTATAATTTTCAAGAATCCAGCAATCAAATCAAAAGGCTTGATTTTCATATTGATGTTATTCGCGGCAGAATGGCCAAGGCAGTTGAATACCAAGTCGAAAGTCTTGATTTTAAAGTCAAGGAGGCCCAACAACGCATCAAAGACCTTGAAAGCAAATTATTCATCGAAAAAAGCATTGCCGATCAAATTGAATTGGCTAGGCTCGAACGGGTTTACGAGGTGAATGAGAAATATTACGACGAACTTATTCAACAAAAAGCTGAATTTTCTTTGGCTAGAGAAGGCTACGCCCCCGATTACCGTCTTTTACGCTACAGCCGTCCTAACGACACTCCCGTTTCTCCAAACAAAAAATTGGTGGTTGGCGGCAGCTTTGTGGGTTGGTTCGTTATCAGTTTTTTAATTGTGGTTGTTCGGTATTTGCTCTTTAATCAAATTTTATCCATTGCCGATGTTGGCAAACATACCTCCGTGCCTTTCCTTGGAATTGTTTTTCAATATAAAATTGGCCTTCCTATTTCTCAGTTGATTGTAGATAAAAAACCCAAATCCACTATTGCCGAAGCCTTTCGAAATATTCGGGCCAACCTCGATTTTATCAATTCGGACCCCGGAAGCAAATTAATAGCGGTTACCAGTACCATTTCAGGCGAGGGAAAAACGTTTATTGCCTTAAATATTGCGGGAATTCTAGCTTTGGCAGGTAAAAAAGTCGTGGTTATTGACGGCGATATGCGAAAGCCTAAAATCCACCTCGGATTCAATTCTCCTAATAAAAAGGGACTTAGCACCATTTTAATTGGACGAGACACTTTTGAAGATTGCGTTCAAACCTCTGAAATCGATAACCTGGATTACATCACAGCCGGCCCTATTCCTCCAAACCCATCTGAATTGATTATGGGACATCGGATGGATGAAATGCTGGATGAACTTCAAAAAACCTACGATTACATCGTTGTTGATAACCCTCCCGTTGGTATTGTTACCGACGGCGTTTTTGTACTGCGAAGAGCCGATTATCCTATCTATGTGTTCAGGGCCTCGTATTCAAGAAAGTTCTTTATCAATAACCTCGAACGTCTTCACGATACCAACCAAATTCAAAAAATAAGCTATGTGATAAACGGCTTACCTCCCTTCCGTAAAAAAGGCAGTGGGTACGGGTACGGTTATGGATACGGTTATGCCTATGGATATGGGTACGGTTATGGGTACGGATATGGATATGGATATGGGTATGGATATGGCTATACCAGCGACGATAACGAGGAGGAAATCCGCAAACGAAGGGCTCGAAACAATCCGATGAGTTGGGCGGGTTTAAGCAGACGACTCTTCCCATCAAAAAAACGCAGACACAGAAACGATTAATGGAGGTTTTGCGGAATGGAAAAAATTGAAACAGGAATTGAGGGCCTTATCCTGCTCAAACCTCGAATTTTTCAAGACGACAGGGGATATTTTATGGAAAGTTTTAACACTTCCGTTTTTGAAAACCTTGGTGTACCTGTTCACTTTGTACAAGACAACGAATCCCAATCTGAAAAAGGCGTTCTGCGTGGCTTACATTTTCAAAAACCTCCCCATGCCCAAGCTAAACTTGTCCGGGTAATTCGTGGCGCTGCGTTAGATGTGGTGGTTGATTTACGCACTTCCTCACCTACATTCGGACAGCACAGGGTCTTTACCCTTGACGATAAAAAAAAGGAATTGCTGTTTATTCCAGAAGGATTTGCACACGGATTCTTAGCGCTTGAAACCCCTACCCTTTTTTCTTACAAATGTTCTAATTTTTACTGCAAAGATGCCGAAGATGGATTGCGTTGGAACGACCCTCAGTTTAATATCGCTTGGGGGATTGAGCAACCTATTTTGTCCGAAAAAGATAAAATTGCACCATTTTTCATGAATTTTATTTCTCCTTTCATTTAACTTTGGCCCGTGTTTCAACCTGAAGTTGTTTACAGCCTGTTTGTCGTTTTTAGCGGAAGCCTTGCTCTGTTATTATATGCATTACTTCTTAAGTTTTCTTCAAACCTTGGCAACCGAAATCAAGGCAATTTAATTCGATGGTCGACCACCGTTAAACCTTCTGTTGGTGGAATAGGCTTTTTCATCGTTTTCTTAACTTCTTTGGTTTTTTCTATGGTTATGTATCCCAACGATATCGTTAAGCCCGAAGTTTTGGGCCTAACCGGTTCGGTAACCTTGGGGTTTTTAATTGGACTGGCCGATGATGCTTACAATACCAAACCTTGGCTTAAGTTTTTAGGTCAATTTCTTTGTGGAATTATTCTTACCACCTCAGGCTTGCAAATTCATCTCTTTAACAACGTCTTACTTGATTCCGCACTCACCATTCTTTGGATCGTTGGAATTATGAATTCCTTAAATATGCTCGATAACATGGATGGAATTACGGGTTCCGTTTCCTTTATAATTTTGCTGGGATTAGCCGGTTTAATGACCGTGCGTTCCATCCCCGGAAGCAATGCTTTATACTTCCCTTTAATAGCAGGCATTGGAGCGGCTCTTCTTGCCTTTTTGTTCTACAACTGGTCTCCATCCAAAATGTTTATGGGCGATACGGGAAGTATGTTTCTTGGCGTTTTTATTGGCGGCCTTAGCATTCCTATTGTTTGGAATGGAAATGCCAGTCCATTAAATTCGGGGTTTTTCTTGGGCAATGCTCACTGGGCTTTCCTCCTTATTTACCTTTTCTTTTTTATTCCAATTACCGATACAGCTACGGTTACTATAAACAGGATATTATCGGGCAAATCTCCCTTTGTAGGTGGGCGCGACCATACAACCCATCATATGGTCTACTTTGGATTTTCTGAGCGCCAAACAGCCGCTATTTTTTCTTTTATTTCTTTGGTCTGCTCTTTTACCGGAATTGTTGTTCTTTATTCTTTCAGCTGGTTAAATTTGACCTATTTCCTCGGAATTGCTGCCTTACTTTTAAGCCTTAGCTCTATTATTTACAGCTTAACTAGAAGGGAAAAAAAAACCGCAACCAGGTCAACTTGAAAGTACCTTGAAAGGTCTTGAACATTTTGGTGTATATCAGGTTATGTAATGATGAACAACTTTAAGCCAACCCTAAAGGTTGAAGGAGCCCGTGAGCACAATCTAAAAAACATAGATGTTGAATTTCCTCGAAATTCTCTGGTTGTTATTACTGGCCTCTCCGGCTCAGGTAAATCGTCACTCGCCTTTGATACCATTTATGCCGAAGGCCAACGACGCTACCTTGAAAGTTTCTCTTCTTACGTTCGGCAATTTTTAGGCAACCTGGAACGGCCTGATGTTGACCGAATTACCGGCTTAAGCCCCGTTGTTGCCATTGAACAAAAAACAACGAATAAAAACCCAAGGTCAACCGTGGGTACCATTACTGAAATTTATGATTTCCTACGCGTAGTATACGCCAGGGCTGCTACAGCCATTTCGCCCGTTACAGGAGAGCCCATGGTTCGCTACAGCCAAAAGCAAATGCAAGAGGCTATTTTAGACCGATTTCAAGGTAAATCAATTCAATTGCTGGCTCCCCTTGTTAAAGGTAGAAAAGGGCATTACCGTGAACTTTTTGAACGCTGTGCCAAACTGGGATTTTTAAAAGTTAGAATTGACGGTCAATTCCGTGAAATTACGCACGGCCTTAAATTAGATCGCTACAAGGTTCACGATATTGAAATTGCCATTGATGCCCTCGATGTTGATCCACTTAAAATGAAGCGATTGGAACGCTCCCTTGAAACAGCCCTTAAACTTGGGAAAGGTAGCGCCTTGGTCATTGAAAAAGACCAAGAATCCCCCATTTTCTTCTCTAAAAATTTAATGTGCCCCACCTCCGGAATTTCATTCGATGAGCCAGCGCCCAATCTATTCTCATTTAATAGCCCATACGGTGCTTGTGCTAAATGCAACGGTATTGGCCAAGTAAACGTGGTTGCCCAAGAAAAAATCTTCCCTGATCCCCTATTATCTATCAAAAAAGGGGGAATTGCTCCCCTTGGAACCCAGAAAAATGGTTGGATGTTCAAACAACTTGAGCAATTGAGTTGGGCCTTAGGTTTTACGTTGGATAGCCCAATTTCAGACCTTTCAAATGAAGTTATTTCAACCCTCCTTAACGGACATCCTGAGCCACTTAAGTTTAAAAGCCCCATTTCTGGAATCAGTGGCAGCTTCCGATTCGATGGAATCGCTTCTTTTATTATTGAACAAGCTGAAAACGAACACAGCAGCCGACTAAACCGCTGGGCAAAGGGATTCATGGAATTCCAAGATTGTCCAGATTGCAATGGAAGTAGGCTTAAACCCGATGTTCATTACTTTATTTTGAACGGAGCTTCCATCGTTGAATTAGGTCAAAAAAGCATTCTAGACCTACAGCATTTCATTAAAGAGTTGCCAGCTTCGCTAAATTCCAAACAAACCGCCATTGCCAATGAGGTTTTAAAGGAACTTCAACACCGAATTTCATTTTTACTTGACGTGGGACTGGGTTATTTAACACTGAACCGCAGCGCACGAAGCCTTTCCGGCGGCGAAGCTCAACGCATTCGCCTCGCTACTCAAATCGGTTCTAAGCTGGTCGGGGTATTGTATATCCTTGATGAACCTTCAATTGGACTGCATCAACGCGACAACCACCGCTTGATTCAAGCACTGAAAACCCTTCGAGATACAGGTAATTCTATTTTGGTGGTTGAGCACGATAAAGACATCATGCTTGAATCTGATTTCATTCTAGATGTTGGACCAGGTGCCGGCATTCATGGGGGGCAAATTGTGGCTTCAGGTAGTCCCCAAGAAATAATGCAACTAAATTCCATTACTGCCCAATTCTTGTCAGGCAAAAAAAACCTTGCCGTCCCCGAGATTAGAAAGACAGGAAATGGAAATTGCCTTGAAATTTTTGGGGCCTCCGGTCATAACTTAAAATCAGCCAATGCACGCTTTCCCTTGGGTTGCTTTATTTGTGTTACCGGCGTTTCTGGAAGCGGTAAATCCTCCCTTATTAATGAAACCCTGTACCCCTATTTGGCCAACACCCTCAATAGAGCCGAATTATCTCATCTCCCTTTTGATTCAATTAAGGGAGTAAATCACCTTGACAAAGTCATTCGAGTTGACCAATCGCCAATCGGTAGAACCCCTCGCAGCAATCCTGCAACCTACACCGGCGTTTTTAACGACATTCGACAACTCTTTGCCCAACTTCCCGAATCTAAAATACGAGGTTATTCCCCAGGCCGATTTTCGTTTAATGTGAAAGGGGGGCGCTGCGAAACCTGCGGTGGAGGCGGTGTTGAAGTCATTGAAATGAACTTTTTACCCAACGTTGAGGTTATGTGCCCAACATGTCAAGGCAAACGTTACAACTCCGAAACCCTTGAGGTAAGGTACAAGGGTGCTTCAATTTCAGATGTACTTGATCTAACCCTTGAAAAGGCCGTTGAATTCTTCGAACACATCCCCGCCATCTTTAAAAAAATCTCAGTTTTAAACGAAATTGGACTGGGTTACCTAACCCTAGGACAACGCTCTACAACACTGTCGGGCGGCGAAGCTCAACGGGTTAAACTGGCCTCCGAACTGCAACGGCCCGGAACCGGAAACACCCTCTACATCCTAGATGAACCAACCACGGGATTGCATTTTGAAGATGTCCGCCTTTTGCTAAATGTCCTAAACAAATTGGTAGATAAAGGAAACACCGTTTTGGTCATTGAACACAATATGGATGTTATTAAATCGGCCGATTACCTTATTGATTTAGGACCAGAAGGCGGAGACCAGGGAGGCCAAGTGCTTTTTCAAGGTTTGCCAGAAGCATTGGTTTCCTTACACAACAACCAAACGGCTCGTTTTTTAGCAAAAGAATTATGATCTTTCACCCCTAATAGCAGATTATGACTGAAAATGAAGAGTACGCACGCAGCGGCGAAGAAAAAATCAAAAATGCATTCAAAGAAAAGGACTGGACAGAAATCAGAACCAACGATTCCTGGGCCCTTTTTAAAATTATGGCTGAATTTGTAGAAGGTTTTGAAAAAATGAGCAAAATCGGTCCCTGTGTATCCATTTTTGGATCGGCTCGAACCAAACCCAACAACAAATACTACCCTTTGGCTACCGAAGTGGCTTTAAAGTTGACCAAACAAGGTTATGGCATTATTTCGGGCGGTGGCCCTGGAATTATGGAAGCCGCAAACAAAGGCGCCAAAGAAGGCGGCGGAAAATCCGTTGGACTTAATATTGAACTTCCATTTGAACAAGAACCTAATCCTTACATCGATTCCGATAAAAATTTGAACTTTGATTATTTCTTCGTTCGTAAGGTTATGTTTGTTAAATATTCGCAAGGTTTTATTGTGCTGCCCGGTGGGTTCGGCACCCTAGACGAATTGTTTGAATCCCTAACCCTCATTCAAACGTACAAAATCGGCAAATTCCCCATCGTTCTAATGGGTTCCGATTACTGGGCTGGCTTAATTGACTGGATTAAAAAATCGCTGCTTGAGGCCGAAGGCAACATTAGTCCTCAAGATTTGGATTTATTCCATGTGGCAGACACCGCCGATGAGGCAGTGAAAATCATTAACGATTTCTACAGCAAGTACACCCTTAAACCTAATTTTTAAGGCATTATTTCCTGCTTTCTCAGCTTAATTGGCCTCCTAATTGGCCGCTGACGCTGTTCCTTTTTAACCTTGTACCGATTTTTTGGGCGGGCTCTCGGGCTTTCACAGGTAGTGCCCCTCAAAAAGCCAAGGGCCCAGCGGCTTTGCGCGGGCTCCTAAAGTCGCCTGCACAGCACGCGGGCCCTAGGCTTTCCATAGGGTCAGCTACCTAGTTCAATCCCGCCCGCAAGCCGCATAAAGGAAAATTAATCCTAATCCATATTCTTCTGTTTATGCCTACTAATACAAAATGACCACCTGCCCATTTCCACTCTGAATACCACCTTGGTTGATCTGGTTGCTGCCGTTATTGTAACTTCCTCCTCCTCCGCCTGACCCATTTACTCCTCCAGCACCGCCACCAGAGTAGCCTCCACCTCCCCCACCACAATTGCAGTACCCTCCACCTACCGACCCTCCACCTCCACCCAAACCATAAACTCCCTGGGTTGTAGTAGTCAAATTTGAAACTCCATTGGTTCCGGTTGATCCGTTTGCCCCAGCATTTAAACCTTTTCCTCCATAAGCGAAATTACTGCCTGAATAAACAGTCCCACCCCCATCTCCTCCATTGCTTCCCCCTGCTCCTCCTCCATATTCACCCGTAGAACCAGACGTTGATGTGGTTCCAGCCAAGCCCCCATAATTCTGGGCATTATTAATACCACCACCGCCTCCGGCAATAATCCATGGACTTCCTTGAACAAGAACTCCCGACCCTCCTCCGCCCCCACCCGAAGCTCCATTTGTATTTCCTTGTTTTCCAACGATTATGGTTAAAACAGTGCCTGGATTCACCTGAAAATCACCCTGCATTCTTGCACCTAAACCTCCTTGCCCCGGACTACCTCCCTGAGAATTCCCTCCTTGACCTCCTGCAGCCTGAATACGAATCGAAGTGGCGCAGGCTGGCACGGTCCAGCTTTGAACCGAGCCGGTGTAGGAAAATGACACCGAACTTTGAAGCGGTGGCGGACAGGCATTCACGGTTATATTTTGGCTTGAAGATGAAAAACAACCTGGGTAAAGAGTTACCGTTAATCCTACATTGTAATTTCCTGCCTGAGACCAAGTAACACCTTGACTGGCTTGGGTTGAAGTTGCCGGCGTCCCGCTTGAAAAAGTCCAAGAATAACTCGCTCCTATCTGCAATGCTGTAAATAGCGCCTGACTATTAATGGATGGACTTTGTGGGTTTACCGTAAAAGTGCTATCGGGAAATGCTACGGTTATTGAACGGCTGGTTAACGCTGAATTTCCACAACCATTTTGAGCTATTACAGACACAATCCCAGAGTTTTGCCCCAATTTAACACGGATACTATCCGTGCCAGCTCCTGAAACAACAATACTGCCACTTGGAATTGACCATTGGTATTGAGTGGCTCCCGATACTGCAAGAATGGAAAACAAAACCGTATCGCCTGGGCAAACTTGAGCAGGGCCTTGTATGCTTGCTGGAGCAAGCGGCGCTACCGTACATTCACAAGAAATACTCTTCCATCCTGTTCCAGGAAAAAAAATCTCCAAACATCGATTGTTAACATTAAATATTTGCAATCCAGTAGCAGGATTTGCAATTGCATTTCTTTGGGCCGTTGTTAATCGATTAATCATAAAACCTCGACTTGTATCCAATAATTGAAAACTTGCCGTTGGAACAATTCCCAACGAAGTATCTCCAATTGCTACCCGTTGACATAAACCTAATCCACTAAGCCCTACCGTCAAAGACAATAAAGCAAGCCTAAGACAAAAAATGGCATTCGATTTCATACCGGTATTATTTGCTTCTTTGAAGGTAATGAAAAATAGATTTAAGCGTTCCATCGCTTTCTTTGATTTTATATCACTCTGCATCAAGCCCTGTTTTTAGTAAATGAGCATAAAAACCGCTTCGCTGCAACAATTCATAATGATTCCCCTGCTCAATAATTTGTCCCTTTTCCAAAACCACAATAGAATCGGCATGTTTAATTGTTGATAAGCGATGCGCAATAACAAGCGAGGTCCGATTTTGCATCAATCTGTCCAATGCCTCACGAACCAAACCTTCCGATGCATTGTCTAAGCTACTTGTAGCTTCATCTAAAATCAAGAGAGCGGGATTCGCAAGCATGGCCCTTGCAATAGCGATTCGCTGCCGTTGCCCTCCACTCAATCTCATTCCCCGCTCCCCTACCTTCGTTTCATAGCCATCTGGAAATTCAGAAATAAACTCATGCGCATTTGCCAACCGGGCGGCCTGCTCAACCTCATCTTTGCTTGCATGCACCGAGCCATAGCGTATGTTTTCAGCAATGCTCCCACTAAATAGCATTACTTCTTGAGGTACATATCCAATAAAACTACGGTAAATAAGCAATTCCATTTGTTCAACAGGCTCTTCGCCCCAATAAACCAATCCCGATTGGGGCTGGTAAAACCGAAGCAACAAATAAGCTATAGTTGATTTTCCTGCCCCACTTCTGCCAACCAATGCCGTTGTTTTTCCTTCTGGAATTTCTAGATTAAAGTCTTTCAAAACCAATACGCCTTTCCTACTCAGATATTCAAAAGAAACATTTGAAAAACGGATTGAACCTTTTGGAGCCGCTACCTTGGCTTTTAAGGCAATCGGTTTTGGAATTTCTGGGGTGGCTTCCATTATATCAAGCAAATGCTCGGTGGCACCAATGGATTTTTGAAGTTGAGCGTAGGTTTCGGCTAAACCTCCGGCAGACCCAGCCATTAGTGCACTTAACATGAAAAATCGAAACAATTCGCCCGTGCTTATCTCTCCTGATGCAACCAAACGACCTCCAAACCATACCAATCCCACAATACTGCCAAAAATAAAAACAACGATAAACGTAGCAAAGGTTCCCCGGGCAATGGCGTTTTTCATCCCTGTTTTAACAACCCGGTCTGTCTTTTCCCTGTATTTGGAAAATTCCCACCATTCGGTAGTAAATGCCTTAACCGTTGCAATGCCATTCAATACCTCTTCCAACAAAGCCGTTGACTCAGCAACCTCTTCCTGGGCCTTCTTTCCCAATTTCCGAACATATCGGCCAAAAACAACAGCTAGAACGGCCATGGCTGGCAATGTGCCAACCATAAATAAGGCTAGTTTAAATGAGGTCCCCATTAAAATTACAATGGTACCAACAACCGTAATTACTTGCCTTACAAATTCTGCCAAATAGGTTGTCAGTGTACTTTGAACTGACGATATGTCCGCACTTATTCTACTTGAAATTTCTCCGGTTGTGCGATCTGAAAACCATTCCATAGGAAGTGTTAGCAACGAAGCAAATACATCTTGCCTTAACCTAGCCATGCTCCGTTCGGTAACAAAGGAAAACGTATAAATTCGAACGAAAGAAGTTAGGCCTTGAAGCACTAAAATGCCCAATAAAAAAAGCGTAATTTTTCCTATTTCATTATTCAATTGATCGGTCTGAACATCAATCAAATCTCCCAACGACGAGAACAATACCAACCCAGAAACACTAGATACCAAAAGGGCAAGCAATCCCAACCCAAAGGTCAGGCGGTACGGTTGAATGTATTTAAAAAGCCTTGTTGACCTTAATAGGGCAGCTCGACTTACCTTCACTTTTACCGGTTGTTTTGCTTCACTCATCCTAGAACGATATTTACAATTCGTCCTGGAACTACAATTACTTTTCGAAGTGTTTGACCTTCCATCCACTTTTTCGTTTCAGCAATTGATAGGACTTCTTGTTCTATTTCACTCACACCTAAAGAAAGGGGCAAGGAAATTTCAAATCGTTTTTTTCCATTAAAAGAAACGGGATAAATGAAATTCTCTTCAATCAGGTACTTTTCCTCAACCTTAGGAAACTCTTGTTTGCATGCCAATCCAACTCCGCCCATTTTTTCCCATAACGATTCAGCAATAAATGGTGCAAAAGGCGAAAGTGCTAAACTAAAAGGCCTAAATACATCTATCGACTTGCAATTTTGATCCAACAATTCATTTAAGCAAATCATAAATGCACTTATGCAGGTATTCATTGACATTGACTCAATATCTTGATGCAACCTTTTGAGCAGCGTATGCAATGACTTCAAGGCAGCGGGTTCAGCATGCCCAGAATCCAAAATACAATGTCCCTCTTCAGAAATACAATGCCTCCAAACCCTGCGCAGGAATTTATTCACCCCTTCAATGCCTTGGGTATTCCAGGGTTTAGATTGTTCGATCGGCCCCAAAAACATTTCATACATTCTCAAGGTATCGGCACCATAATCTTCAACGATGGCATCTGGATTAACAACGTTGAATTTGCTTTTTGACATTTTCTCGATTTCAACCCCACATTTCAATACACCGTCTTCCAAAACCAATAAATGAGGCCTTGCATCAGGGAATATTGCCAAAACCTGTTCGGGCAGTAAGGCATCATCCTGTACGGCATTTACATCCACATGCAAGGATTGAAATCCCTTTTTCGATGATGGGACCAGACCGGCAGAAACAAATCTTCCAGTTGCCGTTTCTCTATAAACCAAATTGGACCGACCTAAAATCATACCTTGATTTACCAATCGCTTGAAAGGCTCATTAACAGGCAAATATCCTAAGTCATACAAAAACTTGTGCCAAAAACGGGCATACAGCAAATGACCAACCGCATGTTCTGTCCCTCCTATATACACGTCAACCTGTTTCCAATATGATAAGGCTGAGCCTGAAGCAAATTGATTTTGATTCTTTGGGTCCATGTACCGAAGAAAGTACCAACTGCTTCCAGCAAACCCCGGCATGGTGTCGGTTTCCCGAATACCATGAGGCAAATTTGTCCATTCCTTGGCTTTGTTAAGCGGTGATTCGGGCCTACCTGTTGGCTTAAAATCGTCCATGTGGGGAAGTTCTACTGGCAAACACTGCTCAGGCACCCCGGTGGCAATTCCCTTCGTATACACAATAGGGAAAGGTTCTCCCCAATACCTTTGCCTACTAAAATTGGCATCTCTAAGACGGTAATTCACCGTTCTGTAGCCCAATTTCTTTTCCTCTAAATGGGCCAACATGGCCGAAATAGCCTCCTTCACCTGAAAACCATTCAGGAATTCGGAATTCATTATTTCCCCATCCTTGCTTTCATAAGGAAGCGATTCGCCTTCAGGAATTTCAACAACAGGAACAATCGGCAAATCAAATGCTTTTGCAAATTTGAAGTCCCTAGCATCGTGAGCTGGGACAGCCATTACAGCTCCAGTCCCATACCCTGCCAAAACATAATCACCAACCCAAATTGGCAACTCTTTCCCAGAAATGGGATGCACTGCATACGAACCTGTAAAAGCTCCTGTTACCTGCTCGGAACCGGCCTGCCTTTCTCGCTCTGACCGATTTGAAGCCTGTTTAGCATAGTCCAAAGCCTGTTCAAACCCAGGTTTAACCAATTCCGGTAGCATTGCAATCTCTGGGGCTAAAACCATAAAACTGACCCCGAACAAAGTGTCTGGTCGTGTGGTAAACACCTCTAACATCAAATCAGAATTTGCAACCTTAAATGCAAGCGATGCACCCTCTGATTTGCCAATCCAATTGGATTGCATTTCCTTCATAGCTGCCGACCAATTCAATTCTTCTAGGTCAAGGAGCAGGCGGTCAGCATAAGCCGAAATTCTTAAAAACCATTGCTTCAATCTTTTCCTTTCCACCGGATGGCCTCCACGTTCTGAAAATCCATCTTTGACCTCATCGTTGGCCAAAACGGTTCCCAAGGCCTCACACCAATTAACCCAAGCATCTGCTTGATACGCCATTCGGTAATGCATCAAAACATCCGATTGCTTTTCTTTACTAAATGCCAACCATTCTTTCGGTGTGAACTCTTCGTGAGGGTTTCCAAAAAATGGGGCATCCTTGGTTCCACATTGTTCAAAATATTCAGAAACCTTCTCAATAGGAACAGGCTTTTGAATTTTACTATGATAGCAATGATTGAATAACTGAAGAAATATCCACTGTGTCCATTTATAATAGTCGGAATCTGAGGTTGTAACAGATCGATTCCAATCGTACCCCAATCCTAGCAATTCCAATTGTTGCCTATACCTTTCAATGTTTTCTCTGGTCGTTTCCTCAGGATGCCGATTGGTTTGAATGGCGTATTGTTCGGCCGGTAAGCCAAAAGCGTCAAAACCCATAGGATGTAGGACACTATACCCCATCATTACTTTGTAACGAGCCAATATATCTGAGGCTATATATCCTAGTGGATGTCCAACATGCAATCCTGCACCCGAAGGATAAGGAAACATATCCAGCACATAGAAAGGTGGTTTTGTTGGGTCTTCCTTAACCGCATAGGCTTCTTGTTCTTGCCATTTAACCTTGGCATTTAGCTCAATCTCCCTGAAATCGTATTTCATAGCACAAATATACAAAGCCAATATGTGCAATGGCTGAATTTATAGCTCTTAAAAACCCTATTCAACAATTACATCATGCCTTCTGCTGTTTATACCCATTGGCATCCATCGTCGTTCAATCGAAAAAATGAGTTGATACTTTCCCTGTTTTTCCGGAGCACGAATTGGAATTACTAGCCTGCAATTGGTTTTCTGTGGATTCCAAACCCCTTTTAGACAATTTCCAGCAACCCGTTGTCCATTTTGCATAAAACTGTAGGAAACATCAAGTTGGGGAGGATGTAGTTCTCTTTTCATTTCAGGTCGATGAATGGAAACTTCGACTTCCTTTGTCTGATTTTCTTGCCAATATTCAGGCAAGTCCAATGGCACAATTTGGGCTTCAGGAAAATACCAAAACGATGAATCGTTAGAATAATAAAACATCCCAATTCCTTTCGTTTCAATAGAATCTAATTTACTTGAAGCCCAATTGACTTGCATCAAAACAGGTTTGCCCAACCACGATTCATGTAGATTTAGTAAATCAAATTGACTGCGGCGCCCTTGAATATTGCTTAGGGTAGTTGAAGGTTTTTGGGCGTAGAACCAGAACTTTGATGCCTTTTGATATGAATTCATAAAAACAACCGGACGGTCTCCGGCCAAACTATCCACTTTTTCGACCCATTCTTTTTGTCCATAAAACTGTTTCAAAAAAGGGACATCGAAAGGCACTATATCAAAAACCAAAATCAGGCGTCCAATTAAAAGCAATGGAACACTGATCCACAGTCCCTTTAGTAAAATTCTATTTGTTTTAGGTTCCTCCTCCCAGTTTTTGAATAATGCGGTAATCATTAGAGGGAATACCCCCAAAGACCAATTCCCTTCTACATGTCCAAAAAAGGAGAAAACAAATAGAAAAGCATAGACTGAAATGGATGTTTTTATGAAAATTGATCTTAAATAATCATGAGGGCTGCGATAAAATAAGGCCTTCAAAACCAAAAATCCAGCAATTGGCCCCCAAAGTAAAAATTGCCCACCAAGAAATGAAAGTGTTTGCTGCCATTCATAAGCTTTCGCATTTCGGTAGCCAAAATGATACACAAATGTTGGAAAATCATGCTCAATTAGCCAGATTAGATGGGGTAAATACAAAGCTATTCCTACGGCAATGGATATATAAAAAGTTGGCTTTCTGAACATTTTATTCCCATACAGCAATAAGAAAAAAATAAACAAGGCCCCATGGTACTTTGCAAACAATACCATTGCTGCAACAATTCCAAGAAAAATGGCATTGGTTAAACTTGATTTTTCACTAAACCTTTTAATAGCAAGCAGCAATACGGTGCATGCAAAAAGAAAAGGTGTGTCAGGAACCGCCCAAAATCCAGAAAATTGAAAAACCGGAATACTTACCAAAACGGCAAAAAATAAGACGATAGATTTTGGAGAAATAAGGTATTCAAGGACTCGAATGGTAAGTAGGTGAAATAAAATCATTGCAAGCCTAACTCCAAATTCCGACTTAAAGAGTGAAAAACCTATGTAAATACTCCAAGCTATTAAAGGCGGGTGGTCGTGATAGCCCAACGATAAATTTTGGGAATAAACCCAATAATAGGCCTCGTCGTCAAGCAATTCCGTGAAAATAGCAGACCAAATCAATCCCACAGTCCACAGCAGATACAGAGTCCAACGAATGAACCTCATTTTTTTACCAGAAGAAGATGTCCTGTTTTGGTTCTGCATCCCAATTGTTTTTTTCCGGTTATAACCTGCCGCTTAAAAAAGGAAATCTGACGACTAACCGTTCCTTCTCTTTTTCAACGGCGTCAAGATGCAAAATTGGGTTTGACTTTGAAAAATGGCGTTCCAAATTCCTAAAGGCTGAAACCTGTTTGAATACCTCAAGAGTATCAATGGAAAAGCAGGCCGATGAAAAATATTGAAAAATATAGTCTTGAGCTGCTTTTGACGGGTGAGCCAAATCTTCACTGTAAAATCTATAATCCCGCAAATCTTCCGTTAGAATCTCGTAGGCAGGGAAATAGTGAACATTAGAATTTTGGGAACAAAGAATATCGGTAGCTACCCTTAAAATTGATTTGCTTAGGGAATTTTCTGCGAGGCCATCGCGAAGATGTTTCACCGGGCTCACACTAAGAATAACGGTTAGTTGCGGATTTATTTCCCTTAGGTTTTGAACAGTAAAATTTAGGGAATCTACAATTTCAGTTACCGTAGAACGGTTTCTTATAAAGCGATCCGCTGGCAGTTTGTGGCAATTCCCTACTGCCTTTCCCGAAACCTTATCCTGAAAATAATGTGCTGTCCCCAAGCTAAGAAAAAGAAAATGAGCTTCTTTAAGCGCCAAAGCACAATTTTCACGAGCCATCAACATTCCAGTTTTTGCCTCTTCTTCGCTAAAAGAAGAAAAGGAACCATGGTGATCCAAACTAATCCACCGATTGTCATGGTTTTCTAAAACCGGCCATTCTGAAGGAATTTCACACCAAGTTTGAAGCATTGTCGATAAAGCAAATGGATGGTACAATATCCCATGAGAAGGAACAGGCACATGAAACCCTCCCATCCTAAGTTTAGCCTCAATTAGCTCGGCAAAACAACTACCCGCCACCAAAATCGGATGCTGATAATCCAAAGGGGGCAGTTTAAATGCTGGAAATTCCGTCCTAAATTTCACCATAGTTCGTTGTTGGACGATTTGGAAGCTTCGTAGCCTTTATCAATAGGAAGGTTTGGCTTTCGCCGGGCCGCGACAGCAAGTTCATCGCAACGGTTGTTTTCTTTGTTGTCAGCATGGCCTTTTACCCAATGGAAGGTGAGCTGAAATTGGGGCGCAATGGCGTGGTATCTAAGCCATAAATCCTTGTTCTTCTTTCCTTTAAACCCAGTTTTTATCCAGGTTTTCAGCCAGCCCTTGGTAATTGAATTTATCACGTATTTGCTGTCGGAATAAACATGAACCGGATGAGCCGCGGTTTTTAAGAATTCTAAAGCCCGAATCACAGCCAACAGTTCCATTCTGTTGTTGGTTGTTCTGCGGTACCCTTCTGAATGTTCCTTCCTATGCCCATTAAAAAGCATTACAACCCCCAATCCACCAGGGCCTGGATTGCCCCTGGCTGCTCCGTCTGTAAAAATTTGAACCATCCCTCAAAAGTACGCAGGAGTATGAACCTTGTCAATAGAATCTAAAATAAAAAAGGGGGCCTAAGCCCCCTTGATTCAACTGACAATTCTTACTTGACCTCCTCGAAGTCAACATCTGTTACATCATCGGTTCCATCTTTTCCAGATGAATCTGAACCTGGATTTCCTGCACTTCCTGCATTTTCATTTGCATACATGGCAGATGCTACTTCCCCGAAAACCTTATTCAAGTTTTCCATGGCCGTATCAATGGAGGCCAGGTCCTCTGATTTGTGGGCTGTTTTAAGGCTTTCAAGTGCCTCATTTATTCCCGACTTTTTATCTTCAGGTACTTTGTCCCCGCTTTCTCGCATAAACTTTTCAACCTGAAAAATAAGACCATCGGCGGCATTGAGCTTCTCAGCCCGCTCCTTAGCCTTTTTATCAGCGTCTGCATTGGCTTCCGCTTCGGCTTTCATTTTTGCAATTTCCTCATCTGACAAACCGCTGGAAGCTTCAATACGAATGGATTGTTCTTTACCGGTTGCTTTATCTTTGGCCGATACCTGAAGAATGCCATTGGCATCAATATCAAAGGTTACCTCAATTTGAGGAATTCCTCGAGGTGAAGGTGGAATGTCTGCTAATACAAAGCGTCCTATGGTTTTGTTTTGGTTGGCCATTGGGCGTTCCCCTTGAAGCACATGTATTTCAACAGAAGGCTGATTGTCGCTTGCGGTTGAGAAAACCTCAGATTTTCTAGATGGAATGGTGGTATTAGACTCAATGAGGCGAGTCATAACTCCACCCATGGTTTCAATACCAAGACTTAAAGGGGTTACATCCAAAAGAAGTACATCTTTAACATCACCTGAAAGCACACCACCTTGTATTCCTGCGCCAATAGCTACCACCTCATCTGGATTAACCCCTTTGCTAGGAGACTTTCCGAAGAAGTTTTCAACAGCAGCTTGAATCGCTGGAATTCGGGTTGACCCTCCCACCAAAATAATTTCATCGATATCTGAGGCCGACATGTTGGCATTTTTCAAGGCCGACTTGCAAGGTTCAATGGTCCTGCGAATTAAATCGTCGGCCAATTGCTCGAATTTGGCACGAGTTAGTTTCCTTACCAAGTGTTTAGGAACTCCATCAACAGGCATGATGTAAGGAAGATTGATTTCTGTTTCGGTGGAACTGGAAAGTTCAATTTTTGCCTTTTCAGCTGCTTCTTTTAAGCGCTGAAGTGCCATTGGGTCTTTTCGTAAATCGATGCCCTCATCTGATTTGAATTCATCTGCCAACCAATCAATGATCTTTTGATCAAAATCGTCTCCCCCAAGGTGGGTATCTCCGTCGGTTGATTTAACCTCAAAAACCCCATCGCCAAGTTCTAAAATTGAAACGTCATGAGTACCACCGCCGCAATCAAAAACAACAACTTTCATGTCCTTGTTTTGCTTGTCGAGGCCATAGGCCAAAGCTGCTGCCGTAGGCTCATTAATGATTCTCTTAACGGTAAGGCCTGCAATTTCACCAGCCTCTTTCGTGGCTTGCCTTTGGGCATCATTAAAATAGGCTGGAACAGTAATAACAGCTTCTGTTACTGTAGTACCTAAATAATCTTCTGCCGTTTGCTTCATTTTTTGAAGAATCATGGCCGAAATTTCTTGGGGAGTGTAATTTCTATCGCCAATGGATACCCTTGGCGTGTCATTATCTCCCTTCACCATTTTGTAGGGTACGCGTGAAAACTCGGCACTTACCTCCGCAAAACGGCTACCTATAAAGCGCTTTATAGAATAAATGGTTCGTTCAGGGTTGGTAATCGCTTGCCGCTTCGCGGCATCTCCTACCTTTCGCTCACCGTTATCTAAAAAGGCAACAATCGAGGGTGTCGTACGTTTCCCTTCGCTATTGGGTATTACGACGGGTTGATTTCCTTCCATAACGGCAACACAAGAATTTGTTGTGCCAAGGTCGATTCCAATAATCTTTCCCATAAGTGTTTTTTTTAATGAAAATTTCCATTTCTCTTACCAAAATCATTCCATAGGCCAGAGCATACATAAATTGACGCAATCTCTTTCTTTTCGTATCATTTTTGTCTGAATTGACTCTAATTATACTGACATAATGACACCTGTCCCGTAGATACGCCAGATTTCAAGGGCAATTTGCAACCCATTGCCATATTTAACAGCGCTTCATTCCGTCATCTAAAAGGCATTGTATTGACGTTTGATACAAATTTCAAAAAAAATGTAAATGGACCTTGACAAACCAGAATTGTTCCTGTAACTTCGCAGAGCACGTGTAAAAAATTGATGAATTAAGCTTCGCCACGTATTGGGGTGGCGAAGAATACTTCGGGCTTTTTAGAGTGAAGTTAGATGGTGAATTAAAGAAACGCCGGCAGGTGTTTTAATAATCCACCCTGGGGATCTCAAAGGTGCTTTCTTTTGATTCAAAGGTAACTTTGATGAAATGGAAAGCGGGAATATCGGGTTTGAGATGGGTGATGTGGCAGCGCACCCTTTTTCGAATTAGGACGGTGAGTTCGGTTTGGTTTAGACGAGAATGAATAAGGTTAATGGCCTAAAGAATCCTAAAGCAAACAATGAAACATCGATGGCTGGAAAAAAGGACTTGTCCACAGGAGTCTATCCTACTTTTTCAAAGTAGGATGCGGCTCTAAAAGTCGTTGTTGGCGTTTTGGGCTCCCTGGTGAGGGCTGACATTATGGCAAAACCTACAGGAGATGAATGGCCCTGAAAACAGCCACACGACGCATTATGGTTTTGAAAGCGGCAGGGATTGAACGCGGTAGCCCGCATAGCGAAAGGGCCTGGGGCGCGTGGCGCGGAGGCGACCTTGGGAGCCAACGCAAGACCGCTGCCCCAGCCCCTTTTGCTGAGGACTACCGGTGAAAGCCCGGCTGCCGCCCAAAAAATTAAAAAAGAAGACTAAAACGCAATGAAATTTTCCTTTATGGCCGAAATGACCAAATCCACATTGTTGCGTGCCCCGAATTTTTTCATCAGGCTTTTTCGATGCGAAGCAACCGTGTGGGCTGAAATATACGTCTTATCGGCAATTTCATTGTTTGTAAGACCTTGCGAAATAAGTTCAAGAATTTCAATCTCACGGCTAGAAAGCCGAATGGCACTTTCTGAATCAACCTGAGACAATGATTTAACTGGGGTTTTATTAAGCTTTAGAACGTTGGAACAGAAAAAATTCTTCCCCTGCATTATGGTAGTTACCGCGTCAATAATTTCTTGGTGATCGCATTGCTTCAATATGTATCCATGAACTCCCATGCTTAAAAGCCTGATAATTTCATTGGCATCTTCATTGGTATCTAAAACCAGTATCTTTTTAAATGGATGTCTTTGCCTTAAATCTTCAATGGTTTCTACCACCGAAACCCCTTGAATATTTAGCCCAACTACCACAACGTCCGCTTGGGTTTCTTCTACAAGTTCTAGGGAATTGGCTAAATCCTCCGACTCTGCAACCACCTCAAACCCCTTTTGTGCAGAAAAAATTGTCTTTAAGCCTTGCCGTACCAAAAAATGGCTGTCGGCTATGAAAATGCGAATAACAGAGGTATTTTGCATACTTAAATGGTTGGCTTTCCTAAAGCTTTGCAGATGAGGCCCAATTGACCTGCGTGGGCATTTTCGTGACGAATGTGGTGGGCAATGATGGCTCGAATGGAATCTTCTCCTCCAAAGTTGGTTCCGGTTGCTGTTGGCTGAGACAAATCCAATTCCGTCAAAGGGCTTAGGAATTTTTCCGCTCTGATTTGAATTTCGTTTAAGGCTTCCATGACCTCAGAAATTGGTGGAGCCTCTGATTCTGGGAGGCCATTTCCCCCCAAACCATAGGCCCGTGCCCATGGAAGTTTTAAACGTTCAGAACCGGTAGCGTGCAGCAAAAGAAAATTAGCCGAAACGGCCAAATGAGCCGCTATCCAAAAAACGCTGTTCATGGTGCTCCCTTCAAGGTGATAGGAGCGGTGGAGATTTTCTCCAGAAAGTTTATCCAGGTAACCAAGGGTTTGTTCCCTGGTTTTCTGTAGCATAAAAACCCAAGTTTGAGCTTCAGTCATGTTCATTTGAATTTGATACAAATTTAGCTAGCACATCCATTTCTGTTCGAAAGGCAAGGCATTTTTGACCAAACTTTTGAAGATGCTCAGCTTGTAAGGTGGGTGCAAAATTTTGCTGGTATTCTCTTAATTTTTCTTTGGATTCGGCGCCGTATTGAATGGAAAAGGTTAGTCCGCCGCGGTCTTCGTCCGATTCCAACTTACTGATGCGTGCTTCAATAAAGCAGCCCGTATTCATCACATCTGGAATGTGCCGATTCATCATGTAATCTAGCCAAGTAGTTTCGATGCTGGCTTCGACATGCACGGTAACGTTATACATTCTCATTTAAAGGTCGTTTTGATTTGTAAGCAAAAAAACGAGGGCTTCTTGAATGGCGTTTTTGTCTAGTAAATCTAAAACAATTTCAAGGGGACTTAGCTGGGATTTTTCTTGAATTAAACGAACATAGGTTGGGGTTTTGGCCAACTCAAATGCTTGTTCAAGCGTAGGCAAACGTTCTAGGTTTCCAAGTTTTCCAAGGTGATTTCCTGTTAATACGGAATGGTTTCGGATAAAAGCAGGAAGAGCATCAATTCCAATTCCTTGGGGTCCGGCAGGTTTTGGCACTTCAAATAAGGCATCGCCTTGAGCCCGAACATACCAGTTTCCTCCTGCGCGCGCTACAGCATCCAGTTTAAATGGATTAATCCTGTTGTTTTCATCTAAAATTCGCTTGGCCAAATGTATCTTTAGAATTTGGCAAACGACCAAATTACCTGCACCGCCCTCTTGACCCGTTTCAATTACATTTATCACTTTGGCTTCGAGCTGAAATGGGGATTCAGCGACCCTTGGTGGGCTTACCAAATCGGAGGGAAGCATGGTGAATCCGGCTTTTATAAATTCATTGACTCCTTTGGGGTATTCCACACTGGAAAGAGAAACCTGCTGAACCATAGAGAAATCAACAATATTGATCACCACCTCGCGGGTTTCAACGGCGTTTTCAAGGGTGTGCTTAATGGTATTGTCGCGTACCCTTCGGGCAGGAGAAAAAATTGCAATAGGAGGATTGGCTCCAAAAACATTAAAAAAACTGTAGGGACTAAGGTTGACCTGGCCTTTGGAATCAATGGAAGAGACAAAAGCTATGGGCCTAGGTGAAACTCCCGAGAGCAGATGCCCGTGAAGTTCAGCAACCGGGACTTCCCCAGGAATAATGCTTAAGAAATCATTCATTGAACACCCCCATGGATTCAAACTTTTGAATTCGCTCCTTAATGCGCTTTTCCGGATTCATTTTAAGCAACTTGGGGAGCTGTTCCAAAATGGTCTTTTTGACTTGGTCAAAAGCTCCTTGTTGGTCACGGTGGGCTCCACCCAAGGGCTCTTGAATAATACCATCTATCAATTTAAGGCCAAGCATATCTTCGGCCGTTAATTTAAGGGCCGATGCGGCCTGTTCTTTGTTGTCCCAAGTTCTCCAAAGGATGGAAGAGCATGATTCGGGTGAAATCACGGAATACCAAGTATTTTCAAGCATATACACCCTATCCCCGATACCAATACCTAAGGCGCCTCCTGAGGCGCCTTCGCCAATTACAATGCAAATAACAGGGACAGTTAATTGGAACATTTCGATCAGGTTTCGGGCAATGGCTTCGCCTTGACCACGTTCTTCGGCCTCAAGGCCTGGGAAGGCTCCGGGAGTATCGATGAGGCAAACAATGGGCAGTCCGAATTTTTCGGCCATTTTCATTAACCTTAACGCTTTTCGGTACCCTTCGGGATTGGCCATGCCAAAATTGCGGTATTGGCGCATTTTGGTATTGATTCCTTTTTGCTGACCGATAAACATGCAATTGTAATTTCCCAAATTGCCAAAACCTCCAATCATGGCTTTGTCGTCCTTAACATTTCGGTCTCCGTGCAATTCTTGAAATGTTCCATTCGATATGGCTTGTATGTAGGCCAAGGTGTATGGGCGGTCAGGATGTCGGCTAAGTTGAACCCGTTGCCAGGGAGTCAGCGATTTAAAAATCTCCTTCGTTTTTTCACGAATTTGTTCTTCCAATTCAGCAATGGCCGGATTTAGGTCGGTCGAAGTAGATAGAGCCGTTTCTCGAAGACGGGTTAATTCATCTTCCAATTGTTGAATGGGCCCTTCAAAATCTAAGTAATTCATAAAAAACGCAATTAACGTTGGGCAAATTTAGCCAAAATAAATCCTATGCCTATATAGATGAAATTTGGCAACCAAACTCCAAGCCAAGGAGACATAACTCCATTCAATGCAAAGCTCACGGTCATTTTTTGAAGGAAAATGTAGGCGAAAGCAAGGGTAACGCCCGCCGCCAATTGAATTCCAATACCTCCCCTAGCCTTTCGTGAACTTATAGGAAAAGCGATAAAAGTTAAAATGAGGGCCGAAATAGGATTGGCTTGGCGTCCGTGCTTTTCAATGAGGTAGAAGGGCAGATAAATGGAGCCGCTCAGGGTTTGTTGTTCAATAAATTCGTCAAGTTCCTTGTTACCTAAAGCCTCGACAATTTTAATGTCGCGTTGCAGCATTTTGGGTGTAATGGGTAAAATGGTGTCCCAGTTTTCAAACTCACGGGTCTCCACCGTTCCATTGTCATGCCAGCGCCTAGATACTCCTAAATAAAAACGCCATGCACCAGTTAAGCTGTCGTAAAATCCTTCTTTTGAAAGCACCTTGTATTTGAGGTTAAAATTGCTGTCTATGCGTTCATAAGTAAATCGACCTGCTGATTTTCGGTGATCGGTATACATATCGGTGAAAACGAACTCTCCAGGGCTAAGCTGAAGGTGAAAATTGGGACTTGCCCCTACTCCTTTACGAAAGTAAGTAGATTCAAAGGCCAACCTTTCTTTATTTGCTTGGGGAATAACAAAATTGGTTAGAGCATAGCTAAGGCTTGCAACAACAGTAGCCGCTAACATAAATGGAAAAAGCAAGCGCCAATAACTCCAGCCAGAGTTAAGAATGGCAATGATTTCCATGCGGTAAGCCATTCTGGAGGTAAAGTAGATAACAGAAATAAAGACAAATAGAGGACTAAACAAATTGCCGAAAAAAGGAATGAAGTTGGCGTAATACTTCCAAACGATGTCGAAAGTGGTGGGTACAGAACCGTATTTTCCCATAAATCCATCTAACTTTTCGCTAAAGTCGAAAACTACGGTTATAGATAAAATCAAAAGAATGGCCACGAAGAAGGTCTGCAAAAACTGCCGAATAATGTACCTGTCTATTTTGCCGAAAACCCCCAAAACGCTTAGTTTCTAAAATTCAGTATGGGAAGCATGGTCTTTTTCCATTGAGCGAAAGTGCCAGCCAAAATTTCCAAACGAGCTTGCTTCATTAGGTCTAAATAAAAATGAAGATTGTGTAAGGTAGCAATTTGAGCGGCCAGACGTTCATTCACCGTAAATAAATGCCGTAAATAGGCTTTGCTGTACTCCTGATCAGAGAACAGAGAACTCGTCTCATCAATGGGGCTGAAATCTTTTTCCCATTTTTTGTTTTTCATATTGAAAATTCCTTTCCAGGTAAAAAGCATTCCATTTCGGCCATTTCGGGCAGGCATAACACAATCAAACATGTCTATTCCCCTCTCAATCCCTTCCAAAAGATTTTCAGGTGTTCCCACTCCCATTAAATACCTCGGTTTGTTTTCTGGCAGCAAGGGGCAAACATGTTCAATCTGCTCATACATCATTTCTGCCGGCTCTCCCACCGATAAACCTCCAATTGCAACCCCCTCTACATTTGGCAAATCGGCAATAAAAGCGGCGCTTTGCTTCCGTAAATCTGAATAAACTCCCCCTTGAACAATAGGAAAAAGAGCTTGATGATGTCCGTACAACGGCTCGGTTGAATCCATTTGCTGCCTGCAACGAACCAACCAGCGCTGAGTCAATTCAAGGCTTTTTTTTACGTAATCGTGCGAGGCAGGATAAGGGGGACATTCATCGAAGGCCATAATAATGTCTCCCCCAATTTTCCGTTGAATATCAATGACAGACTCTGGACTGAAGGTATGTTTTGAGCCATCAATATGCGATTGGAAAACAGCTCCCTGTTCGCTGATTTTACGCATATTGGTTAGGGAGAACAACTGATAACCTCCTGAATCTGTAAGAATTGGTCGATCCCAATTCATAAAAGAATGAAGTCCCCCAGCTGCATTTAAAATTTCCGTGCCAGGTCTTAAATACAAATGGTAGGTGTTTCCTAAAATAATTTTGGCATCTATATCGGCTTTCAATTCCCGTTGGTGAATGGCCTTAACCGTACCTAAGGTACCCACAGGCATAAAAATTGGAGTTGGGATTTCTCCATGTCCCGTCGATAAAACGCCAGCCCTTGCCTGAGACCCCTCGGCCTTCTTTTCTATTATAAAAACATGCATCGTGGAGGCAAAAGTCCGTATTTTTCGTTAATATTTGTGGAATGATATTGGAATACCTGCTTGGTTTGGCTGGATTTGTTCAGGTTTTGGTGCAAGGTGCCCTATTTTTCTTTCGACCAAAAGTTGGGCATGGAACCTGCCCAGGTTTATCGGTGGTTGTTTGCGGCCGGAATGCCGAATTTGATTGGAAACGAAATCTTGATTTATGGTTGGCCTGCAAAACCACACAACCGGTCGAGTTTGTTTTGATCGACGATGCCTCAACCGATGCCAGCCTTGCCTTTTTGAATTCATTGGCCTGTCAAGAGGGGCGGGTTCGGGTATTGTCCATCGATTCAAAATCCAGTCCAGGGAAGCGCGATGCGCTAGCCTTGGGATTAAGTCAGGCAAAATTCCAGCAGGTTTTTGTAACCGATGCCGATTGCAGGCCTGATTCCCCAACCTTTCTTCAGGAACTCATGGACATTTTGGGTGCTGAGCCTGCCCTTTTTGTAGGGAATGGATTGTTGATCTCAAGCAACAGCTTGGCTTCAAATGTAGCCATGGCCGAGGCCGACCGCTTGGCTAGGATGAATTTTTCAGGATTACCTTGGATTGGCTTTACAACCGCCGTTGGACGGAATATGGCCTACCCCAAAGAAACAGGGTTGGCCGCCCTTCGCTATTCCAAAAAATTTGGCACCGCCGGAGGAGACGATGACCTTGGCTTGCCTTTTTTAGTTAGCCGGTGTCAAAACAAACGGTTTGGATATAAACCCAGCACCTTGTCGGATGCTCCTGCCACATTTCAAGATTGGGCGCTTCAAAAACAAAGGCATTGGAAAACAGCTCCCCATTATCCTTTCCCTATAAAAGCTGTTTTTGTGTTACGCTGGCTTTTGCTTGGGGCAAACACCTTAGGATTAATTGTCCTCCCATTTTTCCACTCTAAAATTGCAATGGGTTTGGTTTTGGCAGGCTGGAGTATTCAGCTGTTTTCAACCTTTCTCTGGGTCTATGTCTTTGCTTCAATCCGCAAACCCACCCCGAAGGCACTATGGGTTTATTTAATGGCCGAATTATTGGCTATTTTTGTTCCAGTTTTGATTTTGCTTCAAAAACCTACCAATACAAGTAAAACCTGGAATTCCAATTCTTAAATTATGAAATTGATTTGGGTGCAAAGGGTTTTGGAATTCAGGTTTACCTTAGTTGAACAATACAAGGGTAGAGAGGAATGACCGACATGGAATTGATTCAAAGGGCTGTAAAGCTGAACGACCAAACTGCATTTTCGGAATTGATGAAAAGGTACCGAGAACCCATTCGGGTTTTTTTAATACGCCTAGTGCAAAATCTTGATGATGCTGAAGATCTAACCAACCTCTCTTTTGAAAAGGCCTTTCGAAATCTGCCTAACTACAGGCCCGATTTCACCTTTTCTACCTGGCTGTTTACCATTGCAAAAAATACCGCCATCGACTTTGGCCGCAAGCGCACATTGCCCACCCAACCCTTGCAACCCAAATTGGAGCATCCAGATAGGATTCGCGAGTTTCCCATTCCAGATCAAGACCTGAACCCTGAACAAAATTTAATCCGCGATCAAAAGCATGCCGAAATTCGGGCTTTGGTTGCTGACCTAAAGCCGGACTTTAAGATAGTTGTGGAACTATTTTATTTTGAAGGACTTAGCATTGAAGAAATTGCTGAAAAAACAAAAAGGCCAACAGGTACAGTAAAAGCAAATTTAAGCAGAGCCAGAGTTGCCTTGCAGCAAAAACTAACCCGGAGCCGGCCACAATAATATATGAATACCCTGAAGTCATACTTTACCGAATTTTCGAAAGAACAATGCCAACAATTCGAGCAGGCTGCGGCACAGTACATAGAATGGAATCAAAAGATCAATGTTATTTCAAGAAAAGACATCGACAACATAGAATTGCACCATTTTTTGCACAGCTTAGCCATATATAAGGCACATCCATTTGAATCTGGCTCACGCTGTATTGACCTGGGCACCGGTGGCGGCTTTCCAGGAATACCACTGGCCATTGCCATGCCTGAAGTCTCGTTTGTGCTGGTTGATTCCATTCAAAAAAAATTAACGGTGGCTCAAGCCGTTGTTGAGGCCTTAGAACTGAACAATGTTGAAGTGGTAAACAGCAGAATAGAAGCCTTGAAATTAACCGCTGAATACATTACCGGGCGCGCAGTTGAGCCTTTGCCAGACTTTTACAACCGGGCAAAACACCTTTTAATCAAAAAGGGCAAAGCTCAACATGGATTGTATTATTTAAAAGGCCCCGACATAGGCTCGGCGGCATTCTCAGGGTTTAGGCGGCAACCCACCTCAAGCCCTGTAAGCCAATGGTTCAAAGAGCCCTATTTCGAAGAAAAATGGGTTTGGCATGTTCCACTTCAAAACGATTTACTAGAATGAATGGACCTTTAATTTTACCGGTACGCGGTTTTAGCCCCCAACTGGGGCCAAACAATTGGGTGGCTCCAAACGCTACCATCGTCGGAAATGTTCAATCTGGCTCAGATTGCACGTTTTGGTTCCAATCGGTGGTGCGGGCAGATGTTCACGAAATTCGAATTGGGGACAGAGTTAATATTCAAGACGGTGCCATTTTGCATGGCACCTTTGAAAAAGCAGGGCTGTATATTGGCTCAGACGTTTCTCTTGGCCACAGAGCCATGGTTCATGGTTGCCGCATACATGACCGGGTTTTGGTAGGCATGGGAGCCATTGTAATGGACCATGCTGTTATTGAATCCAATTGCTTGGTTGCTGCTGGAGCTCTAGTTCCTGAGCGCGCCCACCTAAAATCAGGTTGGATTTATGCAGGAATTCCCGCAAAACCTCTGCGGGAATTAAAGCCCGAAGAAATTGAAACGATTTTGATAGGTACGGTTGAGCGGTATCCAAAATATGCCAACTGGTTTCGTAATCCGGAAAAGACGGATTTGTAAAAAATGGAAACCCAAGGCTTTTACTTTTGAAATATGCAGCACCCTTCTGAACCAAATTCGCGATTTTGGCCTTGGTACCTGCTGCTTTTAATTATTGAAATAATCATTGTGGTAGGCTTGCATTGTTTATCCTCATATTACCGTTAGCATGCATTGGTTAGACTGGTTTGTTTTGCTGGGCACCCTTTTAGGCATTGTGGCTTATGGGATGTACGCAACCCGCAAGCAAATGGACGCTGAATCGTATTTGCTGGGCAACCGACAAATGCCTTGGTGGACCATAGGAATTTCTGTCATGGCAACCCAAGCCTCGGCGGTTACTTTTATTTCGGTTCCAGGAAAAGCCTACCAAGACGGTTTGGGCTTTATTCAATTTTATTTAGGGATGCCTTTGGCTATTTTGGTCGTTTCGGCTGTGTTTATCCCTCTGTATTATAAAATGCAGGTGTACACTGCCTACGAATTTTTAGAGCACCGATTTGGAAAATGGGCTCGATGGTACACTGCTTTTTTGTTTTTGATTCAACGTGGCTTGGCTGCTGGAATTACCATTTATGCCCCGTCCATTGTTTTAAGCACCTTATTGGGATTAAATTTAAGCCTAACCAACATCTGCATTGGCTTGCTGGTTATTGCCTACACCACCACTGGAGGTAGCCGAGCTGTGGCCATTACCCAGAAACAACAAATGGCTGTTATGCTTGGCGGGCTTTTGGTAGCATTGGCTTTGCTCTTGGTGTACATTCAAAAACATATTCCCCTTTCTCAGGGACTAGAATTGGCAGGAATGGCCGGCAAAATGAATGCCATTGATTGGACACCCGATTTATCAAATCGATATACCATTTGGAGTGGTTTACTTGGCGGTTTTTTTCTTTCCCTAAGTTATTTCGGTACCGACCAATCGCAGGTTGGAAGGTATTTGGTGGGCAAGAATGTTCGTGAAGGCCGCTTAGGATTATTGTTCAATGGGGTATTTAAAATTCCGATGCAGTTTTTAGTTCTGTTTGTTGGTGTTTTGGTTTTTATTTTTTTTCAATTCAACCCCCAACCCTTGCATTTTAATTCCGTTCAATGGTCGGAATTGCAGAAATCTGCCGCCAAAGATTCTTTGACGGTTTTAAACAACGAATACCAAAATTTAAACCAAGAGCGGCAAAAAAGCATTCGTTCTTGGTCGGCAGGTAGCATTCCTGAACCGGAATTTAAAGAATCGTATTTGAACAGCCTTGAATCAGAGAAAAAATTAAGGGAATCGGTAAAGGTCTTAATGAAAAAACATCTTCCCCAGGAAGACAGCAACGACGGAGACTACATATTCTTATCGTTTATAATGGGTTATTTGCCAATCGGGTTGGTGGGTTTATTGCTTGCCATGATATTTGCGGCTGCTATGTCGTCCACATCGGGAGAATTAAGCGCCTTAGGTTCTGTAACCGCAATGGATTTTCTAAGGCCAATGGGGATATTACCTAAATCAGATTCTGGGCAATTAATGGCCAACAGGCTGGCAACGGCCGCTTGGGGAGTGGTTGCCATCTTTTTTGCTTTGATTTTTTCTTTGTTCGACAACCTAATTGAAGCGGTAAATATTATTGGTTCCCTTTTTTATGGAACCATTTTGGGTATTTTTTGTACGGCATTTTTCTTGCGGTTTGTACAAGGAAGGGCCCTACTGCTGGCGGGTTTGATTAGCGAAGCCGTGGTGCTATTCTTGTATTTTGATACCCATATTCTTCCAAACCACGTTTCAGGTTTGGCCTATTTGTGGTTAAATCCGATTGGCTGCTTACTGACCATGGGGCTTGCCGCGGTTTTTCAGCTTTACTTTAATCTAAGGAGTTCCCAGAAATTCTAGGTTCGTCAATTGGGCCCAATTTTCACTGATTAAACCATAGGATTATTCTATTTCCTTGCATTCTGGTTTAAGGCCTCAGGTTTTCATTCAAAGCCGCCCGCGGCAGGGATTGAGCAGGGTTGCCCGCAAGGGTGCCGTAGCCGGGCCCGCGCGGCGCGGAGGCGACTTTAGGAGCCACCGCAAGCCCGCTGGGCCCGCCTTACGGCACCCGCGGACAACCCGCGAAAGCCCGTTTGCCGCCCACAATAAAAGAACCAAAATCAAACTTAGCTCAAAGCCGATACCCTTTCGCCTTTGCATTTTCAATCGCATCTTACGAGCCCGGTATGCATTTCTTTCGCTCAAGGAAATGCTATCTTTGTTGTAAGCACTTTTTACATGGAAGATTTTATTGTTTCAGCTCGAAAATACCGCCCCTTATCTTTCGACGATGTGGTTGGGCAACTGCACATCACAGGGACCCTTCGCAATGCACTGACCAACAAAAAAATACCTCATGCACTGTTGTTTTGCGGACCTAGAGGGGTGGGCAAAACCACCTGCGCTAGAATCCTTGCAAAATCAATAAATTGCATGAAACCCAGCCCCGAGATGGAGCCCTGCGGCACCTGCGATTCCTGCGTTGGCTTTCAAACCTCTCATTCCTTTAACATCCATGAACTGGATGCCGCTTCCAACAACAGCGTTGAAGGCATTCGTGATTTAATAGGTCAGGTACGAATTCCGCCCCAAGTGGGTTCCCATTCGGTGTACATTATCGATGAGGTACACATGCTTTCTGCGGCTGCCTTCAATGCTTTTTTGAAAACGCTGGAAGAACCGCCCGCCCACGCGGTCTTCATTTTGGCTACCACCGAAAAACACAAAATCCTGCCTACCATTCTTTCGCGTTGCCAAATTTTTGATTTCAGGCGCATTACGGTAGACGATATTACCGGCCACCTGATGAAAATTGCCATGAAGGAAGGCATTGAGGCCGAGGAAGGTGGGCTGCATGTCATTGCCATGAAAGCCGACGGGGCGCTGCGCGATGCCCTGTCCATTTTCGACCGCATTGTTACCTTCTCGGGCAACCGATTCGGATACAAGGAAGTGATTGAAAACCTGAATATTCTGGATTACGATTACCATTTTCAGCTGTTGGAAATGGGCCGAACCAATCAAACCTCGGAACTTCTTTTAAAACTAGATGAAATTTTGCAGCTTGGTTTTGACGGGGCATACCTGCTGGGAGGGCTATGCGAACACCTAAGAAACCTGCTTGTGGTGCATTCACCGGCAACGGTAAAACTACTGGAAGCCACCGAGGCTCTTCGCGAACGGTACGTTGAACAGTCTAATTTGTTTTCACTTGAAACCAAACTGGCGGTGTTAGATCTAATGAACCAGTCCGATGCCCAATACCGCCTGGCCAACAACAAGCGCCTTCACCTTGAACTTTCGCTGTTAAAGCTGGCCGCCCTTTTGCAAACCAGTCCTCAAGGTCCCGGCAATGGATCAGAACAAGCAAGCCCTTCTGCTTCAAAACCAAGCCAAACAGGCTCGGCACCTTCTTCAGCCGCTCAAGCTCAAGCCCCTTCCGCCCAAACTTCAAAGCCCGTTCAGGCGGAGTCCTTGGCCGGCGTAGCAAGTCCTTCCCCTGCCAATCCTCCACCCAGCAGTTCTGAGATTTTAAGCCCAACAGCTGAAATTCAATCTGTGGAATCAACGCCGGCTCCGGCGGTTCATTCCGATGCACCGGCCAACCAAACCGCAGAATCCGATTCCCTTGTTAATTTAGATCCGGGTGAAAAATACGTGGACCAACCTGTCAACGATGCGCTGATTACTCAGGTCGAGCCTGAATTGGCTCCCCAGCCTGTTCAAACCGAAACCACCCTTCCTTTGGATTCGCCCAGTTCGGATTCTGGAACGGCAAAACCTGCAGAAGGCGCAAGCGAAGAGGCGCCCAAACTCCTGCGCCGCCGAGGTCAGTTCAACACGGGAACCCTGTCGATTTTAGACGAAAACGCCCGGCAAAATACCAGCCAAGAGGTTTTTATTCCTCAAGCGAACAAGCCCTTTTCGTTGGCCGAATTGCAGGAGTCTGTTTTGGCCTTTTCTCAAATCTTAAGTACCCAGGGCAAAATGGTTGCCGCCCAAATGCTTAGTCGCGTAGAAATGGAGCAAACATCGCCTACCTCATTGGTGTTTTACATACCGCATGCCGGTTTGCAAACCACGTTTGTGGAAATCGGCGCTGATTTGTTGCAGCACCTGCGCAGCAACCTTGAAAACGATTTTATCGAATTGATTAGCGAGATAAAGCTCAGCGAACAAACTACTAAACCCTACACAGCCGAAGAGAAATTCAACGCAATGGCCGAAACAAACCCCAGTTTACTTGACCTTAAAAATGCCTTCAACTTTGAAATCAAACCCTGAACTGAGTTCCATTCGAAAAGAAACCGATTTGTTTTGGGTCGCCATGGCCTACCTTTCGGCCATAGTTGGGGCCGGCGTAGCCCTTCCCTATTTAAACGACATTCACCCCTTGCTTCAATTGCTGCTGGTCGATATTACAGCAACGGTCATCATCTATTTTTTCAGCTTGGGTTTTAACAACTCCAGTATGTACGACGCGTATTGGAGTGTGGCCCCTCCACTTCTTTTTATGTTTTGGTATGGTCAGGCCGATTCGGGGCTGTTGGCCCAGGCTCCCCCTCATGCTTTGGTGCGGGCCGGAATTGTGTTCATGTTGGTTTCATTTTGGGCCTGGAGGCTCACCTACAATTGGGCTCGATCTTGGCGTGGGTTTCAACACGAAGATTTTCGCTATGTTTCCATGCGTTTAAAGTTTAAAAAAGCCTATTGGCCCATTTCTTTTTTAAGCCTGCATTTGATTCCAACGTTGTTTGTATTCCTTGCCTGCACTCCTTTTCAAGCTGTTTTTTCGCCCAGCATTTCTGGCCATCAACTTAACTTTATCGATGGCATTGCTATCGTTCTAACCATGGGTGGCATTTTGCTTGAAACGGTGGCCGACGACCAACGTTTTATGGCGAGCATTTCGGGCAAACTTTCGCCCGACGAGACCTTTAAAACTGGTTTGTGGAGTATTTCTCGCCACCCCAATTACCTCGGCGAAATTGCTTTTTGGTGGGGAATTTTCTTGTTTGGCATGGCAAGTTCTCCCGATTATTGGTGGACATTTTCAGGCGCACTTGGCATAACCTTGTTGATTCTGCTGGCCAGCATTCCCATGATGGAAAACAGGCAGTTAAGCCGCAAAAAGGACTATCAAGATTACCGCAAGCGCGTGCCTATGTTGTTCCCATTTCGAAGTTCCAACGGTGAATAAGGTTTTTTTGGGGGGGCGGTTGCGGGCTTTCACCGGTAGTACGCAGGGCTCAGTGGGGGGTCCAGCGGCTTTGCGGTGGCTCCTGAAGTCGCCTCCGCAGCACGCGGAACCCCGCACTTCGCCCTTTGCGCGCTACCCGGCTCAATCCCTACCGCAAACCCTACAAAATCCTAAACCCTTCGTTTTAGGTTATTCCAATCACCCAAAAACGCCATTGGCATGCTGATTCAACGGCTAAATTCGGATTCCAGTTGGTTGATTTCAACCGACCAAGGCCATTTGGTTTTGGATCCTTGGTTTCAGGGAGTTCAAAGCAACGGACCGGCTTGGTTTAATACCCAATGGCTGCCCGATTATTCTCCTGGATATCAGGCCTTACCTGGGAATTTTTCGGTTTTTGTGGCCTTCCCTTTTTCCGACCATTTCCACCTGGACACCTTAAATAAACTCAAGATGAAAGGGGCTGAAATTGTGCTTGGCTTCAAGGGGCCCAAGGCTTTTTCTAAGCAAATTTCACACAAAGGCAGCATAGGCCCCTTTACCTGTGAAAAGGTAGGCCGTCATTTTTTACACTCCGGTTGGCTTATTCAGGCCGAGGGGAAACGGATTTTTTATACGCCTCACGGCTTTCATGCTGACAACCCCAGCATGCCCGACCAAATTGATGTGTGGATTTCGGCTGTGGGTGGATACAAATTGCCTTTTTGGTTGGGCGGTGAAATAGCTTTAGGATTTAAGTACCACCAACAAACCTTGGCAAAACTAAAGCCCCGGTATTTTACCCGAACCCACGACATTCAAAAACCGGGTAAAGGATTGGTGTCTCGGTTCGGAAAATCTGAACAACCCACTGAAAAACAATGGAGTATCCTGCTTCAAGATCCACGATGCCTTCCACTTTCGGCGGGCGAATATTTCCAAATTCCTTAAAAAACGTACATCTTTGACTTCGTTTTGCCTTAACGTTAAGGCAATAATCGTTTTTTTTACCCGAGATTTAGAATGCATGAAGTACGGAATATCCTTTTTTACTGCACTGTTGGCGTGTTTATTTTCGATTGGAGTACAAGCCCAAATTGGTTATGTTGAAGGAAAGGTCAACAGCGATGAAACCGGGGAGCCCGTCCCCTTGGTTACTATTTATTTGACGACCCCAGGACAAAAATCAAGCGATTTGTCGAATGTCAAAGGAGCGGTAACCGATTTTAATGGGAATTACAAACTGGAATCGAAACCGGGCACCTTTATCGTCCATTTTTCGGCGGTTGGCTTTACATCAAAAACAGAAACCGTAGAGCTGAATGCGGGAAAAACCGTCAAACTGAACGTCAAACTGGAATCTTCGGTTTTAGAATTAAACGAGGTGATATATTCAGAAAACCGAAGTCCTCAAAAAATTGAAGAAGCCACCGTTTCGGTTTCGCTTATCAAACCAGAACTAATTCAGGCCAGGAATGCCATTAGCGCCGATTTGGTTATTGAACAAATTCCGGGTGTTTCTATTATTGATGCCGAACCACAGGTGCGTGGAGGCAGCGGGTGGAGCTCTGGACTTGGAAGCCGGGTTTTGGTTTTAATCGACGATATGCCCATTCTTCGGGCCGATGCCGGGCGACCCATGTGGAGCTTCTATCCCATGGAAAATACCTCACAAATTGAGGTAGTAAAAGGAGCATCTTCAGTCCTTTACGGCTCAGGTGCTTCCAATGGTGTCATCAACATCCGGACTGCTTTCCCCAGCCAAAAGCCCCAAACCAAAATCAGCCTATTTTCTGGAATGTATAGCGAACCCTCTGGACCTGCTGCTTCGCCCTGGCAAGGAAAATCATTCAACAACATGAAATCAGGAATGAATGTGCTGCATTCGCGCATCATTAAACCCAAAAACGAAAAATGGGAAATGGATTTGGTGGTAGGAGCCCAAGCCATTTACGACCAAGGGTTTAAGGGTGGCGAGCCTCTTAAATCTCTGCCTGGGGACTTTGACACCTCACGCATAAACGACGGAGAATACGAGCACAGCGTTCGTGCCAATTTCAATACCCGTTTCCGAATCAAGTCGATCGAGGGACTTTCTTTTGGATTGAATGGAAACGCCATGTTGATGAACGAATCACAATCTTTTTTTTGGCAAGATGCCGACACCAATATTTTTAAAATGGCACCGGGCAGCCTGACCAATTTCAGCAATGTTTTTTTCTACTTAGACCCTTACATCACCTACGGAGGCAGCAAAGGCAGCCGGCACGTGCTTAGGGGGCGGCTTTTTGGAAGCATTTCTGACGGAGATGTGGGGCCCAAACCCGCCCAAAATGTTCAAGACAGCCGCTCCAGAACCAGTTTTGCCGAATACCAATTCAACAAAGATTTCAGCAAATCTACCGCCCTACCCTTTTTAACCAAAGATTTGAGCGTAACAGCAGGGGTATCATTTACCCACACCTGGAGTACCGGAGGGGTATTTAGCGACAATGGAACCGGCGATTCAACGAGCATTGCCCTGAACGCGGCTGGATACCTGCAATTGGAAAAGAAATTTTTCAAACGGCTTACAGTAACGGGCGGAGCGCGTTGGGAGTATTTTAAGGTCAATGAGGTAACCGACAACAAGCCCGTGTTTCGTGTAGGAGCCAATTTCAGAGCCAGCGAGGGCACCTACATTCGTGGTTCTTGGGGCCAAGGCTTTCGATTCCCAACCATCGGCGAACGGTATATTTCGACCACCAGCGGTGGCAGCGGTTTCTTTGCCAATCCCAATTTAAGGCCTGAAACAAGCTGGAGTGCTGAGCTTGGGATCAAGCAGCTTTACAAAATGGGTAAGAAAATTCGAGGTTTTGTTGACTTCTCGGGATTTTGGCAAGAGTACACCGATTATGTGGAATTCGCCTTTGTTGGATTCTTTAATTCAAATTTGAATCCAACGGATTCCCTAATCAAAGGCTTTAAGTTTTTCAATACCGGGCCAGCCCGCATTACCGGGCTCGAAGCCATTGCATATTTGCAATACCAACCCGCCAAATATTGGTCGGTCGATTTTAATTTCGGATACACCTACACCATGCCCATATCGTTGGATTCAAACTACGAGTTTGGCCAGAATATAGTTAAAGTAAACAATGTTTTCCCAACAACCTACGACACCATTGCCATATCGTACAGCAACACCTCGGTAAATTCAGGTGCTGACCCTGGTATTTTAAAGTACCGCATTCAACACTTAATCAATTGGGATGCTCAGATCAGC